>NZ_JBJXFV010000224.1:0-59592 GCF_046154365.1 Prosthecobacter sp.
GTGCCAGTGTGGCAGGCGAGATGGTGATGGCCGGGCAGGTGCGGAAACCGAAGTCCAAGGTCAGGTCCGTGTTCGAATTGGTGTCGCCGTCAGCGATGGATTCACCGTTCGAAGTCAGTGTGATCACCGGGCTAGTCACGGGCTGCCCTTGTGCGGTCTGGGTGCCGTTGTCATCATTGTCCACGCTGTTGTCCGTGGTCACAGTGGGACTTGTGCTCAGCGGAGCGGAAGCGGGCGGTGTGGGGATGTAGATGAAGTATTGGCCGGGCACCAGGTTGTTAAACACGTAGGCACCGGTGGCACTAGTCGTGGTGGTGGCGGTGGGCGTGGCGCTCAGGGGATTTTGACCGCTGCGGAAGAGCTGCAAGCCGACGCCGGAAATGCCGACCTCGGCGGCGTCCTTGACGCCGTTCACATTGGCATCAGTCCACACCATGTTGCCGATGCTTTGTGGCGGGTAACGGAAGCCCAGGTCCACGGTGAGGTCCGTGTTATCGTCATCAGCATTATCCGTGGTCTTGCTCACGCCGGTCTCAGTGGCGGTATCGGTCGGCTCAGCATCCGCCATGAGCGTGAAGACGGCGGTGCTGATGCCGGTGGTGCTTGGCGAGGCGGCATCCACACCGTCCTCTCCGGTGGCACTGTCATCGCCAGTGGCGGTGCCGGGCACTGACTCGTAGTCGTCGAGCGCCTGACCAGCGGCAAAATTGCGCAGCGGGATGTGGATGAAGTAGCTGCCCTCCGTTAGCGTGGTGAAGGCATACAAGCCGCCGCCCGCCGTGGTGGTGATCGCCACCGGGATGCTCGTGCCGGGCGTGTCACCCGAATCATACAGCTCCACCGCCACCCCGTCGGCGCCCTCGCCGCTGTCGTAACGGCCATTGAGGTTCGCGTCCTTGAACACCAGGTTGCCCACACCCACCTTGGGCTTCGGCGGGTAGGAGTCATACATGGCGGAGGCCTCCAGGTCGGCAGTGCTCGGCATCCCCGGCACCCCAGGGTAGAAGTTGGCCAGGAAGACATTGCTGCCGTTGCTGCCCAGCGTCACCTCGATGAAGCGCAAGCCGCTGTTGTCCACGGCGATCATGCGGTTGTTCACGTCGTCCCAGGCCAGCGTCTCCACATCCACCGAACCACCGCTCACGCCACCGACAATGTTATTGTCCGAAACCGCGAGAATGGCACCTGTGGTGGGGCTGATTTCATACACATGATCGTCGGTGCCATCCACGGCGTAGAGCCTGCCGTCAGCAGTCATTTCTAGCCCGTCGGTGTAGCGATCCACCTGACTCTGACCAGCGATGTCACCCACCAGTGTGAGGGTGGAGGCGAGCATGGGATTGGCATTGAGGTTGCGAATGTCCAGGTAGTAAAGGCGGTCCGTGGTGGTGCTATTGTTCTGATTATTATCACGCGGATCAGCCGTGTAGAAGCGCTTCGTGCCGGGGTCGTAGGCCAGGCATTCAATGGCCCCGCCACTGGTCGGCTGCTGGATGTGGCCGAGCAGGGTGAGGATGATGTTGCCGGCGTTCGCCGCCGCATCGTTGAGGTTGTAGATCCAAAGCGACTGGGTGTTTGCCGGGGCGCCGCTGAAGCGTTCGGTGGAGAGGATGTAGGCCTCGCCGGTAAAGCGGTTCACCGCCATGGACTCGATGTCCCCGGCGTCCTCAATGTCACGCACGGTGGGGTCGGAGGGGCGGCGATACTTCAGCCGGCCATAGTCATGAGAGGTCGCGGCGGGATTGGTGTAGTTGTCAAACGACCACAGGTGCATGGCCGCAGAGATCGTGTGGTCTTCGTCAATCAACCACAGCACGGTGCCGCCCGTCGTGGTCACATGGTCCTCCACTTCGCCATTGCCGCTCACTCCGATCGGGCCCGGGCTGCTGGTGGAAGTGAGCCGCACGCGCACCCCGGTGGTGCCGGGCGAGGCATTGTTTGGGACGGTGAAGTTGAACGTCCGGTTGGAGTTCGAGGTGCCATTGGCAACAGTCGTGTTATTGGTGATCTGCTCACCCGAATCAGTGAGCACACCGTTGCGGTTGAAGTCGATCCAGATGTTGAGGAAGACCGTGGAGCCCGTGGTGTTGGTCACATTCACCGTGAGGGTGTTGCCAGTTGCTCCCTTTGTGATGGTCGCGGGCACCGTTACGCCGTCCTCGTCATCACTCCCGGTGGTATCGTCACCCGTGGCGGTGGCGTTGGTGGTGTTGCTGGCATCCCCGTCCACAAGAGGGCCGATTTTCAGCGTGTTGAGCACCGTGCTGCTGGCACTGCCAAAGGGCGAGTAGTCGCCATAATCCACCGCTGCCTGGGCTGCGGAGGTGAGAAGCAGGCAGGCAAGCAATGCACGGAGGCCGGAGAACGAGCCATCTGCAATCCGCTCTGGTGCTCTGTTTAGATGGTACTTCATGTCAGTTCTTGCTTACGAAAGTTTTGCCGCACGGTGCCGATGCGCAGATTTGCAGGAGGTAGTCCTCCTTTTCGCCGCTGCCTGCCGTGCCCGAAACAGTGGTGGCGGCGCTGGACGTGAACCGGAAGCGCGCAGCCATATTGCCGACAAACGCACCCAATGGCACCGCCACGCTGGTGTCCACGTTGGCCGCCGTGGCGCCGGTGGTGTGGGTGACGTTGACCGTCATGCTGCTGGTTGCGCCCTGCGAAACCCTGGCTGGGAGGGTGACGCCGTCTGCGTCATCGCTGCCGGTCAGGTCATCACCCGTGGCGGTGGCGTCGGTAGCGGTGACGGATTCGGTATCGGTAAGTGCACCAATTTTCAGCGTGGAAAGTAGAGTGCCGCAGGCGCTGCCGACCATGGCGAAGTCGCCGAAGTCAGCCGTGGGTGAGGCGATGGGGTAACGGGCCGTGCTTTCATCGACGAGGCGGCGCACGGCGTTGGTGCCTGCGGGTTCAAAGCGTGAGGCCAGCACCTTGCCATCCGCGTCCCAGACTTTGAGGCCGACGTAGTTCAGCACCGTGGTGCCGCTGACATCACGAAACTCCACGCCGAGGGCATCGGCGGTGATGGCAGGCTGGAGATTGCCGCGTGTGCCGAGGGTGAAGCTGAGATCAGACCGATCAGTCCGATCCGACCAATCCGACCGATCCTTCTGGGAAGGCCGCTGCGCCACCGTGAAGCCGTGCTCCAAGCCGCGCAGATCATTCACAAACCACTCCTGCACCGTCGCATCCCACTGGTAGCTCAGGCGTTGGCCCTGGGTGGCCACCAGCGGTATGCCCGTTACCTCCTTCTGCGCCTTTCCGAAGCCATAGCTCTGCAACATCAGCCCCCACTCCCAGCCGCCGCTCTTTGGGGTGGTGTGGAAGCCCCTCCCGTCAAACTTCGTCACCCACTGCTGTCCAGGATTGTGCGCCTGCCAGGTACCGTCCACCAAGGTGAAAGCATGCTGCCCGGCCTCATAGGCAGCGCGGACACCCTCCCAATCAGACTTGGAAACGCCCGCTGGCAGCTTGTCAGCGGCAGCCATGCCGACTTTGGCCGCAGGCGGCTCACTGGTGGCGCTGGTGAGAAAAGTAACTGCCAGCGCTGCCAGCAAACAGATGTGACGGCTCACCCCTGAGCGACGCCACACCGTGATTGGGGCCGCGTCATTCGGCAACGGCGTTCGGGCAATCACACATTCCTCCAGCACAGGCGTCGATCCTGAAGCACTGGGTGAAGAGCAGGTCATGGATGTAAAGGAATGCAATTGAGGGGGGTGAAGTAGCTCTATTTTATGGGAATTATGGTTTTATTCCATTAAAATAAAATATTGCTACAGTAAAGTTAATATTTTTCCTCTTCGCCAGCCACTCAAGCCGCTCTCCGCCTCCTCCCATTCCCCTTCGGCTGCCCGATTGCCGTCCCACCCAGGTGCCGCCCTCAATTCCTGGCCGGGTGCGCCGCGCTCCCTACACGCCGGCAGCTCCCAAACGGCAGATTGGGCCGCTGTCGCGGCATGCTGAACCCAACGCACAAAAAACCGCCGCATGGCGGGGGCTCCATGCGGCGGTTGGGCGGTCTCGGTGGATGCAGACCTGCAGTTTTAACCCTGCGGCTTCGGTTCACGCGCTTTGGGCATCGCGGCGGTGCCCACGCAAACAGTTGTTCAATTCCAAGGGAAAACCGGCAGACCGGGCCAGTTGCTGCGCGCACCAGCCACCTGATGAATCTAGTTTCCGCTCCTGAATTGGTTTGAGCCACAGATTCAGGGAAGCCACAGATAGTTTTCTGCTTTGGAAATCTGCGGTTTTCCTGAATCTGCGGCAATTGATCAGGCTTTCTGAGTCCGAAGTTTTGGTGCGTAAGCCCTGCCCGCGCCCCCAAAAAATCCGCCCCCGCCCTCGACACCTTCGCATTCACCCGTATTCTCGCCGCCCGCATTTCCGCCCTTTCTTATCCCCAACTCCCATGAGTAAAAAAATCGTCCTCGCCTATTCCGGCGGCCTCGACACCTCCGTCCTCCTCTCCTGGATCAAAGACACCTACCAGGCCGAAGTCATCGCCTTCTGCGCCAATGTCGGCCAGGACGACGAATTGAAGGGCCTGAACGCCAAGGCCAAGAAGACCGGCGCCTCGAAAATCTACATCGACGACCTCCAGGAAGAGTTCGCCACCGATTTCATCTACCCGATGATCCAGGCCGGAGCCATTTACGAAGGCGAATACTTCCTCGGCACCAGCATCGCCCGCCCCCTCATCGCCAAACGCATGGTGGAGATCGCGAAGGCCGAAAAGGCCGGTTTCATCGCCCATGGTGCCACCGGCAAAGGCAACGACCAGGTGCGCTTTGAACTCACCGCCGCCGCCCTGGCCCCCGAAATCGAAATTATCGCTCCTTGGCGTGACGAACGCTTCCGCACGCAGTTCCCCGGCCGCGCCGAAATGATCGCATACTGCGAAGAAAAGGGCATTCCCGTACAGGCCAGCGCCAAGAAGCCCTTCTCGATGGACCGCAACCTCCTGCACATCAGCTACGAGGCCGGCATCCTCGAAGACCCATGGTTCGATGCCAGCGACCCCAAATACAAAGGCTACTTCAATACGCTTTCCGTCTTCCCCGAAGACGCTCCCGACAAAGGCGAAACTGTGATCCTTGAGTTCGAAAAGGGCAACTGCATCGCTGTGAATGGCAAGCTGCTCTCACCTCTCGGCGTCATGAAGCTGCTCAACAAACTCGGTGGCAAGCACGGCGTCGGCCGTGTGGACATGGTGGAAAACCGTTTCGTCGGCATGAAAAGCCGTGGCGTCTATGAAACCCCCGGCGGCAGCATCCTGCACTTCGCCCATCGGCAAATCGAAAGCCTCACGATGGACCGCGAAGTCATGCACCTGCGCGACAGCCTCATTCCGAAGTACGCCACGCTCGTGTACAACGGCTTCTGGTATGCGCCAGAGCGCTATGCCCTCCAGGCGCTCGTCACCGAGAGCCAGAAGAAAGTCAGCGGCACCGTGCGCATCAAGCTTTACAAAGGCAACATCATCGCCGCCGGCCGCAAGAGCATCTTCAGCCTCTACAACCCGCAGATCGCCACCATGGAGGCCGATCCCACGAAAGCCTACAACCAGGACGACGCCACCGGCTTCATCCGCCTCAACGGTCTGCGCCTCAAAACCGGCGCACTGCGCGACCGGAAGAAATAGCGGCCGTGTCACGCCCGTGAACAGATCAAGGCACCAGAAACGGCAGTTGATGGTTGATGGCCTGATATTTCGGGTCTTGCGCGTGAAAGCCACATTCTCCTGCGGCGTGGAACGCTGAGAACTTTGCAAACGGCTGATGTTCAGGCCATCAACTATCAACCAGCCACTATCAACTCAGCTTCACCATAACGTGAATCCCACCTGCCCCGCACGTCTGATGCTCGGGTTAAACAGCAGAAACAGCGCTCCGATCACATAGGTCAGATTGGCCAGTCCCACCCAGATCGGCACGACCACATGCGGAATCAGCGGACCGCGTGGCGGCTTTATGCCGGGAAACACATGGTTGATGAACAGCACCCCCGCGCCTGCTCCCGCCAGAAAGACCAGCGCCAGCAGCCAGCGGCAGTACTTCCGCTCATTCATGAACCCATACATCACTGCGAGGCTCAAGGTGTACCAAAGGGTGGCACCCGCAAACCACCAGAAAATCTCATGAAACAAAAACATCGTGATCACCACCGCCCCAAAAATCATGTGCGCCCACATGAACTTGCGCGCAAAATTAATTTCCTCGCGGTGGGTGGCTCCACGAAAGCGCTGTACATCAAGCATAACGTCAGGGATCGGTAGGGGAAGTCTGGTTGAGGTTGTCTTTGATGATCACTCCCGATTTATGCTCAAAGGGGAACCACGCACCGTTCTTAGCAAGTTTGCGGCCACAATCCAAGCAGAAATTGCTGGTGACCAATACATTTTTCACTGCTCCCGTGCTCCACACCGCTGAGGTGGAAAGTCCTGCAAACGTATTTCCATTGAGGATCAGTCCATTGACCCCACCACTCCCGGCAACATTCCTTGATGGAAAACTGCTTCACCAGCCCCTCAATCCTTCATTCCCAGCACCCGCACCAGAAACGCCCACTCGTCCGCCGTCTTCTCGATCGTCTTGTTCAGCGCCGTGCCCGCGCCATGCCCGGCGCTCGTTTCGATGCGGATCAGCGTTGGCGGCCCGTCCTTGGCCTGAGCTTCCTGCAAGCGTGCGGCGAACTTGAAGCTGTGCGCGGGCACAACGCGATCATCGTGATCGCTGGTGAGCACGAGCGTCGCCGGATAGCGTGTTCCGGACTTCAAGTTGTGATACGGCGAGTACTTGAGCAGCGCCTTGAACTCCGCGCCGTTCTCCACCGTGCCGTAATCGCTCTTCCAGCCCCAGCCGATGGTGAATTTCTCGAAGCGCAGCATGTCCAGCACACCCACGGCAGGCAACGCGGCGGCGTAAAGATCGGGACGCTGCGTCATGCACGCGCCGACGAGCAAACCGCCGTTGCTGCCGCCCTGAATCGCCAATTTTTCGCGTGAGGTGTATTTGTTCGCGATCAGCCACTCCGCTGCGGCGATGAAATCATCGAACACGTTCTGCTTGCCGAGTTTCACGCCCGCCAGATGCCATTCGCGGCCGTACTCGCCGCCACCGCGCAGATTCGGCATCGCGAAGACGCCACCCATCTCCAGCCACACAGCGCGTGAAACGGAAAATCCGGGCACCATGTTGATGTTGAAGCCGCCGTAGCCATACAGCAGCGTCGGATTAGATCCGTCGAGCGGGAGGCCCTTCTTGTGGACGATGAACATCGGCACCTGCGTACCGTCCTTGCTGTTGAAGAAGACCTGTTTCGTTTCGTAGCCCGCACCGTCGAATTTCACCTCGGGCTTCCGCCACAGCCTGCTCTCGCCGGTTTTCAAATCCATGCGGTAGATCGCACCCGGCTCAGTGAAGCCCATGAAGGTGAAAAACGTCTCCGTATCCTTGCGATGCCCCCAGAGGCCGCCTGCGGAGCCGATGCCTGGCAGTTTCACGTCACGAATCAGCTTCCCGTCATAATCGAAGCACTTCACCTCCGTCTTCGCATCGCGCAGATACTCGCAGAACATCTGCCCACCCACCGTGCTGACGCCTTCCAGCAGCACCTTCGGCACCTCCGGCACCACGATGCGCCAAAAGCCCCGCTGCGGCTTGCGCGTGTCGATGGCGATGACCTGGAAGCACGACGCATTCAAATCCGTGCGGAAGTAGAACACCGGCCCGCCATTGTCGATGAAGGAGTAGCGCGCGTCGTTGTCGTTGAGCAACTCCACCACCGGCCCATCACCGGCGATCTTCTTGTAAAACACCCGGTTCTTCGGCTCCGTGCCCAGCCACACCTGGATGATCAAATACTCGCCATCTTCTGTCACGCTGCCGCCAAAGCCCCACTTCGGCTCGTCTTTGCGCTCGTAGATCAGCGTGTCGTCACTCTGCGTCGTGCCCAGCTTGTGGAAGTAGAGCTTGTGAAACTCGTTCTTCGCCGTCAAAGCCGCACCGGGCTTCGGTTCATCATAGCGCGAGTAGAAAAAGCCGCTGCCGTCCTTCAACCACGACACACCGCTGAACTTCACCCACTTCACTACATCGTCCAAATCACGCCCCGTGGCGATGTCGCGCACGCGGATCGTCGTCCAGTCGCTCCCCGCTTCCGAAACGCCATACGCGATGAGTTTGCCATCCTCGCTCGCCTCATAATCCGACAGCGAGGTCGTCCCATCCGCCGACATCGCATTCGGATCGAGCAGCACCTTCGCCTCGCCCTCCAGCGAATCCGTCGTCATCAACACGGCCTGATTCTGCAAGCCCGAGTTGTGCGTGAAGAACCACCGTCCCCCACGCTCGAACGGCTGCCCCACGCGTTCGTAATTCCACAGTTCCTTCAACCGCTGCTGAATCGCCTCCCGCTTCGGCAGCTTCTCCAAAAAATCGAACGTCACCGCATTCTGCGCCTTCACCCACGCCTTCGTCTCCGCCGCATTGTCATCCTCCAGCCAGCGATACGGATCAGCGATTTTCACGCCATGATGCACATCGACGACGTCCTCCTTGCGGGTCTGGGGATACGTCAAAACATCGGCAGCGAGAGTGGAGGCAGTCATGAAGAGCAAAAATGCGGAGCGCATGCCTATCATCCTGCGCCGCGGGCAGGTATTTGCAACGCCTCAGGCCTTTGGTGAAGCCATGGCTGCCCGTTCCTCCAATCGGGCCGGGTCGTTGAACCGCAGCAGCTTCGCAGTGGCTCTGCCCATCACTGTCAGCCCTACAACCTGCAGGCCACGAATCTGGAAATGCTCATGCCACTTGTCCCGTCTCGGCTGAAACAGCACCACCACTCGTTTGCGTGAATCCAGAGTCGCAATGTCGGCACCCTTGTGCCGGTTGCAGAACGCACAGCAGAAAGCCAGATTGCCAGCGGTCGTGCTACCTCCGTGTTTTTCACTGATGATGTGATCCACTTCGCAACCCCAGAAGCAGTCATCCTCATGAATCAGACAATACTCGCAGCGCTGCGAAGCTCGGGCTGCAATTTTGCGCCTGAGCGCAGCAGCAATGTGCGACTCACTCACGACTGAGGAGCTGGCGCGCACGCGCTTTGGCGAGGCGCATGAGGTGTTCGAGCTGCATATACTCGTCCAACTCACGTTTCTCCTCGGGGAGCAGCCCGGTGTTTTTCTCCTTCGCAATCAAAGCGGCCACTTTCCTTCGTGCCTTGGCAGAAGGTTTGAACGAAGCCACGTCAGCGCTGGTGCTGCCGCCAGCCATGAATTCGATGATTTCCTGGTGCGCTTTGGTCATGTCACCATGCTAGCCACCATTCGCCATTTTCCAATTCTCATTTTGCAATTCCACCCTCCCCCGCCACGCTCGGGCTCACCCAACTCACCACCATGCCCATCAGCCCTGACCAATACGAAAAGCTCGGCAGCTTCTACCTCGGGCGCGAATACGATCTCGCTACCAAATCGATCAAAGACGATCTCATCCTCTACGATTCGAAGGATCTCGTCACCCACGGCGTCGTGCTCGGCATGACGGGCTCCGGCAAGACCGGTCTCTGCCTCGCGCTGCTCGAAGAAGCCGCCATCGACGGCGTTCCCGTCATCGCCATCGACCCGAAGGGCGACCTCGGCAACGCGCTACTCACCTTCCCCAATCTCACGCCGCAGGAGTTCCGCCCGTGGATCAATGAGGACGAAGCACGCCGCAAAAACCAGTCGCCCGACGACTACGCCGCCGCGCAATCGGCCATGTGGCAGAAAGGCCTTGGCGATTGGGGCCAGAGCGCCGACCGCATCAAAAAGCTGCGCGAGACGGTCGATATGGCCATCTACACGCCCGGCAGCAACGCGGGTCTGCCCGTCTCGATCCTCAGCTCGCTCAATTGCCCGCCCGCCGAAGTCACGGACGACGCCGAGGCGCTCGCCGACCGCATCGAGAGCACCGTTTCGTCGATGCTCGGCCTCATGGACATCGAAGCCGATCCGATTCAATCGCCCGAACACATCCTGCTCAGCAACATCGTCGCGCATTGCTGGAAGAAGGGGCAAAACATCTCGCTCGAAAACCTCGTTCGACACATCCAGCAGCCGCCGATTCGGAAGATTGGTGTCGTCGATCTCGACAGCTTCATGCCCGAGTCCAAGCGCACGCCGCTGGCGATGAAGCTGAACAACTTGCTCGCCTCCCCCGGCTTCAGCACCTGGCTGGAGGGCGAACCGCTCGACATCCAGCGCATGTATTACACGAAGGAGGGCAAGCCCCGCGTCACCATCTTCTGCATCGCCCATCTCAGCGACACCGAGCGCATGTTCTTCGTCTCGCTGCTGCTGAACCAACTCCTCGGCTGGATGCGTACGCAGCAGGGCACCACATCTCTGCGTGCTCTGTTCTACATGGATGAAATCTTCGGCTACCTACCGCCCACGGCCATGCCGCCGTCGAAGAAGCCGATGATGTTTCTGCTCAAACAAGCGCGTGCTTTCGGCCTCGGCATCCTTCTCGCCACGCAAAACCCCGCCGACCTCGATTACAAGGCGCTGGCGAACATTGGCACTTGGTGGCTCGGCCGCTTGCAGACGGAGCGCGACAAGATGCGCGTGCTCGACGGCCTCGAAGGCGCGGCCAACACCGCCGGTGGCAAATTCGACCGCCAGCTCATGGAGCAGACGCTCGCCAGCCTCGGGGCCCGCGTCTTCCTCATGAACAACGTCCATGAAGACGCGCCCGTGGTCTTCCATGTGCGCTGGATCTTGAGCTACCTCAGCGGTCCGCTCTCCCGCCCGCAGATCAAGGCGCTGATGGACCCGATCCGCCCGAAACAAGCCGCCGCAGCCGAAGATGATGGCTTCGCACCTCCAGGAGCCAGCAGCGCCGCAGCAGATCGCAACACCACGCGCCCGAAGCTGCCCGAAGGCGCCACCGAGCTGTTCCAGCCCACCGATGAAGACGGCGAACGCCTCACCTACACGCCCGCCATCCTGCGCAGCGCCACCGTTGTGTTCGACGATGCCAAACGGAAGATCAGCGGCAAGAGCGTCATCACACTCGTCAACGCCATCGACATCGAGAAGCAGAAGGTCTTGTGGGACAAGTTCATCGACATCCCGAAGGACGACGATCTCTCCAAGTTCGAGTCCGAACCGAAGGAAAACGCTGCCTTTGCCGATCTGCCCGGCCCTGCGCTGAAATCCAGCACCTACACCAGCATCAAGAAAGACTTCACCGACTGGGTCTATGCCAATCACAGCCTCGAAGTCTTCTTCAGCCCGCTGCTGGAGGCCTATTCCAATCCCGGTGAGAAGCAGGACGAGTTCAAAGCGCGCATCACGCAAACTGCCCGTGAGCTGCGCGACAAGGCCGTGGAAGAACTGCGTGAGAAGACCACCAAGGCGGTGAAGTCCTTGGAGACCAAGGCCACCAAGGCAATGGCAAAGGTGGAAACGCAGAAGGCGCAAGCCAGCAGCGCCACACTGAGCAGCGTCGTCTCCATCGGTGGCGGCATCCTTGGCGCCATCTTTGGTCGCAAAAGCGGCATCACCGCCGCCAGCAGCAGCATCGCAGGAGCCAGCCGTGTCATGAAGGAGCGCCGCGAGGCCGCCGCCGCCGCGAGCGAGCTGGAGGCCATCCAGTCCGAGATGACCGACCTGGAAAAACAACTCGCCGACGACACGCAGAAGATCCGGGATCAATACGATCCCGCTGTGCTTGCCCTCGATACTGTGAAGCTCACACCTGTGAAGAAAAACATCCAGGTGACCGCGACGGGGATTCTGTGGTTGGCGAAAGCGTGATCAATACACGTCGCGGCGATAGCGCTTCGCGTCCTTCATCGCCTGAACATAGGCGGCGGCTTCTTCGGGTGTTTTACCGCCTTCTTTTTCGATGATCGTGTGCATCGCCTTGTCCACGTCACCGGCCATGCGAGCGGCGTCGCCGCAGACGTACATGATCGCGCCCTGTTCGAGCCAGGACCAGAATTCGGCGCTGTGTTCGAGCATCTTGTGCTGCACATAGATTTTCTCGGCCTGATCGCGGCTCCAGGCGGTGCTGAGCTTGGTCAGGGTGCCGTCGGCGAGATAGGCGTCGAACTCGTCCTTGTAGAAGTAGCAGGACTTGGCGCTGACTTCGCCGAAGAACAGCCACGCCTTGCCCTTGGCGCTCGTCGCCTTGCGTTCTTCGAGAAACGCACGAAACGGCGCGATGCCAGTGCCGGGGCCGCACATGATGATGGGCGTCTCTTCATGCGGCTCGGGCAGGCGGAAGCCTTTGCCGTGATTCACGAAGCACGGGATGAGCGTTTCATTCGGCGTCACGCGCTCGGCCAGGAAGGTGGAGCACACACCGCCACGCGCACGGTTATGACTGGTGTAGCGCACGGTAGCGACGGTGAGATGCACTTCATTCGGGTGCGCTTTCTGACTGCTGCTGATCGAGTAGAGGCGGATGTTCAGCTTCTTCTGCGTCAGCATGAACTCCTCAGGCGTGAATTTCGCAATGGGGTTTTCCAGCAGCAAGTCGATCACAAAGCGGCCCCAGAGATAGTGTTGGAGTGCTTCTTTTTTCTCCGGCACACTCAACTCGGCCAACAGCGTATCGCCTGCGGTCTTTTCGATGATGGCTTTAATGAGTTTGTTGTCGATCTCGGTGATGAGCGCGCCTTCGATCAGCGCCTGACGAATCGGCACCTCTGCGGCGGTCTTGGGATGCTTCACGATCTCTGTGCCGGAGAAACCGAGCGCGGCGAGCGTGTCATCGACGAGTGCGGGATCATTCGTGGGCTGCACGGCCAGCGAATCGCCCGGCGTGTATTCGAGGCCGCTGCCGGCGAGATCAATCTCGTAATGCGCAGTGTGCTTGGGCGCATCAGGCCCGGAAAGGTTGAACATGCGCTTCACTTTCGCGATGCAGGGGTTCTTGACGTTGTAAACGGGCTTTCCGGCTTCTGGAGTGCTCATGATGGTTGGTGGCGAGATGCGCGAGACTAGGGAAGCCGGTCAGAATTGTCAAACCTGCCCTCCGCTACACAGCGAGAATCAACATCGCCTTAGCACCCGGCCCACTTTCAAGATTTGTGAGTTCGACGCTGCCTTCGTGCAGTTGAGCGACTTCTTTGACGAAACAGAGGCCGAGTCCGGTGCTCTTTTTGCCGGTGTCAGGCCGTGGTAGCGAGTAGAAACGCTCAAACACACGCTCGCGGGCATAGTCGGGAATGCCGGGGCCGCGATCTTCGATCTCGATCACGACCTTGGCATCGAAGCGATAGCCTCGGGCGATGATGGCGCTGCCGTGCGGAGCAAAGTCGATGGCGTTTTGGATGAGATTGCTCAAGGCCAGCTCGATGAGCCACGGATCGCCTTGGATCACGAGTTTTTCGTCCACATCACGCTGCAACGTGACGTCCCGTGCTGCGGCGATGAGCGCGTGATGATCCCAGGCGCGGTCGATCATCTCGCGCAGGTTCACTGGCCCGCGAACGACGAGCGCCTTCTGCTTTTCGAGCGCAGCGAGGTGCAGGAGGCGTTCGAGCAAGTCGCGCAGTCGTCCGGCCTCGGTGCGGATGTTTTGCAGGAAACGGGCGCGTTTGGGCTCGGGCACATCGCCTTGGAGAATCTCGCTCGCGCCGAGAATCGCGGCCACCGGGCTCTTCAACTCGTGCGTGAGGCTCTGCACGTAGTTCTCGACGTATTCGCGGCCTTCGAGTGCATCCCGCATGTCTTCGAGTGCCTTGCCGAGCGTCTTCATCTGATGTCCCGGCATGTGAGGCGAGGCGGAACGCTCCCCACGGCTCACCGCCAGCGCATGCTGTGTCAGCACCTCCAGCGGACGCGTGGCCCAGCGTGCGGCGAGGTAGATGCCGAGTAACATCAGCAACACCGTGGTGATGATGGACCACTTCAGCCAGCGTTCCGTCTCCCACACGAAAGCCAGCACACCGCGTATTGGCTTGGCGACGCTGATCATGCCGATGGTTTGGCCGTTCAGGCGGATCGGCGCACCGACATACATCACCACGGAGAGCGGATCGTATGCGCTCGTGCGTGAGGAGCGTGCGCCGTACTCGCCCATCAGCGTGAGATTCACATCGCGGTGATTGGAGATCGCGCCGGGCTTCTCGATGCCCGCAGAGTCAAACAGCACGCGCCCCTGCGCATCAGTGACATAGACCTGCATGTCCACCTGCTCCTTGGTGCGGTTGTAGATCTGCGCATTGAGCTGGCGCTGCTGAGCGGCGCGGATGGCTTTCTCGACAGCCTGCGTTTGCAGAACTCCGTCCTTCGCCTCTGCCGCGAGGATTTCGGCCAAAATGTTCGCCACATCGACCATCGGCTCCTCCACCGCTTCAAAATACTGCCGCTCGACGCGGTGTATAAGCTGCGAAAACAGCACGCTCAGGCCGAGAATGGCGACGTGGGCGAAACCAACGAGAAAGCGCGAAGTGAGGCTCATGCTTTGGGCCAGGTTTCGAGCAAGGAGTAGCCCATGCCGCGGTGGGTGACGATGGGATCAATGCCCGAGCGCACACCGCGCATGCGGGCGCGAAGTGTTTTGATGTGCGTGTCCACGGTGCGTTCCATGGAGGCATCGGGTTCTTCAGAAGCATGATCCATGAGCTGCTCACGGCTGAAGACGCGGCCTGGATGCGTGGCGAAGGCCTTGAGCATGCGAAACTCGTAGCGCGAGAGGTTCAACGCGGTGCCGAAGTAGATGGCCTGACAGCGCACGTCGTCGATGACGAGAGGAATGGAGGCATCATGGCCGTTTGGCGGCAGTGGTGTGGCTGAAACACGCCGCAGGATGGCACGCACACGGGCGACGAGTTCGCGCGGGCTGAAGGGCTTCACGACGTAGTCATCGCCGCCGATCTCCAGGCCCACGACACGATCCACTTCACTGGAGCGTGCGGTGAGGAAGAGAATGGGCAGGGACTGGGTCTTGCGGATCGTTTTGCACACCTCGAAGCCCGTCATGTCCGGCAGACCGACATCAAGGATGATGAGATCGAAGGTCTGCGACTTCATCTGCTCCAGTGCATCGCGACCGGTGGTCGCGGTCGCGACGGCGAATCCGTCGGTTTCGAGGGCATAGACGACGTTTTCGCAGATGGAGGGTTCGTCTTCGACGATGAGAATGCGTGCTGGCATGGACGACAGGATGGAAGAATGGAAAATGAAGGAACTGCAAATGGTAAATGGTCTGAAACTGACGTGGCGGCGAGTCTGGGGCCATTTTCAGTTCTCCATTCCGCCATTCTCAGTTCCTCCATGATTGGGATGACTCATGCGAGACGCGGTGACACCGCGCCGAGCTTCTGGCTCCAGTCCACTTTGGCAGTCAGGGCCATCAGAACGCCGAGGGTGACGATGCCACCGAGGGTGAGCGTGAGGCCGGTGAGACCTTTGAAGAAGAAGCTGTAGCTGAAGAGCACCATGTAGGCCGTCTGAGCGACGACAGAGACACGGAAGAGAAATTCTCCGGCGGCGGCACGCAGGTAGCCGCAGACGAGCAGCAAGGACGCACTGGCAGCGATGACGAAGCTCAGATGCACGGGAACGACATCGAGCATGTAGGAGAACAGCAGCGGGAAGGCGAAGAAACCGGCGGCGAGGAAGACATAGTTCACCGGATGCAGCGACACGCCGCGTGAGATGGCGGTGATGATGATGACGGCAAAGAACAGCAGCAGCGAGAGCGGCGCGTAGAACGAGATCTGCGCGGCCACGGGGCCGGCATTCAGCTCACGCGGCATTTCCATGCCGATGCCGGGGGCGGAGATGGCGTCTTCGTATTTCCAGATGAGCTGCATGCCTTTTCCGACAGGCTCACGGTCGGTGGGAGAGCTGATGGGGAAGTTCACGTCGCTGAAATCGGTGTTCATGGTCAGCGTGAAGTCGCGGATGCGGCTGGCATCGGCAAAGGCGTAGCGCCAGAAGTCCATGCCACGGCATTCATAGCTCACGGTGATGGGAATACTCTCGCCGGGGGCGAGTTGGACGCTGTCGGTGATGACGCCTTGCTCGGGAGCAGCGATGGAATCACGCGCTTTTTCTCCGGCACCGAGGGTGAACTTGATCTTGTCGAGCAAGGCATTGGCGCTGGGCAGTTCGAAGTCGATCTCGAGCGTCTGGGTGATGGCGGTGCTGTTGGTAAAGGTGTAGCTGCCATCGAATGTGACTCCATAGGTGCGGTGCCAGAGCAGGCCCATCTTCACAGGCTGATAGTCGAGTTTGACCTTCACATCGCTCTTCGCAGGCTGGAGCGTGACCTTGCCGCCGCTGGATGAGGTGTAGCGTGCTCCAGGATGTTTTTGCATCAAAGTCGGCCCCCAGCGGCCGCTGACACTGTCGCCAGTCTGGCTGGCGACGTGGTTGGTGCGGTAGTTGATGGTGCCGCCAAGAAACCACCAGGCGAAAGTGGTGCAGACGAAGATGACGGCGATGGCGATGAGGTGAGCGAGTTTCATAATTCAATGTTCAAAGTTCGATGTTCAAAGTTCGATGTTCAAAGTTCGATGTTCGATGTTCAGGGTTCAATGTTCGGAGTCAGTTGGAGGTGCGTTTGCGGTAGGTGATGCGGGCTTGAGGTTGTTGATCGCGGCAGAGGGCTTTGCGGAGGTGCAGGCCTGCGCTGGCGGGTTTGTCGGTGACGGGATCGGCGTTGCCGGTGAAGCTGAGATCGTAGCCGGTGGGCAGTTGCACGTTCCAGTCGATCTGCTTCGCAAAGAGCGGCGTCTGCGGCAGGGCGAGGTCGAGTTCGCCTTCAGCAGCCTGCAAAGCCGTGACAGTGGCGGTGAAGGAGAGTTTCACCTCGGATTCAGCGCCATCGGTGGCGGGATCTTCGAGCGGGATCTCGATGCGATTGGCTTCGCCAAGCGTGGGGCGCACGGGGTCGCCGTTGACGTGGCATTGCAGCAGTTTTGCGGCTGCGGGGAGCTGCAGGATGAGCTTCACGGGATGATCGTGACGCACGGTGATCGTGCCTTCAGTGAGTACGGAGCCATCACGGACGACTTGAGTCGTGTAAGTGGCCGTGGAGACGATGGCGTCGTCGGTGGAGTCTGCGAGCGGGGGTTGCGCCGCTTTGCGGGCGTCTTCGAGGGTGAAGGTGATTTCTCCGCCTACAGCGGGCAAGGCGGTGATGCCTGCGGTGACGAGGGTTTGCGTCGTGGTGCCAGTTTGGAGGCGCAGGGCTTTGCCTTCGGGCAGTTCTTTGACTTCGAGCGAGGCGACAGGCGATGCGGCGAGATGCAGCGTGGTCCCCTGCCCTTCGCTGGCGAGTGCGAAGGTGAGCTTCACGCTCTGCATGCCGGTTTTATCCGTGATGAGGCAGAGGTGGTCATCCGTGACAACGACGCGGGCGTCTTTGGGTTCAACGGCGATCGCGCCAGTGGCAGCGCCGGTGATGGGGATCATGTGCCAAGCGGCATCGAAGTTCTCCACCTGCATCTCGGCAGTGATCGTGCCCGCTTTGACATCGAGATGATATGCGGTAGCGAGCAGTGCGGCAGTGACGGGAGGAGCTGGTTTGACCTCCGGCGGTTTTTCTTTCGGCAACGTCGCGGCGACGAGGCGTTTGAGTTCGCCGTAGGTGATGCGCACCTCGCTTTCATCAAGCGTGGCGGTGGTGACGGGTTTGACGGTTTGAGCCAGCAAGGTGCTGGCTCCCAGGAGGGCGAGGAGGATCGGTTTCACGACGCCCATGCTCAGCAGGGACATGAAGCCTTGATGAAGCGGGCATGAAATGATGGTGAAATGTGTCTTTCACCCATCGTTGGTTGCTGTCATCCACCCACGCTATGTGTCGATCCATTCAAAAGCTGCTGCTTCTCTTTGCGAGTTTGAGTCACCTTAACGGCACCGAACCGCCGGAGAAAATGCGGGAACAAAAACTGCCGGAGGCCGCTAAGGCGGCAAACAGCGGGGCACGATTTGTGGATCTCAACGGCGACAAGTTTGAGGACATCGTCGTTTCGAATGTGCGTGAGTATGGCGTGTTTCTCTTTGTGCCGAAGGAGCGGGCCAAGAAGAACCTGCAATGGGATGAAGGCTGGACGCAGGTGCTGCGCGAAGGCAAGGCGGGCGACGCGAACAGCCTGCCGTTGATCGTTCGTGCCGATGGTAGCGACAATGGTGTCACGTTTCACGATGGAGCGATGTGGATCGCGGAGACGAAGCAGCGCATCCCCTTCTCCGAGCTGCTCAAAGTGCCCGGACCCGCGCCAAGATCGCCGCAGGACTCATTGAAGGCGCTGAAACTAAAGCCTGGCTTTGAAGCGATGCTCGTGGCGCATGAACCGCTCGTGCAAGATCCTGTGTTCATCGACTGGGACGCAAAAGGGAGAATGTGGGTCGTGGAAATGGGCGATTACCCCTTCGCTCCCGGCGAAAAGACGAAGGATGGAAGCATGGGACAGGACAAGGTGTCCGAACTGCAGACCGGACGCGTCAAAATCCTCGAAGACACGAATGGCGACGGTGTTTATGACAAGGCGTCGCTGTTTCTCGACGGTTTGAAGCATCCCACCGGCCTCGTGCCATGGAAAAACGGCGTCTTCATCGCGAACATTCCGGACATCTTCTTCGCCGAGGACACGGATGGCGATGGCAAGTGCGACAAGCGCGAGACGTGGTTCACCGGCTTCACGGCAGGCAATCCACAGCATCTCGTGAATGGCTTCTGCTGGGGGCTCGACGGCTGGCTCTACGGCGCGAATGGCGACAGCGGCGGCGACATCACTTGTGCGAAGACGGGCAAAAAGATCGCGCTCGGCACGTATGATTTTCGCTTTGATCCGCGCACGGGCGAATTCGCGCTCGAAGGCGGACGCAGCCAGTATGGCAAGTGGCGTGATGATTTCGGCAACTGGTTCGGCAATAACAACAGCACCATCGGCTGGCACTACTGGCTGCCGTTTCGTTATTTGGAACGCCATCCCGAAATCGTGGCGAAGTCGCTGCGCGGCAATCTGAACGACGAAAAGCGTGTGTTTCCCGCCAGTCCGCCGGTGAGGCGCTTCAATCAGGCGAGTTTCGTCAACACGCTGACCTCCGGCTGCTCGCCCATGCCGTTTCGTGACACGACCTTCGGCAAGGACGGTGAAAACGTGATGTTCATCTGCGAACCGGCCAACAATCTCGTGCATCGCGAAGTGTTGAACTTCGCGGGCGCTTCGATCACGAGCAAACGTCATCCTGGCGATGCCGAGAGCGAGTTCATCGCCAGCGAGGACAACTGGTTCCGCCCCAGCATGGCCCGCACCGGCCCGGATGGTGCTCTTTATGTCGTGGACATGTATCGCCTGGTGCTGGAGCACCCGGAATGGATTCCGGCGGAGATCGCGAAGGGACTCGATCTGCGTGGTGGCGAGGACAAGGGGCGCATTTATCGCATCGCGAAGACTGGACCGGCTAAAGCCGGGACTACGATGCCCGATCCCGTCGCTGCGATGGCATCATCGAATGGCTGGATGCGTGACACGGCGCAGCGCCTGCTGCTTGAGCGTGGTGATGCGGCTGCCGTTCCTGTATTGAAGAAGCTGCTCACGGAAGCACCTGCGGTGCGGATTCAGGCCGCGTTCACGATCATGCAGCTCGGCGGCATGACGCCGGATGAATTGCTCGCCTTGCTCAAACCCAACGCACCGCAGGTTCGCGCTGCCACACTCACCGCCACTGGCAGCATGAGTGACGATGTCTTCATCGATTTGGAGAAACCTCTGCTCATGCAAGCACCCTCAAAGGCTCCAGCCATCGCGGCGATGCCGGTGATCACGAACAACAACCCGAACCGGCAGAAGGTCGTCGCCCAATACAGCGCAGAAGTCGTCAAACTCAGCGGTGATGCCAAACGCGGTGCCGCCGTGTTCCAAAAAGCCTGCATGATCTGCCACAAAGTCGGCGAACTCGGCATCGAGGTCGGCCCCGATTTGAAAACGGTCGCCACCAAGCCGCGTGAGCAGCTCATCGAGGCCATCTTTGATCCGAATCGCGCCGTGGAGCAGCGCAACGCGGCCACGCAGGTGACGAGGAAGGACAAGACGCTGGTCGTCGGCCAGCTTGCGTCTGAAACGCCGGGTAATCTCACGATCCGCCTGCCCGGCGGTGCCGAGATCGTCGTTTTGCGTGCCGACATTCAGGAACTCAAGACGCTGACGACTTCCATCATGCCCGAGGGCCTCGAAAGCGTGCTCACCGCCCAGGATGTGGCCGATGTGCTGACCTTCATCGTTGGCAAATAGGCGTGACAGACATGGCGGTGGTTGGGTAAGCTCCCGTCATGAAGCATTCACTGCAGCTGTCGATTTACCTTCTCCTCACTGGCTGCGTCTCTTCCGGCACGATCACGAGTTACATGCCCAGGCAGGGCGACATCGTGTTTCAATCGCTGCCGCACATTCCGGTCATCGACGCCATCGAGGGCTGCACGCACTCGCCTTACTCGCATTGCGGCATCGTGGTGAAGCAGGACGATGTCTGGTATGTGCTGGAGGCGATCGGGCCGGTGAGAATCACACGACTGGATCGCTGGATCGATCAGGGACGCGAGGATGCGTTTGCGGTGTGCCGGTTGAAGCCTGATTTCCAGCCGAAGGTGGGCGCGATGATCACTGCGGCGGAAAAATTCATCGGACTGCCGTATGACATCCAGTATGAACTCGATGACGAGAAGATTTACTGCTCGGAGCTGATCTACAAAGGCTTCAAAGCCGCCACCGGCCAGGCCTTGGGCAAGATCGTCAAGCTGGGAGATCTGGACTGGAAACCGCACGCGCAGGTCATCCGCGCCATCGCAGGTGATCCGGTCCCGCTGGAGCGCGAAATAATCACACCACGCGATCTGGCGAAGGCGGAGCAGTTGGAGGAAGTGCTGCCGCTGGAGAAGCATGTCGTCTTGTCGAGATGACGAGCTTTACGCGGCGGCGGTCATTCGGTGGCGGCCTTGAGCAATTGAGCGGCGGCATCGACCATGTCTTGCCGAAGACGTAGTCGCATGAAGCGGTTGTCCGAAGATTCACCGGGTGTGGCTGCCCCCAGCACGAAGTGGCTGGCCTTGACCGGGCCGGGCGATGTCTCCGAAGTAAAGTGTTCCTTCAATGTGCGCAGAGCATCCGGGCAAGCGGGATTGCCGAGGCGAACTTCCTCGGCAAAAGCCGTGATCGCGGCGTCCGTGCCACCGTCATAGTGGCGGAGC
The DNA here is from genome assembly GCF_046154365.1 of Prosthecobacter sp. Lineage (GTDB taxonomy): Bacteria > Verrucomicrobiota > Verrucomicrobiia > Verrucomicrobiales > Verrucomicrobiaceae > Prosthecobacter. The sequence continues at coordinate 21,201 of NZ_JBJXFV010000224.1, forward strand.
GTGTAAAGGATGTCGAAGGCGTCCTTGGGCTGCTGGCGGTCGCAGAAGGCACGAAGCTTGAGAGCGAGGAATGGGCCGACCTCGCAGATGCGAGCGGTGAGTTTCTGTTCGGCTCCGTGCAGGTCCACGCCAGTGACGAGGATTTGACGCGCCGTGGCGAGCGCTCGATCGACTCCGGGCAAGATTCCTGCGGTGATGTCCTCGACTTGGGTGGTGCCCGTGGTGTGTGGTGGCTTTTCGACGAGGAAATCGACCGGGATGGTGAAACCTTCGATGACTTTTTCGAAGCGTGACGGGTGGGCTTGGTTGGGTCTGAATCCCTGACCTTGGAGTTCCCAAAGCAGATTGCCATACTGGCCCGAGTCGGTGGCAAGAGCGATGCCGAGATCGACATCCAGTGTGGCGGGACGTGGCAAGTCACGCTTCTGAGCAAGATCACCGCACAGATACTTCGGCACATGTCCGCCGACGAGCACGAGACTGTCGCGCCACCTGCCAAGAGTGGACCAGACGGTGAGGAAGGCACTCTCGGCAAGACCGACGTGGTGCGGATCATACTCGGTATAGGTCTCGTATTTCATGACCGGCAAAAGTCTTCCCGCTCACGCAGGGCAGCAGCGGCGTCAGGGCCACGCAGGCCGGTGCGCTGAAGGTCCAGATAGATCTGCGCATCGGTGACCAGCGTCAGATCATTGCACGTCTGGGTTTCGGTCAGGATGCCTTCGTCATCTGGGAAGTGGAGCCAGAGATTGCCCCCTTCTGTGACGGGGCGAAGCCGCAGTTGTTCCAAGGTGGCTGCGTCCGGTGGTTGCGATACATAGGCAGAGCAGATGCTGGGTTCGGTAAACGGATGGCGAGTCCAGGCGGCAATCCATTGGGTGAAAGCGATGGCGGCAGATTCCTGCTTCGCCCAACTTTGCAGAAGACGAGCCAGCTCCTCCGGACGGTTGATGAACCCAGTGTAAAACGTGGTGCGGGTGCGCTTGGCAAAGCGGTCAGACTCCACCCAATCATCTAGGAGGGCCTGGGGATCACGCAGACGAAACTCACGGGCGCTGGTCTTTTCGGCGAAGCCCTGGCTGATGAGGTGCTGCACGATGCGTGAGACGAGGCCGGAACTGGCTTTGGTTCGGGGAACTATTTCGCCCTGCGTCCAAAGGCGGTCGCGGTCGGTGAGCAGGCAGCGAATGATACGGGCGCTCTTGCCGACGAAGATGTTACGCGGCTCCAGCTCGTAGCTGAACGAACGTCCGGGCAGCGGCCCGCGATCCACGAGCAAGCCTGGTGCGCGCAAATAAGCGCGTCCGTTGAGGTCCATGGCGGAGAATCCGTGGCGCTTGCAATGATTGAGCACGCGGGTGGTTATTTCGGCAGTAACGATGAGTGGCAGGGGAGTGGTCTGAAGCAGCGGTGTGCCGTCCTCTGGCAGGTGGGTGTCCAGCCAGAGGAGACTGGGCTTGAGTTCGTAGAAGGGGCGGAATGCAATACGCTTGCCATCGAGTCCCACCTCAATGCGATCTGGTCGATGAGGTGTGGATGCCGACACAAAATGCCAACTCAGGTCAGGGTCCGCAGCCAGAAGCTCCAGGAAGTGGGCCACCAACTCGCTTTCGTGGCGTATGATTGCGCCTTTACTGTTTTCTTGATTTTTCAATGCGCAGTAAAAATAGCACGTTCGAGTAAAAATGTGAATTTAATTTTACTGGGAAACGCAATTTTCACCATTCATTCAAAGAGACTATTTCAATAAAGGAGAGATCTGCCTGAGCAGCGAAATCATGATGAGAGCGTGCCCATGCGCACGGCTCACTTCACATCGCGCCAGAGCCAGCGGAGGGCGGCGGGGAGGCTGGGGGCCATGCCTTTGCTGCCGTGGAAACACTGGGTCCAATCGATGCGGAAGTCATAGTTCATGTATTTGAGCGCGGCGGCCATCTGCTGGTTGGCGAGGGGCCAGTTGCCGAATTTGTTGTCGAGGTCGTTTTCGCCATCGAGCAGGTAGATGCGGAGGGGTTTGCGCTCGGTGAGGCGAATGAGGGAGGGATAGACGTGCCCGCCTTTGAGATCGACGAAGGAGCCGACCCAGGAGAGGACTTTGCGGAATTTGTCCGGGCGCTCCCAGGCGACGGTGAAGGCGCAGATGCCGCCGGAGGAGCCGCCGGCGATGGCCCAGGCCTCGGGCTGCGGGCGGAACTTGGTTTGATAGCGCTGTTCGACTTCGGGCAAGATTTCGTCGATGAGGAAGCGGGCGTAAGCATCGCCGATGGAGTCGTATTCGAGGCTGCGATTCGCGGCTTTGTCGCCGGGCTTTTGCTTGGGCTTGCGGCCGGGGTCGATGAAGACGCCGACGGTGCGGGGCATGTCTTTTTGGTGGATGAGGTTGTCGAAGACGACTGCGGCACGCATGGAGCCGGTGGGATCGACGTGGCGGGAGCCGTCCTGCCAGACCATGAGGCAGGTTTCCTCGCCGGGCTGGAAGCCTGCGGGCAGATAGACGGTGACATCGCGCACGGTGTCGGGGAAGACCTGGCTGGTTTTCCATTCGAACTTTTCGAGCCTGCCCTGCGGCACGCCTGGCTGCGGCTGGCTGTCGGCGGTGTAGTCGTAATGCTCCACATGCACGGTGCCTGCGAGGCGCGGCATGCCTTCGGATTCAACACGATAGCCGAACTCGGTGAAGTTCGGCATGTCGGCGACGAGCACTTGGAGACCATCCGCACCGAGCGCGATCATGTCGCCAATGAGGGTGCCGTCCTGCTGCACGACGCGGGCAGGTTTGGGGTCGATGACGGCCCAGGCGACGGTGGTGGCCTCGATCTTCGCGCCAGCGCGGCCCTGAGTGAGATTGTTGAGGCCAAAGAGGCGCACGACTTTGGCCTGCAGCGCGGTTTGCTCCTGCGGCTGGGAGGTCGTCAGCAAGGCCGCCGCGATCTGTCGCGGTGTGATGGGCGGCGGCGCCCCCGCTTTGCTCTGAGCCTGGCTGTGACTGAAGGCGAGAAGGAAAAGCAAAAGGATGGCGGCACGCATGAGTGCGCCTTCTAACGACATGCACACGGCGGATTATCGCCCGATTTCCCTGCGGCGCTGATTTACAGCGAGGCGGTCGTGACCGGCTTCTTGCCTTCTGGCATTCCGGCAGTACTCAGGCGGGCCTCGATGCCCTCCATCATGGCGCGGACGTGCTTCCATTTCGTGCGGTCGCGCATGAGCTGCATGCTGCGCTCATAGGATCCCCACTTGATGACCTCGATGTCCACATGGCGCACACCCCAGTGGTTCATCATGGACTGGCTGGGCTTGTAGAGATCGATGGTGCCGGTGCCGACGAGGGCGCTGCCGTAATCATCGACTTCATAAACAACGTCGGGCTGGCCGGCGATGCGGAACTTCGTGCCGACCGGGAAGCGGGACCAGTCGGCGGCGGCGCTGCGCACATTGCCGAACTTCAAATTGGTGCCGACGGCGTTTTTCACGCCATAGACGATGTGATCGCTTTCATCGTGCGTGTAGGCCGTGGTGCGGACGCGCATCTGCGATTTGCGATGCGAATTCGAGGCGAGCACGAGCGGTGGCTTGGGCGCGTTGAAGACGAAGGTGTAGCCTTTGAGCTGGCTGGGGCGGAACGGGATGTGTGTGGCGAGCGCTTTTCGCACCTCGTATTTCTTGCCGGTTTCGAGGGGGGCGGCTTTCGGGCGCTGCTTTTCGAGCAAGTAGGTGAGCAACGGCTGCTTGGGTAATGCGCAGGATGATAGCGTGGCCGCGAAGGCGACACAGAGGCCAGTGGTCAGCAAACGTGAGTTGTACATGGCTGGATATTTTTGGAATTACGAAAATATTACCGTAATTTTCATATATCCTCAATACATAATTCATAATTTACATACTTTTAAAGTTCAATAGAAGTTAACAACCGTAGCCACTCCATCGTGAACAACTGATGCCGCAGCGCTTTATAACCAGTCTGGGCTGCTTGTCGGCTATCCTTGCTGAGCCTGCTCTTCCCAAAGCTTCCGCCAGTGATCGAGGCGCTCCTTGATCCGGCCTTCGAGGCCGTTGGGCGTCGGGTCGTAATACTGGCGGCCGCCTTCCAGGCAGCGCTGGGGGACGAAGCCGCCTTCATAGTTGTGCGGGTAGAGGTAGCCTTCCCCGTGTCCAAATTCCTTCGCGGCTTTCTTGTGGTGCGCGTCGCGCAGATGCTTCGGCACTGGCAGGGTGCGGCCGTTTTTCACATCCTCCAACGCGGCGTCGATGGCGGTGTAGGCGCGGTTGCTCTTGGGAGCCGTGGCGTTGTAAATCGTCGCGTGGGCCAGAATAATGCGCGCCTCGGGCATGCCAATGAACTCGACGGCCTGCTGCGCCGCCACGGCCACGCGCAGCGCGTTGCTGTCCGCCATGCCGATGTCCTCGCTGGCGGCGATGACGATGCGCCGGGCGATGAAGCGGATGTCTTCCCCGGCGTAGAGCATTTTCGCCAGCCAGTAAAGCGCCGCATCGGGATCGGACGCTCGCATGCTTTTGATGAAGGCGCTGATCGTGTCGTAATGCGCGTCGCCATCACCGTCATAGACGACCGTCTTTTGCTGCACGGACTCCTCAGCAGCAGCCAAGGTGATGACGATTTCGCCCGCAGCATCCGGCAGCGTCGAGAGCACGGCCAGTTCGAGCGCATTCAGGCAGCGTCGCGCATCGCCATCGGCCACGGTGGCGAGGTGATGTCTCGCATCGGGCTCAATCCGTGCCTTCATGCTGCCCAAACCGCGCTCTACATCGTTCAAGGCACGATCCATGAGTGCTTCGAGGTCGGCGATGCCCAGCGGCTCCAGCGTGAACACCTGCGAGCGGCTCACCAGCGGGCTGTTCACATAGAAGAACGGGTTGTGCGTCGTCGCGCCGATGAACCGCACGGTGCCACGCTCCACATGGGGCAGCAGCACATCCTGCTGCGCCTTGTTGAAGCGATGAATCTCATCCACAAAGAGGATCGTCGTCTTGTTATAAAGTCGTTGGTGCTGCGAAGCATGCTCCGCCTCCTTGCGAATGTCCGCCACGCTGCTTTCCACACCGCTGAGCGTGACGAAACGCGATTTCGTCTCCTGCGAGATGATGTGCGCCAGCGTCGTCTTTCCCACGCCCGGTGGTCCATAGAGGATGAGCGAGGAGAAACGATCCGCCTGCACCGCACGACGCAGCAGCTTGCCCTCCGCCAGGATGTGCTGCTGCCCGACGTACTCATTGAGCGTGCGCGGTCGCATCCGCGCGGCCAGTGGCGCGCCCGCATGATGCACCGCCGCAGCAGCACGAGGCGGCTCCGAGGGTGGTGGGGCGAAAAAATCGTCGCTCATGCGGTTCACAGCCGAAGCACAGTATCTCCCGCTTTGCACTTCGATTTTGCCACTGCTCATCCAATGCGCTAACGTCGGCACGTCATGAAACTCGAAAACCCCTTCCCCGGCATGAATCCCTGGCTTGAACTGGGCTGGGAAAACGCGCACTCAACGCTACTGACCTACATCAAGGATGCGATCAATGAGGCTTTGCCGCCAGATCTGCGGGTGCGTACGGAGGAAGGTGTGACCATTGGTAACGCTGACACAGACCGCCCCTCAAGGCGCAGGCCCGATGTCTCGGTCATCGAATCCTGGAAGCAGGGTGTCCCACCGCAATGGCAGCCGCAGGAAACCGGCGGTGCCTTGCTGGCCGAGCCGGACTTGATCGTCGCGGAGGAGGAGATTCCGCCGCGCTGGCTGGAAATCACCGACCGCACTGGTCGTCTCGTCACCGCCATCGAGCTGCTCAGTCCCTCGAACAAAGGGCACGAACGCCAGGAGTACAAGCTGCGCCAGCATCGCTATCTCGAAAGCCACGTCAATTTGGTCGAGATCGACCTCCTGCTGTCTGGCAGCCACACGGTCGCCGTGTCTCCCGACATGCTGCGGCCTGCCAACGGCAGCGCGCGCTACCTCGTCTGCGTGGTCCGTGACTCCGCGCCCAAACAACGCGAAATCTACCATCTCCCCCTGCGCGAACGTTTAAAACCCATCCGCATCCCTCTGCGCCCGACTGACCAGGATGTGATCCTCGACCTCCAGCCGCTCATCGACCGCTGCTACCAGACCGGACGCTACTGGCAGACAGCTTACACCCGTCCGCTGCCGCAGCCGCTGAATGCTGAGGACACTGCCTGGGCCGCCGAACTGCTCCAGCAGGCAGATCTCCTCTAAGCGCCCATGAAGCTCTCGAAAAAAGCCGAATACGCCCTCCGCGCCCTCGTGGCGATGGGACGTGAGCGCGAAGGCACGAACTTCTCCATCCAGGATCTCGCCCGCAACGAACGCATCCCGCTGAAGTTCCTCGAACAAATCCTGCTGGCCCTCAAAAACGGCGGCCTGCTGCGCAGCAAGCGCGGCGTGGGCGGCGGCTACCAGCTCGTCACGCATCCGGCTCGCATCACGCTGGGCGAGGTCGTGACGCTGTTCGACGGCCCCTTTGATCCGATCCCCGGCGCGGATCATGACGCGCTGGGGCAAATCTTCGTCGGCTTGCGTGATCAGGTCGCGCAATGGTTCTCCGAGCACACCGTGGCGCAAATTATCGCGAAGGAGCGCTCGCGCGAGTCGGTCTCGTTTGAGATCTGATCACTTGCCGAACAGCCACAGCGCCAGCACCAACGTCCACGCGATGTTGAAGACCTGACCACCGAGGAAGGCAATCGCTGGACGACCGCCACCGAGCTTGAAAAGTTCTCCGAGCCGCGTCTCCAGGCCGATGCAGACGAACGCAGCGGCAAACCACACTTCACGCAGACCTTTGAGCGGCTTGCTGGCCGCCTCGGCCACGGCGGTCGGCACGAAATACGAAAACACGATGGAGGCGATCACGAAGCCGATCACGAACTTCGGGAAACGCTCCCAAATCACGCCAATGGACGGCTTTTGGCCCTTCGTCGCACCATCCTTGCCACCGCGCATCGTCCACCACACGGACAAAATGAACGCCGCCACGCCAATCAGCACGTTTTGCGAGAGTTTGACGATTACACCGACCTTCGTGGCCTCTTTGCCGACTTGTTCGGTCGCTGCGGCCACAGAACCACTGGTATCGAGCGTCCCGCCGATCCACGCGCCGCCCACGGCTTCGGACAAACCAAGCTTCTGCACCGCCACCGGCATCAGAATCATCATCGGCACCGCGCACAGCAGCACCACCGAAGTCACATACGACAGCTTCTTCCGGTCCCCTTGAATCGCTCCGCATGCGGCGATGGCCGCTGAGACACCGCAAATCGAAACCGCCGTCGAAAGCATCACGCCGAACTCGTCATCCACCTTCAGTTTCCTGGCGATGAAGAAACACGCATACCACACCACCGGAATGACCAGTGCCGCTTGGATCAGTCCCGGCATGCCCGCCTTCATCATCTCCGGCAGCAGAATCGTGGCACCGAGCAGCACGATGCCGACTTTGATGAAAAACTCCGTGCGCACCGCCTCGCGCAGCCATGCGGGCACCGGCAGCGTGTGGCTCCACAGCATGCCCAAACCGAGCGCGAACACGACGTATTCGAGACCCCACGCCTTGATGCTCGCATGATTGGCGATCCACTGCGACAACCACGCCAACACAAACACCACCACCGCACCGCCGAGAAATGAAACGACCCGCTTTCCGAGCGAGGCCCCCAGCGCGAGCACTGAAATGCCAAGAAACACCGCCAGCAACACGCCGCTGAGCGCGAGATTGTCCGCTGAAAACGCCTTTGCCGCATCTGCGGCACCGGTCCAGCCCAGTGATGGCATCTTCGGGCTACACCCCTTCGCCACCGCGATCAAGATCGGCAGCGCGGCCAAAACCGCGAGCCAGTCTTCATTTTGCCACCAACGAGCGGTGGAGGGGCCAGGGGATGGATAGGCGGAGTCGGAAGCAGCGGCGTTGGCGGACATGATGGGTATAAAAAAATCGCGGCGGGAAAACCGCCGCGATTCAAACGCCTGCTGTGCCGCTGTTTTTACTGCCAGGTGCCGAACGAGTAAGGATTGCAGCTCGACTGCTGGCCGTAGCCGTAGTTCGGGCTGTAGCCGTTCTGCTGGCCGTAGCCGTAGCCTTGCTGGTAGCTCGGCTGGCCATAATAGCCCTGGTTGTAACCTTGATTGTAGCCCGAATTGCAATTCGACTGGCCGTAACTCCGCTGCTGGCGGCTGTTTTGCATCATGCCACCCGCAAAAGCACCCAGCAAACCACCGATGGCCGCGCCTTCGAGGCCACGACGGCTTTGATTGCCGATGATGCCACCCGCCGCAGCACCGAGCAAAGCGCCCGTCACCGCACCTTGGGCTGGTGGACGACCGTATCCACCACCACCGTATCCACCTCCATACCCGCCACCGTAGCTTGGGCCATAGCCGTAACCATACGGATCAGCGCAGGAGGTCAGGGTGAAAGTCAGCAGCAAAGTGCCAATGGTCAGCGTGCGAACGAGGGATGTCTTCATGGGGTGGTGGTGTGAATTTTGTCCCGCACTCTGACGCCGTCTCTGGCAGCCTATTCGATTCATTTTTTCTTCGCCCGTCACAAACCATCACCGCAGTTGCAATACCGCCCAGCTTGCGCTGGGGTGCGCCACCATGAAGCTCCTCCCTGCCCTCCTGCTTGCCACGCTCGCAGCCGCCACACCGCTCACTGCGGCCGATTCGTATGACATCGTCGTCTATGGCGGCAGTTCCGGCGGCATCACCGCCGCCATCCAGGCTGCACGCATGGGCAAAACCGCCGTGCTCATCGAACCCACCAAATTCCTCGGCGGCCTGACCACCGGCGGCCTCGGTGCCACGGACATCGGCAACAAGAAAGCCATCGGCGGCATGTCGCGGGAGTTTTATGCCAACGTCTTCAAGTACTACAGCGATCCCGCGCAGTGGCAGCAGCAGACGCGCGAGGAATACTTCGCCAAAAAACTTCATGGCAACACCGGCAGCGAGGACACCATGTGGACCTTCGAGCCGCATGCCGCGACCGAGATCTACGACGCCATGCTGGCAGCCGTGAAGGACAAGGTGACCGTCGTGTTCAGCGAACGCCTCGATTTGAAGCAGGGCGTCGTTAAAAACGGCACCCGCATCACCAAGATCATCATGGAGAGCGGACGCACGTTTGAGGGTAAGATGTTCATCGACGCCACCTACGAGGGCGATTTGATGGCGAAGGCCGGCGTGAGCTACGCCGTCGGCCGCGAGGCGAACGCGATGTATGGCGAGACCATCAACGGCGTGCAGAAGGTTAAGACGATTCATCACCAGTTCATCAAGAACGTCGATCCCTATGTGAAACCCGGCGATCCGAAGAGCGGCGTACTCCCAGGCATTGATCCAGGCGACATCGGCGAAGACGAAACCGGCGACCGCAAACTCCAGGCCTACAACTTCCGCATGTGTACCACCGACGTGCCGGAAAATCGCCGCGACTGGGAAAAGCCCGCGAACTACGAAGAAAAGTGGTTCGAACTCGCCCTGCGCAATGTCGAGGCCGGTGACGCGCGCATCTCCTGGGCGCCGACGTGGATGCCAAATCGAAAAACCGACACCAACAACAACTTCGCCATCAGCAGCGACTTCATCGGCCAAAATTTCGACTACCCCGACGCCGACTACGCCACCCGCGCGAAGATTTGGCAGGCGCACGAAGACTGGCAGAAGGGGCTGATGTGGACCTACGCGCACCATCCGCGTGTGCCGGAGAAAATCCGTGCTGCCTTCCAAAAACTCGGCCTCGCCAAGGACGAGTTCACCGACAACGGCAACTGGCCGCGCCAGCTCTACATCCGCGAAGCACGCCGGCTCATCGGTGGCTACGTCATGAGCGAGAAGAACTGCAAGCGCCGCGAAATCATCGAAGACAGCGTCGGCATGGGTGCCTACAACATGGACTCACACAACGTGCAGCGTTACATCACCAAGGAAGGCTTCGTCCGCAATGAAGGCGACATCCAGATCGGCACACGGCCCTATCCCATCAGCTACCGCAGCATCACGCCGAAAGCCGACGAGTGCAGCAACCTCCTCGTCCCCGTCTGTCTCAGCGCCACCCACATCGCCTACGGCAGCATCCGCATGGAGCCCGTCTTCATGGTCATGGGGCAGAGCGCCGCCACCGCCGCCGTCATTGCCATCGACTCCGGCAAAGCCTTGCAGGAAATCGACCTCGCCAAGCTCAAAGAGCGCCTCCTCGCCGACGGCCAGATGCTCGATTTCGAATCACCACCGGCACCAGAACACGCCTCGATCACCAAAGAGAAACTCGGCGGCATCGTCGTCGATGACAGCGAGGCCAAACTCACCGGTTTCACGTCCGAAGGCCACACCACACCCGGCTTCGTCGGCGAAGGCTACCGCCACGACAGCGACAGCCTCAAAGGCGAGCAAAAAGCCCGTTTCACACCCGATCTCCCCGCCGCCGGCCAGTATCGCGTCGCCATCACCTACACCGCCCTCGCCAACCGTGCCGACAACGTCCCCGTCATCATCCACCACGCCGATGGTGAGAAGACCGTCATCGTGAACCAGAAGAAGAAAGCCGCCGAAAAAGAAGTCCTCCAGTCCCTCGGCACCTTCCGCTTCGAGAAAGGCAAAACCGGCTGGCTCGAAATCCGCAACGAAGGCACCACCGGCCACGTCATCATCGACGCGGCGCAGTGGCTCCCGGCGAAGTGAGTGCGCACTACAGGGCGAGTGTTTGATTTACCACCATCTGCCTTTAGATAGTCCCCAAGACCATGATCACACAGACAACACTCAACAATTTCGGCCCGCTGACGAACCTGAATTGGAACGGGCTGGGGAGCATCAACCTGGTCATCGGAGGGAATGGCGCAGGCAAGACGTTCCTGCTCAAAGCGCTCTATTCCGCCATGAGAACGATGGAGGAGCATCAGCGAGGAGATGTTCCTTTTACAGCCGCCGAAATCCTGGGGCCAAAGCTACACTGGACTTTTCAAGAAGATGATGTGGCAAAGTTGGTGTCCCGAGGAGCTGAGGCAGCACTGCGCTTTGAAATGACCTTTAACGGGCATGATTTCAACTTCACGCTGGAGCGCCTAGCCGAACCTAGACTCACGGTTGTGAACAACGCGCCGCCGAGGCCGAGCAACTCGATATTCCTGCCAGCCAAGGAAATTCTCTCGCTGCATAGCATCATCCTGAAATCGCGTGACAATGATCAGGTATTTGGCTTTGACGACACCTACTACGACCTCGCCCGCGCACTACTCCAACAAGGCACCTCGGGCAATCAGATCAAAGAATTCATGCAATCGAGGTCGAACCTGAAGGAGTTAATCGCGGGCAAGGTCCATTATGAACCGGGCAAGACTCGATGGAACTTCAATCAAGGTGAGGACTGGTTCACGATGGGGGTGACAGCCGAAGGTGTGAAGAAGATCGCCATACTAGAGACCCTGTTGAGCAACCGCTATCTGGACACAGAGTCCATCGTGTTCATCGACGAACTGGAATCAGCCCTCCATCCGACTGCAATCTCAAAGTTGCTCGATATTGTCTCTCTGCTGGCAGAACGGGGCCTTCAGTTCTTCATCGCAAGCCACTCTTACTTTGTGGTGAAAAAGCTGTTCCTCATCGCCCAGGAGAAAGGCATGTCTATTCCCGTAATCTCCGCCAATGCCGAAGGCTGGTCAGCGGCAGACCTCAAGGATGGAATGCCGGACAACCCAATCATTTCTGAGTCGGTTCGTCTTTATGAAGAACAAGTGAACCTAGCACTACGATGAGTGAAATCACGATCCCTGAGTCAGGCATGAGTTTCGGTCCCTTCGGCGAGGCCGAATGTTTCCGCATCGAAACAAGCGAGACCTATAAGGCCATCCAAGAGGGGGTCATGATGGCTGAGTTCCTGTTGATCCGGGATAGCCAAGGCAAGCGACAAGTCTGGATCGTTGAAGCCAAAAAAAGCTCACCGCAGAAGGTGGCCGATCCACAGAGGTTCGATGAATTCATCGGCGAACTACGGGACAAACTGCTTAACGGGCTGAGTTTGGGACTCGCGTCCATGCTGGGCAGGCATCTCGCTGCTGAGAACGAATTACCTCAAGCTTTCCGTGATCTTGATCTCAAGCTTGCCGAGTTTCGTTTGATCGTAGTGATTAATGGGCATCGGGACGAGTGGCTGCCACCCCTTGATGATGCGCTCAAGATAGCCCTGCACTCCACCATCAAGACTTGGGCGTTGGGTGCCAACTCAGTTGCAGTTCTGAATGATAAAATGGCTCGGAAGCATGGCTTGATTGCTGACATGTAATCTGAAGCGTGCTGATGCAGTTCCCCAAGTATCAGGCATGGCGGAAGGCGGTCTCGGAGGCAGTGCCCTATCCGCCCCCCACTCCCACGCCAACCCCCGACAACGAGGAAGAGCAATTGTCGCCCGAGGAAGCCATCGCCAATGGTTATGCCACACTGCGGGCCAACCTCGCCGCCGAGCTGCTGGAGCGCATCATGGCGAAGCCATCCGGCTTCTTTGAGAAACTCGTCGTCGATCTCCTACTGGCAATGGGCTACGGCGGCTCCCGCGCCGAAGCTGGCACCGTCACCAAAGCCTCCGGCGACGGCGGTATCGACGGTGTGATCAATGAAGATCGTCTGGGCCTGGATGCCGTCTATGTGCAGGCGAAGCGCTGGGAAGGCAATGTGGGTGTAGGTTCTCTCCGCGAGTTCGTTGGCTCCCTCTCCGCCCACAAGGCGCACAAAGGCATCTTCATCACCACGAGTGACTTTGCTCCCGGTGCCCGTGAATTCGTCCATCAAGTCAGCCACAAGATCGTCCTCATCAACGGCCAGCGACTTGCCGAACTCATGATCGACTACGGCGTCGGCGTCTCCACGCGTGAAACCTACGTACTCAAGCGGGCGGATGAGGACTACTTTGCGGAGGGGTGAACCTCGGCTGCATCCCCCTCATTTGAAATGACGGCTTGAACGAATCGCCACCGGTCATGTCATCATGAACGCCGCACAGTGGCTGGCGTGAGCGACATCACCTCGGCCTTCTCAGCTCAAACATGTCGCGCGTGCGGCAATACCAGTGCGGACTCTGCATGCGGCCGATGGGATGGTAGGTGCCGGGCTTCACGAGCCACGTCTCGGGATCGAAGATGTCGTCGCGCACATGAACGCGGAGGACTTCACCGATGATGAGACGGTTGTCGCCGATCTCGATGATGCTGTGGCTGCGGCATTCGAGGCTGGCGGGAGATTCGGCGATGCGCGGTGGTTTGACGACGCTGCTGGCCACTGCGGTGAGCCCAGCATGCTGAAGTTCATTCTCACCGGGCGGCAATGAGGCCGAACAGAGGTTCATTTTCTCCGCAATCGCCTCATCCACGAGGTTCACGACGAATTCATGGGTCAGACGGATGTTCCGCGCCGTGTCCTTCGGCACACCGGGAGAGCGGTCGCCGGGACAGAGGCCGACGATGGGTGGTGAGTCGCCCAGCACATTGAAAAAGCTGAACGGTGCCGCGTTCACGCGGCCCTCGAGATCGACGGTGGTCGTCAAAGCGATGGGACGCGGTGTGACGAGTCCGGCGAGGATCATGTAGGCGTCTTCGCGATAGGGGCCGGTGAGATCGAGTTCCATGGTGATGAATAAAGCTGAGGGTCATTCGGGTTTGCCGCAGAGGGGCAAAGAGGCAGAGTCAGCAGAGATTTTTGATTCAAAACTCTGCGCCCTTTGCTCCTCTGCCACTCTGCGGCGAAAAAGTGAAGGCCATGATGCTCACGAAGATGTTTCCGCCCGATAGGCGCGTGCCAGCAGTGTGACCGGCTGCGTGACTTCGTGGCAGGGATGATCACCACAGGAGCGGAGACCGTTGGCGAGCTGCAGATGGCAGCCGGGATTGCTGGTGGCGACGATGGGAGCTTGCGTGAGCTTCAAGTTGGCGATTTTGCGGTCGAGCAGCTTCTGGCTCTGCTCGGGCTGGGTGATGTTGTAGATGCCGGCGCTGCCGCAGCACCAGTTCGACTCAGGCAGTTCCTTCAACACAAGCCCAGGGATGCTGGCGAGCACCTGACGCGGCTGGGAGACGACTTTTTGGCCGTGGCAGAGGTGGCAGCTCTCGTGATACGTGACTTCGCTCACGCCCGCACCGGCGGTCGGCTTGCGGAAGCGGATTTGCACGAGCCATTCGTGGATGTCCTTCACCTTCGTGTCCCAAACCTTGGCTTTGGCGGCGTAGAGCGGATCATCGTGCAGCAGATGACCGTAGGTCTTCAAATGCGAGCCGCAGCCGCCGGCATTCGTGATGATGGCATCAAGCGCATCGAGATCAAAGCTGTCGATCTGTCTCCGAGCCAGCTCACGGGCGAGTTCGAGTTCGCCATTGTGCGCATGCAGCGAGCCGCAGCAGCTCTGTGAGCGGGGCGTGATCACCTCACAGCCGTTCGCGAGCAGCACATCGGCCGTGTCACGATTGACGTTTGAGAAGGCAAGGTCCTGAATGCAGCCGGTGAGCAACCCCACGCGGCTCCCCTGCGCCGTCTTCGGTGATTCCTCAGGCCAAATGACTTCATCAGAGAAATGCGCCGAGATCTGCGGCGTCTGCGGCTCCAGCGCGGCCAGCGAACGCGGCATGAGGCCGAAGAAATGCAGCTTGCGCATCAGCTTGTCGAGTCCGGTGCTTTGATACACCCGCAGCACACGTCCGATCAGCCGCAGCAGCCACGGATGCATGAAGATGACGTTCAGCGTGATCCAGCGCCAGAAACCGCGCTGCATGCCATCATTCACATTCGCCTGCTCCACCTCGGCACGAGCGGTTTCAAACAACTCCGCGTAGTTCACACCCGCCGGACAGGCGGTCTGGCACGCAAGACAGCCAAGGCAGTAATACATTTCATCCGAAAGCGCCTTCGAGACTTCGAGATCGCCATCCGCCACGGCACGCAGGAGTGCGATGCGGCCACGCGGACTGTTCTTCTCCATTTTCGTCTCCACATACGTCGGACACGTCGGCAGACACATGCCGCAGTGCATGCACTGCTGGAGCACGGAGTAATCGAGAGATTGGAGGAGCGAGGCTTGGGGCATGATCAGTTCCTCAAATCGAAAATCTTCCCTGGATTCAGCAGCCCTTGCGGGTCGAGGGCTTGTTTAATGCTGCGCATGAGTTCGTAGCTGCCTTCGCCGAGCTGACGTTTGAGGAAGGCTTTTTTGGCGAGGCCGACACCGTGCTCGCCGGTGACGGTGCCGCCGAGGCGGATCGTCTCTTCAACGATCTCCTCAAGCGCGACCTCGACGCGGTGCATCTCTTCGTGATCGCGCTCGTTGGTGAGGAAGGTCGGATGCAGGTTGCCATCGCCCAGATGACCGAAGGTGCCGATCTGGAGGCGGTGCTTCTTCGCAACGCTGTCGATGAAAGCGACCATCGTAGCGAGTTCGCTGCGTGGCACGGTCACGTCTTCAAGAATCGTGGTTGGACGCACTCGAGCGAGCGCAGAGAAGGCATTGCGGCGCGCGGCAGCGAGTTTGGCACCTTCGGCTTCATCGACGGCGGCACGGACATCGCGGGCACCGTTGGCTCTGGCGAGCGCCATCATCTGCGCGGCTTCCTCTTCGACGACAACGGGATGACCGTCGGTCTCCATGAGCACGAGGGCTTCCACATCGGTCGGCAGGCCGATCTTGGCGTAGTCTTCGACGCATTGCACCGTGACGCGATCGAGGAACTCCAGCGTGCAGGGGATGATCTTGGCGGCGATGATGGCAGAGATCGTTTTAGCGGCGGCATCCATCGAATCGTAGAGCGCGAGCATCGTTTTGCGCGCCTTCGGACGCGGCAGCACTTTCAGGATGACTTCGGTGATGATGCCGAGCGTGCCTTCGCTGCCGATGAACAAGTCCTTCATCGAGTAACCGGCCACGTCTTTGACGCATTTGTTGCCGAGGAAGGTCAGCGTGCCGTCCGGCAGCACGACTTCGAGGCCCATGACATAATCACGCGTGACGCCATACTTGAGGCCGCGCAGGCCGCCGGAGTTTTCGGCCACGTTGCCGCCGATGGTGGAGATTTTCATCGAGCCGGGATCGGGCGGATAAAACAGACCGACCTTTGCTGCGGCATCGTCGATCTCTTTGGTGATGACACCGCTTTGCGCACGCAGGGTGAGGTTTTTCTCATCGACTTCGATGAGCTTGTCCATCTTCACGAGGCAGATCACGAGACAACCGGCCAGCGGCACGCTGCCGCCACTCAAACCAGTGCCAGAACCACGCGTAACGACGGGAATGCTGCGTTTGCGGGCCAGCCTGACGCAATGGGACACTTCTTCGGCGGTGAGCGGAAACACCACGGCACCGGGGCGCTGCTTCAAGACCGCCGTGCCATCGAAGCCATAGGGAATCACATCCTCGGCAGACGTGAGCACACGCTCTGGGCTGAGGATGGCTTGAAGCGATTGAATGAAGCTGGCGTCGGCGATGTTCACGGGTGCAATTTGGCAAGTTCGTGATGGAGCGTCAATGAAGGCTGTGTTTGATTGTTCGCATGAACTTCAACCAGCTCATTCGTTTCACCCCCATCTACCAAAGTCGTGTCTGGGGTGGCCGTCGCATGGAAACCCTGCTGGGAGCCACCCTGCCGGATGCGACGACGCCGTTTGGCGAGGCCTGGACCGTGTCAGATCGTGCCGAGGCCCCCAGCGTGACGGCAGAAGGTGTGTCATTGCATGAGTTGTGGAGAAATCATCGCGAGGCCGTGTTTGGCAAAGCGTTGATGCATTCCACGAGCGCCACGTTCCCGCTGCTGATGAAGATTCTCGATGCCTGCGATGATCTGTCGATCCAGGTGCATCCGCCCGCGAGCATGGCAGCGGCGTTGCAGGGCGAGCCGAAGACGGAGATGTGGTTCATCGCGCATGCCGATCCTGGCGCGAAGATTTATGCAGGATTGAAGCCGGGCGTGACGCGGACAGCTTTCGAGCAGGCGCTACAACACGGCACGGTGGCGGATGTTGTGCATGTGATCGAAGCGCACACCGGCGACTGCTTGTTCATCCCAAGCGGCCGGGTGCATGCCATCGGTGCCGGACTGCTGATCTATGAGATTCAGCAGAACAGCGACACGACGTATCGCGTGTTCGACTGGAATCGCGTGGGCTTGGATGGCAAACCGCGTGCGCTGCACGTGCAGGAGTCGCTGCAAAGCATCGATTTCGCGGATTTCGAGCCGCAGGTGCAACTGATCGAAGCTGATGGCACGCTGGTGAAGTGTGATTACTTCGATGTGCGGCTGTGTGATAAAGTCGGGGCCGTGGGTGAGGCCGGTGAATGTGTCACGCTGGCCGTGGTGAGTGGTGAGATCAGCGTGGGCGGCATGACTTTGAAGGCGGGCGACTTCGCGCTGCTGCCTGCGAGCATGGATGCGGCATCGCGAATGGTAAAGCCTGCGAAGGTGGCGAGTCAGTGGCTGGAGATTCGGGTGCCAGCGTGAGAGTGGATGCTGAAGTTGAAGGCCAAGGGCCTTCCGTATTGCAGGCTCTTCAGACTTTCCTGTGGGATCAAACTCACGACTGGCTTGACGAGCTCATGGGCGCAAGCCCTGTGTTTACAAGGGTTTGCGTCTCGCAAAACCCATAGGGACCGCCTTTCAGATGCAGAGCGTAGTGCAGGGGAGAACCGGAATAAGTGCCGCAGGCCGAGCGCAGCGAGTTATGCCGGATTCTCCCTTGCACGGAGCGGCGCATCTGATCCCCAGGTGTCCTCGGATGCCACATAGAATCCCACGGGAAAGTCTGGATAACCGTATTGCAGCCCAGGGTTGGAACAACCCTGGGATACTGACGGATCAGACCTTTCTCCCAAGGACGAACTCCAACGGAGTTCCGTCCATCGCCGATGCTCAGAGCGCTCCAAAGGACGGAACCCCGTTGGGGTTCGCCCTTGAGAAAAAAATGACGTTCAACGGTTAGCCCAGGGTTCTGCGAACCCTGGGCTTCAATACGCAAGCCCGTTGGGCTTGAGGGAAGGTCTCGAACATCACTTCTTCACTTCCACCGCAGGCTTCTCGTCTTTTTTCGACTCCGGATCTTTAGGCGTATTCGGCACGGCGATGAATTTCGCCTTCTCCGGGTCCATCTGCGGCAGTTTGCCTTGAGGCACGGGCGACTGCGTTTTCTTTTCGGGCGCTGGTTTGGCCGCCACGGGCTTGGGTTCTTCTTTTTTGCCGCAGGAGGAAAGCAGCAGACCAGCGAGGGCGATGGAGACGAGGTGTTTCATGAGCAGCGGATGGCAACAGAACGGCCGTGCGCGTCGAGTCCTTCGACCTGGCTGAAAGCGCGGACGATAGGCTCGGATTTGGCGCAGCTTTCGCGATCCAGGCGAATGATGCTGGTGCGGCGCTGGAACATGTCAGCCGTGATGCCGGGGAAGGATTTGCCGGAGCCGCCAGTAGGCAGCGTGTGGCTGGGACCGGCAAGGAAATCGCCGACGGCGACGGGCGAGTGGTTGCCGAGGAAGATCGCGCCAGCAGTGCGGATGATCGGCAGGATGGCGTCTTCTCGCGTGGTGATGAGCGTGAGATGCTCAGGCGCGAAATCGTTCACGAGACGTGCGCCTTGCTCCAAACTCGGCACGAGCATGCAGAACACGCCTTGTTCGAGCACGGGAGTGAGCTGGGCCTGGCGGCTGAGGGTTTTGGCCTGCGTTTCGACTTCAGCAACGACGGCGTCGAGCAACGAGGCGTCATCGGTGATGAATCCGGCCATGCTATCCTTGCCGTGTTCGGCCTGCGCGAGGATGTCGGCGGCGATGAAGGCAGGATTGCCGGACTGGTCGGCGAGAATAAGTACCTCGCTGGGTCCGGGCAGCAGGTCGATGGAAACGACGCCAAAAGCCTGGCGCTTGGCTTCGACGACGTAGCTGTTGCCGGGGCCGAAGATTTTGGTGACAGGACGAATTGTCTCCGTGCCGAAGGCGAGTGCTGCGATGGCCTGTGAACCGCCGATTTTATAGACTTCGGTGGCTCCGGCGAGTTTGAGCGCCGCGAGCAAGCCGGGATTGACGGTACCATCGCGACCGCAAGGTGTGCAGACGACGATCTCAGGCACACCGGCGGCGGCGGCGAACGTCACGGTCATGATGGAGGTCGAAACGAGCGGCGCGGTGCCGCCCGGCACGTAGCAGCCGACACGTTCAAACGGATGAAACACTTCGCCGACATCGGCTCCCTGCTCGTTTTTGTAGCTCCAGGCCTGGCGCATGCTGCGTTGAGCGAAGGCCATCACATTGCGATGCGAGGCTTCGAGCGCGGAACGCAGCGTGTCATCTGCGGCACTCCACGCGGCATCGAGTTCGGCCTGTGGGATGCGCATCTGAGCGGCAGTGAGCTTGGCCCCGTCAAATTTCTCGGTGAGTTCGAGTACGGCGGCATCGCCACGTTCACGCACGGCCTTGATGACACCTGCGACGACTTCACGCACGGCATCGCTGGCCTCGGCACGGCGGTTGAGTGCGGCGGCGGCGCTGGTGTAGCCGGGATCGGTGTGACGGATGACTTTCATTCGGAAGGTTTACGTGCCAAGCAGGGCGGAGGCGTCAAGGAAGGAAGATGCGTGCTACATCGACAAAAAAAATGCGGGCATTGCTGCCCGCATCGTCCTGGCGGGATCAGGATGATCCCGCTCCTTAACACAGGGTTTACGGCACCACTTCGCCGGAGCCGGTGTACACCCACTTCTCGACCCTGCCGTTCTTGATGCGGGCCTGGGCCTCAGTCTCGAACTTGCCGAACATGGTCTGCGTTTCGTATTTCACGTTCACGGTCCAGTAATCGGCGCCGTCGATTTTTTCCTGCGCCGGATCGCCCCAGGACTTGATGTTGTCGGGTTTGACCTCGGTGACTTCGCCGGCCTTCATGCTGGCGACGAGCAGCGGGTAGGTGCCGTCCTCGGCCTTGGCGGGCTTGTCGTTGCTGCTGCCGCCGCCGCCACCGGCAGCTGAAGCCGGAGCATTTTGAGCGCGTTCGGCAGCGGCAAGCCGGTATGCATGCGCTTTACGGGCGTTCTCAGTCTGCACAATCTTCACCTGCTCATAGGCGGCGGCGAAAACTTCTTTAATATCAGTGTCTTCCATGGCGACCTGACCACGCATGGGCGAACCGGCGGAGGCTCCAACGATAAGGTTCGCCCCTTCCTGGCCCATGACGAAGATTTTGGCCCCGGCCTTGAAGTTGGTGGCAGCAGTGGCCTTGCCCATCTGCATCTTGAGTTCGAGATCTTTCTTCATCGTCACCTGCTTGGGTGTGGTGAAGAAGCCTTTCGGAATCACCGCCCAGTTTTGAGTGAGTTCATCGACGGGTGGGAAAACAGGTGCCACGAAAGCGTCCGGGTCAACTGGTGGCGGCTCGGGGATCTTCGGCATCTCGGGCTTCGGCTCGGGTGCCATCTCGGGCTTCGGCTCGGGCTTCGGCGCTTCCATCACGACCTTCGGGGCCTCTTTGACGACCGGCTTCGGCACCGGAGCGACAGCGATTTCCTTCTTCGGCGCCACCTTCGGCACATGCTTGGTGAACTTCATGACATCGGCGAAGGTCGGATACACATACTCGTAGGAGACGTAGCCGACGGCGAGGGCAAGGATGATGACGATGAGCGGTTTCATGGTGGGGGAGTGTAGGGGCGAGACGGTGGATTTCAACTGTCCACATGCAGCATTCTTCAAACGCAGCCGCCAGCCTTTTCTTGGGCTTGATCTCCCCTGCCCCACGCGGCTTGTGTGCCACATGCCAGATAACGTGATCCGCGTGCGTGGCGCACGGCAGCACAACCTCCAGAACATCGACGTGGACATCCCACGGCATAAGCTCGTGGTGCTCACCGGCGTGAGCGGCAGTGGGAAGTCGTCCCTGGCCTTCGACACGCTCTTCGCGGAAGGCCAGCGGCGCTATGTGCAGAGCCTGTCGGCCTACGCACGACAGTTTCTCGATCAGATGCAGAAGCCGGACGTGGATTTCATCGAGGGGTTGTCCCCGGCGGTCGCCATCGAGCAGGTTCACTCGAATCCGAACCCACGCAGCACCATCGCCACGGTGACAGAGATCTACGACTACCTCCGCGTGCTCTACGCCGTGGCCGGACAGCCGCACGACCCCCAAACGGGCGAAAAACTCCTGCGCAGCACGCCGCCGGAGATTGCGGACAAGGTTTTGGCGCTCGGTGAAGGCACACGCGTCATGGTACTCTCCCCGCAACCTCCGGCGACTGGCGAGAACACGCGCACGCTGTTTGAAAAACTCAAACGCCAGGGCTTCGTGCGCGTGCGCTTGAATGGCGAGATCGTGGAACTGGAAGACACGCTCAAACTGGCCGCCAACGAGCAGCAGCAGGTGCAGATCGTCATCGACCGCCTCGTGGTGCGTGCGGATTCACGCCAGCGGCTCATGGAGGCCATCGAGAGCTCGCTGCACTGGAACGAGCGCGAGGTGCAGTTCCTCGTGAACCTCGACGGCAGCGATGAAATCCTCAGCTACACCACCGAGTTCGCGAATCCACGCACCGGTTACGTCATCGAGCGCCTCACACCGCAGCATTTCTCCTTCAACACACACCTCGGAGCCTGCCCCACCTGCGAAGGCACCGGCATGACGCCGACACCAGACGCGACACTGCTGGTGCCCGACGAGTCCAAATCGCTCGCCGATGGCGCGATCAAGGCCTGGTGGGCGCGGCATCCGAAAGTGCGCGTCATTTTCAATCAAAGCGTGGAAGCACTGGCGAAGCACTTCGGTGCCGCGATGAACGTTCCCTTCCAAACTCTGCCGCAAGCGTTCAAAGACGCCCTGTTTCACGGCACGGGTGATGTATTGATCAGCACCGGTTGGAAAAAGACCGACAATACCCGCAGTGTGGCGAAGCCGTTTGAAGGTCTGCTGCCCGAAATCGCCCGCCTCTATCAAAGCGCTGAAAGCGACGCCCTCCGCTCCGCCCTCACGCGGCTCATGAATCCCCATGCGTGTGCGACGTGCGGAGGCAAACGGCTCAACCCGCAGTCGCTCGCCGTTCGGCTGAGTTCCAAGTTTCAGGTTTCAGGTTTCAAGTTGGATGACGCTCGTGATCCCAACCTGAAACTTGAAACTTTAAACTTTAAACCCGGTTTCGATCTCAACATCCACGAACTCACCGCACTACAAATCCGCGACGCCCTCGCTTGGGTGCGTGACCTGGAAGTCACCGAGCAGCAGAAAGCGTATGTGGGCGAGTTGCAGCGTGAGATCGTGAAGCGCATCGAGTTCCTGGAGCAGGTCGGGCTGGGCTACCTCGCCTTGAATCGCGAAAGCGGCACGCTGTCCGGCGGTGAGATGCAGCGCATTCGGCTGGCCTCGCAAATCGGAGCGGGACTCGCGGGTGTGCTTTACGTGTTGGACGAGCCGAGCATCGGCCTGCATCCCTCCGACAACGAGCGGTTGATCCAAACGCTGCTGCGCCTGCGCGATCTCGGCAACACTGTGCTCGTCGTCGAACACGATGAGGCCACGATGCGTGCCGCCGATCACATCATCGAACTCGGTCCCGCCGCCGGCCCGCACGGCGGCAAACTCGTCGCTCAAGGCACGCCTGCTGAAATCGCCGCGAATCCGAACTCGATCACCGGCGCTTATTTGAGCGGCAAAACCCGCATCCAGGCCACCGCATTGCCGCAAACCCTCTTGACCGAGAACCAAGGACCAAGAACCCAGAACTCATTAACGATTCACGGTGCCAGCGAGCACAACCTGCGAAACGTCACCGCCGCTTTCCCGCTCGGCAGCTTCACCTGCGTCACCGGGCCGTCGGGCAGCGGCAAATCGACCTTGGTGGACGACATCCTCATGCGGGCGCTGCGCCGCCATTTTTACGACGCGAAGGACATTCCCGGCAAGCACGAGCGCATCACCGGCCTCGAACATCTCGACAAAGTTGTCGTCATTGACCAATCACCCATCGGCCGCAGTCCGCGCTCGAATCCGGCGACTTACACCGGCGCGTTCGGGCCGATCCGCGAGCTGTTCGCGCAACTTCCCCTCGCCCGCATGCGCGGTTACGATGCCGGACGCTTCAGCTTCAACACGCCCGGAGGTCGCTGTGAAAAATGCGAGGGTGACGGCTCCATCAAGATCGACATGCATTTCCTCGCCGATGTCTATGTCACCTGCGAATCCTGCAAAGGCCGCCGCTACGGTGCGGAGACGCTCGAAGTCACCTTCAAAGGCAAAAACATCGCCGATGTGCTCGAAATGACCGTCAGCGAAGCCGCACGCTTCTTTGACCGCAACAACGCCATCGCCCCGAAATTGAGCACACTGGAGGACACCGGCCTCGGCTACATCAAACTCGGCCAAAGCGGGGCCTCGCTCTCCGGCGGCGAAGCCCAGCGCATCAAACTCAGCGCCGAACTCGCCAAACGCAGCACCGGCCGCACGCTCTACGTCCTCGACGAACCCACCACCGGTCTGCACAGCGCCGACATCCAGACCTTGCTCGGCGTCCTGCTGCGCCTGCGCGATGCCGGGAACACCCTCATCGTCATCGAACACCACCTCGATGTCATCCGCTGCGCCGACTGGATCATCGACCTCGGCCCCGGCGGCGGCACCGAAGGCGGCCACATTCTCGCCACCGGCACGCCAAGGGAGATTGCCTCGAATAAGAGCAGCGTGACGGGACGATTTCTGCGGGTGAAGGATTGAAGATGTATTGCTTCTCGACGCCGCGTGAATTGGCGATAGGGAGAGGCGCTCCATGTCTCCTTCCCGTCTCCAGTTCCAGCTCGAAGCACAAGCCACCGGCTCCAAAGCCCGTGCGGCGACGTTTTGCACGCTGCATGGCGTGGTGCAGACGCCGCTGTTCATGCCGGTGGGCACGCAGGCGACGGTGAAGGCGCAGACGCCGGAGTCGTTGCATGCCTCCGGTTCGCAAATCCTGCTGGCGAACACGTATCATCTGCTGCTGCGGCCGGGACCGGAGGTGTTTCGGAAGCTGGGCGGCATTCATCGCTTCATGGACTGGCCGGGATCGGTGCTCACGGATTCGGGCGGCTATCAGATCTTCTCGCTGCCGCATTCGCGGTCGATGACGGAGGAAGGCGCGGTGTTTCAAAGCTATGTCGATGGCCAGCGCATCCTGCTGAGTCCTGAACTGAGCATTCAAACACAACGGGCCATCGGCAGTGACATCATGATGGTGCTGGATCAATGCATCCCGTCCACAGCCGATGAAAAAGCCGCACGCTCCGCGCTGCAAGTCACGCAACGCTGGGCCGTGCGCAGTCTCGCCGCGCGTGAGGACTCGCCGCAGTCGATGTTTGGCATCGTGCAGGGAGCGCTGTATCCGCATCTGCGGCGCGAGAGCGCGGAGGGGCTGATGCAGATCGATTTCGACGGCTTCGGCATCGGCGGACTGGCCGTGGGCGAGGAAAAGAACGAGCGCGAGGATGTGTGCGAGCTGACGGCCGCGCTGCTGCCGCAGGATCGCCCCCGCTACCTCATGGGCGTGGGCACGCCGCTGGATGTGCTGGAGGCCGTGCATCGCGGCGTGGACATGTTTGACTGCATCATTCCCACGCAGGTGGCTAAGCGCGGCTCCTGCTTCACCTCACGTGGCATCGTCGAGCTGCGGCGCTCGGTTTATAAATTCAGCGAGGAGCGGCTCGATCCCGCCTGCACCTGCCCGGTGTGCGCCAAATACTCACGCGCGTATCTGCATCACCTCACCAAGACGCAGGAACCACTCGGCTGGCAGCTCATGGGCCAGCACAACATTCACTTCTACCACCAGCTCATGCGCGAAATCCGCCAGAGCATCCTGGAAGACCGCTTCCTGCCGCTCTACCGCGAGAAGCGCGAGATTTTGCAGGTCGAAGATGTCGATCATCCGGTGAAGGGACCGAAAGCAGGCACCGCCAAGCCGCTAGCCCTCGGCGACTACGAATTCCAGCTCGATCCCATCGCGATTCATCACCGCAACGGCCAGATCATCCCCACGCAGACCGATTCCAAGTGGCCTGAGCAACTTCAGCTCGCCCAACGCCTCCGCCTTCCCGCCGGGGGCACCGCAGAAGACGCCACGCCGCTCATCATCTGGGATCTCGACCTCGGTGCCGCCGCGCCCGCGCTCTCCCTCATCCTCGCGTATGAAGAAGAGACGCAAAAAGGCCCTGTGCGCCCGCTGCACCTCGTCAGCTTCACCGACGATCTCTCGCCCCTCCGCCTCGCCCTCAGCCACAAACGCCACCTCCCGTATTTGCGTCATGGCGCAGCGGATACGCTCGTGCTGCGCAACGTGTGGGAGTCCCGCTACTGCACCGGCTTGAAGTGGACGTTGATCCATGGATGCGGTGAGGAGATGCGCGCGCGGGCTCCAGGACCGGCGGAGGTGATGTTGGGAGAATCGTAGCCGCACAACTCACTTGCTGACATCAATGTCATGCGTCTTCGGCTCAGGCTTGGCCGCCTCGCCTTTGCGGCGGAGGAAGTGGCCGAGATCGATGCCGAAGTAGGCTAGGCAGTTGATGAGCAGGGCTGTGGCCGCCGCTTCATCCAGATTGCCAAAGATCGGGATGTTGTCGGGAATGAACTCCGCGACGCCAAAGCTGATGTTCAGCAGGTACAAGGCCGAGAGGATGCCGGAGGCGAGCACCAGAAGATCGCGAATGAATTTCATGAGGAAGTGTGGGGCGTTAAGTTTGCACAAATTTTGATGAGCTGCGCACTCAAGCAGCCATAGAAGCCGCAGAAACACGGCGGGGCTTCACATACTGCTCACACAACTGCTGGACAAAAGCTTCAGGATCATCCGCCATGGCGGAACGCATTTCACCGAAGCGGAAAACAGATTCGCGAGTCCTGACCAGTTCGTCGAAGATTCCGCGAGCCTGCCGCCGATCAGTGGTGCCGTGAATGAGGGCGCGGACACGCTCCAACTCCTCAATGATGGCTTTTCGGCCTGCCTGATAGGTGGCGCGATCGACAGCCGGGAAAAACCGCAGCACTCGCTGCATGTCATTCTCGTAGCTGGCGTGGCCGAACCAGCCCAGCTCCGGGCAATGCACCACGACTCCCACGTTCACAAACTCACCCGTCTCCGGGTAGGGCAGATACCGGAGGACCGCGTAGTTGCAGACATGTGGTGCAGGATTCATGGCAGGGACCAAAAGGCATCCGACTCCGTGAAGGGCAGACGCAATGCCGATGATACGCGTTCTTCGTCCAGTTGCACGGGCAGAGTATCATCCCCGTCCAGATACCGCCATTCGTCGGGCAGCTCGGCAAACCATTGCGGCAGCAGCTCCGTGGCCTGCATCATTTTGGTCGCCATTTTCTCTCTAACGGCGGGATCGCCAACGGCAGCCCATCCAGCAGGAATTGCGCGGCACGTCCCGCGATCCACTCGCAGCAAAGAGATCTCTGCCCCGCATAGCGTCCTTTGACATAATGGATCAACGCACCCGCACGGCAGATGAACGGACGTGTCATGCCCTGCTCACTGCGACCGAGAATCTCAGTGATGGCGAGTGTGGCGTTCATTGTGTTATTAACTCATGACACCGCAACAGGACTACTTCTTCACCCAGCCATCCTTCAGCGTCACGGTGCGGTTAAACACTGGAGCGCCGGCCTTGGAATCAATCGGATCGGCGTAGAAGTAGGCGACGCGTTCGAACTGCCAGTGGGTGCCGGGGGCGGCGTCCTTGAGGCTGGGTTCGAGTTTGGCATTCTCGATGACTTCAAGGGATGCGGCGTTGAGGAACTGGGTGAAGTCGCCGGCTTCGCCAGCATCAGCGTCTGGAGTTTCGACGGTGAAGAGGCGGTCATACAAGCGCACGGGGGCGTCGATGGCGTGGCGGGCGCTGACCCAGTGGATGATGCCTTTGGGCTTGGTGCGGCCTTCGGGCTTTTTGCCGTGGCGGGTGGTGTCGTCGTAGGTGCAGCGGAGTTCGACGATGTTTCCGGCGTCGTCTTTGATGACCTCCTGGCAGATGATGCAGAAGGCGAACTTGAGGCGCACTTCTCCGCCGGGCTTGAGGCGGTGGAAGCCATCGGAGGGGAACTCCATGAAGTCGTCGGACTCGATGTAAAGCTCGCGGCATAGTGGCACCTGGCGTGTGCCAGCGGCGGGGTCTTCGGGATGGTTGGCGGCTTCGAAGTGCTCGACTTGGTCCTCGGGGTAGTTGGTGAGGACGACTTTGATGGGACGCAGCACGCCGTAGGCGCGGCGGGAGATTTTGTTGAGGTCTTCACGGATGGCGTGCTCCAGCAGGGCGATCTCGGTGAGCGAGTTGAACTTGGTGAGGCCGATGGTTTTGCAGAAGCTGCGAATGGCGGCGGCGGTGATGCCACGGCGGCGCAGACCACTGATGGTGGGCATGCGCGGATCATCCCAGCCGTTGACGAGGTCTTCTTTGACGAGGCGGAGCAGCTTGCGCTTGCTCATCACGGTGTAGGTGAGGTTCAGGCGGGCGAACTCGCGCTGATAGGGCTGGCCGGGCAGGCCATCGACATTGTTGACGAGCCACTCGTAGAGCGGGCGATGAATCTCGAACTCGAGCGTGCAGAGGCTGTGCGTGATGGACTCCAACGCGTCGCTGAGCGGGTGCGCATAGTCATACATCGGGTAGATGCACCATGCGTCGCCGGTGCGGTGATGATGCGCGTGCAGGATGCGGTAGAGGGCCGGATCACGCAGGTGCATGTTCAGCGAGGCCATGTCGATCTTCGCGCGGAGGACTTTCTCGCCCTCCTTGAACTCGCCCTTCCGCATGCGGCGGAAGAGATCGAGATTTTCCTCGACGCTCCGATCAGCAAACTTGCTGCGCGTGCCGGGCGTGGTGAGCGTGCCGCGATTGAGGCGCATCTCCTCCTGCGTCTGGTCATCGACATAGGCGAGGCCCTTGGTGATGAGCTGTTCGGCGAAGGAGTAGAGCTGCTCGAAGTAATCGCTGGCGTAGAAAAGGTGCGTTCCCCAGTCGAAGCCGAGCCACTTCACGTCAGCCATGATGCTATCGACGTACTCGACTTCTTCCTTGGTGGGATTGGTGTCGTCAAAGCGCAGGTGGCAGCGGGCATTGGGCGCATGCTCCTGCGCGAGGCCGAAATTGAGGCAGATGCTCTTGGCGTGGCCGATGTGGAGGTAGCCATTCGGCTCAGGCGGGAAACGGGTGACGACCTGGCAGCCGTTGCGACCGGCTGCGAGGTCGGCAGCGATCATTTCACGGATGAAATCGAGGGAGGCGGGAGGTGTTGCGGCGGCTTCGGACATGGAGGGCGGAGTTTGGGCCGAAAGTTTAAAGTTCAAAGTTTAAAGTTCAAAGTCTTGACCTCCGAAGCCTTGGCGAAGGAGGTTCGCGGTTGCGCGCGGGCGGAATCCGTTGTTTTTCCCGCCACCCATGTCCCATCCTGCCTCCGCACCCACGCACCTCGATCTCTCGAAACTCGGCGAGCCCGTTTATCGCGGCTCTGTGCAGAATCTCTACGCGGTGCCGGATCATCCGGGCTTTGTGGTGTGCGAAACGACACCTGCAGGCTCGGTTTTCGATGTGGGATCGATCTTCAACATCGAGGGCAATGATTTGAACCGCGCCATCTTCCGCCACGCGATGTATTCGCGCCTCGGCAAGCCAGAAACGTGGCAGCGCGTGAAGGCGGCCATCGAAAAGACGCCGATGGACGAATCGTGGCGCAAAGAATTGCTCAGCGGGCCGATGGAGCAGATGCTGGAGCACGGCGCGCACACGCATCACGTCGGTATGGTGGATGCGCAGACGGGTGAGATCGTGCGCGATGGACTGCCAATGAATCCGAGCTGCTACAACGTCGTGCGCCGCTTCCCGGTGATGCATCCGCCGCAGCGGAACTTACTGGGCACGCATGTGTTTGATTACGCCCAGTTCCACCAGAGCGCGACGTATGTGGTGCCGCTGGAATACATCGTGCGCTTCGGCGTGACGAGCGGCTCGTCCATTTTGAAGAAGTATCAAAGCCTCAGCGATTCCGCGAAGCGCAGCTACGAGCAGGAACTCGGTCTCTCGAAGCCGATGGGGGTGTGGGAGATGCTGGAGCGGCCGATTTACGACCTGACGAGCAAGTACGAGCCGGAAGACCGTGCCGTGAGCAAGCAGGAGGCGCTCATGATGTCCGGCCTGAGCAGCGATGACTTCCTGCACACCGTCAAACTGGCCATTCTCGGCGGCTGGGCCGTGCGCGAGTTGCTGGAAAGCGCGGGGCTGCTGCTGTGGGATTTGAAGTGGGAATTCGCGGTTGATCGCGAGGAACTGCTCTTCGTCGATACCATCGATGCCGACTCGTTCCGTGGCACCACTTTCCTGGATGTCGAAGGCCGCAAGCTGGTGATTCACTACAACAAGCAGGCCATGCGTGACTACTACCGCCTCGTGCATCCCGGCTGGTATGCGGGCATCAACGAAGCGAAGACGCAGGCGCAGAAGATCGGCACACCTTTCAAGCAGGTGCTCAAAGCCGGGCAAGCCGAAGGCAAATGGCCGCAGACGCCGGTCGTCGATGCCAAGTTCCTCGATTTGCAGGCCCGCAAGACCGCGCTGATCCGCGAACACGTCGCTTCCGAACGTGATGCGGCGGCCATTCGTGCCGATTTGCAGGCCACCGGCGAGGCGGAGGTCGAGTTCTACCGTCAGCGCGGTTTGCTGGGCGAACTTCTGAAGGCAAATGCGGTGGCGTAAATGACTTCCGGCGCAGGCCGACAAAATGCTTGCGTGATGGAAGGGAGGGTTTACAGATTGCGCCCCTTTCTTCGGGAGGGGAATGTGATTCCTGAGTAGCTCAGCGGTAGAGCGGGTGGCTGTTAACCACTAGGTCGTAGGTTCGAACCCTACCTCAGGAGCCATTTCAAAAATGACATTACCGGCAGTGTAGCTCAGCGGTAGAGCAGAGGACTCATAAGCCTTTGGTCGGCGGTTCAAATCCGCCCTCTGCCACCATTTGGTGGCCCGCACATCAGGACTGAAGTCCTGGTTCTTTTTTTGCCTCGTAAAGCGAAGCGATGCCAAACGTCAGAGGCGTTGTCGTGGCCGTTTGGAAGCCATTGGCGCAGATTAGAGCCTCCATGGCCTTGCCGGAGGGGAAGCGCTCGATGGAGCCGCAGAGATAGACGTAGGCGTCGCGTTTGCCGGTGATCCAGCCGGCGATGCGGGGCATGATTTGCTTCAAGTAGAAGAGGTAAAGCTGCCGGATGCCGGGAAAACGCGGGATGGAGAAATCGAGCACGAACAGACTGCCGCCAGGACGCAGCACCCGGCTCATTTCCTGCAACGCAGCGGGCCAGGAGGCCATGTTGCGCAGGCCGAAGGCGACGGTGAGGACATCGAAGACGCCGTCTTGGAATGGCAAGGCAAGGCCATCGGCGGCGATCAAGGTATGAAAGTGGCGGGCCTGAGCCTCACGCATCATGGGAACGGAGAAATCGGCGCCGAGCACTTTGGCATCAGGACAGGCAGATTGAATCGCCTGGGCGAGATCGCCACTGCCGGTGGCGAGATCGAGGACGCGCTGGGGCTTGAGAGCAGCGATGCGTTTGGCAGTGGTGCGACGCCAGAGGCAGTCGATGCCGAGGCTGAGGACATGGTTCGCGAGCACATAACGTGATGCGATTCCCGCAAATGCCTGCCTCACGAATCCTGCGTCTTGCATGTGACTTGATGTATGACCGGTCACCCGTGCGGCAAGGCGCCGCTGGATGGTGCTCACGAGAGGACTCGAACCTCCACGATGTTACTCACTAGAACCTGAATCTAGCGCGTCTACCAATTCCGCCACGTGAGCAAAGGAGTCGGGTTGACCGGGACGGCGAGTTTTGACCACGGCAGGGATTTCTCAAGCGGGAAAATGAGTTTCTTCTGGCGAGTGGCACCGCTTCGGGTTAGTCGCGTGCGCATGTCCTTTCGTCTTGAGATGCTGCAAGTGGCTCGTTTGGCGCCGAAACTCCTGGGTGAGTCCGCGGGGCTGGTGGAGGCGTTTTTGCGATCGCGCAGGAAACCCGAAGGCGGTTTTTTTGATCGCAACGACAAGCCTGACCTCTACTACACTGTGTTTGGGTTAGAAGGATTGCAGGCGTTGCTGATTGACCCGTCCAAGAAGGCGGATGTGCGTCCATGGCTGACCACTTTTGGCAACGGTGAGCGGCTGGACTTTGTGCATCTCTGCTGTCTGGCACGTTGCTGGGCGAATGCGGGCCTGGATGACC
The DNA here is from genome assembly GCF_046154365.1 of Prosthecobacter sp. Taxonomy (GTDB): domain Bacteria; phylum Verrucomicrobiota; class Verrucomicrobiia; order Verrucomicrobiales; family Verrucomicrobiaceae; genus Prosthecobacter. The sequence goes on from NZ_JBJXFV010000224.1 coordinate 52,445, forward strand.
TCCCCATGGCATCGCGTGAGGCTTTGGCCACTCGCATTGAGACCTTTCGCTGTGCCGATGGCGGCTACCATCAGGCTCCGGGAAGAACCAAAGGCAGTGCTTATGGCTGTCTGCTGGCTTGGGGAGCGTATCAAGATCTCGGCGGCCTGCCGCCGGAACCGTGGCGCATGGCGGAATGCATGGGCGGACTGCGCACGCCGGATGGTGCCTGGTCGAACGAGCCGAATGTCCCGGTCGGCTCCACCACGGCCACGGCGGCGATGGTGGCGCTGCATCGTCATCTGGACATGGCACCGCCAGCGGAAGCCGTGGACTGGTTGATGCGGCAATGCCTGCCGAATGGTGGCTTCCTGGCCTTTCCCGTGGCTCCTCTACCCGATCTGCTTTCGACGGCTGTGGCTTTGCACGCGCTGGATGCGGTGCAGGCGGATTTTTCACGCCTCAAGGAGCCGTGCCTCGATTTCGTCGATTCGCTCTGGGATGCGACGGGTGGTTTCCACGGCAATTGGACGGACGATACGCTGGACTGCGAGTACACCTACTATGGACTGCTGGCGCTGGGACATCTGAGTCTTTGAGCAAGCCTGGCTGTTAAACAAGACCATGAACTCGGCTCTGGAGAGCCAAGCTACGCACAAAAAACCCGGACATTGCTGTCCGGGTTTTCCGTGTGATTCGTGGTGTCGTCGAATTAGGCGAGAGCTTCCGTGAGGATGCGGCCACCGTTGACGATGTCGATCGGGCGTGCGCCGTCGGACATGATGCGCTTCTCGGCATTGATGCCAAGGAGGCGGTACATGGTCTTAGCAAGATCTTCTGGGCCGACAGCATCGCGATCCGGCTCACCGCCGAGAGCGTCGGAAGCACCGTGGATGTAGCCTTCCTTCATGCCGCCGCCAGCCATCGCCACTGAGAACACACGCGGCCAGTGGTCACGACCATTGGTGCCGTTGATCTTCGGTGTGCGGCCGAATTCGGAACTGACCATGACGAGCGTGCGCTTGAGCATGCCGCGATCCGCGAGATCGGTGATGAGGCGAGCAAAGGCCTGATCGAAGTTCGGGGCCTGGCCGGTGAAAGCGTCTTTGATATTGGAGTGGTGATCCCAGCCGCCGTAGTTGACGGAAACCATGCGCACACCGGCTTCGACCAGACGACGGGCAAGCAGGAAGCGCTGACCGGCGCTGTTGCGGCCGTATTCGTCACGCAGCTTGTCGCTTTCCTTCGTGATGTCGAAGGCTTCGCGGGCTTTCTGGCTGCTGATGAGGCCATAGGCGGCCTGATAGAAGCTGTCCATGGCGCTGATGGAGTCGGCCTTTTCCACCGCCTTGAAGTGTTCGTCCACAGCGCCGAGCAGATTGCGGCGGCGGTCGAAGCGCTTCTCATCCACATCCTTCGGCGTGAGCAGATCGCGCACGCTGAAGCCCTTGTCAGCGGGATCGCTGCCAAGTGCGAACGGGCCGTAGGCGCTGCTCATGTAGCCGGTGCCCTGATCGGGAGCGAACACGCTCGGCACCGTGACGTAGGGCGGCAGATTGTTGCGGCTGCCCTGCTCGTGGGAGATGATGGAACCGAAGCTGGGGAACTTGATCGCCGGGCTGGGGCGGTAGCCGGTGAACATGTTGTGCGTGCCACGCTCATGGGCGGCTTCACCGTGGGTCATCGAGCGGATGACGGTGAGCTTGTTCATGATCTTGGCGATGTTCGTGAACTTCTCGCCGACGTATTCGCCAGGAATGGAAGTCTTGATCGGCGTGAATGGGCCGCGGTAATCGGGCGAGGCGAAGGGCTTGGGATCCCACGACTCATGCTGGGCCATGCCGCCGGGCAGGTAGATGTGAATCACGGAGTCAGCGATCGGCTTGAAGGTCTCCACATCAGGGATCACCTGAGCGGCCTGGAGGCGAAGCATTTCTGGCAGCGTGAGACCACCGAGTCCGCCGAGCATGCCGACGTAGAGGAAGTCACGTCGGCTGACACCGGAACGGAGATCAAGGTGGTTGCCCTGGCAATTGGAATGCATTTTCATAGGATGAGATGAGGGGTGTTGTTGCTGGAATCGTGAGGAGTTACGGGGAGCATTTGGGGTTCTTGCAAATCTTGCGAAAAATATCGCAAATCTTGATCATCGTGCTGGCCGCTTTCATTTTGTCACCCACCCGGACTGTACGACGTGGGTGATCCAAACTTGGAAGTCCACCGGTGCATCGAGCGGAAATTTCAGGCGCAGTGTGATCGGCACTGTGGCGTCGCTGTTTTGCTGCAACCAGTAGTCCAGCTCTTTGGCCAGCGCACTGGCCTTGTCCACGTAACCATAGACCACCTTGGCCCCCGGCTCGGAGATGTTGCGCAGACTGTAGCATTTGAGGAGTCCGGGATCGCCGAACTGGTTTTCAAAATGACCCGCAGGAGAAACCAACACGCGGAGCAGCGTCGGTGACGTCGGCTTCGCTTCGAGAAAGTCCGACCACGCCATCTCACCCGCTCCCACGAAGGACTCCCAGTCCACCCGTGGTCCTTCAGCCGTGTGCTCGACCGTGGCGAGACGCCGTCCGCCGCCCTCGAACACCACCACATGCTCGCTGAACTGCGGCGAAAGCTCTGTCGTTTCAACGATGGAATCAAACACCGTCGGTCCGTCGGCGTTCTTCGCGTAGTAGATGCTCATCAAAGGAGCGACGCGCAGATTGTTGCGCACCAGCAGCGCGCGCTGCTTCCAGTTGGCCGCCTGCAGAAACTTGCCCAGCACTTCCTCCGCAGCGGCGAGTCTGGCGAGATTCTCAGGAGCGTCACCGCGAGCGGGCATCGCCGTGGCGGTTTTGAGTTCGCTACTCCCCGGTGCGCGAAAGACGAGGTTTCCTGAACTCACCGGCAACGGCACATCCTCTGGCGGAATCATGCGTGTCACGGCTGGCGCACTCCCGCCACTTCCACTCGGTGATGTCGCTGCGCCAGCCTTCGTTTGCCCGGGACCAAACAACTCTTTCTGCAGCGCCTTTTCCTGGACCGCATGATATAGGCTCATGCCGAGGATCACGATCACGATGAGACCGACCACGCCTGCGCCAAGCACCAGTCGGCGGCGGAACTGCTGCACCTCCGGGTCCAGGCGCATGCGGTCAAAAGCATCACCAAGCAGTGGCTGCGGCCCTTGCGAGGGTTCCAGCCGCGTCAGGCTCGTGGTCGTCGGTGGCTCGGCTTGATTCATCAACAGCGCACGCCGTTTCGTCTTCGTGCTTTTCTCCGCCATCTGCAGCATCACCATCTCTCCGCATTCCGGGCATGGGCGCGAGCGTGTGACGGACGAAACCTGGATTTCGACGGTTTTTTCGCAGTGGGGGCAAACGAGAGTGGTGGCCGGCATTCTTGACTGGACGATTGGGGGTGGAGCACTCTGCCTTTAAGAACGATTCGTCGCAACCCTGTGGTTGTTCAATTTCCCATCCATGCCATGGCCACGCCGCCGCGTGACCGCAGCCGCTGCAAGCCCCAGCTCATCATGATGCGGGCGTCTTCCCAGATGTACTTCGTCTTGGTGCCGAGCTGCACCAGGATCACCTCACGGCTGCCGCTGGCAGCGCTCGAAATCAAACAGCGCCCGCTCGCCACCGTGTAGCCGGTTTTCATGCCGTTGCACTCCGGCATCACGCCCAGCAGTTCGTTCGTATTCTCCAGCGTGACCGCCCGGCCATCCGCCCGTTGGAAGGTGTAGTACTTCCGCCGCACCACATCGCGAATCACGCCGTTGCGATACGCCGTCATCGCCACGCGGGCCATGTCACGCGCGGTGGAATACTGCCCGGAAACCGTCAGTCCGTGCGGGTTTTTGAAATTGGAACTCGTGCAGCCCAGCGAGCGTACCTTCGCATTCATCTTCGCCGCAAAGGCACCGATGCTGCCCGCATTGTCACGCGCCAGTACATTCGCCACATCGTTCGCGCTCTTGACGAGGAACGCATACAGCAGCGCACGCCGCGAATAAACCTCGCCCGGCCTCAACCCCAGCCGCGTCGGCTCCACCGCCACATCGGAGGCTTGTACCCGCACCATCTTGTCCAGATTACCCGCATCCAGCACCACCAGGGCCGTCACCAGCTTCTGCGTGCTCGCCACTCCGCGCACCGACTCAAAATTACGCCCTGCCAGATGCTGTCCGGTGCGCGCATCCAGCAGCAGGTAAGAGGCCGCACGGATCGCCGGCCCGGAGTTCGCCACCAGCATCGTTTGCTCCGGCAGCATCACCGGCACGGCAGAGGGATTGCCGTTATCGCCCTGCTGCAAGTAACTGGTGCCCGGGGCCACGGGAATCGCGCGCACCACGCTTTGGCTCGCACAACTGCTCAGCGACCATGCGGCCGCTGCGGTCATCAAAAAATGGATCAATCTCATCATCATAGTGGCAACGCCGCAGCAACCCGCAGTTTTCATGCCAAAAACCCGGGGTGGGGCTGACGGCGCGCAACTAGGCCACCATGCTCTCATTGTCAAACCTTGCGCCCCCCCGCTCCGCGCTCCATGATCGGTCCCCATGGCTCTTATCATCAACGGCGAACACATCGACGACGAAATCATTGAGGCGGAGTTCCGCCAGATCAAAGGACACTTCGAACGCACCCTCCAGGTCGCCTGCTGCGAACGTGACCCCGAATTTCGCGGCATGGCCAAGGACAATCTCGTCTCCCGTGCCCTACTCGGCCAGGAAAGCCGCCGCCGCTTTCCAGCGGTCGATCCCGCCGATGTCACCATCCGTTTGACCAAGCTCATCGACGATGCCGGTGGCGAAGAGCCGTTCTACATGAACATCGGCATGGCCGTCAAAGACGAGGCGCTCATTCGTGACAACGTCGCTGGTGGTGTCCGCCTCGACAAAACCCTTCAGGCCATCTACGCCCCCGAACCCGTGCCCACCGAGGCGGAACTCAAGGCCTGCTACGACGCCAACCTCAAGCACTACCTGACCGAGGAAGAAATCAAAGCCTCCCACATTACCAAAAGCCTCCAGGGCGCCACCAGCCGCGCCGAAGTGTATCAAACCCTGCGCGATCTCCGCGCCCAGCTCCTCGCCGGAGCTGACTTCGCCACGCTTGCCGAAACCCATCGCTCCGGCGAGCAGCAGCAGATCGACCTCGGCTGGTTCAAGCGCGGCGAGTTCATGGAAGAGTTTGAAACCATCGCCTTCTCCATGAACGAGGGCGAAATCAGCCCCGTCTTCAACACCCAGCTCGGCTTCCACCTCTGCACCGTCACCGGCCGCAAACCCGCCAAACCACGTCCCTTCGACGAAGTGAAAGAGGACGTGAAAACACGCCTCCTCGAAGAATACCGCGACAAAAAATTCAACGCCTTCCTCGAAGAACTCAAAGCCACCGCCAAAATCGAAGACACCGATCCTGACGAAGGCGCCAACTGCGGCCATTGATCCCGTTGGAGACTTATCAAATCGCCCTGCGCCAGAGCCGCCTTGAGTGACTTGGTGCTGGACAGCCCACATGCGTTCGTCTCAAATGCGCGCCTGCTGGCCATCGCGCCCGCTGTTCATTCCAACGCAACCTCTCCACCAACAAACACACCATGGGAAAAATCCAATTCGGCTCCGAAGTCTATACCTGGTTCATGCAGGGCACCGGCAAAGGCTACGACAACAAACTCGACCACATGATCAAGGTCGCCTCCGAGGCAGGCTTCACCGGCATCGAGCCCATGGTCCTCGAAATCTCCACCAGCGCCCTCGGCTGCTCCAAATACTGGCTCGGGCCCCTCATCGACCCCATCAAGATGAAGGACACCCTGCAGCAGTACAACATGCAGCTCGCCGGCCTTGCCCTCGTCTGCGCCTGGGATGGCGAAACTGAAGCGCCCAACGAAAAGGAAGCCGCTGACTTCACGCTCAACTTCCTCAAGCACTTCCCCGGCTCCATGCTCGGCACCGTCACCCTGCCCAGCGGTCGCAAGGACAACCTCCAGAGCCGCCGCCTCAACATCGCCAAAAACGTCAACGCCGTCTCCAAACGCGCCGCCGACCTCGGCATCAAAGCCTCCTACCATCCGAACAGCCCGCCCGCCTCCCTCGTCCGCACGCAGGAAGATTACGATGTCGTCCTCAGCAGCCTCGACCCCAAGGTCACCGGCTGGACGCCCGACGTCGGCCACATCATCCGTGGCGGCATGGACGTCATCGCCACGCTCAACAAATGGCAGCACCTCGTGAACCACATCCATTACAAGGACTTCTCCGGCAACGGCGCCGAGCCTTGGGCGCAGATGGGCACCGGCAAGCTCGATTTCCATAAAATCACCGAATGGCTCGTCGCCCGCGACTACTCCGGCTGGATCATCTGCGAAGACGAAGCCCACGTCGCCGTCGATGACCCCGACGGCGTCACCAAGCAGAACGGCGAATGGTGCAAAACCAACCTGCATCCCATCGTCGCGTAACCGCTTCCGACATCGAACCGCCCTCACTCAACGCCCTCTTCTTCACGGAAGAGGGCGTTTTTGTCGATTCGATGGGCCATCGAATCATCTGCCAGCCCCGCTCTGGCGTGATCAGGCACGATGCCGCCGCACCTGACACCTCCCAGCCCGGCCCCCACGCCCCTCATGCCTGCCAGCCCCCTCCAGCCCCCTCGTCGGCGACTCCCTCCGCGATCCAAATGCCACCACGGCACTAGCGCAAAAAGCCGCAACACCAAGGTGAGAGGGACTCCGTCCCCGCCTCCTTGACTTTTTGCGTCCGCGTCGCCACCACATCCGGCTGCCGCAGAACTGTTCTCCGCAGCCGCATATACCTCGCGTCATCGGGTTTTGTGATTTCCCACAGATTCAGAAAACCCGCAGATTTGTTTTCAGACTCATGCAATCTGTGGGTTCTCTGAATCTGCGGGACTCATGCATTTTCACCCATCGTGACGATGTGCGGTATAGATGGTGGGTAAAAAATCAGAAAACAGATTTCCATCTTTTACCCCCAAGTTAGTCAGGAGGGGCAGAAGGGCAGAGTTTTTTGAATTCGGCAGCAGATCTATACTGCGCGTCATCACATTTTGTGAAACGGAGGATTGGCCGCAGATTCAGGAAAACCGCAGATTACCAGACATAAAACAATCTGTGGCTTCCCTGAATCTGCGGCAAAAAATCACCCATCTTGA
>NZ_JBJXFV010000230.1:0-22875 GCF_046154365.1 Prosthecobacter sp.
GCGCGGTCAGCTTCTCGGTCTGCTGGCGGACGAGATCGACATTCCGAGCAGCGAGGGCGCTCGGCTCGAACCAGCCATAGTCATCCATGACTTCGAGCGCTTTGAAGGCCTCGACGAGCTTCGGGTAGTTCTCCGTCCCAGCGAGCTTCTTCGCCGCCATCTCGCCTGATGCCGCCGGGTCATAGCTGCGGCGGTTCCACAGGGCGTCGGAGATCGTCATGTTGATATACGGGTCCTCGCCATTGTAGGCGTAGAGGGAGATGCCACGAAAGAAGGCGTCGTCATACCAGTCGCGCCACGCCTTCATCGGCTCGCCAGGATACGCGTAGTAAGGGCTGCCGTGGTAGGTGCCGCAGGCGTTCTGCCAGTAGGCGGGCTTGCGCTGTGCCAGGCCCGCGAACCAACCGAGCTGGTCCGCTGTCACCTGGGTAGATTTTACCCGCGGCCCGCTCCAGTAGATGTCGATCGCCTTGGGCAGCTTGCCAATCGCTGCGAGATACGCGTCTCTGGACTCGCCGTAAGTCGTCGTGTCATCCGGCCCGGCCGCGCCAAAGTAGAAAGGCGGACAGAAGAGCATGCGGAAGTGCGGATACTTCGCCGAAATGGCCGCATAGACCTTGTTCAGGAAATACACGTCCGCCTCGCGTGCGGTGCCAAAGTCCCGCACATCCTCGGGACTGAGAAAGAACCGGTAGTCATCGTAAAGCAGGCAGAGACTGCCCCCGGCCTCGGCAAGCGCCAGTCCCGCTTTGACCACGAGTTGAAAATCCTCCTCAGACTTCGACCTTACCTGCCCCAATCCAACGTGGCCGCTGAAGGGAAGGATGGAGTCATACCAAGTAATCTTCAGCGGTGTCAGTTGGGCACCGATCTTCTGAATGTGAGCCTTCCACGCACTGAACTGCGCCTCATCGCGCAACGGCAGCCGCCAGTCCGCCGGTTTGCGAAGCTGGCGGTAGATGACCGCGTTAGCCCGAAGAACATTGGCTCCAAACCACGCCACATTGGCCTGGTCATCATCCTTGAAGGGCGTGAAGGCGCGGATTCCCGGGAACTCGGGGAAGTCCTGAATGCTCGCCGCGCGAAGCATCGGCTGTCCGCTTTGCGCCGTGATGAGTTGGTTGAACGAAGTGATGGCCCACAGCAGGCCGTGACAGTCATGCCCCTTCAGGAAGACAACGTTCTGCGCCCCATTTTTCGCGCAGTGGAGCAGGTAGCCCTCCGCCTTGTCCGGAACGGCCTGCTTTCCGAGCAGCGCGTCATGCGCACCAGTCTCCCCCACGAGAATCAGAGTCGCGCTGCGATCCTCCGCCGAAGCAACGATCCGCGGCTGCACACCGTTCCGCCGGAGGCGTTCGACGAGCACCGCCGCACGTGGGTCCTCCGGTGTCACGTCTTTTCCCAGCAGCAGTCCCACGCTGGCCAGCGGCAGAAAATCGTCACTGTATTGCGCCTGCTGCGGCGTGGGATAGACCGTGCCGGTGTAATAGGGAACGGCCCGATCATCAAGATCCGCGTCCGCGGCGCAGGCCCGATGCGGCATGGACGACAGGGCAAGAAATGCCAGCAGCGGTAAGAGTCGTAGCGTGGTCATGGAACAGGGAGTGGTGGAGTGCAGAGTTGTGTCAACTGAGCCACGAGTTGGAGGAATCGGATCGAATACTTTGAGACGGGGTGCCATTGGCTCAGTCAATGTTTAGGAGCGGAGGTAGCCCAAGCTTCGCCGGATGCTTGCCATGGGATCGTGCGAGAGATCCTGCTCAACGTGGCAATACTGAACACCCGCTTCCTTCGCGGCCTCGATGATCGGATTCACGGGAATGATGCCATCGCCCAAGGACGTGAATGCCTCGACGGGCAGACTCCACCAGCCTTCGATCTTCTCGGGCAGTTTTACTCCGGCGCTGAGGTCTTTGAGATGCACCTGCGTCACGCGGCCTTTGAGCGAGCGAATCAGCTTCGCTGGATCCCGCTTGCCGAGCTGCACCCAGAACGCATCGATCTCGAAAAGCATGTCGGCGCTGAACTCCTCCATCAGCACATCGTAGCCCGCCCGGGTGCCTTCCATCGGGTCGAACTCGAAGGTGTGATTGTGATAGGCGAGTTGAATTCCCGCGGCCTTTGCCGCCGCAGCGGCGCGGTTCATCTTTGCAGCGGCCAGCTTGTAGCCATCCAGATTGGGACGGTCTTTGGGATCGATCGTGGGGATGATGAGATGTTTGATCCCCGCCGCCTGGGCTTCTTCGAGAACCTTAGCAAAGGAAGGCGTGTCAGCCGCACCGGGATTGAGCACCGAGTTCCACTGGATGTGCGTGGAGTTCACCTTCAGGCCCAGTTCATTCGCATCCTCGACGAGCGCTTTGTATTTCGGAAACTCATACGGCTCGACCTGAACGTAGCCCATCTCCTTGATCGCCTTCAGCGTTCCCTTGCGATCCTTCCCCAACTGATGCCGCACGGTGTAGAGTTGAAGGCCGATGGAGCCGAGGAACGTTTTGTTTACCTGCTCCGCCAGCACGGTCCTCATTTGTGCGGCCAGAAAAGGCGTGAGCGCGGTGGCGCGGATGAATTGGCGTCGTTTCATGATGATAGCGTGGGTCACTTACTCTCCTCGCCTGCCGCATCCACCGGCTCGTGCAGCACCCGCTTGTCGGCGGGCAGTGTGGCGAGCAAATCTGGTAGGTCGTAGAAGCTTAGCGCGCCGTGGACGGTGTTCACTTGCTGGTTCCGCGTGCGCGGCGTCGTGGCGACATCCGTCCACGTGCGCAGGGTGCGTTCGAGGCGCGTGCTGGCGAAAAGTTGCGGCTCCAGCGCGGCGGCGTGAAGCGCGGGGACGCCGGCTTCACCCAGGCCGGTGAGGTGGACGGGGCGACCTTTGTTCCACTTCTCCGAGGCGAGCCATGTACAGGAGACGATGTCCTCGGTTCTCATGCCCACGAGGGAATGGCCGAGCAACGAGGCGAGCGTGGCGGCCTTCCAGTTCGGCTCCTGGAGCGCTGCATAGCCGGTGGCTCGTTTGCCCCGCTGCAGTTCGCCGAGGCCGCGCAGGTCCACGGCGAGCACAGTTTCACCAGCGCGGGCGAGGGACTCGAGGCTGCCACCAGGTCCGGCTTCCGCGGCCTTGCCGTCGCCGTGCAGGTAGAGCCGGAGCGTGTCCCTCGCGTGCTCTGGGCGAAACAGCAGCGCGGGGAGCACCGTGCCTTCGGCGTTGCGCAGGGTCAGCTTTTCAATGCGCACCGCCCCACGCTGGACTGTGTCCCCAGTGGTCGCGGTGAAGGCGGGCAACTTCGCGAGCGGGCGAATGCGCGCAAGTTCGCGCACCTTGGCTAGCGCGACAGGCGTTGGGTTGGTCTGCCAAAAGCGTTGACGTTCAGCAGCGAGAGGCGCGGCGGCCGCTGCATTGAGGTCGAAAAACGAACGTGCTCCAGGCTGGCGCAGCACATCGCCCTCGGGTGTGCAGAGGATTTCGCTCTCGGGCTGAATGTCGAACGCGGGCTCGCGCCACGCATCGTCGCGGCCCGCCAGCCACCGACGGAACCATCGCGCCGAGGCCTCGCGCATGTCGATGGCGAGGTCGTGCTTGGTGTCCGCCTCGATCAACTCGATGCGCTCTGGGAGCCCGAGCCGCCCATAGACGCGCTTGCCCTGACGGAAGACATTCCACGCGCCTTGGATGTCGAAGAAATCCTGTGTCGCCGCCATGATGAGCAACGGCCGTGGGGCGCATAGCAGGACGTAATCAGCCTGATCCAGGCCGACGCCAATCTGACTGAAGTGGTTCTGCTCGAAGTCCTGCGGGCCGATGGTTTCCAGCAGTCGCCGGAAACCCGTGAGATAACAGGCGGGCGCGGCAGCGACGATGCGCTCATCCAGCGCCATCAAGTAACTGGTCATGGTGCCGCCACCAGAGACGCCGGTGCAGCCGAGGCGGTCACCGCGGATGTCCTTCCGACTCTCCAGGTAGTCGAGGGCGCGCATGCCGTCCCAAATCATCGCTCGCGGGAGACTGTTCCCCACGGGGGTCCCGCAGATGCCCATCAACTGATGTTCACTCGTGGGACTGCTGAACTCCGGCTTGCCATCTGGCTGACGGAGCTGTCGCCGCTCGCCTTGGCCGATTGGGTCGTAGCAAAAGACCGCCAAGCCCGCATGCACGAGGCTGATGGACGCCTTCTGATAGACAGCTCCCGCCTTCGCGATGTCCGTGTGCCCGCAGGGCATCAGCACCGCCGGGTGCGGCCCGGCCCCTGGCGGCAGATAAAGCAGGCCGGAGACGATGAAGCCAGGCTGACTCTCAAACAGGATCTTCTCCAACCGATACGCGCCGAAGTCGCGCTGCCCCGTCACCCGCGCGTTCAAAGGCGTGCGCTCTGGTAACCCGCCCAACACCGCGAGAAAGCTCGCCCGCTGCCGCTGCTGCCAAGCGCTCACATCCGCCGGAGTCTTGATTTGCTCATAGGCTGCATCGCGACGGTCGAGCGCGGCGAAGGCGAGTTTCTTCAACTGCGTCTCCAACTGCGCGGCCGGAGCCACGCCATCGACCAACGCTGGCAACACCGTCAAGTCCTCCACGGTAACAGCTGGCGCGGCCTGCCCAGGCAGCGAATGCGGGAGCAAGAGCGAGAGAAAAAGGAGCCAGGATGCGGCTGCGGTTTGGAAGAAGTGGCGTTGGTTCATGGTGATCAGTTTTATGGGCAGGATGACTCGGGAAAGGCAGCTGTGCGAACGACCTCAGGTGTTGACGCATGAACTGCGGGTGAAGTTAATTGGTTGGAACCATCTCCAACGCATGCACCGGACGCCAGATGCCACCGGCACCGACCTTGTTATGCACGCGCACGTGCAGCACATTCTCACCTGCTTTGAGTTGATCGGCTGGGACCTTGACGATGAACGGCTCATCATACAAGGCAGTGAAGGCCTTCTTCTCCGACTTCTCGGAGTGCTCGCCGATCTGCCTGCCATTCAGATAGACCCAGGCCTGCTCATCCACGCCGGCGAACATGAGCCGAAGCGATTTGCCTTGGGAGGCAGCAGGCATCGTGAAGGCCACGCGATACCAGCCCTCGCCCAGCAGCTTGCCGATTGCCTCGGTCTCCTCCCAGAAGGTCGGCACCTGAATGGGCAGCCAATCGGTCTCTGCATAGCTCGATGGCTTGAACCACTCGTCCTTCGCTCCCGCCTCCGTCGGGTCGGCGCGGAACCTCCAGTCAGTCAAGGCAATGGTTGGTCCCTTGGCGATCTGTTCTTTCCATTCGGCGGGCGTTTCAAATGTATCCCGGTAGCTCTTCTCGCGAATGATCTTCAGCGGATGGCTGGCGGAGGCAGATCCGTCGCTGTTGAAGGACAGCTCACCGTTGCTCCGCGGATCCTCGATGCCAGCGCCGCCAGGTATCATCGACCATGCACTAACTCCGGTGGAACTCGTGCGCTGGAAATTGACAAACCAATTCTGGTCTGGCTTCACGGTGGCGGGTGGGATGGAGCGCAGAGGGATGGTCATCATCACGGTCAAGCGTTTGGCTTTGGCATCGTGCACTGCGCTGTGCGTCCACTCCGTTTTCCACAAGGGATCAAACTTGCCGTAGCCGAGATTCATCATGTCCTCGATCAATCCCCGTGCCGCCTGAGTGCGCGACTCTGGCCTTAGTCCAGCGCAAAACTTAAAGGCCACCTTCGAGCCTGCAGCCGGCATCAGGTAGGCTTCGACACGCTCCTTCTCGATGGACTCGGCAGTGGCATTGGGTGGCAGGTCGCTGTCGAAGCGGAGATAGAGCTGCTTGTCATCATACATCGCGCGGACTTGCGTGGCTGAGGTGGTCGAGGCGAGTGTCTGCGGCTGGACCTTGTCCCATTGGGGTGAGTCCATCGTCACGGCTGCCTTCGCCAGTTGTGCATTCATTCGCTTCGCATTGGCCAGCGGCGCGTTGCGTTTGGCAGCGGTGTCCCAGTTGAAGAACGAGTCTTTGTAGGGCTCCTGGTAGCCATCATGCTTGAGCTTCAAAGTGTCGGCGCTATGTCCGGTGGGCGGGAAGAGAGTGAGGGGCCAACCCGCGAGTCCTTTGCCCTTGGCGAAGAGTTGGTCGATGGTGGTTCTTCTGGCATCGATGGCGTTGAGCAGGCGGTCCATCGAGGCCGCGTCGGGGGATATCTGGTAGGCGTTGTAGAGATGCACGGTAGTGACCACGCCTTTGAGGTATTCAAACTCAGCGCGCACAAGCGCGAGGCGGGTCTGCACCTTGGGACTGACCTCGGTCTTCTCGGCGAGGGCCAGCTGCTTCTCCATTCCTTGAATCAGCTCAACGGGATACAGAAAGGCAATGATCGACTCTGGGCTGGAGAGGTGCTTGTGACCGCGACCATACATGTCCACAAAACTCCAGCCGTCCTCACGCGTGGCCATGTAGCGTGCGTATATTTCCAGCGAGTTGAAGAGCTGTTCGTAGAAGCTCATCATCGCAGGAGCCGACTTGCCAAAAGCGGCGCTGACATACTCGATGACGAGATTCTTGGCCGTGTGCGCGCCAGGTCCGTCGAACATCCTGCCCATGGTGTAATAGGTCGGTCCTTCCAGCCCAAAGGCGATGCCGCCATTGCCGTCGCGCGCGATGGAATGGACATTGGCCGCCATCAGTCGTTTCGCCGCGTTCTCCACATAAAGGGGCGTTCTAAAAGGGAAGTAACGCGGCATCATGTTCGGGCACCAGTAGTAGAGATAGGTGGCGAATCCCTGGGGTGCGCCAAAGTTCCGCCATGCGGCCAGTTCGTGATCGCGAGTGCCACACATCCCGAGCCGCACGTTGGGAGGGAAGGAGTTGAAGGTCTTGGGCAGGGTCTCGGTGATTGCATACACAGAGAGCGTGACGGTGCGGTCAGGGAACGCCTTGTAGGCTCGTTCGGCGAGGTTGCGATGGAGAATCCAAATCTTCTCGCTCCAGTCCGAGCCGGTGCCGAAAAGCTTGGTGCAGGCCTCGCATTCACACCCGCGAAAGCCGTCGGGCTGTCCGAGATCCACGTTTTGGAAGCCCATCTTGAAGTGTTTCTCGAGGTCTTGATAGAGCAGTTCCTGCACTTCGGGATTGGAAATGCAGAACTGAATCTGCGCCTCGCCGCCGGTGATCTGGCGCTTGCCGCCGAGCAGCGCGAAACGCTCAGGATGCTTGGCGAAGTCGGCTTCAGTGGAGGAGACCGCGCGATGCCAGGTGTGCCCGCCGAAGGTGGAGTCGATGGTGGGAAAGCGATTTTGCGACAGATGATAAAAGCTCACTACCGGAGGCCAGGTGATGTCGTAATCGAGCACGGGTATCTTCTTCACATCCAGATCCGGAGGCACGGAAATCCTCGGCGTGGGCAGATACTCGATGGTGGGTGTGTTAAGCAGATCCACTTTGGCGACATTCGCCAGCGGAGCGAAGCCGCCTTGCTCGGGAAACAAAAAGCGTGTGCCGACATAGTTTTGGAGAAAGTCCGTGACGGCCTTTGCGGTGCCGATTCGGTCAAAGCCCGAGGCTTTCGGGTTATCCGGTCGCCGGCCTGGTGCGGATTCATCGCAGCCCGCGATGATGAGATCGCGTCCGATGGCCTTGTGGACATAGCTCCAACCTTTGCACGCCACTCCGTGACTGCGAGCGAAAGCGGTGGCGCCCAAGTAAATGCCCGGCTTGGCGGCATCGCGGGCGGCTTCCGTCACGATCGGTAACTCCGCGCCGTTGGCTTTGAAAGCCGTCTGGAGCAATCGCGCCACCTGTTGCAGGTCCGCCTGAATCGCAGGCGTCGGAAACGTGTCCGGCAGCACGATTTGATGCGTACTCTGCCCTTTGTCAGCGATCACCAGGAGCGAGGAACTGAGCTTGTCCGCGATCTTCTCATTTACTGCCCGCATTTTATCGCCCCAAACCGGAGCCATGGCCAGAAGGTCGGAGCTGTCGTAACGCTCCATGACTTTCTGCGCTTCCCGCGCCTTGTCCTGCTGGTGGAGAATCGATGCCGCATTGAGGGTCGCGCTGATCGGCAGCCAGCCCATGGACTTGCCCGCGCACTCGAAGGCCCGGTTATAGGCGGCCAACGCCTGTTCCTCGTTTGCCAGAAGACCGCCATAGAGCGCGCCCAGCTCATGCCAGAGTTCGCCGCTTTTCGGAGATATCTCGACGGCCAGTTTCAGATCCTGCTCTGCCTTCGTTCCATCCTTTAGCGCGCCATACGCTTTCGCCCGCAAACCGAGAGCCTCGGTGGCTTTGGCCGGAACGTCCTTCCACGCGGCGATGTTTTCATCTTTGAACTGTGCGATCAACTCAGTCCATTTTCGCTCCTTGGCCAGCTCACGCATCGTGGTGAGCGATGTATCCACATCAGAGCCGGATGCTGAAGCGACAAAGATCGCGAGCGTGGCGAGAACAGCAGTGATGAGTCGGGTCGTCATGTTTGGGGAAAGTTTAAGGTGGTGTTTCAAGACCCAAAGCCTCGCGGAACTTGGCGAGCGACTCGGCCTCCTTGCCTTGAGCCGCGTAAAGATGACCGTAGCTGCGCAGGAGCCTGATACGCCAGGTGGCCGGGAGCTGGCTGAGGTCGCCGTAGGGTTTCAGCACTTCGAGAGCGGCATCCAGCTTCACTTGATCCGTGTAGAGTTTCGCCAGGCTGACGGTGGCGGTGAGCGGCTGCCAACCCATGTGGTTTGCACCTGTGATCTCAATGACTTGTCGATACGCCGCGATGGCCTTTGCCTCGCCATTGAGGTTGTTAACGTAGTTTTCGCCCAGCAGCAACAGTGCGGCCTCATTGCGTGGAGCGAGCTTGAGCGCGGCCAGGAGATCGGCTTCGGCGTGTGGGCCATCCTTGGTGAAGGAGTAAGTCTGACCACGGACCTGCAACGCCTCGCCTGCCTGCTTGGCTGAGTCAGCGGGCCACGATGCGAAGTCCTCGGCGCCGAACTGCTCGCGGAGTTCCTTCCATTTTCGATCCTGGAACATCACCTTCATGCGTATCACGATGGAGACTGTGTCAGACGCATAGTCGTTGTATCGCGCCGCGACCTGTGCGCTCTGCGGATCACCGTGATGGAAATAGAACCGGTGCCGCAAATGGATGCTCGCGCCCGCAGCCAGTGTGTAGTCGCCCGAGTGCGATGCGCAGGCCGCACAGTTCGCGCCTTTGGACGGCGCGCAGATCACCGTCTTGTGATCGCCGTAGTTGCCTTTGAAATGATCAGCGCCGAAGCGGTTGGCGGTCATCAGGCCATAGGTCCTGGCATGCCAGTGCGTCGGAAAGCGCAGGTTCGATGGATGATCGAAGATCGCAATGCCGACGGTCTTGCCACTGGCATCCGGGCCAAAGTAATCGGCCCATTCCGCTCGCTTGCCCCAGGCTGCCGCATCTTTGTCACCCCGGCTGTTGAGAATGCCGCCGCTGCCTTTCTCTCCCTTCTCAGACTCTACCTTCATCGTTCCCGCGACCCGCACCAGCAGACCGCCATCGCGTTTGTCACCGAATACGACGGAGGCATCGGCTGCTTGAAGAACGGTGTCGTAATCCATCAGCAACTGCCGGTTTTCCATCGGCATGAAGGTGAGTCGCACCTTCTCGCGCAGGACGAGTTTGCCGTCACCGAGCCATTGATTCCAGAAGATGACCTCCCCCGTCTTCCCTGAAGTCATCTTCTCGATCTTCTCCAGCCTCACCTCCGTCGTGTGTCCTGCCTTCTCCTTGCCGGGCGACCACCAGAAGTTGAAGCCATTCACATCACTGTGCGAAAATCGAATCGAGCGATGCCAAGGATGATCCGGATCTTCGCCGGGCATGCCATCCTTCATCGGGTAGTGCCGCGTGACGTTCTCTCCATTCGGTCCGATGACGGGATACAAAAACGGCCCCGACCATTCCTTATGCCGCCATTCGGTGAAGACCTGATCACCGACCTTGACCTGAATGCGGTCCGGCAGTTCAGCAATCGAGACATCGCCGCCGCCAAACGCGGCCAGCGGCGCAAGGAGGAGAGCGAGAACGGGGAGAAGGCGAAAAATTGAGGTCATGAGAGTCTCAGTGCTTCAAAACGATACGTGCCGAGTGAATGTCTCCATACAGCTCACCGGGTGAGCCTTTGATCTGTGCCCAGATGGCGACAAGCGTGCCATCGGCGAGTTCGGTGAGCGTTGGGTAACAGATGGACCAGCCGCCGACTTTCGTCGGCCGATCGGCGAGCACCGTTGGCTCGCTCCACGTCACGCCTTCGTCGCTGGAGATGCGTAGGATCAAGGGGAAGCGCAGTGGCGTGGGACCGGGATTGTAAGTGAGGACGAGCGTGCCATCGCGCATGCAGAGCAGATGCGAGGCGCTCGATGTGGCGGTGAGGCCGGTCTTTTCCGCCGCACTCCAGGTTTCGCCTTTGTCGGCGCTGATGGATCGCCAGAGCAGGCCGTCCTTTGTGCGCAGCATCATGTGGACCTTGCCGGATTTCGATTCCGCAATGCTCGGTTCGCCGCCCTGGCCCTCAGGATTGGCCACCGCGCCGAAACGTGTCCACGTCTTGCCACCATCGCGCGATTTCATCACGCCACCGGCCTTCGTGCCGCGTGTGTGAAGCGGAACGAGCAGCTCGCCAGTGGACAACGCAATGCCATTCGCACGTGTGGTGTGATTCGGCTGGTTGAGCTTCACCGGCTCAGCCCACGTCTTCGCGGAGTCGCTGCTACGGCGAAAGTAGATGTCGATTTGCGGATCGAAGCAGGAGAAGAACAAGAACGTCTCTTTCCCTGCGACGAACAGCGAGGGATCAAAGTCCGCTTTGCTCGCGAAATCCTGCAGGACGCTCGCCTCGTCCCAGGTGCGACCATGGTCCGATGAAAACGCCTGCGTGATGCGCTGCGACTCCGCGCCCTCCGAGGGCGACGAAAACCACGCCGCCATCACCCGCCCATCCGGTAGCACGGTGATGCTGGGAGCCAGATTGTAGCCCGAAGTATTGGCCGAGTCCTTTGGATCAGTGCTCGTGTGCTTGAAAATGACCGCACGGTCGCTGATTTGGACCGGAGACGTTTCTTCGGCATGCAGCGCGGCCAGCGGCGCAAGCAGTAGGGCGGTGAGGAGGGTGTGTTTCATCGCTGTGCTCCTCCGGCAGTGTTTTCGATCACGATCATCTTGTGCTGGATCAGTTCAGCCTCGGCGGGCTGCGGCGGTTGTTTGCCTTTGCCGTTGATGCGGAGTTGAAAATCACCGTCGAGCAGCAGCAGGTCCTTCGGGTTCGACTGCATCACGTTTCGCGCGACGAGCATGTGCGGGCTGGCGACGCCGATGTGGATGCCGAAGCGCGGGTTGTTCACCGTGCGATTGTTGGCAATGAGGATGTGCGGTCCACCGGGGCCGTGAACGCAGATGCCGTCTTCCTTCACCGAGTCGTGGCAGTGATTGCCAAACAGCCGCAGCGTCTCCACCCGCATCGCGCAAATGTTCTTGTCGTTGCAGCCCGTGGTTTCGAGGCCCGCCGCCTCGCAGTGCTTGGTTTTGTAAATGGCGATGTTGTGCAGGTTCGCGTCGCGCAGCAGGAGGTTCTCCACCTTGACCCACGAGCTGCTCACCACGCTGATGCCGCAGTTCGCACGCAAGTCCTCCACGTCATCATCGGTGGCCAGTGGCGCCGTGGCGGACTGATGCGTGCGATTGCCATCGATCTCGCCGCGTCCGGCTCCGCCGTGAATGAAAACACGCTCCACGCCCTCCACGACGATGGCCGAATGACTCGTGGTGACGAACGCATTCCGCGCGACGGTGTAGCCCGTGAGTTCCTTGCGGCTCTTGGCATAGCGCACGCCGAGTTTGGTGCCGAGGTCGAGCGTGTTGCCCCGGATGGCTTTGATGGTCGTCGTCTCGCCGTAGTGACGCGGCTGGCGGTGAACGTTCTTCTCGCTGTCATCACAAACCGTCACCCATTGCCCGACTCGAAAGCGGCTGGCATCAGCCACGGTCACACTCGTGTCGCCCGATACCACATCCGCCGTGAGCGTGCTGCGCACCGCATCGGCAACCTTCAGCGTGCCGTGGATCTCGATCTCGGTGCGGCTCTTCGGACGGAGCGCATTGCCCAAAACAAACGTGCCCGGCTGCAGCACCACCTTTCCACCGCTCGCGGGCAGCGCGTCGATGGCCTTCTGAATCGCGATGTCGTCATCCACACCGGTCGCCGTGACGGTCTTTGTTGCCGACGCATCCATTGCGGGCCACGCCATCACGCGACTGCGATGATACCAGTTGTCATGGTCGATTATTTTCCGCCAAGGCTCCTGCTCCACCTGCTCCGGCGTGAGACTGAAGTCCTTCATTATCTGCGCGATGATTTCGGTGCGCGGGGTTTTCTCAGTGACAGCATTCGGCGGCTCAGCGGCTCCCAGTGGAGCAATGGCGAAAAGCAGCAGGGCGGCGAAGGCGGTGCAGTGGAGCGGTGGAGTCATAAGGGCATGGAGTGAAGGACATGAACCACATCACTTCGGCGGAGCCGATGCACGGTAGTCGAGACCTTGCGGCGCTGAGCCGTCGAGCTCGGTGAGGTGGAGGGCTTGCTGCCACTGCCAGGTGCGGTGGCAGGTTTTAAAGACGAGGACGTTCCAGCCGGGGCGCAGCTCGATTTCGCGAGTGGTGTGGCGCTGCGGTTCTTTGGTGATGAGGCCGACATACTGGCGCTGGCCGTTGAGCCAGACGGTGAGGTGGATCATGGAGCCAACGCCGGAGGATTTGAGGTCGAGCTTGAGGCGGCGGGCGGTGGCGCTGTGAATCCAGCGGGCGCCGTAGCCAGCCTCGAACGCCAGGGCGTAGGTGATGCCGGCATAGTCCACGCTGCCGGGATTGGCTCCGTCGGTGAGGTTGATGCTCGATTGAAAGGTGCGCCACTTCAGCGGTGCGCCGCCTTCTTTGGCGGAGGTTTGGGTGAAATCTTCGCCGCGCTCGATAGCGAGGTCGATGGGGTTGGGAGCGAGGTCGGCATCGACGGGCTGGCCTTGCCACGGGCGCAAGATGAGACCGCTGGTGACGAGCCATGGAGGCGGCGCGGGAGGTGCGGCAGTGGTTGGCAGGTTGGCGAGTGCCACGGCCAGGCGTTCCTCGCGCAACCATGCGGCGGCTTTTTCCTCGCCGAGTCCTTTCAGCATCGCCATGGCCACGACGATGTGACCGGTTTGCTGCGGATGGATACGATCGCGTGCGAGGGTAAAGTCGGCCTGGGTTTTGCGGGCTTGGGCGAGCACTTTCCAATACATGGCGTTGGTCGGCAGCACGCTTGCTTTCAGTTCGGTGGCGAGCGCTTCGATGCGTTGATTCATACGCGCCAACACGCGGTTCATCGGCGTTTCGGGATCCTCGGTCTGCGGGGTAATGGTGGCGAGCGCGATGAACTTTGGCCGCAGTTGCGTGCGCAGGAGGCCGATCAGCTCGCGGTATTTTGCTTCCCACTTGGCGAGGCCGTCATCGGTGTCGCCACGCACATAGGGCGCGAGCACGTCGTTCATGCCGAGCATCACGACGAGCCTGTCGGCGGGCTGGGAGAGCGCGGTGTCGATTTGCACACCCTTCACATCGAGATCCTGTTTTTGCTTGGCCTCATCCTTGAGCACGCTGAGCCAGGCATCCACGCCCATGCCGCTGCCGCCGAGCGGCACGAGGTCGTGCGTGCCCTCGGGATAGACCGCGCTGAGGGCCTCGCGCATTTTGAAAACGTAGCCCGCTCCCCGCCAGCCTCCGCCCTGACCGGTGATGCTGTCGCCGATGAAGACGATGCGCGTGCTGCTGTTGCTCGCTGCCGGTTCAGCGGCGAGGCAGAAGCTACCGACGGAGAGTAGCGCGAGCAGAGCTTTGAGGAGGGAGCGAAGAGGCATGTCGGGTGTGTGGACGTGAATCCGAGTTTGGCGATGTGAATCTCAAAAGCGCATCACTCCTTTCGAAACATCCACTCGCCCCACGCCGATGGCGTGAGCATTGCCTCGCCGGGGACGTCGCTGACGAGGCCGCCGGCGGGGTTGTTCCAGTAGAGGCGTTGCACGGTTTCACCTTCGCTGCCGATGAGCACGCCGAGGTCGGCGCGGATGGGCTGCCCGGCAGCGGGCTTCAAGCCGAGCGCGGCGAGCGGGATGGAGGCTTCCCAGAATTCGCGGGGCATGGACTTCGTGGCGGTGCCGCGGGGGGCTTTCAAGGTTTCGAGGCTCTTGCTCTGGGCGAGCTGGATGTGCGGGGTGACATCGGACACGCGGTCAAACTTGATGGTGCGCCACGGTGAGCTGAAGGACTCGCCGCGTTCGCCTGCTTTGACGGCGGACGGCGCGACGGGTGCGTAGAGCCGGGCGATGGGCTGGCCTTTGGGATCGCGGGCGACGAGGAGTCGCACGTCGCCCTCCACGGGCTCGCGGCGGTTGGCGAGGGCTTGCGGGTCGGTGCCGAGTTGGAGGTCGAGTGCGCCGCCGGTCTTGAAAAGCAGGAGCGGGTTCGCGCCGCTGTTGATGAGGAGGTCGCGCTCGAAGGTTCTCACGACGATGTGCAATCGATCGCCCGCGATGGCGACGGCGGCTTCGGTCCACGGAAACGGATCGCCTTGCTGGAAGCTGCCGAAGGCGATGTTGCGCGTTTCGAGTGTCACCCAGGCGGCGTCTTTCCAGTCGGTGATGAGTGCGCGTGTGTCGCGGGACCGCGAGCGGATGGGGACCGTGAGCGTTTGGGCGGCGGGCTTGGTCGTGGCGTCGTTCCGTGCTCCGGGCTTGAGGTCTTGCCGGGCTGCCAGCTCCACCTGCTGCGGTGTGAGCGTGATTTTCTGATCGGGCAAACGCCGGATGGTCTCGAAGCCGGTGACGCCGACGATGCTGGCGTGATTTTTTCCGGCGACCATGTAGTAGCCGCCATCGGAGGTGCGCGTGAAGGTGGGCCAGAAGTGTTCGTCGGAAAAGTTCACCTGCGTCATCGGTGCGTGGCGTTCGAGCCTGGGCATGCGCCATTTCGGTGCGTCGGGTGCCAGGTCGCCCACGGTGCCGATGAAGAACCCATCGGTGGTGAAGAAATACATCACGCCGTAGTTGCTGTTCAGACCCCAGACCTGGCCGAGGCTGGCATCGGGCAGATCCTGCGGCCAGCCGAGCGGGCGTGTGGTGGCGAGGAGCTGGCCGGGATACTGCGGACGGCGCGGCGAATGATGCCCGGCGTGCAGGCTCGGCCACTGGCTGTGATATTGCCACTGCCGCGAGCCGTCCGCGCGATACCCGGTGATGGGTCCGCCTGCTGAGAGCGTCACGCCATCGCGGGAATGCAGCAGACCGGAGGTGATGACGTAGCCTTTCTCTTGCGTGGTGGATGTCGTGGCGGCGGCGAGGTTGTAAATGGGTGCGCCGGTCGCGCTGCGACTGGCGGGTGGAATGCGCAGCAGTTTCGTTTTCGTGCCGACCCACATCACGAGGTCTTCGTCCACGCCGACGGACCTCACGACGTCCTTTTCATCGAGCGGCAGGAAGTTCATCTCGTCCGGCTCGGGCGCGGCGTTGCCATTGATGTCGCTCCATGCCACGACGGCGCGGATGGCGGTGATTTCCTCCTTCTTGGTCGCGGGGTTGATTCGTCTCGTGATGAGTTCCTTCGGGATGAGCGGCAGAAATGCCTCGCGCTGCATCAGCGGCCAGATGCTGGCCGCACCGACGACGGCGAGCGGCTGCAAGGTCTGCTGCGCGTCCTCGCTGTAGAGCGTGATGAGCTTGTCGCCCTGCTCGGGCGAGGCGCTGTGGCAGTTGCTCAGATATCGGCGGTCACCGGCATAGAACACGTTCTGCGGTGCCTGCATCGGATGCGCGAAAAAGAACGGCGCACTGTCGAGCTGCATCCGATACGGGATGGCGACGAGTTCGCTGCTGCCCTTTACCCAATCGAGCCGGAACTTCAGCAGCGCATTCATCTGCCCCACATACATCGTGGACCGATCGCGCGGATCGATGAACCCACCGCCGCCGTATTTCGCAGGGCCGATGAAGGATTTCGCGAGGCTGCCATCCGGTGCCCAGACGCTGATGCGCTTCGGCTCGCGGTGCCGTTCCGCAACCCAAAGCCGACCACGCAGATCGAGCGCGATGCCGGTCGGCTCATTCATGTGCCCCGGATGATAAGCACCGACGGACGGAGCGCCCGGCTCACCGACCGTGGCGACGAGTTTGCCCACCGCAGAGAAAATCTTCACCTGATGCGAACTGCCCGCCTGGCTGACGCAAATGCGTCCATCGTCGCCGACGCTGATGCGCACCGGCGACTCGAGCCCCGAAGCCACGACCACCTCTGGAGCGCCGAGCGCGGGCACTGGCTCCAGCTTCAACGCAAAACGCAGCACTTGATCGCCCGTGAGCGCCACCACGCGACCCGCGGCATCGAAGGCCACATCACGAATGTCGCCAGCAGGGATGCGTCCGAGGATTTCCGCCGTGTCGGTCTTGGCGCGGGAAGGTTTGTCCGCCACCCGCGCGACGAGGATCTCGGCCATGTCGCGCACCACCGCGAGCACGATGCCGTCATGCACCGCGAGGCCGCTCAACGCAGGACGCGGCATGCCACCGCGAAAGTTCTTCGCCGTGACGGGCGCCCGCAGGATTTGGCGAAAATAATCGCCCACCTCGCCGCTGACGCTCTTGAGCGGAGCGTCCTTCGGATCGGTCGTCAGCGCCATGATGCGGATCTCGCCCTGCGTATTGTTCGTGTCATTGCTCCAGGCCGATCCCGTGTAGGCGTAGATGCCCTTCGGCGCACGCGTGCCGCGATCCCGAGCGAGATGCGTCGCTGCGGTCCAAAAGCCGCCGATCCAGCGATAACCCGACTGCTTCTTTCCATCCAAATCCACGCGCACCAGGCCATCGCCATCCTCGGCCATCTCGCTCGCAATCAGCATCTGATCCTTCCCATCCGGAGTCGTCGCCGCCGGGAGAAAAAGCACGGCCTCCGGCGCGGAATGATCCGCCAGCCAGCCGCCGGAACTTTTCGTCGAACCCCACGGCGGATCGCCCGTATTCGGATAAACGGTGAACTCATAACGCGACTCCAGTCCCGCGTGAGTGAGGATGCGCGCCCGATATTCCCCCGGCGGAACCAGCGCCCGCGTGAAGCCGTAGATGTAATGCAACCCCTCCGGGCGGATGACACCTTCATCCAGTCCGTCCCAAGTCACCACCTGCTTCCCGGCGGGAAAGCGCTCGGCATTGATCAAGTTCCGCACCCGCGTTCCATCCGGCCTGTCGATGACCACCGTCACCGTGCCCGGCGCAGACAGCTCAAACACAATCGGCACCGGCCACGCCACCTCCGCCGCCGCGCGAAGAGTCGTGAGGAGCAAAAGACAAAAAGATGAGAGACAGAAAAAGGGGATTGGGGTCTTCATCTTGTGGTTTGTGAGAGAGGATGGCGCACGACTTCGATGTCGTTTCGTTGCGGTGGCCCTTGGGTGCTGCGACCAGCGGTGATGAGCTTTTCGAGCAGGGCTTTCATCTCAGCGACTTTCTCCGGCATGGCGGCGGCGAGGTTTTTGGTTTCGCCGATGTCGTCGGTGAGATTGTAGAGCTGTTCGGCCTGCGATTGATCGCCGCCAGCGCCCCAGCCACCGGAGCCGGGTGCGGGGATGTATTTCCAGGGGCCGTGGCGGATGCCGGGGATGCCTTCGATGGAGGC
The DNA here is from genome assembly GCF_046154365.1 of Prosthecobacter sp. GTDB lineage: Bacteria > Verrucomicrobiota > Verrucomicrobiia > Verrucomicrobiales > Verrucomicrobiaceae > Prosthecobacter. Next base: position 17,656 of record NZ_JBJXFV010000230.1, read on the forward strand.
ACTGACGGCGGTTTCGCGAATGGGATGGTCGTTGCCTTTGAAAAGTGGCAGCAGGCTGAAGCTGTCTTCTCCGGCGTTGTCGGGCAGTTTGGTGCCGAAGATATCGGACAGGGTGGCGAGGAGGTCGGCATGGTGGATGAGTTGGTCGGACACGCGGCCTGCGGTCACGACGCCAGGCCAGCGGACGATGAAGGGCACGCGGTGGCCACCTTCCCAGGCGTCAGCTTTGGCTCCGCGCAAGGGGCCGCTGGGGTAGTGGCCCTTGGTTTCCAGCTCTTTCTTGCCGGCGTAGGGGGCGACGCCGTTGTCGGAGGTGAAAATGACGAGGGTGTTGGCCGCTGCGCCACTTTTTTCCAAAGCGTGGAGCACTCGGCCGATGGCGGCATCGGTCTCCATGACAAAATCACCGTGGAGGTTGAGGCCGCTTTTGTCCTTCCATTCGGGGTTCACGGCGAGCGGCTCGTGCGGCGAGGTGAGCGGCAGGTAGAGCAGGAAAGGCTCCGGCTTTTGGGCGGAGTCGGTGATGTGGGCGGCGGCTCGGTCGATGAGCGCGGGCAGGATGGGTTCCAGCGTCCAGTCCTTGAGCGCGGGGCCTTGGTTGTCGGTCATTTTGTTGCCGATAAGGCGGGTGGGCAGGAACTCGCTGGGGATGCCGAGGGTGCGCTAATTTTCGATGAAGCAGAACGGCGGCCAGTTGGGGACATCGGTGCCGAAGTAGCTGTCGAATCCACGGGTGGTCGGCCCTCCGGCGATGGGTTGGGAGAAAACTTCCCGCCACACGGCGCGGTGCTCGTCGGTGGCCACGGCCTGGCCTTGCGGCTTCTGTTTGAACAAGGCCGCGCGTTCCTCGGGAATGGCCCAATCCCAGCCGAGGTGCCATTTGCCGATGCAGGCGGTGCGGTAGCCATGCTGCTGCGCCAGCGAGCCGATGGTGACGCGGTCCGGTGCGATGAGCGCTGGCTCCCACAGCTTGACGATGCCTTTCTGCAACGTGCTGCGCCAATGATACCGCCCCGTGAGCAAGGTGTAGCGCGAAGGCGAGCACACGCCGGAGGAGGAGTGGCCGTCGGTGAAGCGCATGCCCTGTGCGGCGAGTGCGTCGATGTGCGGCGTGGGGATTTTGCCGCGCTGGGGGTTGTAACACTGCACATCACCGTAGCCGAGGTCGTCGGCGAGGATGATGAGGATGTTGGGTTTGCTGGAGGCAAAAAGATGGGCAGGTAAAAAAATGGCTGAGAACGCGGCGAGCAGACTGATGAGCGTGAGTTTCTTCTTGTTCATGTTTTGTCTGCGCTGCGGCTCAATGATTGAAGATGAACTCGGTGGAGTTCAGCAAGGCCCAGAAGATGTCTTCAAAGGCCTGGGGGTTCTTGGTTTCGGGGCCGATGAGGGTGCGGAGTTCCTGCGCTTCCTGGGTGGTGGGGCGGCGGCTGAGGGCGAGGAAGAAAAGCTCTTCGATGACTTCGTCGGGCGTGGCTTTGGTGCCGACGAGGGCTTTCAAGGTTCCACCGGCGGAGAGGCGGGGCTCAATGGTGTCGCCGACGGCCATGTGCAGCGTCTGGGATAGGGTCGGTGCGCATTTGATTTCGGTGGAGCTGACGCTGGCGCGGCTGGAGGCTCCAAAGGTTTTGAAGAAGTTGTCGCCATACTTCGGACCTTCGGTGTTGACCTCCAAACGGGGATAAAAGTCGATGGCCCGGGTGTCGTCGGGGAAGTTCCCGAGTTTTCTGGGCATGCCGGTGACGGCGACGACGGTGTCGATGAGCACGTCGGCCCGCAGGCGGCGCAACGCGGCGTGGGAGAACTGCTGCCTGTCACGGGCGTTGGATGGGTTCGACTGGGAACTGAGCTGGTAGGTGCGTGAGGTGCAGATGTCGCGGGCGAGACTGCGCAGGCTGAAGTTGGACTGGACGAGGCGTTGGGCGAGGGCCTGGAGCAAAGGCTCGTTGGCGGGTGGGTTGGTGACGCGCACGTCGTCCACGGGATGGATGATGCCACGCCCCATGAGCTGCGCCCAAATCCGGTTGGCGAGGTTGCGGCTGAACATTTCATTCTCCGGGGCGGTGAGCCAGGCGGCGAGGGCGCGGCGGGGGTCACCACCGGCTGCGACGGGCTCGATGGCGCCGAGGACTTTGGCAGGCATGGGGCGCTCGTCGCGCAGGTGCATGGCGGGCGGGGCGGCGGTGTTGAAAAAGATGCGCTGCTCGCGGCTCTCGACGCCGCTCTTGCGGGAAATGCCGGTGAAGAAACTGACGAAGCCGTAGTAGTCGTCCATGTTCCAGCGGTCGAAGGGATGATTGTGGCATTCGGCGCACTGGAGCTGGACGCCGAGGAAGACCTGCGAGAAGTCGGCGGCAAAGGCCTTGGGCGTGAACTGCGGGCTGTGCACCAGCATGGTGTAGAGGTTGACCGGGCCGTTGTTCAGGTTGCTGCCGGAGGCGGTCACCATTTCGCGGACAAACTCATTGAGCGGTCGGTCGGCACGCAACTGGCGGCGTATCCATTCGTAGAAGGCATCCGCCGCTTTCACAGGGGTGGCGTCGGGCGCGTAGTTGCCGCCCATCACGCGAAGTTGCTCGGCCCAGATGGAGGTCCAGTAGTCGGCAAAGGTGTCACTGGCGATGAGTTCATCGATTTTCACGGTGCGCTTGTCGCTGCGCGGGTCGGCCATGAAGGCGCGATATTCGGCGACGGTCGGCGGGCGTGCGGCAAGGTCGAGGGTGACGCGGCGGAGGAAGGTTTCGTCATCGCAAAGGTCCGATGGAGCGATGCGCAAGTTTTTGAGGCGCTCGAAGACATGGGTGTCGATGTAGTTGACCGCCGGCGGATTGGGCCACGCAAAGCCGTCGGCGCTGGGCAGCACGATGACGCTGGTCCCGAGCGCAAAGCGGCTGTAGCGGGCGAAGACGTTGGTGTCGCCGGATCGCCCGGCGGTGATGTGGCCGTGTTCGTCGATTTGCACCACCGAGTTGTTGTTGGAGTGGTAGCGCGCGAGGGAGGTGACGTCGCGCTTCGAGCCGTCGCTCAGCAGCGCGGTGACGCGGAGGGAGTCTTTGCCCGTGCCGCCATCAAAGACGATGTGCTTCTTGGACAACTCGAGGCCGACGGTGTCTGGCACGTCCACGGCATCATCCGGCGCACCAGCGGCAATCCAGCGGCGCAGGGTTTCGTAGTATTCGCTCTTGTTGTCAAAGAGCTTGCCGCCGGTGTGCGGCACCGCGCCGGTGGATTTGAGCAGGAGCAGGCTTTGCTCTGGCACGGCGGTGTTGATGCGGCGGCCTGCCATGTCGTCCACGATGCGGAAGTAGTCGCCCGCAGGGTCATACCCGAAGAGCGAGAGCATGAAGCCATCCTTGCCCTTGGCTGCGCCGTGGCAGGCACCGGCATTGCAGCCCGCGCGGAAAAGCACGGGCATGATGTCCTGACGAAAGCTGGCTTCCCTGGCGGTTTTGTCTTCCGCGCGAACCGATGCGGCGAGGCAGAGGCTCAGGCAGAGGAGCGCCCGGTGGGTGTGTTGCAAAATGGTGGAAACTAAACGGGTGTGCATTCGATTAAAGCCTCGGGTCGATACGCAAGGCACCTTTGCCGGTGCGTTGCTCGGTTTGTTGCCCGCCGGAGCTGATGACGATGGCGCAACTCAGCTCGCCGACACGGCCAAGCAGGGCGTCGTCGGTCGCTTCGATTTCAAAAGCTATTTCAGTCGTGTCCTGCGTCAGCACGGGCAGGGGTTCGATGACGCGCAGACCGGCTGGCAGGCCGAGCAGGCGCACCTGCGCGGTGCCGGGCAGTGGCGTGGGGTGCTTCACGTTCCAAATGTATTTTTTGCGTTCCCCGCGTCGGATGCTGAGCAACTCGCTGGTCAATTCCACAAATGGCGCGGCGACGGTGAGCATGGTTGGCTCCGAGGTGACGCGGATGTGCCCGGTGCCAACGTAGTCGTCGAAATCCTCCCGCACCGTGCTGCCAGTGATGGCGAAGATGGACGCGCCGAGCGGCGCATTCGGACCGCCCGTGAGTTCCAGCTCTCCCTCCGTCTTGTCCGGCGGAATCAAGAGCGGCGAGCTGAAGAAGACGCCCGAAGCGAGCCAGCCAGGGCGCAGGCGAACGGCCCCGGTGAAACCAGGGCGGCGGACGATTTTGACCGGAATCGCCAGCCCGCCGCTGCGCACCAATGGAATGGCCGGCGGCTGAAACTCGATGCTGAAAGGCGGTGGCTCGGTGACGGCAAGAATGAAGCGGTCGAGGCGAACCGTGCGCCAGGCATCACCGCCGGCGAAGTTGACGAACGGCAGGTATTGCTGGCAGACGGTGGTGACTTTGATGGCCGGATTAACGGGCCGCGCCTCCAGCGTGATGACGGCACCCGCCAGTGGCGCGTCGGCGGCGGCGACAAACTGAATGGGCCAGTAGGCTTCTCCCCCACGAGCACGCGTGGGCACCAGGGTCACGCCCTTGGGCAGGCCGTGGGCGACGAAATCGAACTCACCGGGAAATCGGGCACCCTGGCCAGGCATGATGAAAAGCGTGAGCATGCGGCTGCTGCCCTGAGGCACGGCGAAACCGGTGCTGCGGGTATCCTCGCACCAGTCGAATACCTGGCTGGGGGTCACCAAAAACAATGTGTTAGGCGGTGGTCCGGCCTCCACGCGGTAAACGCCGAGCGGGCCGCCCACGCCGCTGGAGTCACGCACCTCGAGGACGTAGTCGCCATCCTCCGTGCAATCCCAGATGACCGACGGGTCCAGCATTTCCTTCAGGCCCGCACCGCTGCGGAAAGCGACGCTGAAAATGTCATGCTCTTTGGCTTTGCCGTCCTCGGATTCCAAAATCACTTTTCCCGGTTTGCCATCCGCAGCCACGGAGCGGAGGACGATGTTCGCGTCAATCGTGGAGCCGATGGTGGCGGCAAAGACGCGGAACTGAAGATGCTCGCCTTTTTTCGCGGCAAAGCGGAAACGGTCCACCTCCTCCGGGCCGCTGATGATGCCATTGAGCGCGGCGGGAAGCTGCACCAAAGTCGGCTCACCCGGCTGCGGATTTTCCAGCGCGTTGGGATGGGGGCTGGCGCGGAGTGTCACCGGCGAGGGCGCATCGCCAAAGTAATCAAAGCCATTTGCCGTGGCGGGAACATCCAGGCTTTCGGTGACCTCGCCCAGTGGGTCGCCGAGCAAACGCACCGCCTGTTTTTGGCCGCACTGACCGCCCGCCGGAAACGCCACC
>NZ_JBJXFV010000242.1:0-12821 GCF_046154365.1 Prosthecobacter sp.
CGCCGGCGACTTGGAACGCGCCTGGAATCGGCTGGCGATTGCCGTGGCAAGTGCCGGATCGGGAAGGATCGTCGTGGGCGATTTACAGTTCACGGCGGAGGAGTTCGCCGCGATGCATCAAATACCGTTGGACTGAGCGACCGGCAAAGTCGGCGCGACCGTTCGCGACGCGGCCAGCTTCGCCATCTCACCGCAATTCCCGTCGTCGAAGTGCCGATAGTGAATGGGGAAATTCGCCGATAGTCACCGAAGCCCCGGAATCTGTTGCTCTTGCCTCCTTTGCGGGGTTCGGGTAGTTTCGCCGCAATACCAGCCTCCGCGTCGGGCACGCGGGGGATGAAGGAGCCGGCCGTGAGTGTCACCGTCCGCGAGTTGGCGGCCTGGGTCGACGGCGAAGTCGCCGGCGATCCCGAACTGGCCATCGACCATGCCCGCCCCCTGGCGGACGCCGGCCCCGGCGACATCACCTTCGTCGAAGACGACCGCCACCTGCACGCCTGGCACGAGTCCCGCGCCTCCGCCGCCGTTGTCCGGCCCGGCGTCCCCGTCAACGGCCGTCCGCTCATCCGCGTCGACGATCCTCTGATGGCTTTCGCCAGCATCCTGAAACGCATGCGCGGCGATCACTTCACTCGCGGCGCGATTACCATTCATCCCACGGCCTGCGTGCATCCGAGCGCCGTCCTCGGCGACGAAGCGACCATTGGACCATTCTGCGTGGTGGGGGAGGGGGCCGTGATCGGCCACCGGACGACGCTGCATCCCGGGGTCGTCGTCGGCCGCAACTGCCGCATCGGCGCCGAGAGCACCTTATACGCCCACGTCGTGCTGTACGACGGCTGCATTCTCGGCGAGCGCGTGACCATCCATGCGAATTCCGTCATCGGTTCCGACGGCTTCGGCTATCGGCCGCACGAAGGCAAGCACGTCAAAGTACCCCAACTCGGCCACGTGGAAATCGGCGACGACGTGGAGATCGGTGCCGCCACCACCATCGACCGCGGCACCTTCGGCGCCACCCGCATCGGCACCGGCACCAAGATCGACAACCTCGTGCAGATCGGCCACAATGTCGTGATTGGGAAACACTGCATCATCGTCGCCTGCACCGCCATCGCAGGCAGCGCGATGATTGGCGACTATGTGGTCATCGCCGCGCAGGTTGGTATCGCCGGACATGTCACCATCGGTGCACAGGCCACGCTGGCCGCACGCTGCGGCGTCACGCGTGATCTGGCAGGCGGACAAACTTATCTCGGCTTTCCGGCGATTCCCGCCTCCGAGGAAAAACGCCGCCTTGCCAGCATCAACCGTCTGCCGCAACTGCTCGCACGCGTGAAGGAATTGGAGTCAGAAAAAGTCGGCGCAGCCTCCTGACCTCACCAAAAGCCCCACTGCTGGGTTTTCATCACATAAATGCCGAGGGCGAGATTGCCGACGGCATGCATGAACACGCAGGCCCCGAGACTCTTGGTGCGCACCGCTACGAAATACATCAGCGCTCCCCACACGAACGCACCGAGGTAGTCTTCCGTGTTGTGGATCAGCATCACGCCCAGCGTGACGATCCAGAACACCTTCCAGCGGTGAGTGCCGAAGGCGATGCGCTCAAAGCGGCCGTCGTCCGTCAGCAGGAAGCGCATCAAAAAGCCGCGCCAGAACAATTCCTCCACGAACGGCACCACCAGCACCATGCGCATGAAGCGCATGCCAACGACGACGCTGAACCATAGCGTTGAATCCTGCGCGATCATCGGATCGAAGCCTTCGTTGCGTTCAGCAAGTCCCAGCCACTCCCACCACGCTGCGGGCTTGATGCCGCGCTGGATCAATTCCTCACGCAGCAGTGAAGGAGCGATCCAGACCACGATCCCAACGATCCCAAGCACAAACGCCAGCCCCAGACCTCGCCACGGTGCCAGCGTGTAGTGTTTGCGAAACAACACGAGCACCACCGCGCAGAGCAGCGTCTGCAACGGATAGACCCACTGTTCCGGCGCACGCACATGCCACGGCAGCTCGGAGTTCTCGATGCGGAACAGGCCGGGCACGGCGTTCAGCAGCGTGAACAGCACGAGCGGCAGCACATGGGCGGCTGTCGGCGATAGGAGCAGGCGTGCGAGCCCGTTGGTGCGGTGGATTTCCATCAAAGCTGGGCTGTCTATGCACGCTGGCTCGGCAGGATGCAACCGCACGCAGCTCTCGGATTCCCCGCTTGCCACGGTTCCCGCCATTTCGTATGACTGGCGCGGCATTTTCCGCCCCGACCGCGCATGAGTGACCCCGCAGCTCCCAACCCCGGCCCCACGCCCACCGGCTACCAGCGCTCTCCCGGCGGTGGGTTTCGGTGGCAGCCGCCGAGCGCGGAGCATCTGTCCAAGCTGCTGCCGCAGTATGAAGTCGAGTGCCTGCTGGGTCGTGGTGGCATGGGCGCGGTTTACAAGGGCAGGCAGAAGTCGCTGAATCGCCTTGTCGCGATCAAAATTCTCCCACCCGAGGTGGAGAACGAGGACGCCAGCTACATGGAGCGCTTCAAGAACGAGGCGCAGGTCATGGCGAAGTTTATTCATCCCGGCATCGTCGCCGTGCATGACTTCGGTACCGTAGCCATCACCGCTCCGCGTGATGAGCCTCCCGCTGCCGCTGCCCCCGACATGCTCTACATCGTCATGGAGTTTGTCGATGGCACCGACGTGGCGCAGATGATCACCGCGCAAGGCCGCCTGCCGCCGGAGCATGCGCTCGCCATCGCCGCGCATGTGTGTGATGCGCTGAGCTACGCGCACAGCCACGGCGTCATCCATCGCGACATCAAACCGGCCAACATCCTCATCAACCGCGAAGGCGCGGTGAAAGTGGCCGACTTCGGCCTCGCCAAGGTCGATGAGCCCGGCACCACCGGCCTCACCAAGACCGGCATGGCGATGGGCACGCCCGATTACGTCGCGCCCGAGGCGCTCATGTTCGGCACACAGGTCGATGCACGCGCCGATCTCTATGCCATCGGCGTCATGCTCTACCACATGCTCACTGGTGAAGTGCCACGCGGCGCGTTTGATCTCCCCAGCCGCCGCATCGGCACTGATCCGCGTTTCGACGCCATCATCCTCAAAGCCATGAAAATGGACCGCGAGGAGCGCTATCAAAGCAGCAGCGCGATTCGTCAGGATCTCGACGCCATCCTCACCATGCCGCTGGTACAGGCCGGCGGCGAGAGCAGCGCCGCGATTCCCCAACGTAGCACGAACTTCCAAGTCCGTGAGGAAGCGCCCGTCACGCGCAGCCCTGCTCCAAATCATAAATCAAAAATCGTAAATCATAAATCCGCCATGATCACCCTCGCCGCCACCGCCGCCGTCTTCGCCACCGGAGCCTTCTTGGTGCTCAAGCCGTCATCCACACCATCTGGCACTACGGCAGCCAGTCGCTCCGACGAAATCGGTGTCACGGCCACCGCACTCCAAGACGCTTCGCGTATTCCCAGCGCCCCGATCAACGCGACAGCGTCCTGGAGTGCGGTGGCAGAGAGGCCAGTGCCCGCGGCCTCGGCGACACCGCTTTCGCCAGCCCCCACGCCAGCGAACAACGTAAAGCCCATCCTCATCGCCCAAGCCAACACGACGCCGTAAGCGCTTCAACTCGGCCAGCCCACTTCCGCTGCTCCCATTCCCGCCCGCAAGCCTGATCCGGCGAAGTGGGTGAAGCTGGACCCCGAAATGGATTGCTGGGCATCCAAGGGAATAGAAAAACTTGGTGATGCATGGCAAATCACGAAAACGAGAATTCGTAGCAAGCTGGGCTTCAAAGACTGCGCCATTCGAGTGCGGCTTGATGCGCCAAGCCGTTCACAGGGGCTGGCCGCTCGAATTATGGACGTCGGTTTTTATCAACTCTCGCTCAAAGGTGATGACGTGGTTCTTCTTCGAGTCAAAACGAGTGCCGACCCCTTCACCTATGAGAATATCAAAGTCTTCAGCGGAGCAGCGGCGGATATGTCGAAAGATGGCATCGTGCTGGGTTTAAGTGCTGTGGGTGAAGTGTTGACAGCGACCGTGGGGGATAAGGAGCTAGGGGCCGTATCGGACACCTCTTTTGCCAGTGGTGCCATAGGATGCGTTGCCGCCGAGGCGGCCACCTTTCGCGACATCGAATACCAGGTTCTCGACGGCGCAGCCTCCCCCGCCGTCGTCACTCAAGCTCCCGCCGCTGCTGCCCCAACTCCGCCCACAGCAGCACCAGCAGCACCACCAACCGCTCCACTCCCAGCCGAACTCACCACCCTCCAGCAGCAATACGACAAGCTCCTCGTCGAGCGCGTCACCGGCATCTACGACGCCGATGTGGCGAAGCTGAACACGGGCTACCTCGCCGGTCTCGACCGTGCCGCCGCCACCGCACAGAGCGCCGGGGAGCTCGACACCGTGCTGGCGATCCAGGAGGAGAAGAAACTCATCGCCGCCAAGCAGCCACTCCCTGCTACCGACGATGCCAAGACACCCGAAGCCCTCAAAAACCTGCGCACCATCTTCCGCACCAGCCTGACGAAGCTCGACGAGCAGCGCACCACCAACCACACCGCCCTGCTCACGCCTTATGCGACCCGCCTCAAACAAATCGAAGCCGACCTCACCAAAGCTGGACGCATCCCCGATGCCGTGGCGGTGAAGACGTATCGGGAGGGTTTGGGGGGCAAATCCGGCACCGACGACACTTGCGGTTGCGACCACAATGCCTCCTTCAATGCCACCAGCCATGACTCCTGACAAGACGGTAAAGCCTTCCGCCTCAGACGTGAAGATGCCAAAGGCAGATCCGCGTGCTGCTGTCGAGTGGGTGTTGTCCTTGGGGGGCACGGTGAGCTATCGGGGCAAGACCAGCGCCAACATTTTTGCCATCAAGGATATTCCTGATGACGGCTCCGTGCTCGTAGCTGTTGACCTCACAAAAGCGAAGCTCAAAGCCGAAGTCACCGACGCCGACATCATGAAGCTGGCCGGACTAAACAGCCTGGAGGGACTAACCCTTCGCGACTTAACGCTCAGCGATGAGGGAATGCGTCCTTTACAGACGCTTACGGGGCTTACCTCTCTCACGCTCACGGGGGTGCCTGTGACTGACGCGGTATTGCCATTCATCAAGCCTCTCAAGCAGCTCAAGGTTCTGGAGATCGCCAATACGAGGAGCTTCAAGGGACACACCTTTGACCAACTTGCCGATCTGCCGATTTTCAGCCTTCGCCTTTCGTCTAGCGGGGTGGATGATGAAAGCCTGCCGGGGATCATGAAGATTAAATCCGTTGGCAGCCTGAACCTGCGCGAGACGGCGGTGTCGGATGACGGGATGCCAAGCTTGAAGAAATCATCCTTGCTGCGGACACTGAGTTTGGGCGGCAGCGCCGTAACTTCGAATGGGCTGGCAGCGCTAAAAGGCTCGAGCATCAAGGAATTGAATTGGGGCAAAAATGCCGATGCATTGCGCGCCGCTCTGGACGAAGTGGCAAAGAGTTTCCCCAAACTGCAACTGATCTGGCTGCCGACCGAGGGAGTTTACAGTGCGGATGACATGAAGAAACTTGGCAAAGTGTTTCCAGAATTGAAAGCCATCGAGTGTAACGGCGGAACGATGCCGGACGATGCCTGTGAGGCCCTCACCGAGATCAAAACGCTTGATCAGATTCGTCTGCTAAGCCGTGCCATAACGGCACGGACCGTGGCGGCGCTGATACAGGTGAAAAATCTCAGCGTGCTCAATTTGAATGATGGCAAGATGGACGATGAACTGTTGGCACAACTCACCGCCATCAAGACCTTGAAAGAGCTTTCGCTGTCGAAAGTGACAGGGATCACTGATGCTGGCATCGCCGCTTTCAAGAAAGCTCGACAGGATGTGAAGGTGGCGCGGTGAGGTGAGCATGCATGGAGGGAGCGCACGCGTGCCGCTTGCTGTTGCCCGCGTCCTCGCGGGGAACCGTGCTGGCGCTCACATCATCCCGGAGATCATGGCAGACCCGGCGCAGTCTTCAGGGACGGGCTGCGGCGGTACACCGCAGCCGACACGCGGGACGCATGTGCTCAAGCCTTCAAGAAAGCCCGCCTGGACGTGACGGTGCCGCAGTGAAGGACGCTGGAATTGACCGGCGGGAAGAAACGATTACTCTCCCGCCATGAGTTACGTCATCCATTCCCGCTCCAAGGCAGAAATCGACAGCATGATTGAGAAGATCGAGGCGTGGCACCGCAAGAACACCCGCACGAGCAAGCAGCGCCTAGGCTTCCTCAAGCGCGCAGGCATTCTGGATCGCAACGGCCAACTGGCGAAGTGTTACGGGGGCAAAGGTGAATGAAATGGCCCTCCTTCATCCTCGGCTATCATGGCTGCGACCGTGAGATCGGCGAGGCAGTTCTGGCCGGGCAAATGGAGCTACGGCCCAGCACGAATCCCTACGACTGGCTCGGTACTGGCATTTACTTCTGGGAGAACAATCCGGCGCGGGCGCTCGAATGGGCGCGGTTGGCCGCCAAACACGGCAAGCGCACTGCCAGGAGCATCCGCGAGCCATTCGTGATCGGCGCGGTGATTGATCCGGGCAACTGCCTGGACCTGCTCGAAGGGGACTCCATTCGCCTCGTGGAGCAGACCCACGGACTGATGAGGGAGAAGGTTCTGGCTGAAAACAAGCCGATGCCAGTCAACCGCAGGATGGGCGGCGATTACCCGCTGCGCTATCTCGACTGCGCGGTGATTAATTTTCTGCACCAAAACATGCGGGAAGCCGGACTGCCGCGTTTTGACTCCGTGCGGGCGGCGTTTGTCGAAGGTGTGCCCATTTACAAAGGCGCGGGCTTTCATCGTCACACACATACGCAGGTCTGTGTGCGGGATGCCGCGAGTGTGATCGGCTGTTTCCGGGTCAAGGTGGAGCGGTGAGGTAGCGCAGCGGGGTGGTGCCGCTGACGACGATCACTGGCTCAGGAGGGCATTCAGCTTGCGCCCGTCTTCGGCCACCTGTGCGGCGGTGGTGCCGGGCCAGGCCTCATGGGCGGCGAGGAAGTCCTCCATCTCCCAGCGTGAATCATGCCCCATCAACACCCGCACCTCTGAAGCCGAGAGCATGCCGGGTGCATCGCCTGAATGATGTAGGATGAGTGTGGCGTCAGCCCGCTCGTCATTTGGGCTTACGCTGGCCGCGCGAGGGCCAAGAAGTCGGGCGGGCTATCGCCACACCCAACCTACGACTTCATTCCGGCGATACACCCGAGCATGCCTTGACGATTGGCCGCCACGGCAAAGCCATCGAGCAGCACGCGTGGCAAAGCTGGTTGAGCCCGATTGAGCGAGGGAGTCTGCGCGTCGGGGATGGTGAGGGTCACGGTCATGATGGCGGATTCTAGTCATCCGCTGCCGTCCGCAATTCAGCTTTATGACACGGGGCACCTACGGGTACTCGTGCCCGAGATTGTCATCAGTGATGATCTTGGCATCGCCCCAGGCGGCTTGCATCGCCTCGCGGCGGCACCAGCGGGACATGTGACCGGGTTCTGGCAGGGCTTCGCTGTTGAGGAAATCGAGGACGCTCTCGATTTGATCGGCAGCGATGACGGGCTGGCCGTCGATGCGGTAATCGGCGAGGATTTTCTGCCAGCGGTCGCGGTTTGGCTCCAGCGGGGCGTTGCTGGCGAGGCAATGGTTCATGGCCATCAGCGTGTGCGGAAAGACTTCCATGCCGGTGCGGGCGGCGCGGGGGGACTCGGTGCAGTTCCAGAAGGCGATGCCGTCGGGCGTGAGGTGGGCTTTGACCTCGGTCAAAAACTCGCGGGAGAGCAGTGCGGAGGCGAACTCGCGCCAGTGGTGCGTGGTGTTCATCACGATGGCGTCGAAGCGTGCGCCCGGATGCTGGCGCAGCCAGCGGCGGCCGTCGTCGATGATGAGGTCGAGTTTGGGATTGGTGAGCAGGCTGGCGACTTCGGGCCGGGCGCGGATGAGATCGAGGTAGCCGTGGCTGAGTTCGATGGCGGTGATCTTTTTCACCTGCGGATGATTGACGAGGATCTGCGTCCACGAACCGCTGGCCACGCCGATGACGAGCACGTTTTCGATGCGATCACGCACAGCGGAGAGGAAGTAAGGCCGCACGAGCCAGGATTTCGGCTCCAGCTTGGTGCCGATCATGCCGTCGTAAGCGCCGTTGCCGTAAACCGCATTGCTGGTGTCCACCGTGACGACGCCGTGGCGTGATTCGATGACTTGGGTGAAGCGCATGCCGGACTTGAAGTCGTGCTTGTATTGCAGACGCTCATAGAAGGAGTCTTTGAAGAAGGCTGCGTCGATGGCCATGATGAGCAGCGGAATAAAGCGCAGTCGTGCTGGCAGGATGCCCGGAGCCACGGATAACGACCAGACGGCCGACACCGTGAAGATCAGAATGCCAAGCTGATGAAGTTTTAGCCATTCCATGAACACGAATCCGGTGAGCAGGCTGCCCGCGCCAGAGCCGATGATGTTGGCGAGATACAGTCGCGAAAGCTGGCTGCCGGTGTCTTTGCCGGGCGGAATGGCGGCGTGGCAGAGCAGCGGGAAGGTGATGCCGAGCAAGGCACCCGCAGCGATGACGAAAACATAACCACATTCCCAAAACACATGTGAGGCAGCGATGGCGGTGAGCGGTGCGACGAGAAAGCTAGCGACACTCGAAATGAGCACCCAGCGTGCGAGTTTTGGCCTCAGATCGCCGGTTTGAGTCAGCAATCGCGGACTAAACAACGAACCGAGCGCGAGGCCGAGCAGGTAGCTGCCGAGCATGTAGCCGAAGACGGGCGCACGGGAGGCGCTGGCAAAATTGAAGACGCGGGACCAGATGATTTCCCAGGAAAGGGCGAGAAAGCCGGAGAGTGCGGACCACAGCAGGGCGGTGCGGAAGGGGATTTGAAATTGGGGATTTGAAATTTCAAATGCGGGCGCTTCAGCCGCGGCGGGAGCTTTGCGTGAGGTGAATAACACGATGCCAGCCGCCAGCGCATTCAAACTGGCGGCGATGCGCACGGTGCCGCTCATGCCGAAGCTGCCGAGCAGCCAGTGCGCGGCGATGAAGGCTCCGAGCGCGGCTCCGAGCGTGTTCACGAAGTAGAGACGGCTCACGGTTTGCCCGACGTGTGAGGTGTCGCGCACCTGATGGGCCACGAGCAGCGGCAGCGTGGCTCCCATGAGCAGCGTGGGCAGGAAGACGAGGAGGAAAACCAACGCGCCGGTGGTGAGGCCGTGCGCTTGCGCGGAAGTGATGGCACCGACGGTGTCGAACAATTTCAGCGACACAAGGCCGTAGGCTCCGACGCCGAGTTCTGCGAGACCGAAGAGCAGTACGAGCGGTGCGCGGGTGGATTTGGAAATCCAGCCGCCTGCGAGACTGCCAATGCCAAGCCCGGCGAGGAAGGCCGCCACCACCATCGCCACGGATTCGACGTTGCTGCCGTAGATCGTCAGCAGCGCACGCTGCCAGACGAGCTGGTAGATCAGCGCTGAGATGCCGGAGAGGATGAAAACGCCATGCAGGATGCTGGCGTGGAAGCGGCGTGACATGGGATCACTTGAAGCCGTTCGTGCGGAGGAATGTCAGGCTGTTCGGGATCTGGTCCATCGAGGTGGGGGATTCGTCTTCGATGAAGTAGTGCTGCACGCCGTTCTTGCGGGCGGCGGCGAAGATGGAGGTCCAGTCCATCTGGCCGGTGCCGAGGACGACATCGTTGGCGACGTCGGTTTTGCCGGTGAGGAAGCCGGTTTGCACGCCTTTCTTCAAATCCTTGAGGTGCATGAGCTTCCAGCGCCCGCTGTATTTCTCCAGTAGCTTCACGGGGTCCTGGCCGGGGAAGACGATCCACAGGATGTCCATCTGCATGGAGACAAACTCAGGCTTGGTCTCAAGCAGGAAGAGATCGAGCAGCGTGCCGTCGCCGTAGGGCTCGAACTCGAAGCCGTGGGCGTGGTAGAACATCGTGATGCCTTCTTTGGCGAGCGCTTCGCCCGCTTTGTTGAAGACGGCGGCGGCTTCGCGGCACTCGGCTTCGTCAAAGCTGTCCTTGTGGTCGATCCAAGCGCAGCCGGCATACTTGAGGCCGAGGGTCTTCGCGTCCTTAACCACGTTGTCGAGATCGTTCTTGTAGCGCGCATACGGGAAGTGGCTGCTGACGGCTTTCAGGCTGCGCTGTTCGAGTTCGGCTTTGAACTGCTCGGCGTTGAGGTTGTAGGTGCCGGCGAGTTCGACCTCCTTGATGCCGAACTCCTTCACGCGGTCGAGCGTCCATGGCACGCCACGCAGGGTGAACTGGCTGCGCAGGCTGTAGAGCTGCAAACCGGCGGCGTTGGGAGCATCAGCGGCCTGGATTTGAAGAGCGAGGCCGAAGGCGAGGAGGAGAGCGGTGAATTTCATGACGTGGCCGCCATCCTGCGATGAAGGCGAGGCGGATGCGAGGATTTTCTGGCGTGGTGAAGCGGCTATGAGTGAGGCTGTCCCCAACACCGCGCCAGCCCGCCAGACCGAAGGTGAGCCGAAGGAACGAGGAGTTCGATTCGCTTCCAACCATGATCAGCCAGTGGCACGCCGAACCGCTTCATCTTTGACTTCAGCTTTTTGCCGTCACTTGCCAAAAAAGCTTCATTCGTGGTCTTGAATGTGCTTTTTATACGACTTAAAAAGTTCCGCTGCCGCCGATGGCAGGGCAAACCAAACCAAACAAACAGAACGAAAAATATGATGATGACAAAATTGAGAAAGATGGGCTTGGCGGCGGCTGCTTGCATGCTGCTCGGCACGAATGCTGCGGAAGCTGCAGCGATTCTGACTTTTAAGCAGGAGGGGTCGGACGTGACCGCAACTTGGTCTGGAACTTTTCAGCTTCCTGGTTCGTTTACCAACTCGTATCAGGACGGATCAAGCTATGTAATAATGAACAGCTATAGCGCGAGGTTAATGCTCGGGAATGGCGCTGCCTACACCCCGGTATACGCGGATGGCGTGGGAACCTCGTTCACCAGTACCTTGGCGAATCAGAGCGGTTATGCGGCCATAACTGGTTCGTCTCCTGCGACTGGGCATTTTGGATTCGAAGGTGGTCGACTATACTGGGGTAGCGGGGCGTTGGCTGGCACTTTGCTTTCTCCGGATTCTAAGCTTACCTTGTACAACAAGACACTCGCTCAAGTTGGTGCGGCTAGCTTCAATAACTTCCTCGCGTTCGAGGGCTCTGCTAATGTGGCTGGCAACCAACAAATTTTCTTTGAGACTGTCCCTGAGCCTTCAGTCGCTTCCTTCGGCCTGCTTGGGTTGTCCGGCATCCTGCTCCAACGCAGGCGCAAAGCTAAGGCGGGTTCAGTTCAATAGCCTGCTCACAGGACCAGTGCCTCGCGCCGTTTGACTTCGTTGGTGCGGAGGTCTTTCAGGCTCCCAGAACCCCCTGGGAGCCGCCAAGCTCAACCTCCTTGATGCCGAACTCATTTCACGCGATCAAGCGTCCAGGGCACGCCGCGCAGGCTGTCGAGTTGCGGCGTTTGGCTCGTCCGCTGTCAGGATTTGAACGGCAAGACCGGAAGTGGGAGCTGAGACGTGAGTTTCCATGACAGGAAGGCATCCTGTGAAGTCGGCGGGGGATGCTGGAGTTTTTTGTCCTTGTGCAGTTTGTTGGCGCTGTGATGTTTCCGGCGCACATGCCGATCACGCCCATCTCGCAGTTCAAGCCCAAGACAGCGCGCCTCAATGCCACGTCGCAGGCCAGTGCGGACCAATTTGTGGCGAAACTGAAGCCGGGAGTCGTGGCGGACTTCATCGGCGGCAAGGTTTGCCCGCAGCCGCAGCCCACCCCGCAGCAGGCGGTGCTCGCGACTTTTCTGCATGATTTGATGCGAGGGTTCCTGGAAAAAGTGAACTTGCCAGGTGTGCTGTACCGCGAGCCGTTCCTCCTCAAGCTCGGAGCCAGGGACGCCTTCATGCCGGATGTTTGTTATTTCGACAAAGCCCATGAGGTGCGCCTCGGCCTCACGCAGACCTCCATGGCACCGACGTTCGTGGCGGAGGTAGCATCTGGTGAGGAGCATCATCTGGAGAGCGCGGCCAAGTTCGCCGCCTATGAGCAGCATGGCGCGCAGGAACTCTGGCTGCTT
Organism: Prosthecobacter sp.; assembly: GCF_046154365.1. Taxonomy (GTDB): domain Bacteria; phylum Verrucomicrobiota; class Verrucomicrobiia; order Verrucomicrobiales; family Verrucomicrobiaceae; genus Prosthecobacter. Next base: position 12,148 of record NZ_JBJXFV010000242.1, read on the forward strand.
GATGCGGCTAAAGCGCAGCCGCGATTTTTCCGCCGTGCAGGGAAACGCCTGGAGGAGTTCGCCAGTCATGGCGATAAAATCGCCTCGGCCACGATCCCGGGCTTCTGGGTGCGGCGTGAATGGCTGGATGCCGCCAAGATGCCGAAGGCCGATGTGTGCCTGAAGGAGATCATGCGCTGCGTGCGCAATCCGGCGAAGTAGGCGGCAAGGATTTTCTGGTTTGTGAAGCCGTCGAGCGTGAAGACGTTCCATCATGCCCGCCACGCTGCTCCAGCCCGTCAAACCGAAGGTGTTCCGCAGGAACGGCGGCGGCATGCCCACCTCCGAGCAGTTTCTCGAGTCGTTGCAGCCGGGAGTGTTCGCCGATCTCATTGGCGGAGAGATTTCCATGCACTCGCCCGGCAATCTGCGCCACGCCACGCTGGTGAGCTTCATGGATCACCTGCTGCGCTCGATCTTGATGGAACAGGAGACAACAGAGCCGTTCTCCGCTCCATTCTCCGTAGCAAACTGCGAAGGATGAAAGCAAACTGCGAAGGATGAAGGTAACGGAGAATTTTCAGATCTCCGCTCTCTCCCGCCTGCAACGCTGCGCAGCACTGCGGCAGGTCGTTTTCTCCTGTTAAAATCTGTCTAGGTGGGGCAAAAGCGCGTTCATCGCCGCGATTTTTTGG
>NZ_JBJXFV010000243.1:0-33899 GCF_046154365.1 Prosthecobacter sp.
ACAAATTATGAAGTGCTCAGTGCTCAGTTTTCATTCCAGGCTCGTTGCTTGCATCCTGTTAATCCTTCCTGAATCCCGTTAATCCTGTCACAAGAATGTCCAACGCCGCCTCCAGCCGCCCACGTCCCACCCAGGAGCCGATCAGCATTGCGATCGTCGCTTCATTGTATAACAACACCTTCGTTCAAGGCTTGCTGAATGCCGCGAAGGAAGAAATCGAAATCATCGCGCCGAATGCTTCGGTGGATGTCTATCGCGTGCCCGGTGCGTTCGAAATTCCCGTTTGCACCGAACTCGTGCTGCGTGGCAGTGCCCCTGATGCCGTCATTGCCCTCGGTGTCATCATCCGTGGCTCCACCGAGCATGCCGATCTCGTCGGTGCTTCCGTCACCGATGCTTTGCAGCAGATGGCGGTGCGGCATTGCATCCCCGTCATTCATGAAGTGCTGCTCGTCAGCAGCGAGGAGCAGGCGGAGGAACGCTGCCTTGGCACCACCATCAACCGCGGCACGGAAGCCGCCCAAACCTGCGTCAAAATGATCAATCTGTTCGGTAAAATGAAGGCCAGCTTTGCCGGCGAACCCATCGACCACGCCTAACCTCATGGGAAAACGCCGCGACGGCCGCGAAGCCGCCATTCAATTCCTCTTTGCTCGTGATCTTCAGGGTGAATCCAAACCCGAAGACGCCGATGTGTTCTGGACGCTGCACAGTGCCAAGACCTCCACCCGTGCCTATGCCGAAAGCCTCATCAAAGGCGTCATCGAGCATCAAAGTGAGATCGACGCGCACATCATGAGCATCGTCGTAAACTTCCGCATCGAACGTCTTGCCGCCGTGGACCGCAATGTCCTCCGCCTTGCATCCTACGAGCTGCTGTACTGCCCCGACGTGCCTGCTCCCGTCATCCTCAACGAGGCCATCGACATCGCCAAAGCTCTCAGCGCCGGTGAATCCGGGTCCTTCGTCAATGGTGTGCTCGACAAGCTTGCCAGGGCCTTGCGGCCCATTTCAAATCTGAAATCTGAAATTTCAAATCCTGACTGATGGCCGGTTTCTTCAAATCCCTCCTCCAGCGCTTCACCAAGCCCGACATCGACTGGGATGATCTCGAAGCCTCCCTCATCGTCGGCGATCTCGGCCCGCGTCTCGCCTTGCAGATCGTCGAAGACCTCAAGTCACGTCAGCGCACGCTGCATGGAGCCGACATCGTGCAGGTCACGCGTGAGCATGTGCGGCAGATCCTTCCGGCTACGATTCCAGCGCTCGATCCCATTGCCGGAAAGCCCAAAGTGCTGCTCATGGTCGGTGTGAACGGCACCGGCAAGACCACCAGCACTGCCAAACTTGCCCACCTCCTGCATAAGAACGGCCACAAGGTCGTTCTCGCCGCCGCAGACACCTTCCGTGCCGCCGCCGTCGAGCAGCTCACGGTTTGGTCCGAGCGCTTGAAGATTCCTCTCGCCAAAGGCCCGCAGAACAGCGATCCCGCCTCCGTCTGCTTCGAAGGCTACGAACTCGCCCTCAAAACTCAAGCCGACTTCCTCATCTGCGACACCGCCGGGCGTCTCCACACGAAGCACAACCTCATGGAGGAGCTGAAAAAGATTCACCGCATCCTCGGCCGCAAAGATGACACCTCCCCGCATGAGGTTCTGCTCGTCGTCGATGCCACCACCGGCTCCAACGCCCTGCAGCAGGCCCGCGAATTCAACAAAATCATCCCGCTCACCGGTCTCATCGTCACCAAACTCGATGGCAGCGGCAAAGGCGGCATCCTCGTCGCCATCCAGCAAGAACTCGGCGTCCCCACTCGCTTCATCGGCCTCGGCGAACGCGTCGAAGACTTCCAGTCGTTTGATTCAAAGCGATTCGTGGAAGAACTGCTGTAAGGCCGTGGTGATGGCATGCCTGTTGCCGCTGAAGTGAATTGACCCCAAGAAAGTGCTTGGCGATGGAGTGGCCTTTCCGCTACGTACTAGCCACACTTCTTTAAATTTTAATTCACCCTGGAGGAAATCATCCGTGACGTTCAAATGCCCATCCTGTGACATGCAGCTCAAGGCCGAGCCCGAAATGGCCGGCAAAACCGTCCGCTGCCCCGGCTGCAACACGAAGCTAAGCATCCCTGCCACCACCGCACCACCGCCGCCCACGGGTCTGCCTGCGCCATCGGGTTTGCCCACGCCCAGCAATATTGCGCCACCGCCGGACAACGATGCCTTCGGCGCCGAATATGAACATGGCGAGTCCGCTCCGCCGCCAGCGGCAGCACCGCCCCCCACGCCACAAGGCGAACGCGGCGGGTGGGAGGAGACCGACCCAACGAATCCCAACAGCCTTCTCAGCTTCAGCATCGGCTTCGTGCTGTTTCTGACCTGGGTGGGCATTCTGTATCCGTTCAATGCACCGGAAGGCACCTCGCCGGCGGATTACACCGGCATGCAGTTCGTGGCGTCGTTGTTCTACAAGCACATGCTGGTGAGCTTCACGAACACGCTGTTCTTCACTTGGTCGATGGCGATCATTTATTTGAAGTTCCAGAAGCTGCGGCATCAGCGCGAGGCCTTGCTGCTCGACGTGCTGCCGTGGGAGATGGGCGCGGAGGTCAATCGCGACAACGTCGGCCAGTTCATCGACAACCTCTATAAGCTGCCACGTCGTCTGCGCGACAGCATGATGGTAAACCGCATCCGCAAAGCGCTGGAGCTGTTCGAGGTGAAGCAGAACGTCGGCGACGTGACGAATATGCTCTCCAGCAATTCAGACATCGACAGCATGCGCATCGGCGGCAGCTACTCGCTGCTCAAGGCCTTCCTGTGGGCGATTCCGATCCTGGGGTTCATCGGTACGGTCATTGGTCTGTCTCACGCCATCGGCGGGATGAATTTTGGCAACATGACCGATCTCAGCCAGGTCACCAGCACGCTGGGAAAAGTCACCGGCGGCTTGGGCACGGCCTTTGATGCCACGCTGCTCGGCCTCGTGCTGGCGATGACGCTGAACTTCCCCCTGAACGCGATGATGAAGTCGGAGGACGACAACCTCAACAACATCGACTCGTTCTGCAATGAGGTGCTCCTGCCGCGTCTCAACGACGGCGGCAGCATCGCTGGCGGCGACACCGCTGGCATTATGGACACGCTGGTCAAGGCGGTGGCGAACGCGCAGAAGGATTTCCTCGTCGATCTCAACGCCCTGTCGAAACAGGTCAAAGAACAGGCCGACAATCTCGACAAACGCGCCGCCGCGCACCAGGAACGCGTGGATACCGAGTTCGCCACCGCCTTGAACCGCATGCGTGATGACATGACCAACGCAGTGAAGGACAGCGTGAAGACCACCACCGACTACACCCGTGCGCTCGCCAGCGGCATCCAGTCTTTGAACACCCTGCTTTCTGAACTGGGCGGCAAGCAGATCCTCATTCACCAGGTCAAAAAGAAGGGCTGGTTCAGTTGACTGCCCGCCGTCTGATTTTTAACTCCTGAATTGTTATGGCAAAGCGCCGTCATGCCGCAAAGGACGAGATCCTCTTGGTCCCGTTCCTGGACATCCTGTGCTCGCTCATTGGCGTGCTGATCCTCATCATCGTCGTGCTGTGCGTCTCACAGACGCAGCAGACGGAGGGCCGCACGGAGGAGGAAATCCGCATGGCGCAGGAGGCCAAGCGCATGCGTGAGGAAATCAAGGTGACCAAGGCGCAGGAGATCGTGCTCAAGGAAAAAATCGCCACGCTCGACGAACTGCAGAAGCAGATCGACGAAAAGCAGCAGCGCTACATCAAGCTCTACAAACTGCTCTCCACCTCCAAGGACATCCAGGAGGCCAACCTCAAGATCAGCCAGAAGATGCAGAAGGAGCTGGATGGTTTGCTGCTCGAAATCGAGGGCATGAAAAAACAGCAACTCGACAGCAACAAGGAGATCGCGCTGCTCATGGCCGAACTCAAAAAACGCGAGGTGCCGCCGGACAAAAAAGTCCCGCCGGTCATCGTGCAGCCTTCCGGCAGCGGCATGCCCGAGGACACCAAAGTCTATTTCGTTGAGGCCAGCGGCGGCGCTTTGAAAATCCTCAGCGCCTGGGGCGAAGACTACCGTCTCAGCGCCACCGCCGAGGTCATCGTCGCCGACGTGGCGTACAATCATTTCCTCACCGAAGTGGCGAAGAATCCGAAGTCGCTCGTACTGTTTCTGATTCGTGACGACGGCCAAGGCGCTTTCAACAACGGCGCTGGCCGTGCCGACAACGAATACAAGGTGCGCGTCGGCAAACTGCCCATTCCCGGCCGTGGCGTGCTCGATCTTGCCATGTTTGATAAATTTCGCGGCAAAATCCCGCCGCCGCCTGCTGCGGTGCCCGCACCACCCGCCACACCGCCTGCGGTGCCGAAGAAAACCACCTGACACACCATGTCGAAACGCAAACACGAGGAGCAGGAACTGCCGTTCGTCGCCTTGATGGACACCATGACGAACGTCGTCGGCGTTCTCATCATCGTGCTCGTCATGGTCGGTCTCAGCGTGGCCAACGTTGTGAAAAAAGTGCTTTCTGACCTGCCGCCGGTCACTCCTGAGGAACTCAAGGAAATCACCCAGCAGGTCAAAGAGCTGCCCAAGCTCCAAACTCCCGAGGAGATTAAGGAAAAGCAAAAACAGGCCGAAGCCGCACTGAAAAAGGCCATCGAAGACCTCAAGACCGTCGATACCTCCGAGATGCAGTCGAAGATGAAGTTCATGGACCTCGATGTCTTCAAGAAGCAGCTCGAAGATCGTCAGAAGGAGCGTGAATTGGCCAAGGCGGAGACCGACAAGATGCTGCAAGAGCTGGAACGCTTGAAGGCGCTGCTCGATCAGACGCCGGTGTTCAAGCCGCCGCCACCGACCTATGTGCGCCTGCCCAATCCGCGCCCGTATCCTGAGAAACCGGTCGAAACCCGCATCCTCGTCGCCAAGCAGGGCGTGCTCACTTTCAATCAAACCAAGTTCCTGCAACCCATCCTCGACGGCATGGAGAAAGTGAAGTCGCAGCTCGAGTTCCAGAAGGTGGAATACCCGCCCTTCGCCAAATTGCTCGAAGGCATTCTTGGTTCACCTGCCAATGCGCAGAAAGCCTGGCCGGAAATTGCACCGCTGGTCGATCGCGTGCAGATGGAACTGGCCGCGCAGGCTTACAAGGTGTTGTCAGACGGCGGCATCGTTCCCACGAAACAACTCCTCGCCGCGCTCACCGACATCGCCGTGCCGACACGTCAGACCGTGCTCGTCGTTGCTGAAGCCGTCGCTGCCGCTGCGAAAGGCGATGTTTCCAAATGGGTCAAACTCGATCCCTCTCGCGATCCCGTGAAGCCCGTGATCAAAGCCGTCGCCGCTGGTGGCAAGATCACCTTTTCATGGGGTGCATTGTCCAAGGAGGTCAAGGCCACGCCGAAGGATGTCACCGACTACTTCCACGACCTCGGCAAGGTCAAAGGTATCGAGGACGTCAGCAAGGCACGCACCATCTACGATGCCACCCGCATCCAGGCGCTGCTGCAACGTGCCGCCGCGAACCCGCTCATCGCCGGTGCGTATGCCATGGAGCCGAAAGTTCTTCCCGCGTCGCCTTACGTTCAACTCGCTCTCACACCGAAAGGCGGCGGTGGCGAGACCATTGAAGCCATGAAGCAGCCCAACTCCGCCTACATCCGTCTCATGCGCGACATCAAGGCCGACCCCAACGGCGTCGCCGTCTTCCAAGTCATGCCCGATGCCTTTGCCGCCTATCTCGAAGCCCGCAAGATCGCCGATGAAGTCGGTGTCGCCGCCACCTGGGAATTTCTCGCGAAGCTAGATCTCGCCTTGAATGTGACCGGCTACGAAGTGCAGCGTTTAGCCCCCACCGCCGCCCGTGCCAAAGCGGGCACTGCTGCGGCAGTCACCATCGCGCCGCCGAAGCGCTCGCTGGATTGAAGTGTCTTCAAGCTGCCAAGTCAGTCCACGCTGATCTGGCCTTCATGCACACCGGCTTTCAGCTTCACCGCAGCGTTGGTGTGATTGTGAATCACGGCATCGCCTTTGAACACAACACCCGCGCCGCATTCGATGGGTCCATGTACCAGCAGGCTGCGGCAGTGCAGCAGACTCGGTGTGTGCGGGAAGTTTTGCTCCAGGCCATCCACCAGCTTGCAGAGCTTTTGATCGAGCTGGAGGTGCGGTGGCTGACCATTGCGGCTGGGATGCAGGCGCAGGCAGAAGTCCTCGGTGAGTTCGTAGGCATCGGAGCGCACGCACAGCAGGTCGCTGGTGGTCTTCACCGGCGCGAAACGCACGCGCGACACTTCGATGGCGCCCGCGCCCTCGAAACACTCGATAGCGGCCCCCATCGCTGTCTCCACTTGGATCACCGCAGGCGAGCTGCTATCGCGTGGATCAACCGTCTTTTTGTTCATGATCGGCGGCAGCGGGATGAGGCCGTCGTTTGCTTCAAGCGCGGTCTTGAGTGCCTGGAGATCGATCCACAGGTTGTTCGTGTTGAAGTAGCGATGCAGGTCGATGTTTTGGAAGTGACTCTCGTCGTCCTTCGGGCACTGCGCGGACTCACGCAGCAGGAAGCGTCCGTCGCGCAAACGCACCGCGAGATGCCCGCCCTTTTTGTCCGACTCGGTGCGTCGTGTGACCTCCATGGCAAACGGCATGCCGCTGTCCACGAACCACGCGAGGATCGCGGGATCAAGCGTGGCACCGAGGTTGTCTGAATTCGACACAAACGCATAGCGCACACCGCCGTCGAGCAGACGATCTAGCCAGCCAGAACCAACTAGGCACGCATAGATGTCGCCATGACCCGGCGGGCACCACACTTGGTCGGGATTGGCCGGCCATGCCGCAGGTTCAAGCGAACCGGCCAGCACCTTCGGCACCTTGTTCTGCATCAGTTCCCACGTCTCGCTTCCGCCCAGTTGTGGGAAACGCGCAGCGAGATGCGCGACCGTATCCGCCGAGGTGCTGAAGCTGTTCATCAGCATGAACAAAGGCACTTCACTGCCGGTCTGTGCGCGCATGCGGAGAATCTGCCGCGCGATCAAATCGAGAAATGTGTCCTCGCCGCGCACCGGCAGCAGTGACTTCGCCTTCTCCAAACCCATGCCCGTGCCGAGGCCGCCGTTGAGCTTGATGAGCACGGTTTGCTTGAGCAGAGCCGCCGCACGTCCGGCGTCCGGCGGTGTGAGCATATCGGTACAAGGCAGATCCTGCGCTGCGGCAATGGTGGCTTCCGGGATCATCCCCGTCTCACCGGCCAAGAGTGCCGCATAGCTGCCACGAAAGGCGCGGATGGCAGACTCGCTCAGGCCAGCGGCCTGCATTTTCTGGCGAAAAGGGGCAAACGACGTTTCGATGCTCTCGGGGCTGCGGGTTGGATCGCTCATAGGGCCGCAAGGCTAGAGGAACAACGAACTGAGGCAAATGATGATTCACGCTGCCAGATTCAAAGCTCCACCATCGCACAACTCCGCCTTGCCGAACGTCTTCAAGCCAGTGTGACCCATCGCGTGCGCGACGGACATCCAGAGGCGGTTGTGCGCCGCTTTGTCGAACTTCAAAGAGCGGCCCATCTTGAAGCCGAAACCGCCGCCGACCATGACGTAGGGGATGTTGTCCAGCGTGTGGCTGTTGCCTTTGCCGAGTTCGTTCGTCCACACGAGCAACGTGTTGTCGAGCATGCTGCCGTTGCCCGCCGGTTCCGGCGTTTCGCTGAGGCGTTTCGCCATGTAGGCGAATTCGCCGGCGAACCAGGTGTTGATCTTCATCAGCTTCTCGTAGCTCTCTTTTTTGTCATCCGGGTCATGCGAGAGGCTGTGATGCCCTTCTTCGATGCCCAGCCAGCGCATCTGCGCCATGCCCACGCTGCGCATGTATTGCAGCGTGGCCACGCGCGCCATGTCGTTGGCGAGTGAATTGACCAGCAGGTCGATTTGAATGCGGCTGATCTGCGGGGTGTTGTCGTTCACCAGTTCGATGCTCGGGTCCACCTGCGGCACGGGATGCGACAACTTGCCCTGCTTGTCCGCGTCGGCCAAATCCTGTTCCAGTCCACGCACCAGCGTCATGTGCTGATCGAGCAGCGCCTTGTCACGGGCGCTGAGCTTCGAGGAAACGCGCTTCAAATCATTGCGCACGTCATCCAGGATGCTCACGAGGCTGTCCTTGTCCTTCATCTTGCCATAGACCTTCTTCAGCACCTGATGCGGATCATCAATCGGCGCGATGGGCTGGTTGCCGCCCGCATAACTCATCCGTGTCCACGGATCAGCGCGATCCGGCACCGCGACGCCGAACTCCAGTGATCCAAAGCGCGTCTTCGTCTCCGCCCGGCTCTGGAGGAAGTTTTTGATCTCTTGGTCGATCGAAATGTTGCTCGCCCAACCCGCCGGATTGCCACCGCCGCCCATGATGTTGCCCTTGAGCAGTTCATCGCAGGTCAAAAGGCAGCTCATGCCGCGCATGTGGCTGTCGCCATCGCCCTTCACTTTGTTGGCGATGCCATGCAGCACCAGCATGCGGTCTTTGAATGCCTCCAGCGGCTTGAGGATTGTCTTGAAGCCAAAATTCGAGCCTTCCTGATCCGGCCAGAACTCATTCGGCAGCGTGCCGTTCGGCGAGAACATGATGATCAACCGCTGACGCTTCTGCGGCGCCGGTGCGCCCGTGATGCTCGAAAGTCCGGTGAGGAATGGCAGAGCCCCGGCGGAGATGCCGAGGTCGCGGAGAAATTGGCGGCGATGGAGGTGTTTCATGGGGGAGATGCGGTTTGAAAGGACTTCACCTCGCTCGCGAGCGTGGCGATCTCGAGAATCAGCTTCTGGATGCTGCAGCCGTTGGCGGCGAAGGATTTTTGCAGGTCATCGAGCACCTTCGGCCCATACGCGGTGGGGTCTTGTTTGATGAGATGATGGAAGAGATGGCGGATGAAAGCGCGGTGGCCGCCAGGGTTGGCGGCGACGTAGTTCACGATGTCACGCGGGCCAGTGAGGCGGACCAGCTTGCCCTCGTGCGTGGTGAACTCGCTCACGGCGTTCACGGGTTTGTTGTTGTCCTTCGTGCGCCAGCGGCCCACGGCGTCGAAGTTCTCCAGGCTGAAACCGAGCGGATTGATCATGCTGTGGCAGCTCATGCAGGCGCCGCTGCGGGTGAGTTCGCTGATCTTCTCGCGCATGGTGAGCTTGGGATTGAAGTGGCTGTCCTCGAACACCACCGCCTTCTGCGGCGGCTTGAGCGACATGCCGACGATGTTGCGCGTCAAAAACACGCCGCGATGAATCGGTGACGACTGCTTCGTGTAGGCGAGCGCGGCCAGCAGATACGGATGCGTGACGACTCCCGCGCGTTGTTTCGGGTCAAAGCCGACGCGCTGGAACGCCTCGCCGGTGACGGGATGGCCGTAGAACTTGCCGAGACGCTCATTCATCAACAGATAATCGGCCTGGAGCAGCTCGCGGTAGTCGGATTTCTCGCTCCACACGACCTCGTCGATGAATTGCAGCAGCGACTCACGCAGATCAGCGATCAGCTCGGGTGTGAAGTCGGGGAAGATTTTCGGATCCTTGCTGGCACCCTCGGCACGTTCGAGTTCGAGCCAGTGATGGAAGAAGCCGTGCAGCTTGGCCTTCGTGCGTGGATCCAGCAGCATGCGTTGTGCCTCGGCCTTGATTTGATCACGGGTCTTGAGTTTCCCCGACGTGGCGGCCTGCGCGAGTTTTTTGTCGGGAACCGAATCCCAAAGCGTGAGGGCGAGACGCGAGGCGATCTCGAAGTCATCCGGCGTTTCACCCTGCTGGAGGTTCGGATAAAGAAACTGCGGCGATTTCAGCGCGAGCAACACCACCCGCTTCACCGCCGTCTCAGGTGATTTGGCGCTCGCGAAGTGCGATTCGACGAAGAGCTGCTTCAAATCATCGCTCAAAGGCCTGCGGAAGGCGGCCTCGACGAAGGTGTTTGCGAATTTGCGCAGTTTCTCGCCGCGATCCGTCGCTCCCGCCTTGGTTTGCGCGAGTTCGCCGAGGTTTTCGACAATGTGTTCGGCGGTGGCGATGGCGGCATCCGTCACCGCCTGATCCCAGGCTTTGGAAATCGTGGTGCCGCGTGCGTAACCGCCGCTGCTGTCATCGGCGGGGAACTCGGTGTTCACGATCATGAGTTCGCGCGGGCGGTCCGTGCGCATGGCATGCGCGGGGATGAGTTCCTTGATGCCATGCGGCGGCTTCCACCACAGCTCGATGGACGCGGACTTCTCTTTGAATTTGAAATGCTCCAGCCGCAGATAGTAAGCGCGTCCGCCGACGAGGTAGATGCTTTTCTTTTCCTCCCGCACCTGCGGTCCGGCGCTCACCCAGCCATCAATGAGCGCATCGCCCTCGGCGGTGTCATTGATCCACAGGCGGAAGCCGTTCTCTGACTTCACCGCGAACTCATACACGCCGGTCTCGCGGGCGACGACGCTACCCTCGAAGCGATTTTGAAACTGCTCGGCCTCCAGCACGGCCTTGTCAGGACTGTCCGGCCCCCAATGGAAGGAAATGACCGGCTCCACCTTCTCGATAGTCTTGTTCGGGCGCTTGGCCTTGATGCCGTTCTTCGGCGTCGTGTCCACGGCCTTCTCACCCGGCTTGGGCAGCTCCACACCGCGATAAAACGCCTTCAGGCCCTGCTCGGCATTGATGGGCCGGTCAAAACCCGGCCCCATGCGAAAGCGACCGATCACGTCCATCACGCTGTTGCGGAACTGGTCGATGGTCAGGCGGCTCAGCTCCTTCTTCGGCGGATTCAGCCGCGCCTGCGCCGCTGGCGAGTAAAACGCATCGTGCATGTAGGCCGCGACGAGCTTGGCATCCTCGGCGGTCGTCTTCTCCGGGTCATCCTCCGGCATCGTGCGGTCGATGTACTTCGCCAGGGCCTCAATCGACTTCTCACCGGTCAGCGGTTCGTCATACTCATCCTCCACACCCTGCCCGCGATCACCGTGGCACTCGGCGCAGAGCTTCTTATAGACGATCGCGCCAGGATGCTCCGCCGCAAAAACGTACGGCGTGAGCAGCCACGGCAGAAGCCATGAAACTCGAAAGTAGGGGGATGGGGCAGCCATGTGGGGGATTAAAGTGGCTGAAAACATAACCCCGCCACAGCAGTCCTCTTTCACGCAATCATTTCGCCGGGAGGATCACAAGCTCCACCCCTCGCGATACTCCGGCGTCAACAGCGCAGTCGCTTCCGCGTCGTTGGTGAATTTCATCGCGGCGTTGTCCCACTCAAGACGCGTCCCGCTGCGGCGCACGGCGATCATGCCGAGCAGACCGATCTCGCTCAAGGAGCCGCCGTATTCAAAGCTAGAGCCAGCGGGCCGGTTCTCGCGAATGGCGTTGAGCCAGTCGTGCTGATGATTGCCCTTCGGCACACGCGGGATCGTCTTCTCCGGCATCTTGAAGTCCTTCATGCTGGCCTCGGGGATCAAGCGCACACCGCCTGCACCGTGCGAACCGTGCATGATCTTGCCTTTGTCGCCGATCACCACTGCGCCGATGCCGACGACCTTGCGGTTGTCCTGCTTGAGTTCCTCCGGTGCAGGGATGCCGAAGTCGCCATCGTGCCAGATGAGCTTCACGGGGCCGCGTTTGCCCTTCGCGGGGAACTCATAGGTGATGCGCGTGCCCTTCGGGTAAAACGCGGCGTGTTTGACCGGATCGTAGTCCTTGGTCTCCGCTGTGATCGCCGTGGGCATGCCGAGATCGAGCGCCCAGAAGGACGGATCGACGACGTGGCAGATCCAGTCGCCGATGCAGCCGCTGCCATAGGCCGAAAAGCCGCGCCAGCTAAACGGCACATACGCGGGATTGAACGGACGCGTCTTCAGCGGCCCCTGCCACAGGTCCCAGTCGAGTTCCTTCGGCACCTCGTGCTTCTCGGTTTGTATCGCCTGTTGTTTGCTGATCTGGCAATACACATCTTTGAAGGCATCGCAGCCCGCGTGAATCTCCGACACGTTGCCGATGGCCCCGGACTGCACCATTTCGACAAACAATCGGATGCTGTCCGATGAGTGCCCCTGATTGCCCACCTGCGTGATCACTTTCTTCTCCAGCGCCGCCTTCCGCATCGCCCGCACCTCCGCGATGGTGTGCGCGAGCGGTTTTTCGCAATACACATGCTTGCCATGCCCGAGCGCTGCCAGCACGGCGACCGCATGAGTATGATCCGGTGTCGCCACGAGCACGGCGTCGATCTCGTTGTTCATCGCATCGAACATCTTGCGGAAGTCGGTGAAGCGCCGCGCCTTTGGAAACTTCGCGAAGCTCCCCGCCGCACGGTGCTCGTCCACATCACACAGCGCCACGATGTCCTCGCCTGCCATATCGCCAAGATCGGCCGCGCCGCGCCCACCAACGCCAATCGCGGCGATGCGGAGCTTGTTAGCGGGTGTTTGAGCCGTGCCCTGAGCACGCAGGACATGCGCTGGGACAAACTGAAAACCAAAAGCAGTGGCGGCGGAGGTGGAGATGAAGGAGCGGCGTTTCATGGCGAGATTAGAAGTCTGTTGCAGCGCACTTCTTGCAGTCTGGTGCGCGAGGGAGCAACAAACAAGAACTTGCCTGACGGGGAGCGGTCAGCCAAAACGCAGCATGAACTCAAACGTCCCCCAACCCATCTCTCTCGAGGACGCGCAACGGATATGGACCTAGCTGAAGCAGAAAACCGTGGTCAATGAGCGCCAGAGGCACCCTGTGCTCATTGAAAACGAATCATGTGCGGCTGATCGGGCGATAGCGTGAGATTATAAGTCTGCGACCACTGCTGCGTGGCGCTGTCGTAGTCGGTCTGCCAGAAGTCGTTGCCATGGATGCTTTGGTTCACAGGTTTGTCGTCGATGAACAAGGTGAAGCCGCGTGGCGAGCTGAGGCCGGTGAAGGTGATCGGCACGTAGCCGATGCCGCCGGCGAGCGTGAACTCTGCTTTGTCGTCGGCGGTGCTGATGGTGATGGCGGGGTGCGTGCGCTGGAGTTCGCCGTGCTTCATCTCGATGCGGCGATCATTGCCGAGGGCCTCACGCTGGATCATGCGCCAGGTGTTTGCGTCCTTGGTCAAAGCGGTGCGCAGGGCTTCATTGGGGCCGTAGTAGTCGGTGGCGGATTGGGGGATGATGAGGTGCTCGATGGTGGCTTCGACGAAGTCACCAGGCTCGAAGCGAGTGACTCCTGGCGGTGGCACGAGATCGAGTGTGGCGGCGTCTTGTCGATGCCGAGTGACGCCGCGCTCGGCGATCCATGGCGCGGCGTCTTTGCCGCCGAGTCGGGCTTTCCATGAGCGAATGACGATGCCGCGATTGGCTCCGGCGCCGTTGTTTTGATGCGCCCGCAGCTCGCCTTCGTGCAGGCTGATCCACGGGATGCGGCCGGTGCATTCGAGCGGTGCCGTGCGGTAGATGTCGCCGCCCCATTGGGTGTTCCATTCTTTGATGAGGCCGGTTTCATTGCCCAGGGCCATCTTGCGCTCGCTGGTGGAGGTGTAAGTGTCGGCACCGATCTGGAAGAGGACGAAGCGGGAGAAGTCGAGCGCCTTCGTGACATCGAAACGCAGTCGATACACGCCGCGCACGATGTCGTCGGTGCGTGCGAGGCTGACGGTGGTGGAATGTGCGATGCTGGTACCGATGCGGCCCGCGTAGGTCACTTCGGTGAGGCATGGGCCGTGTTTGTGATACGTGGTGCGCATGGCGCTGGGCGACACACGCTGGCCAGCGGGATCGAAGAGGCGCAGGAAGTCGCCGCCGCCGACATTGCTGGTCCATCCCCATCGTTTGTCTTCGCCGAGGGGATATAGCATGGCAGGGCGCACATCGGTGATGGTGCAGTTGGCCTGCGCTTGATCCGGCTCGTAGCAAATGCTCTCGCCCCAGGCACCGAGAGCGCTCTGATCCCACAATTGATTGCTACCCCAACCGATGAGGCAAAGCTGCGCATGTGATGCCGCCGCCACGCCGCCCCAGTGACCGTAAGCGAGCGTGAGTTCGAGTTCGATGCTAGCCTTCGCTGGCAAGCGCACTTGCGAGATGCCGTGGAACCACTGGCTCGCATACACGCCGCCTTCGGGCTCGTTATGCCAGTTCTTGCTGAGCTGCACGGGGATGCCCGTTGGATTGCCATCCGCATCACGCAGGATCGCTGAGACGCCCGTGATCGGCGTGCCGATGCGCTGATGAAAACCGTGCGTGGTCTTCTCAAACATCAGCCGTGCGATTTGTTCGCTGTCGGTGGGATTCGAGAGCTGCAACATCACGCGCTCGACGGCATCATTGCTCGGATTCTGGCCGCCAGGGGGCGCTGTGGGCGCGATGCCATCCAGATTGATGCGGTGCCAGCTAAGGCTTGGCTCATAGACCACCGCACGCGCTACGCCCGTGGCTTTTTCCGATGCGGCGACGATAACCGGGCTCTTTACCTCCAAAGCTGTGCCTGTGACAGGATCGAGCACGAGAGACACCTCACGCTCTTTGCTATCCGTCCAAATTTGCTCGCTACGTTGATGTAGTTTGCCCTTCGGTGTGGTGAGATAGATCTCCATAGCCACTTGCTTCCATGTCTCACGCAGCTTGGTCTTGGAGGCTTTGCCTTGAGCATTGAAGGTCCATTCCAGGACCGGCTTCACCGCAGCACGAGTCTCCTCCGGCTTCAGCGCACGATCAAAGAATCGAATCTCATCCACCACGCCGCGAAAGTGAAAGCCATCGCCCGTGTTGTCCTGGCGTCGGCCAAAGGCGAGTGCGCCGGGGCAGGGCAGTCGTTTTTTGCCCACCATCGTCTCGCCCTCGATGCCGCCATTCACAAACAACCGCAGCGTGTCGCCATCGTAGCTCATCGCCAGATGATTCCACGCATCGAGCTTCAGCGCGGTCCGCTTCTCCGTCTTCGCCACCACCGCATTGGCTGCGCCACCGCCGATGTTCATGTGCGCCCTCGGCTGACCATTGGCGATCATGAAACCCATGTTGCCATTCGCTGCTTCATGAGGCCCCCTGCACATGAGCCAAGGCGAATGCTGCCCGGCCTGATAGTCCTGCGGCACAAAGGCCCACAGCTCCATCGTGAACTGCTCCGCATCCAGCGCCGCGCTGTGCGGGATTTCCAAATGATTCGCGCCATCCAAACCAAAACCGCCGCCGACATGTCCAAAGCTTTGCTCGCCTGCAACAATCGGCAATACTCCAGGTCGCGCTGCCAGGATCAGGCCCAGTCGATCCGTCCAAGCCGCCGTTTCAAATCGCGCCTCCACATTCAAGCGTGAGCCATCCTCCGCTTTGAACTCCAAATCCGTCACATCGCCACGCTGGAAGAAACGTCCTGACTCGATCAAGCGCGGCCCCGTGAAGCGTGACCACTTGCCGCCTGCCGTGCAGCGGTAGTTTTTGCCATCCACGCTCATGTTCAGCGCAAGTTCAGCCGCGGGCAGCCTCCGGTAGTCATCCATGAGCGAGACCACCGCGCCCAGATGCTCGACTCGTAGCGTCTGCGTGTTCAGCGCCATCGCATAGCGCCCCGTTTGAATGACCCGCAGCCAAGGTGCCGTCGGCGTGTGCAAGGGGAAACCTTCCGCCCACCACATCTGCGTGTGATCAGCGGCATGTGGCATGAGGGCCGACAAATCAGCCGCCTGCGCCGTCATCAAAGACGAACCGAGTAGCAGTGAGAGACAGGCAGGGTTCATCACGGTTTCGGAGCTGGCGGTTTGATCGCGGGTGCTTGACGAGCCTTGAGCCACTCGGGGGCGAACTTCACAAAGGCGATCTGCTCATACACATCCTTCGCACCACATTCGATCAACATGCCGACCAGGCCGCCCTGTACGCGCACCATCGAGGTGTAGGCACTCGGGCCGGCCCAGAGTAGCTGCGCGGCGGGCCAAGACTGGCCATTGTCACTGGTGATCCAGGCGGTGACGCTGGTTCGGTTGGTGGCGGCGGGTTGGGAGAAAATCCAGTCGTATTGTCCATTCGAGCCATTGCGAAAGCAGCGATAGAGGCAGCCTTGGCAGCCATTTTCCGGCAAGGCGGCGAGTCCTTGCGCTGGTTCCCAGGTGGTGCCGCGATCCTTGCTAATGACGAGGGTGCGCTGTGTGCCATGCCCCGCGATGGTGCGGGCATTCATGAGCAGCTTTCCGGGAGCCATTTCGATCACTTGCGGCTCGCTGCTGTGATCCGCCGCATCCGCGCCGAGTTGCCATGTTTCACCATGATCATCGGAGTAAAGGCAATGCGTGCGATAGACGCCGCTCTCCGTGTGATAGGCCGGAATGAGCAGGCGATCTGGCCGCGATGCACCGCCGCGCAGGAACACACCTTGGCCCGGCCCCGTGCCATACCAGCCCCAGTTTGCCTTTCGGCAAGTCGCAGAGACATCACGCGGCTCGGCCCACGTCGCACCCTCATCGTCACTGTGCGTGATCCACACCTGCGTGCCTGGCACCTCAGCGGCGACGATTTGCTCTTCGGTGTCCGCCTGGCGGCTGCGTGTGAAGGCCAGCCACAGGCGATGCGTCGTGGCATCCTCCACCACGCAGGGATTCCCGCAGGTATCGTGCCCGAGGTCCGCGATCACCTGCTGCGCTTGCCAGCTTTGTCCATGATCCAAACTGCGCCGCAGCACGATGTCCACATCGCCCGTCATGCGCCGCTGTTCCATGCGGCGCTCCGCAAAAGCCATCAGTGGCCGCTTCGGCTGCCACCAGAGGGCTGGGATGCGGTAGATGCGTGCGCCTTCATCGCCCGCTTTGAATGGCACGGTGTAGAGCAAAGTCTGCGCTGGAGCCTGCTGTGCGGCGCTGCGGCCTGCACCACACACGGAATAGACCGCGAGGAGAAGAAGGAGAGGTTTCATGAGTTGGGATGGTAAAATGATGAGCAGCTAAAGATGCAGATATACCCAACGTCACCATGATTTGTGAATCTTGCTGCGGAGTACTGGAGTCGTGGAGTGCTGGAATGCAGAACTCCATCACTCCATCACTCCCGGGCGAATAGAAATTCCCAAATCCTGATGACGCGAGGTATCACAACGGGTCGGTAAGCTCATCACTCCCTCTTGCCTCTCTACCTGACTGCGCTTTCCTGAGCACATGTGTGGTCGCCTGAACCAGTTCGCGAACATCCCCGCGCTTTCCTTGGCGGGGAAGAAGCTGCACATCGAACGGCGAAAAAAAAAGAAGGACGAGGACCGTAAGTCCGAGGCACAGGTCATCAACAACATCTGCCCCACGGACTACGCCGACGTGCTCACCATGGAGGGGGACGAGATCGGTATCGAGCGCATGCGCTTTGGTCTCGTGCCCGTTTGGGCAAAGGGCAGCAAGGCGGAGGTGGCGAAAAAGTTTGCACTCACGTTCAATGCTCGATGCGAGAGTGTTTTCGAGCTGGCCTCCTACCGTGGCCCGATCTTGCGCCAGCGCTGCCTCATTCCGGTGCGTGGCTGGCATGAATGGCCCGACCGCACCACGCCGTACTTCATCCACCGCATCAACGATGCGCCCCTGTTGCTGGCGGCCATCTGGGATGTGTGGGAAAGCCCTTACCCGGAGGATTTCGAGAGCGGTGCCGTCGTCACCTCCATGAGCGTCGTCACCACGCCACCGGGGCGCTACATGGCGAAATTTCACGACCGCAGCCCGCTGATTTTGGAAGGGGAATCCGCTCTCGCCTGGATGCAGCCAGGCATGCAGGCCGACGACCTCCGCGCACTCTTCAAGCCCTACGAAAGCGAGCATCTGGAAGCCCATCGGGTTTCCACCGCCGCCAATCAGGCCCGTAACAAGAGCGAGGAAGTGCTGCGCCCGATAGCGCCCCCGGTGCCGCAGGCGGGGGATGAACCGGTTAAAGTTGAGGATGATTCAAATCCTCAATTGAAACTGTTCTAAAGAACACTACACAGTGAGGCATGCTCACCACACGCCAACAACACACCCTGAACCTCCTTTGGCTGTCCCAGGCGCGTTCTTGGATTCGGCATCAGATTCCCCTCCTCGGCAGCATCATCGCGGGCAGCCCGGAGCTTCAAGACGGACGCATGGACGGCTGCATCGACATCGACCCCAGCACCCTGCGCCTGCCAAAAAACGCCCGCACCTTCGCCCTGAAAGTCCGGGGCGATTCGATGCGCAATGCGGCCATTTTGGAGGGCGACATCGTCATCATGGAGTTCCGCGAGGCGAGGCATGGCGAGATCGTGGCTGCACTCATCGACGGCGAGACCACCTTGAAGCGGTTCATTGTGCAAAACGGCGTGCCCTACCTCCGCGCCTCGAATCCCAAGTATCCCGACCTGATCCCGGCTCGGGAGTTGGTCATCCAAGGCGTTCTGATCGCGCTGCTGCGGCTTTCCGAGAGGTGATGCGCCATGATTCTGCACTTCGATGCGGATGCGTTCTTCGCCTCCGTCGAGCAGGCCGCCGATAAAAAGCTGCGGGGTCGCCCGGTGGCTGTCGGTGGCGAGCGACGCGGTATCATCGCCTCCGCCAGCTATGAGGCGCGGAAGCTCGGCATCTACACGCCCATGCCCACCGCACGAGCGAAGAAGCTCTGCCCTGGCCTCATCGTGCTGCCCTGCGACTTCGACAAATACGAGCGCTTCTCGCACCTCATGTTTTCGTATGCCTATGATTTCACGCCCATCGTGGAGCTGGCATCCATCGACGAGTGCTATCTCGATCTTCACGGCGCACGGCAGACCAAGGCCAGTGACACCGCAGCGAAGATGCAGCAGGCCATCGCACAGAGTTTGAAGCTGTCCGTGTCGGTGGGCGTCGGCTCGAACAAGCTCGTGTCGCAGATCGCCAGCAAGCTGCGCAAGCCGCATTGCTTCATCGAAGTGGCTCCAGGGCATGAGCAGGGCTTTCTCTGGCCGTTGGAAAACAAATGGCTGCCCCAAGTCGGCCCGCAGCTTGCCGCCAAGCTCAACACCGCCGGTTTGCGCATGGTCGAGCACATCGCTAGAACGCCCGTGGATGAACTCTCGCTGCTCGTCGGCTCCGGGGCGGCGGCCCTCCATGACTACGCTCTCGGCAACGACTTGCGTCCCGTGGTCTGCGATGCACCCGCCGCGAAGAGCTATGGAGAGCAGGAAACCTTCCAGCAGGACACCACCGACACCGCCTTCATCATCGCACGTCTAAGGGGCATGGCCGACACACTCATGCGTCGCGTGCGTGAGGATGGCAAAAGCATCCGCACCGTTACGCTGCGCCTGCGCTACAACGACATGGACGAGGTGACACGCTCCACCAGTCTCGACGAACCGACCGATTTGGAGCACGACCTTTATCCACTCCTCACGGCCATGCTCACGCGCGCCTGGGAGCGCCGTGTCAGTGTGCGCCTGATTGGCCTGCGCTTCACGAAGATCTATGAGACGGGCTTCTGCAATGTCCTGCCGCTGGAGCAGTCCGACATGAAGCGCGAGCGCCTGCACACGCTCTCGCTTATTGTGGATGATCTCCGCCGTGGCAATCGCAGCATCATGCGCGGGCATGATCTCTGGCTCTCGCAGCACCGGCAGGCACCACGGCAAACCTTGCCCAAACCGCAGCTCGTCACCGATCCGACCGCTACCACCACGAATCGTGTCTTGCGCGAGCGTCCCGGCACCGGCCCGCAGATCATCACCAGCCACGCGGCACGTCTCGCGGTGCCTGCGCTGAATGTGAAAAGCTGCTTCAGCTTCCTCGACTCCACGCTCACCATTCCCGCCATCATCGCAGCGGCAGCCGCACACGACATGCCCGCCGTGGCGATCACCGACAAGAATCTCCATGCTGCCGTGCCATTCTTCCAGGCTTCCACCGCCGCCGGAATCAAGCCCATCATTGGCGCGGAGCTGTGCTGCGATAAGAAGCCGCTTCTCGCCTATGTGCAGAACGTGCGCGGCTACCGGAACCTCTGCCGCCTGCTGTCCTTCAACAACGACGCCTGCATCACTCCGGCGCAAATGCACGACCATCACGAGGGCTTGATCCTCATGGCTGCCGACAGCAGCGAGGCGGCATTGCCTGAAATCCGTTACCACAAGCCAGAGGACAAAGTGTTCTTCGACATCGTTCAGAGCATGAAGACGCTCACCCTGCTGCACGAGAAGCATGCGAAGAAGCGTCGCGGTGACTTCGCCTTCCACCCGCCTACGGAATGGCGTTATTCCGCAGCCGCGATGCAGGCCGCACAGGACATCGCCTCACAGTGCGAGTTCACCTTCGATTTCAAAACCCTGCGTTTCCCACGCTACACGCCCGTCGATGGCAGTACGCCTGCCGCCATGCTTCACCACCTCTCGCACGCAGGCTTGAGCCAGCGCTACGGCAGCAAGGCGAAGCAGCACGAGGCCCAGTTGCGCGAAGAACTCTCCATCATCGCCGAAGTCGGTTACGAGGAGTACTTTCTCACCGTCTGGCACCTGCTCCAGGAGTGCGCAGGGCAGGGGATCGGCTGGATCACCCGTGGCAGTGCCGCCGATTCGCTGGTGTGCTACGCCCTCGGCATCAGCAACGTCTGCCCGATTCGCTTCGAGCTCTACTTCAAGCGCTTCCTCAACCGCGACCGCATGGCGTTGCAAAAACTGCCGGACATCGACATCGACTTCGCCCATGACCGCAAAGACGATGTGGTGTTCCTGCTGCTCGACCGCTACGGCCCCGAGCACGCCGCCATCGTCGGCGGGTTCAACACCTTCCTGGCACGTTCCGCTTTCGGCGATGTCGCCAAGGTGCTCGGAGTCGCTGAAAACGAAATTCGCCGCCTCACGGAGCACATGCCGTGGACGGATGCCCGGCACGCTGCCGATGCAGTGGCGCTCTCGCGTGAGTGCGATCACTCTGCATGGCAGGAGGAGCCGCTGCGCACGGCCCTGCTCATGGCCGGGATGCTTGATGGCTTTCCCCGCTACGCGAAAATGCACCCCTGCGGCGTCGTGCTCTCGCGTGATCCCATTCGTGATCAAACACCCACCTTCATCAGCTCCAAAGGCTGGCCCACCACGCACTTTGACATGGATGCCGTCGAAGCCGTCGGCCTCATCAAGCTCGACATCCTTGCGCAAGGTGGTCTGGCCGTTTTGCGGGACACACAGGCCACGTTGCACTCGCAGGGACTTGCGCTGGATCTTCCATCCCTCGAAATCGGCACCCGTGGCGGCACCGAGCAGCCCACCCGACCCGAACCCGTCGAACCATGGAGTGATCCCGGTGTATGGCACATGATCGCCACTGGCAATGCTCGCGGCGTGCATCACATCGAAAGCCCCGCCATGACCAGCCTCGCCTGCATGGCCGACGTGCGCGACATCGACCGCCTCGTGGCGATTGTTTCCGTCATCCGCCCCGGCGCTGCCAATGGCCTCAAGAAAGCGCAATTTGCCCGCCGTGCGCAGGGCCTCGAACCCGTGGACTACACGCACGACAGTCTAGCCCCCGTTTTGCGTTCCACCTTCGGCGTCGTGGCCTACGAAGAGCACATCCTGCAAATCTGCGAAGCCTTCGCCGGTCTCGCTCCCGGTCGTGGCGATGTGCTCCGCCGTGCCTTGGTCAAACAGGACAGCGCCAAGATCAACGAGGTGAAGGCCGAGTTCATGGCAGCGGCCAAGGAACGCCGTCGTGATGCCCGCAGCACCGCCTACGTCTGGGATCTCGTGGCCGGATTCCAGGGCTACGCCTTCTGCCGTGCTCACAGTACCGCCTATGCCGTCGAGGCCTATCAGGGAGCCTATGCCAAGCACTACCATCCCGCTGAGTTCATGGCTGGCGTGCTCACCAATGGCAAAGGGTTCTACTCCCCACTAGTTTACACGCTCGAATGCCGCCGCCTCGGCATTGGGTTTCACTCCCCGGATGTAAACCACTTTAGCGACGCCTTCACAGTGGAGCCTTCCGACGCTCTCAGCGGCACGCCTGCCCAGCCTTTGGGCAAAGCCATCCGGGTTCCCCTGCGCTGCATCAAAGAACTCAGCGAGGCCACACTGGCACGTTGGCGCACCGAAATTGCTCGCGCCCCCTTTGCCAGCATTCGTGATTTCTGTGAGCGTGTTCGTCCCGGAGGCACGGAGGCATTGAATCTCATCCGGGCCGGTGCCTTTGACTCACTCGGCGGCGGTCGCACGGAGCAGTTCTGGCGCTGCATGCACTGTGCTCGGGATGTGAATGCCGGAGCCGACTGGCTGTTTCGTGATGCACGCGAAGACGACATCCGCGCCATCTTCCGAGAGGAACCGACTCTGCTGCAAAAGCTCCACGATGAACTGGACCTCTTCGGCTACACCGTCACCGGCCATCCCCTCGACCTGCATCCTCACATCGCCTGGCAGACCTACTGCCCGATTGCCGATTTGCACCGTTACCACAACCAACGAGTCACCGTCTGCGGCCTCATCATCGTCAGCCGCAGCCATTTGCAGCAAAACGGCCAGCCCATGAAGTTCATCTCCATCTGCGACCGCACCGGCATCGTCGAATGCGAAATCTTCGCCGCTGCCTACCGAGTTTATGGCCTCAACACCGTGCGCTATCCCGTGGTGCAAGTCACCGGCGAGGTGAAACCCTTCGACAATCTCGCCGGCTACACGCTGGAGGTGCTCAGAGTGGAGAAGGCTCGGGGTGTTGCTTGATGTTCTCATATGGGTGGCATCACACGCAAATCCTTGCCATCCGATTCATGGCCGGCTTTGACGCGGGAAATCTCTACAGGTTGCGCGCGGTATCATGTCCAACCCCTGCTTCGATCATCCCATTCTCAACTCGCCCTACGAGTGCCCGCAGCGGCACTGGGAGTCATCGATGACGACTAGGGTGCAACTGGCTGACCAATCATCGGGAGCACTCGTGTCATGCTATTTTGTCAAGCAGTTGCACCCTGACCCCGTTTCCCCAGCTTGTTGGCGTAGTGCTGTGAAATAAAGACGACACAATATCGAGCTAAGCTGCTGTAAACCTCGTGCAAGTGCGCATACAAGTCTTTCCCCCAAAGTTCGGCTTCCTCATACTCATCGTAGAAGACACGAATGCCCTTGTTGCGGAGGATGTCTGCGGTCTGGCTCACGTAGTCCCGGTCTTCGCCAGCAAATGACAGACATACATCGTAGTCGAACTGGTCTTCGTTGATGCCATTGTCGGTTCGCATGGTGAGTTAGGCCTAACGTCTCGGATCAGGCGACGGCGAGCGGGAGGCGTTGATGACACGACAGATGCCATACGAGCCGTTGCCTGCATCCGTTTTGTTCGCCCCGTTGAGTGATACTGTGTTCATCGTGGAAAGTCGCTGAAGTCTTCTTGGTGTGCATGGAACCACTTCACGAGGTCAGGGTAGTAAGCGGTCTCAGCCAGCTTCTCGAACGCCTCACCAATATCGTAGAAGCGCTCCTTCTCCTGTGGGGTCAGATGCCAACCATCAATCCCAGCCTCAAGACGATCTTCTTCAGTCTTCAGATCAATTCGTCCTCGATAAAAAATGTGGCGGGCATCTGCCAGAAGCTTGGCTGCCTCCTGATGACCGCAGTGATTGAGGACTTCGATGATGTCACTGAACTGATCCCAAGAGTAAATCTGATAAAATGGGCTGTGCCAGCCATCGCTGAGAATCTCTCCGTGGAGTCCAGCAGTGTCGCGAAACATCATCTCCGCACGGGAAAGAGGCAACTTGAGCTGGTTGCTCTTGAAGAAAACAAAATCCTCAAGGTGGAAAACTTGATCCGTTGGGCTCGAAAGCGCCGAGATGTCCGCCAAGGTCAACGGCGGATCGAACTGTTTGGTGTCGAAGTTCCAGGGCATCGGGCGACAGGCTCTGCTACTCGGGCGAACGTTTCGGATCAGGCGACGGCGAGCGGAAGACATTGCTGACACGACAGATAGCCTTCGAGCCGTTGCCTGCATCCGTTTTGTTCGCCCTTGTTGGTTCGTGGTGGTTTCTCATGGCAGTTGACCAAGCTTCCGAGCCCAGGACAAAGCGTAGTCCTCGGCGAAGTCCTCTCGCCGAGTGAGGCTGTGGAATGCTGGCTGGTTAAGGTGACCCATCTCGTGAAGGAAAAGGTGGTAGCGATAGTATCGACGAACCTCCTCGGCTGTCCACACCTGAAGATGTCTGCCGTCCCGAACCTCCCAGCGGTCACACCACGGTGCATAATGGCTGCGGGTAAGCATTGATGGCGGACGAGTGCCCCAATCTAACTCATTAGTAACGGGAAACGGGTAAAGGATGACGCAAAGATACCTCCGTCTGGCCTCAACACCTCGGTCTCTGTCCTGTGAACTGGAACGACGAAACACTACCGCGCGAAGATGTCTCCAATGCTTGCGTGGCAGGTGGGCAAGCACCTTCCGAAGGTCCTCCTCAGAGCAAGGGTGATAGTAGTCCCGAGACGGGTTCTCGGTGATGAAGAAAATCTCGCCATCGTCTGGACGCTCCGAAAGGCGTGTCCAAATGTCATCCTGCTGACGTGCTCTGGAACGCTTCTCGATGGCCTGTCCATCACGCACTCTGCCACCCTGCGTCAGACCAATCTTCTTGCTGCGGCGAACGGGATTACGCATTGGAGTTGGGCGAACGTCTCGGATCAGGCGACGGCGAGCGCAACACGTTGCTGACACGACAGATAGCCTTCGAGCCGTTGCCTGCATCCGTTTTGTTCGCCTTGGTTTTGGTGATGTGCATCCACAGTCTGAATCGTCTGGCTAAGGAGTTGAGGTGCGCTCGCGGACAGTGACTCTCATCCACTCTGTCATCATGTGGGAGTAGAACAACGTGTGGAATGCAAAAAACAGGACTGCAAGTCCGACGGCAAGTGGGAGGACAACATGTGCTTCACGGGGACGGGACACTGCAATGCCGGCAAGGATAATAGAAATGAAAAGCGTCCAACCTGCCGCCTCAGCTATGCCGCGATGAAGAATGATGTGAACAGGCATCACCAAATACTCAGGGCGAAATGACTCAGCGAGATTCCTCACTTCTGCGGAAGGGTGCTTGGCTATCACAAGTCCAAGTAACGCAACGCTGGTCAGCCAGACTGCCCACCACATCCAGTGAACCACCTTCAATCGTTCGATGATTGCTCGGATGTGCATGGCTGGTTAGGCGAACGACCCAAGCTCAGCGACCCGGCCCGCGGGAGGCCACGATTGCAACCAGAGCGCGAGGGCCGGGTTCGCTGCAGCGCATGGTTAGGCGATTGGTTCATTTGGATGTCTCTGGTTCTATGAAATCCTTTACTTTGAACCGATAGATTGTGCCGCCCAGCGGCGCAGCATCCACAAATATCTCCAATGCACTCTTGCGCAGGTAGCCCAGGTCAGCGGAAAACTGAACGGCGACGCTCCCCGGACTCGGGTGGGACACCCGCAACGGCGCAGACATGATCCGGCTCTTTCCCTCGCCGATTTGCACTTCGACGTGGGCGAACTCCTTCAACTTGCCGGTGGTCTTGAACTCCATCCACACTCGAATTCCGGCGTCGCCGTTCTTCTCCGATCGGATGGTGACTCCCATTTCCTTTGCCTGTGCCGCGGAAACGTCGAAAATCGTGTATTCCGCGAAACAGCAATCGGGGGCGGCGAAGAGTAGCAAGCCGAGAATCAGGATGGTGAATTTCGTTTTCATAATGACATGACGCTCAACTCGAAGATTTCTGGAACGCTTTCACGCAACAGAATCGCCTAACGTCCCGGATCAGGCGACGGCGAGCGCAAGACGTTGCTGACACGACAGATGCCATACGAGCCGTTGCCTGCATCCGTTTTGTTCGCCCTTGGTTGGTCGTGGATTGTGGCACGCGAAATCATGACTTCGTCCTCGCAAATAGACTTAACGCAGATGCTAGTGCTGTAGTGACAACCGGCACGGGGAAGAAGTAAATAGCCGAGATGACTGCGAAACCAGTCAAAGCGACGGCCGCAATCCCAATAACTCTATCCACCATCGAAGTCTTGGGGAATGGGGCAATTGAGAACAGGATGACGCCAAGCAAGAGAAGCAGAAGGCTCGTGCAAAGGTTATTGCCATCTAGAATCTGCATGTAAGTCCGAGAAGTCCCCACGGGCATGGGCACCATCGTGCGCTGCATAATGGAAACTGTCTCCTTCATGGCAACCTGTTCGTCAGGTATGGCCATGAATGTCCCGACCGTGTGGCCAAGGCAGGTGATGATGCAGAGGATGGCTGCGATGCGAAGTAGAAGTGCTCGGCTCATTCGTGGTTGGATGTAGTCTCTCGAAGTTGGGCGAACGTCTCGGATCAGACACCGGCTGCGATGGACTCCGCAAACACGACAGACGCCTCCAGCCGGTTGTCTGCATCCGTTTTGTTCGCCTCTGTTTTGGTGTTCATGTCGCTACTTGGGCTTATTGCTAATGCAAACGATGCAGTGACAGTCGTCGGGCAATATGGGGCTAAACGATGTAAAGAGATTCGGGTCCTCGTGCGCGGGTGCTTTGAGACCAATGCTCTGAAATGCCTTTTGTATCGCAACAACATAAGGAGGGGCATCTTTGAGGGATCGCACTCCGATAAACAAATCATCAAAAGCGAGTTGGAGCCAAAGTTTCTGAGGTGCGACAACATCAAAGCCAGATTCTCTGAGCACCAATCCGATCTGCTCAGAGTATTTTTGGGCGTCCGGTTCAACACTCAAGAACGTCATTGTGACTTTGCCTTTGGGGGCAGCTTGAAGAAACTCTTTCAGACCCTTGATCTGCTCGGATGTAAGAACCCTTGGTGTGGTGATCTTTTTCAACCGAGCCTCGATCTCGGATGCCTTGGCCTTGGTCTCGCTCAGCTCAATCTCGGATGCTTTCAGTCTCTCTTGAGACTTGATCTTCTCAGACTTGTTAACGACGAGAAGCTTGTCTGCCACGTAGTGGCTTGCGCCAGTGAGAAGAATGCCAAAGACCGTAACTCCAAGGCCCACCCATCTGAGAAGGCTAGCGTAGCGCTGAAGGTCGTCCGAGGTCATTTGGATTTGGTCTTTTGCATTGGAGCGCTGGCCTATAGCCTTTGGGTATTCCGTCACACGGGGCGCGTGCTACGACTTGTGAAGGCGAACGTCTCGGATCAGGCGACGGCGAGCGCAAGACGTTGCAGACACGACAGATAGCCTTCGAGCCGTTGCCTGCATCCGTTTTGTTCGGCCTTGGTGGTTCAGGATGCATTAGCTTCGGCGTTCTGCGGTCCCGTGCCTTCGGGTGACTTATGAGTAAGCTCAAATGCTCCAAAGTCATAGGCGGGGTTATCAAAGATGTCTTCTGGCACGGCGGCAAAACGGAGTGCAAGCAAGTTCGGCTCCCGAAAGGAAGCCAGAGTGCCATCAACGTAGAATCCTGGAACAAAACGGCTCTCGACCTGCACTCGCTCTGAGCACCAGAGATCACCGCTGCGAAGGATGACCTCCGCAGACGGATCAGTGATCGTGAGGCGATAGACATGCCAAAACTGCGCGGCGCTATCCCACCAAAGATAATCCAAGGCACCCACACGCCTGCCGCCCAACACTACCCACCAGCCAAAGCGTCTGCCAGAATCGCTGCCGTCATACCCGGTGCGAATCAGAAACTTGGGGTCATCGTAAGAGGCGAACGGATTTGGGTGGTCCTTCCCATAAACTGAAGCAAAATAGATGGAACTGAGATAACTGCGCTGTGTGGAAGTGTGGCTCGATAACAGAAATGAAACTATGCTGGCACTGATGGCAGAGAAGGCTATTCCGATGAAAATCGCAGTCCCTGACGGCTGAAAACCAAGGGAGATCCGATAAGCTGCGAATCCTATAACGATTGCCGCCACCATCGCAGTCACCACAGTTTTCATCAGTCTGGCTTTCATCTTGGTGCGCTTCGTATCTTGGCCGAACGTCTCGGATCAGGCGACGGCGAGCGCAAGACGTTGCTGACACGACAGATAGCCTTCGAGCCGTTGCCTGCATCCGTTTTGTTCGGCCCGTTATTTGAGTTGTGCATCCTTGAAGACGGTCCCTCCGGCTAGTGCTAGGTCAAGAAGTTGGTCAACTGTTGCAGTCTGTCTAATCCAGCGGTTCTGAAGCTCAAATCCGTGTGTCAATCCGGTGTTCTTGCCGTCGGACTTCCATCGTGCAATGGTGACAGCGAGGGTCTTTGGATCAATCTCTCGAATGGCGAAGGCACAACTAACTCTGTGCTCTGGGTGTGTGTCACCAAACGCTTCAAGGACTTTGACGGACTTAGGAGCCTTGGTAGCGGCGATAGCATCGAAGGCGAGACAGGCGGGGTGATGCACTGAGGCGGAAAGATGTTCCAGTGCTGATTGCGCCCCCTTCTGTCCATCCAACTGACATGCAGCATAGACGGCGTGAACGAAGTCCTCTGTGTGATTCTCTACGGCATACAACATGGCTGGCAACGATGCGGGACGAAGCGTCTCGCACGCCAGCATAACCGCCGTAGCCTGTTGGTGAACACGATCTGTCCTCACGTCTGACTCTAGTGACTGGGCAAACAACTGATCAGGGAGCATGGGGTCAATCAGCAACCGGATAGCATGCAACGTCGAGTCAGTTCCTCCATCGTAGGCCCAATAGGTTCGGCAACACGAGTGGGGTAGCTCATGCACGAATATCTCCTTCAAGACTTTGAAATGCTCGCCATCTCGCCGCAGGAAAAATATGTGTTTGCTACCGGCCTTGAGGCCGGTAGCCGAAGGCTCCCACTTCAATCGTAAAGGGGACGTGGCTAGCTGACCCTTCAGAGTGGACGTGACTGCAACCTCGCCACTGTAAGTGCCACTCCCCTTCTGGCTATCGTAGCCACTCAGATCAATGCTGACACTACGCCCCTGAAACACGATGTCAGACTCAGCGACTGCGGTGGAGAGCATCTTCTCGTGTGGGTGAAACCGATACCTACCCTCTGCGACAAATGGCTGAGGCAAAGTTTCAGCAGCCCGACCACCAAGGGCGAGGATCAAACTGAGAGTTGCAAGGATTGCGATCCTCATGGGACTTGGTTCTTGGCCGAACGCTTCGGATCAGGCGACGGCGAGCGCAGGACGTTGCTGACACGACAGATAGCCTTCGAGCCGTTGCCTGCATCCGTTTTGTTAGGCGTTCTCGTGTGCATGTAATGGATGTGTGAAACCTGAACCAGCATGCTCCGGCAGCCATCCGTGAGCTAGCGCCTCCTCAATAGACGCGGCAATCATCCGAGGTGTGACCGTCTTGGAAGCGTGACCGAGCCAGTTGTCTGGTCGCGGAAAGTCTGCTGCCAGTAAAAGGACGCATCGTGACGGTGGCTCAACACGCTCAACGGCAACTGAAAATCCGCCGGCAAAAACTCCCTCACAGTATGTCGGCTTGCGTCGGATGCGCCAGCGGTAGCGAACCCCCTTGACCGTCACCGTTCGAGAACCTTTTTTGGGAATGGCCATGTGCGTGCGAAGAGACGCCTAACTTGATGATCATTCACAGATCGTGAGGTTTGTCAGCAGCTTTATAGGCGGCGGTTTTGTCGAAAAAGTACGGCCTGCGGCGTTCATCGGTGTCGTTTTACACGCCTATGCCGTACTGGTGCAACAAAAATATTGGTTTTCTACGGCATGGGAGTTTAAAAGGGATGTGTGACCAATCCAAAGTCAGAACCGAGCCTGGAGGAGCAACTGCGAGGTCGGGTACGCTTCAAACAGTACTCGCGGCGCACGGAGGAGACCTATGTCCAGTGGTACAAGCAGTATGTTCGCTTTCAGGCACAAGCCTGCGGTGAGATGCGGCATCCAAGGAAGATGGGAACAGCCAAGGAAAAGATGCCAGGCATTCTGTTTTCGTCCCTCCTCGCAGGCGAGGGAGTTGAAGTAATCCGTTTTGAAAAGACGTACCCCCGGCAAAGCTGGCGCGCATACTGTTCATATAGACAGTCTTTTGAGCCGTTTCAAGCCGTTCCCTGGGGAAACCGAGTGACGCGGGGTCAAAGCCGCCCGACGCGGGCTCCAAGTCGCCCGACGTGGGCTTTTGTCGGCTGACGCGTCCCCTCAGTCGGCTGACGCGGGCCTCATGTCGGCCAACATGGGGCCCAAGTCGGCCGACGCGGGCCTCATGTCAGCCGACGGAATGCCAAATCGGCCGACGCGAGCCGCTAGTCGGGCGACGCGGGCCGCAAGTCGGCCGACGCGAGCCGCTAGTCGGGCGACGATTGCCCCAAGTCGGCCGACGCGGGCCTCATGTCACCCGACGGAAACCCAAATGGGCCGATTCGAACCGCAAGTCGGGCGACAATGGCCCCAAGCTGCCGACGCGGCCCCCAAGTCGTCAGGCGGCAGGCTTCTGTGGGGCGGCTCCGATCCCACGGCACCCGATCTCAGGCCGCTGTGGGGAGACTGACCGGCCATGCGGGACCCTCTTTTTTCTCCTCGGTAGTCGGGGTCAGGCAACTGGCTGACAAATTGTCAGGAGCATTTGTTTCAAGGTCAACTGTCAAGCAGTTGCCTGACCCCGTTTCCCTTGCGGTAAGTGTCGAGGCTGCGCGGGCAGAGATACTGGTGGTCGCGCGCAAGGTTGAGCGCGTAGTGCAGGTCATTGTGATAGCTGTAAGCTTCCGCCGCCGTGTCGATGGTCCAGTTTTTGAACTCCATGGGCGGTTTTGTGCGAGTGAATCGAGGGCGTTGAAGTGGCGCATGCGTGAAGGTGTGCCTTCTTGTACCAGCTCCCCGAGGCATGATTAAGCGCCTTGGACTTTTTGCGCTCGCGTCTGATCTGAGGAACCGTGTGCCTTAATTGGGCTAGCACGGGTCTGTGGAGGATCCGCCCGGTAACGGGCGGCTTTACCCGGAAGCCTATCGGAGGCCGTCGTGGTCAGGCGATGGGGTGCATACCCCACTTGAATGCAGTTGATTGCCAACGAGACATCTGTCACAAAACACTAGGACGGCAGCGTCAGTTATAGCGCCACATATTTGCTCTCCCATGCCTGCAACTCCCCCACTCATCTGGCACGCAGCACTGACCACAGCGGTGGTTGAATCACTCCTAACCGACGCCCATGCCGGACTGCCCGGCAGCGAAGCTTCTGCACGCCTCACCCAACACGGCCCCAACGAGCTGCCCGAAGCCACGCACAAGCCGCTGTGGAAGGTCTTTGCCTCGCAGTTTGCCAGTCCGCTGATCTACATCTTGTTCGTCGCGGCGGTGATCTCGTTCGCAATGAATCACGCGAGTGATGCGGTGGTGATTTTGATCGTGGTGCTGGTCAATGCGGTCATCGGCGCACTGCAGGAAGGCCGCGCGGAGCATTCGATGACGGCGTTGCGCAAGATGTCGTCACTGAAAGTACGCGTGGTGCGCGATGGCGCTGAATCCATCATTGAGGCACGCGATCTGGTGCCGGGAGACATCATACTGCTCGCGGCGGGCGATGCGGTGGGCGCGGATGCACGTCTGCTCGAAGCGGCCTCCTTGGAGGCCACGGAGGCGGCGCTCACGGGCGAATCGCTGCCGGTGTTGAAACACACGGGCGCGCTACCGGAAGAGGCAGGTCTCGGTGACCGCAAAAACATGATCTACTCCGGCACACACCTCACGGCGGGTCGTGGGCGTGCTGTCATCGTCGCCACCGGGTTGCAAACCGAGGTCGGCAAGATCGCGAAGCTCACCTCGGGCGCGCGGGACCCGCAGACGCCGCTGGAACTGCGGCTGCATCAGTTCGGGCAATGGCTGGTGGTGGCGTCCATCGTGCTGTTTGGCGTGATCATCGCGTTTGGACTGCTGCGCGGCCTGCCGTTTGTGGAAATCTTCATGGTGGCGATCAGCCAGATGGTTTCGATGGTGCCGGAGGGGCTGCCGGTGGCGATGACGATTGCTTTGGCCGTCGGCATGCAGCGCATGGCACGGCGCGGCGCCATCGTGCGCCGTCTCGCGGCGGTGGAGACACTGGGATCGACCAGCATCATTTGCAGCGACAAAACCGGCACGCTGACGAAGAACGAAATGACCGTCACCACGCTCATTCTGCCCGATGCACGCCGCGTCGAGGTCACGGGCGCGGGTTACTCGCCCGAAGGTCGGCTCAGTGTCGATAGCAAAGCACTCAACGCTTCTGATGATGCGGCGTTGAAGTCGCTGCTGGAAGCCGTGGTGCTTTGCAATGATGCCAAACTCGTGCCGCCCGATGCCGAAGACACACGCTGGCGCGCGCTGGGCGATCCCACCGAGTCCGCGCTGCTCACCGTCGCGCTCAAAGGCGGCGTGGAGCCGGAAACACTGCGTCATCAGTCACCACGCCGCGCGGAGATCCCGTTTGATGCCACCACGAAGATGATGGCGACGCAGAACGGCCACGGCGCGAGCGGACGTATCGTTTTCAAAGGCGCACCGGAGATGCTGCTCGATCTCTGCGATCCCAAGACACTCGATCTGGCCAAAACTCATCAAACCGCCACCGATCTCGCCGCTCTGGCACTGCGAGTGCTGGCGGTGGCGGAACTGAACGATGCCGTGCTCGATGAAGCGGCCGGCTTTGAGCCGTTTCGCGGTCGTTTGCGCTTCCTCGGCCTGCTGGGGCAGATGGACCCGCCGCGTGATGAGGTGAAGGCCGCTGTCGAGGAATGTCTCATCGCTGGCATTCGTCCCGTGATGGTCACGGGTGATCACAAAGCCACTGGACTCGCCATCGCGACGGCGTTGGGCATTGCGCGGCCCGGCGACATCGCCTTGGACGGCAACGAACTCGAAGCGATGTCCGAACAGGATCTGCACACGAGTCTCGACCGCATCTCCGTCTTCGCCCGCGTGCATCCGGCGCAGAAGCTGCGCATTGTCGAAGCCTTCCAGTCACAGAAACACGTCGTCGCCATGACCGGCGATGGCGTAAACGACGCACCCGCCCTTGCCACCGCCGATGTCGGCGTGGCGATGGGCATCACCGGCACGGAAGTGGCGAAAGGCGCGGCGAAGATCGTCATCACCGACGACAACTTCGCCACCATCGTCAAAGCCGTCGAAGAAGGCCGCCTCGTGTATCAGAACCTCAAGAAGGTGGTGCTGTTCCTGTTCGCCACATCCATTGATGAAGTCCTCGTGCTGCTGCTCGCGCTGGTGTGCGGCTATCCCCTGCCGCTGGCCGCCGTGCAGATCCTATGGATCAACATCGTCACGGAAGGCACCGTCACCGTGAACCTCATCATGGAAGGCCTGGAGGGCGATGAAATGCGCCGCAAGCCCACGCCGTCTGGCGAGGCGCTCATCACGCGGCCGATGCTCAACCGCCTGCTGCTCATGGTCAGCACCTCCGTCGTTGCCATCTTTGGCTTCTTCATGTGGCGCATGTCATCCGGTGCGCCGTTTGAACTCGTGCAGACGGAGACCTTCACGCTCGTCGCCATCAGCCAGTGGTTCAACGTCCTCAACTGCCGCAGCGCGCTCAAATCCACGCTCTGCCTCGATGTGTTCAAGAACCTCTGGCTCGTCGGCGGTCTCGCGCTCGGCATGGTGTTGCACCTCTTCGTCATCTACACCGATTCGCTCAACCACGTCTTCCACACCGTGCCGATCCCCCTGGGCGACTGCCTCCTCCTCGGCCTCATCGGCAGCAGCGTGCTGTGGGTCGAGGAGGTGCGGAAGTGGTTTGCGCGGCGGCGACCAGCTATGGCTTGATCATGCCAGCACGTTCACGCGCAGCCCCTCAAGTTCCGCAAGCTGCTGTGCTTTGCCATCGAAGCTCCAATTTACTCTCCACGCAGGGCTTGAAAAAAAGCAGCTTCGGCTGCTGGCGGAAGGCTATACTGCGCGTCATCACATTTTGTGAAACGGAGGATTGGCCGCAGATTCAGGAAAACCGCAGATTACCAGACATAAAACAATCTGTGGCTTCCCTGAATCTGCGGCAAAAAATCACCCATCTTGA
>NZ_JBJXFV010000016.1:0-26289 GCF_046154365.1 Prosthecobacter sp.
CTTTGCGCCAAACCTGCAACCATGCGAGGACGGCCTGAGTGCGTGGGTGCTGGAGGAAGGCGTTCATGAGGCGGACGCTTCGGGGGCCGGACGACGATGGACGCAACCCCGTTGGGGTTGCGCTGAAGAAGGGAACGCTGCGTGTGCGAAACCCAGGGTTGTGCCAACCCTGGGCTGTAATACGCAACCTCGTTGAGGTTGAATGAAACGGCGGTTGACGGCCGCCGGCGCGTTCAAGTCTAAAGTGGGATGATCGCCGCAGGTCTGGCGATGACGGCGTTTGAAGGCCACAGGTGCGTTCAAGCCCAAAGTGGGATGATCGCCGCAGGTCTGGCGATGATGGCGTTTGAAGGTCGCGGGTGCGTTCAAGCCCAACGGGCTTGGGTATTTCAGCCCAGGGTTCGCAGAACCCTGGGTGTGACGTGTGTTTAACACCATGGCCAAGGAGCAACCCCAACGGGGTTGCGTCCATTGTGCGCGGGCGAGTTGCTGAAGTGGCAGGTTCATTTGCGCAGGATCACCACGTCGTTCATCGCGGCCATCGCGCGGGTTTCGTCCTCGGCAGGCGGACGGATTTCCTGCGGATTGATCTCGCAGACCTTCATGAGCGGGCCGCCATGAACTTGGAGGACGTATTGCACGGTGGGGCCGAGATACGTCGTGTCGATGATGTGGCCGGGGAAGCGGTTCGGCGAATCGAGTACGTTGCCAAACGTGAGCGACTCGGGGCGGATGCTCAATACGACCGGCTGGCCGGGCGCTGGCTGCCAGGTGGTGTCGTTGGTGCGGCCACGCAACACACCGAAGGATGTTTCGACATCATGATAACCTTTACGGCTGCTTTCGCGCAGCGTGCGGCCTTCGACGAAATTGGTTTCGCCGATGAACTCGGCGACCATGCGCGTGGCGGGATTGCGATAGACCTCGGTGGGCGTGCCGATCTGCACGAGCTTGCCCGCTTCCATGATCGCCATGCGGTCGGCCATGCTGAGGGCTTCATCGCGATCATGCGTGACGTAGATGGCGGTGAGGCCGTGCTGCTTGCAGATCTGGCGAATCTCTGTGCGCATTTCGAGCCGCAGCTTGGCATCGAGATTGGAGAGCGGTTCATCGAGTAGCAGGCATTTGGGCCGAATGACGAGCGCACGAGCCAATGCGACACGCTGCTGCTGGCCGCCGGAGAGCTGTTGGATTTTGCGTGAGCCGAGGCCATCGAGCTTCACCTGCGAGAGCGCTTCCGACACGCGGTGCTCGATCTCTTTGCGCGGCCGTTTGCGCTCTTCGAGGCCAAACGCGACGTTTTGCGCGACGTTGAGGTGCGGCCAGAGCGCGTAGCTTTGAAACATCATGCCCGTGCCGCGTTTGTGCGCGGGCAGGCGGGTCACATCCTCATCATCGAACCAGATTTTGCCGGCGTCCGGTGTGTAGAAGCCGGCGATGTGACGCAGCAGCGTGGTTTTGCCGCAACCGCTAGGTCCGAGCAGGAAAAACAGTTCTCCGGCTTCGATTTGCAAATCCACGCTGCTGAGCACGACGCTGCCGCTGAAGCGTTTGGTGAGTTCTTGGATTGTGATCGTGACCATGCGGAATTCCCGCTGGTTTTACGTGACTGCTGGCTGGATGGCAAGCCCGGCGGTCACGTCGCGATCATTCCTTGGCGTCAATCGCCTGTTCTTCCATGTCAGGGAGCCAGCCGGTGGCGATGACCTCGTGGATGCGTGCGAGGCCGTTTTTCACATCCTCCGCATCCACGGCCAATCGCACGGTGAACATGCCGCCACTGGCTTTGCTCAATCTGCGGGCGGGTAGGGTGCTTTCCAGAACTTCGGCAGTGGCGTATGCGGCCAGGGTGGAGCGTTCATCCGGATGTGCGATGGTGAATGAAGCGCCGCCTGGAGCGGTGGCGGGTGGCGTGGCGCTGGAAGGTTTGATGGTGACCCGCATGAGGGCCGTTTTGCCCGGCTCCAAATTGGCGAGGTCGGTGAAGCGGGACTCACCCCAGGCACTGAAGCTTTCCCAATCGAGCCGATAACCTTGATCAGAGTTTTCCAAGGCGGCGATCCGCAGGCTGCCATCGACGAGTTTCACGCCGGTGACGAGCAGGCTGCCGCTGACGCCGAATTGCGGACCGATCTGCAATGGATTCGCAGGGACGATGCGACGGGTGAGCGCCCACTCGCGGTGGCGGGGCATGGTTTCAGCGGGATGGCGCAGGAGCTTTCCGAGTTCCTCATCGACCGGAGACTGAAAGTACTTTCGCAACACGCTGGCAGCCTTCTCGAACTCGCCACGCACCTCGCTTGCGGGCATCGCCTTGAGCTTGGGAACGGATGCGGGAACTGGCCGGGGCTGTGGCGCGGTGATTTTGCTGGCCAGGATCGTGCTCGAATGACTGGCCGCAGGTTTTTTTGGAGCGGAGGGCACAACGGCCACCTTTGGCGGCGTGATTTGCTCAACGAGAGCTTCGACTGGCTGCTGTGGTCGGCTGCGCACTCTATGGGCGACGAGAAGCACGGTTCCCAAGGCGGCTAGAACGGCAAGGATCACCGGCCAGTGCGAACGACGCCGACGGCGGATCGGCAGGGTGGGGAAAGGCAGAGAACGACTCATACAGACTCTGCTACTCTGTGCAGGCCGTGCTCTTCAAACACCGCGCTGTGTCGGATTTGCCACATGGCGGAAAAGTAACGCGCGGATTTTCGACAGCGGATGTCATTCGTCTAAAAGGCTCGCGTCCAGCTAACCCTCTCCTGAAATATGAAACGCGTAACACTCACTCTCACACTCGCATCGCTGCTCATGGCGATGAATGCGGAAGCCTTCACGCTTCTGAACTCTTACCAGCAGGGCAACATTGCCCTCGCCGGCGGCTCTGAAATTCTCTCCTTCACCACGCAGGACAACACCCTGCTGAGCACCGTGGGCCTGAATCACACCACGGACGCGAATGATGTGTTTGGCGTGCAGATTCTGACTCTTTCCAACACCGGAGCGCTCAGTGAGCGTGCCTTCATTGATCTGAAAACGACCTTTGGTGGCAGTTCCACCAACATGCTCGGCCTGAGCAGCGTGGCGGCGGACACGCAAAATCGTGGCTTCGGTGCTGCGGCGCTGATTCCCACCGCAAACACCAGCACCCAGGGGAAGGTCGTGCTGTATGACTACACCGCTGGCTTTTCCGGCGGCAGCCGTGTGCTGGCCACGCTGGATGTCGGCTTTCACCCTGACAGCATCAGCTTCAGCCCCGATGGCACAAAGCTCATCGTGGTCAACGAGGGCGAGTTCAATCCTGCTGTTGCAAACGCCGCAACCTCTGGCAACGCCGCTGGCTCCATCAGCATCATCGACCTGACCGGCATCACCAACACCACCCAGGCCGCAGCGCTGACGAATAGCGCCGTCTCCACCTTCGACTTCTCCAGTAGCAACCTGGACACGGGCGTCACCCTGCAAGGCGTGCGCAACCACAGCCTCAGCTCCCTCGGAGTCAGCGGCACCTTCATCAACAGCGTTCCTGATTTCAACAACGCCTCCGTTTACAACGACGCTGATTTCTACAAAGGCATGGAGCCTGAGTTTGCCGCAGTCGTCGGCGACAAAATCCACGTCACCATGCAGGAGAACAACGCCATCGCCACCTTTGACATGACCACCAGCAAGTGGACCGCTATCAACAAGCTGGGCACGATCACTCAAACCATTGATGCCTCCGATCAGGACGGAGTAGGTAGCACGCCCCTGCTGAGCATCAACGACACGGTCAAAGGTCTGCCGATGCCAGACACGGTGAAGAGCTTCACCATCAGCGGCACGAACTATCTCATCACCGCCAATGAAGGTGATGCCCGTGGTGATGACCGTGACGTCAGCCGCTTTGGTGACACGAGCGGAAATGACAGCATGAATACCATTTTGAACACTACCTTGGCTGCCAGCGCTACCCGTGCCAACGATCAGCTTGGCCGTCTGAATACCTCACGCCTGGATGGTGACAACGGTGCCGGTGGTGGTACCGCTGGCGATGGCAAGATCGACGAGCAGATCATGATCGGCACGCGTTCCTTCAGCATCTGGAATGCCAGCACCGGAGCCCTCGTGGCGGACAGCGGCAGCCTGGAAACCCTCCTCGCTGGCCTCGACCCAACCCGGCATAACATGAACAACGGTGTTGCCTCTGCCACAGACACTCGTTCCGATGACAAAGGACCTGAACCGGAATCTCTGACGGTGGGCGAGATCGCTGGCAAAATGTATGCCTTCATCGGCATGGAACGCCAGAACGGCCTGCTCATGTATGACATCTCCAATCCAGCCTCCCCCTCATTTGTGGGCTATACCAACACCTCCGCCACCAGCACCCTGTACTCGCCTGAGAGCATGCTGTTCATCTCCGCTGCAAACAGCCCCACTGGCACGGCGCTCGTCCTCACCGGTCACGAAGGTCTCACCGCAGGCAATGGTGATGTGACCTTCTCAGGCATCAGCGTTCACTCTGTGCCTGAGCCGTCCCGCGCCCTGCTCGGCCTGCTGGGGCTGGGTTTTGTGGCCCTGCGTCGCCGTCGCCCCTGATTTTTTGCCAAGTCCGTCAGTGTTGTTGCAGACACGGGGAGTCGAAAGGCTCCCCGTGTTTTTTTCGTGTATGACACAGCGAATATCTCGTTGCATTCAAAAGGCGCTGCTCCAGAATGCGCGCCTCACCAACGGCAGCCACCCCAACGCGGCACCGCTGGTGAGAACGTCAAAACTAGGTCGGGCTGTAGTTCAGCCTGGTAGAACGCTTGCATGGGGTGCAAGAGGTCGTGAGTTCGAATCTCGCCAGCCCGACCATTGATTGACTCGTGGTGATGAGGCCACACACACCAAGCGGCTGCGGTTAACCGGATCGTCTGTGGCAAGATGTGAACCCTCAAGGCGGTATATGAAGCCGCCATGAAATCGCATCAACCATCCGCCGCCCCCCATCTTCATCAGTCGATCTGCCCGGAGTGCTCTGAGCACGCCTCATCTTCTCCGCAGCGCGGACGGCGGGACTTCATTCGTGTCCTGTCGGGCGGCGCAATGGGAGTCATGGGGGCTTCGTCGCTGAGTTCTGCATTCGCAGCACCCACGGACGCACCTCGCAAGGTGAAGCCGGCGGAGGAACTCATCCGCGAACTGTTTGCCACGCTGAGCGCCGAGCAGAAGACGGCGGTGGTGCGGCCTTGGGCGGATGGCGCTGAATCGGGCATGCCGACGCGGCTCAAGACGCATAATGCAGCCCCGCTGGGCAAAAAGATTGCCGAGCAATTCACCAAGCCGCAGCAGGAACTCATCCAGCAGACCTTCAAGTCGATCCTGTCGGGAGATGAAGCCTATGACCGGATCAGCCGCCGTGGGAAGTGGGACAACAGCGGAGCCTTCGAAAACAACGGCATCGCAATCTTCGGTGATCCTTCGGGCAAGGATCCCTTCTCCTGGGTCTTCGCCGGGCACCATCTGACGCTGCGTTGCGATGGCAATTCCCAACCGAATACGGCCTTCGGCGGCCCGATGTATTACGGCCACTCAGCCAACGGCCACAGCGACATGAACGTTTACAATGACCAGACGAAGGAAGTCATGAGCGTGTTTGACATGCTCAACGAGCCGCAGCGCAAGCAGGCGGTCATCGTCGGCTCTCCGGGCGACGGTGTCGGTGCGCTCAAGCCCAAGCTGGTGGACAAACCAGCGACCGGTGTCGGTTACGGTGATCTGGATGAGTCCCAGCGTGGCTTGGTGGCCGGTGTGATGCGCAAGCTGCTGAATCCTTTCCGCCAAGAAGATGGCGACGAAGTGATGCAGCTCATCAAGACCAACGGCGGCATGGAGAAACTGCGCCTGGCGTTTTACAAGGACAACGCCGAGAAGGGCAATGACCGCTGGGATGCCTGGCGCATCGAAGGTCCCGGCTTCGTTTGGAACTATCGGGTGCTCCCGCATGTACACTGCTTCGTGAACGTGGTCGGTCAGGCCTGAAATTCTGGCGGGTGATGCGGATGCTTCTTCAAGTCTTCCTCGGCGGGTTGCTCCTCGGCAGCCTCGCCGCGGAGCGTGCCAGGGCTGACGACAAGCAGGCATCTGCGCCTGATTTCAAACGGGACGTGCTGCCGATCTTCGAGGAGAAATGCCTCCGCTGCCACGGTGAGAAGCGCCGTGGCGGCAAACTGGACATGCGTACGCTGGAGGCCCTGCTCACTGGCGGTGACACGGGGCCCGCGATCAAGCCGGGCAACGCGAAGAAGAGCCTCCTGATCGAGTTGATTCACTACAAGGAGATGCCGCCGAAGAAGGAGAAGAACTTCGTCACTCCCGCAGAGCTCGAACTGCTGCGCCGATGGATTGATGCAATGCCGGGCAAGACGTGATCATCACTCGGCTAGATTCGCTTTGCCAAGCGGGGATCAAATCGTGAACATCTGGGATGAAATCTCCTCTCTTCGCTTTCCTGTTCATCATCTCATTAGCTGTCGGCTCCGCTCGCTCGGAACCCGGCACTGATGCCGCGCAAGGCTTCATGTCGATCTTCAACGGCAAAGACCTGGATGGATGGACGACACACCAGGCGGACACGCACGCTTGGAGCGTGGTGAACGGCGTCATCGACTGCAATCCCCGAGGCGACGAGAAGGGCGATCAGAACCTGTGGACCACGAAGGAGTACGGCGACTTCGAGCTGTGGGTGGACTGGCGCATCAAGGAGAGTCCGTTCATGAACAAGAAAGCGCGAGTCGTCCTGTCAGATGGCTCCTACCAGAAGGACGATTCAGGCAACGTGATGACCGTCACCGCACCCAACACCGACTCAGGGGTGTTCCTGCGCGGACAGCACAAATCGCAGGTGAACATCTGGTGCTGGCCGGTCGGCTCGGGTGAGGTTTGGGGGTATCGCACCGATCCAGCCTTTGATGCGAAGGTTCATGCCGGGGTGACCCCGAAGGTGAAGGCAGACAAGCCGGTCGGCGAGTGGAACACGTTTCACATCGTCATGAAGGGCGACCGCCTAGCGGTCACGCTCAACGACAAGCGGATCATCGAAGATGCTCAGTTGCCTGGTGTTCCCAGCCGTGGGCCGCTGGCCCTGCAACTGCATGCAGAACGGAAGGATGGCGAATGGGGAGCTTCACTGGTGCAGTTTCGGAACATCCGCATCAAGGAACTCACGGCTGGGAAGTAGAGCACGATCTGATCCGGCCGGAAGTGCTGCCGATCACGATGACGTGGACGCCTTCTTCGGTTCCCGGAAGAAGATCACGAACACCACGAGCACCGCTACGGCAATCCATGCGGGTGTTGCCCAGATGGCGGACCAGTCGTGGGTGATGTCGCCTTTCGGCGTGGCCAGTTTGTGCTGATCCATGAAGTAACCGGCCAGATAAGTGCCGACGAGTGAGCCGAAACCCCAGAGGATGATGGCGATGAGGCCCTGCGCTGCGCCGCGGATGCGTTCGTTGGCTTCGCTATCAACGTAAAGCTGCCCGGCGATGAAGAGGAAGTCGTAGCAGATGCCGTGGAGCAGGATGGCACCGAAGATGAGCACGGTGCCGGTGCTGGCGGCGCTGGCGCTGAGCATGAAGTAGCGTGCGGCCCAGGCCAGGATGCCGAGGAAGATGGTTTTCTTGTAGCCGA
The DNA here is from genome assembly GCF_046154365.1 of Prosthecobacter sp. GTDB lineage: Bacteria > Verrucomicrobiota > Verrucomicrobiia > Verrucomicrobiales > Verrucomicrobiaceae > Prosthecobacter. The sequence continues at coordinate 7,645 of NZ_JBJXFV010000016.1, forward strand.
GCTTCTTGAGCATCAGCGGCAGCAGCACCAGGAAGATGATGTCGGAAACTTGTGCCAGCGTCATCTTCTGCGCCATGTCCGCCCACTTCAACTGGGTGAGGTAGGTGCCCATGTTCACGAAGTAGAAGTACAGCGGGATGCAGATGAGGAACATGCACAGGATGAAGATGGCAAACGTGGGCTTCTTCAGCAGCGCCAGTGCATCCAGGCCGAGAACCTCGCTCAGCGGCACGTTCTGGCCCTTCTTCTTCGGCGGCGTATGCGGCAGGCTCAGCGCGAAGAGTCCGAAGACCATCGAAGTGCCGCCTGCGAGGTAGTATTGCAGTGGTGACTGCTCGCCCTTCAACTGACTGAGCACCACACCACCGGCGATCCAGCCAACGGCGGAGAAGATTTTCACGAAGGGGAAGTCCTTCTTCGCATCGGCGAGATGCGTCATGGAAATCGAATTGCCCAGAGCGAGCGTCGGCGCATAGAGCGTGCAGTAGAGGATGAGCGTGGGATAGACACTGCCGAAGGTCTTCAACTGCGGGATGTAGAGCATCACCAGACCACCGGCGATACCGAGCACGGCGATGATTTTCTCCGAGGCAAAGAAGCGGTCGGCGATCAATCCCACGATGAAGGGCGAAAGGATCGCGCCCCACGCGAAAGCGCCATACGACGCACCGATTTCGGTGCCGCTGAAGTTCAGTGTGCCGAGGTAGCTGCCAAGCGTCATGTACCAACTGCTCCAGATGAAATACTGGAGAAACATGAAGAGGGAGAGCTTGATCTTGAGCTGTGTTTGCATGGCGGTGGATTGAAGCGTGAAGCATATCGGTGGGAATGCGCGTTTCTTTCCCATGCACACGCCTGCTGCTCCGAATCGTCGTCAATTTCTTCGCGCCGCTGTTCCTTTCATCGTTTCCGCCGCCACGCTGGGCCGTGTAGGGGCGGTATCGCCGAATGGGAAAGTTCGCCTCGCTTGCATCGGTGTCGGTGGTCAGGGCACGAGCAATCTGCGGGCGCTGATGGGCGATGAGCGTGTGCAAGTCGTCGCCGTGTGCGATGTGGATGCGCAGCATGCCGAGGCGGCGGCGAAGATAGCCGGATTGGCGAAGGGCGACGTGTATCGCGATTTTCGCGAGGTGCTGGCCCGCAGCGATGTGGATGCGGTGATGAACGCCACGCCAGATCACTGGCACTCGAACGTGGCCATCGCAGCCGCGAAGGCGGGTAAGGATTTGTATTCCGAGAAGCCGCTCGGCGCGAGCATCGGCGAAGGCCGGGCCATCTGCCGTGCCGTGGAGGAAAACAAGCGCGTGCTGCAATGCGGCACCTGGCGGCGCTCCGGGATGAAAGTGCGCATGGCCTGTGAGCGTGTGCGCAACGGCTACATCGGCGACTTGAAGGCGATCGAGATCGGTGTGCCGGGCAAGTTTGCCATCCGTGGTGCAGTCACCGGCCTGGAAGCGACAGAACCTGTGCCTGCGCACTTGGATTATGCCATGTGGCTCGGCCCTGCGGCTGAGAAACCGTACACGGCGGCCCGCTGTCATTTCAACTTCCGCTGGATCGAAGAATACGCGCCCGGCTACATCACCGACTGGGGTGCGCACTTTCTCGATGTGGCGCAATGGGGCGCGGGCATGGATGAAACAACGCCGACGGAGGTCAGCGCCACCGAGGTGAAGCGCCGCGACGCGGGCATCTACGATGCTGCCGAGAGCTTCCGCATCGAATACCGCTACGCGAACGGCGTGCGCGTGGTCATGCTCAGCACGGACGACAAAACCAAGTGGGGCACCAAGTTCATCGGCAGCGAAGGCTGGATCTTCAGCGAATCCGAGGTGCTCAAGGCCAGCTCGGACGACATCCTGCGTGTGAAGCTCAAGGACAGCGACGTGAAGCTCTACGAATCCAAGCATCATCATCGCAACTTCATTGACGCCGTGCTTTCCCGTGGTCGCACTGCCGCCACAGCGGAAATTGCCCAGCGTGCCGCGACGACCTGTCACATTGGTGCGATTTCAGCCGTGCTGAAGCGCCCGTTGAAGTTCGATCCGAAGACCGAGCGCTTTGATGGCGACGAGCAGGCGAATCAGCTGCTGCTGCGGCCGATGCGCGAGGCTTGGAAGCTTGCGGTGTAGCCACGCTCGCCAGAGCGTGGATGATGGGTGCTTGCGGGAACAATGACCACGTTCTGGCGAACGTGGCTACAACTTGCGTCGCGCGGCAGCCTGTTTCATAGACAGGCCGTGAAATCCCATCTCCCGAATCATCCCACGCAGCTCTATTTCATCCGTCACGGCGAAGTTGAGGAGAAATATCACAAGGTCTTTGGCGGTTCGCGCATCGACATGGCGCTCTCGCCGTTGGGTGTGAAACACGGCGAGGCGGTGGCGGCGTGGCTGAAGGACACAAAGATCGACAAGATCTATGCGAGCCCGATGTTGCGCGTGCAGCAGACGCTGGCACCGACGGCGAAACAGCGCGGCATAGAGCCGGAACTCATGGACGGGTTACGTGAAATCGATTTTGGCGACTGGACCGGGCATCGCTGGGACGAGGTGCAGTCAAACTTTGGCGTGAGCGCGTTTGACTGGCTGGAGATCATGGAGAGTGACGGCATTGCCAACGGCGAAAGCGTGCACGGCTTCACCGCACGCGTGCGCGAGTGCCTGCTGCGTATCGTGAGTGCGCATCCACATCAAAAGGTGGCGGTGTTTTGCCACGGGGGGATCATCCGCGTGATGATCGCCCTGCTGCTAGATTGGCCGCTCGCGCGCATGGCGCACTTCAACATCGAGTATGGCAGCATCAGCGTGGTGGAACTGCTGCCGGAGCGGAAGCATGCGGTGGAGATCGAACTGCTGAACTTCCAGCCGCCGTTGGTGTGACCGGCATTCGCTCGGAGGATAGGCCTCCGGCCTGACCATGGATCGGGGCGTCTCGCCTTGCTCATGCAGCGAACCATCGAAGGCGAGACGCCTCGATCCGCTGACAGGCAAGATGCCTATCCTCCAGGTCAATCTGCCGGCGCTTGAATGGCCGGATTGATTTTTTTGAGCGCCACCCAGAGCGAGGGATCTTCGGGGTGGCCGTTGAAGAGGACTTTGCCTTCGGGTGAGAGCAGGACCATGCGCGGGATGGAGTCGAGCTCGAAGGCCTTGGTGTAAGGGCGTTCGGCGGGTTCAACGAGCCAGGGCAGGGTGGCGTTTTGCTCCTGGCGGATGCGTTCGGCGATGGACTCGGCGGTTTCGTTGTCCTTGGGGTCGTCTTTGTTCATGGCGACGACGACGATGTCGAAGGCGGCCAGCGTCTGCGCCTTCTTCTTGAGCGCGGGCATGAGGTTCATGCACGGGCCGCACCATGAGGCCCAGAAGTCGAGCAGCAGGGCTTTCTTGCCGCCGAGCTGATCGTGGAGCGTGGTGGCCTCGCCCATGGAATTGGTGAGCGGCAGTTTGAGATCGACCACGAGGCTGACCATCTTGGATTCACGGCGGAATTTCTCGATGGACTGGATGAAGACGGGTGTCTGCTGCGGATTGAGCCAGATGGCTTCGAGGATGTTTTGTTTGAAGGCGGCGGCGTCATTGGCGTCGGCGGCCTTGAGCGCCTTGATGTAAGCGATGAAGGCTTTCGCGGCTTCTGCGGTGGGAATGGCGGCGGCGCTGGCGGAATCGAAGTTGGCGGCGAGGATTTCAACCTCGGGCAGGATTTTCACGAGGAAGGGCGTGTTCTGATGGCGCAGCCCCCAGACGAGCTTGGCCTCGATGATCGCCTGACGCGGCACACCGGCCTTGTTGGCTTCTTTTGCGAGTGTGAGCAGCTCCGCCTCGGTCGTGTTTTGACCGAAGAGCCGTTGCATCAACTCTTTGGCACCGGCGGCGGCTTCAGCGGCCGGAGTTTGGGCATGCAGGCGGGACAGACCGGTGCAGAGGAGCAGGATGCAGAGGAAAGATTTCATGGCGGGCGAATCGTCCCCGTTTCTCCGCAGGTGTCGAGCAGAAAGTCAGGCGCAGATGTTCTGCCTCAGGGCTTACGCACCAAAATTTCCAGGCCATCGAACTCATCTAGGCACTGATTGATGACCACAGAGACACGAAGAGCACAGAGGTTTTGTCTTCTGAGTCTCTGTGCTCTTCGTGTCTCTGTGGTCCAAATAAACGAATCCTTCAGCGCTTCCTTAAATACCACCGCCAGTTGTTTATTTCATGCGTAAGCCCTGGTTCTGCCTGAAAGATGCGCGGTGTGGCGGGCGACTCCTGTGCTCTCATCCAACCATGAAACACACACTCTCTCTTACTCTGATGCTCGCTGCGGCCACGCTGGCCGGGGCCGCAGACAACACGCCGCCGGAAGGCTTCACCGCTTTGTTCAACGGCAAGGATCTCTCCGGCTGGTATGGCTGGGGCACGCAGGATCCCACCGACCTATGGAAGATGACGCCGGAGGAGCGGACCGCTTACAAGAAGAAGTCCATCGACGGTGGTTTGACCGACGCCAAGGGCAATGACAAGGGTGATCACCTCAACGCGCACTGGAAGGTCGAGGATGGCCAGCTCGTCAATGATGGCAAAGGTTTGTACCTCACCACCGACAAGGACTACGGCGACTTCGAGCTTATGGTGGACTACAAGATGCTGCCGCTCGGTGACAGCGGCATCTATCTGCGCGGCATTCCGCAGGTGCAGATCTGGGACTTCACGGAGAAGGACGAGAAAGCCGTCGCGCTGGGCAAGCCCTTCGGCTCAGGCGGACTTTGGAACAACAAAAACCCCGAGGGCAAGAATCCCCTCAAGCTCATGGACAAGCCCTTGGGCGAGTGGAACACCTTCCACATCAGAATGATCGGCGAGCGTGCCACCATCACGTTCAATGGCGAGGTCGTGGTGAAGAACGCGGTGCTGGAAAACTTCTTCGCCAACCGCAAGGCTGGCTACCAGGCCTATGGCAAGGTCGCGCCGAAGGCGGAGGACGCCAAAGCTCCCAACGGCTGGATGGTGGATCCCGCCTTTGCCAAGGGCCCGATCCAGCTCCAAACCCATGGCAGCGAGATCCGCTGGAAGAATGTGTTCATTCGCGAAATTCCTGCTGACGAAGCCAATCAGGAACTCGCCAAGCGCGGCGAAGAAGGCTTCACCGAATACGTCAACGGCAAAGACCTGAGCAACTGGCAGGGCGCGGTGGAGAGCTATGAGGTCGTGGACGGTGCCATCACCTGCAAGCCGGGCAAAGGCGGCGATCTGCTGACCAAGGATGAATTCGAGAACGGCATCATCCGCGTCGAGTTCAAGCTTCCGAAGGCCGGCAACAACGGCATCGCCCTGCGCACGCCACTTGGTGGTCACTCCGCCTCCGATGGTCTGGAACTCCAGGTCATCGACAGCGACGGCTATAACGAGAAGCAGGCCGCTGCGGGCAAGAAGGGCCTTGAACCCTATCAGTATCACGGCTCGGTGTATCACTGCGTCGGTGCGAAGCACGGCTACCTGCGTCCCGTGGGCGAGTGGAACTTCCAGGAGATCGAAATCGAGGGCCAGAAGATCAAGATCACGCTCAACGGCACCAAGATCCTCGACGTGGACATCAGCACCTTCGACCGCAGCCAGATCGCCCATCCGCCGAAAGGCCTCGACCACACCAAAGGCTACATCGGCTTCGCCGGCCACAGCGATCCCGTGGTGTTCCGCAGCTTCAAGGTGAAGCAGAAGTAGTTCAGCGGCGCTCATTCGATTCCAAACCCGTCAGGCCGCGAGGTCTGGCGGGTTTTTTGTGATGTCAGGGAGGGCGATGGGTGCCGCTCTTGAGCTCAACGTTTGAGTCATCCGATGGCGCGCTCCGACTTCTGGGTTGCTTGTTGAATGGCCATGATGCTTTCGATTCGCGGCGGGCAGGCAGTTGATTTGCCGCGCCTTTTTGTTCGCCATCGTGTTAGGTTTCGTTGGCCGTCACCCACATAATTCCGTTGTCATACATGGCCTCCATCGACCAATCACCGTCTTCCCGTCGATAGGTCTCATATGCACCGGGTGAAGGTCCCCACCTCGGCGCCTCATCTCGTTCGAAAAAATAATACTCTCGCTTCCCGGCACTCTTGAGTTCGAATCGCGCTACATAATCAAGAAACTGCTCCTCGGTAATCCGGGCGCGAAGGGAGTAGGAGAAGTCAGGAAGAAATCCTGCAGTCCAAATATGCTCCTCTACTTCGGACGCCGACCAAGGAAGTGCCTTCCGGTACGGCCACGAGAACATGTGATAGGCAGCGAAGATTCCCGCCACGTAGAGGGTCAGAAGTGCCGAAGCGCCCCCGAAAGGAAATCGGGTGGAACAGGAACGCTTCCGGACGACAAGCCAGATCGCGAGGATCGATGAGGCGAAAACGGGAATCGTAAACGAAATTGCGATAGGCTCCGGAACCGTCACTCTCGGGTATCCGGGAAAGATGAATCTCGCAAGGAAGCTGACAGCAATCAGCGCGCAGAAGACAGTTCCGAATCCAAGCACAAAGCCCTTTAGCGGCGAGACGTCCTGTCGACGAAGCCGCCATACACATAGGATTCCTGTCGCTGGTGCAAGAACACCACCGCAGAATGCAAATACACCTTGTGCCCAGGTAATTTCCATGGCGAACTGTGTGGATCATTAACAGATTTGTGTGTTTGCGAGCAACCTTATATCCACCTTTTTATTCGCTGACTCCGCCCTAAGCGGAGTCTGGCGGCCCAACGGGCCGATGGATTCAGCCCAGGGCGTTTGCGAGGAACGAGCAAGCCCTGGGTTGCAGAAAGACCCAGTCTGGCCTTCATCAAGGTCGCGCTCCAACGGAGCGCGGGAACACGTTCGTTCTTGCCTGTATGCCACAATTACTCGCCAAGATTTACGTTCACCTCATTTTCTCGACGAAGCACCGGGAGAAGATGATTCCGCGTCATCTGCACCCGGAACTGCATGCTTACATGGGCGGCATTCTGCGTGATCTGGGCTGCACGGCGGTGGAGATCAACACCGAACCGGATCATGCGCATCTGCTGTTCCTGCTGTCACGCACGGTGACGATGGGCGACATCGTGCGTCAGGTGAAAACAGGAGCGACGGAGTGGTTGCAAGGGCAGTTGCCGGTTCTCAACGCGAATGGAAACGAATGACACGCGAATGGCCGCCAATCGGAGCCAGCACTCTTATTCGTGGTCATTCGCGGCCCATTCGGCTGTCATTCGTGTTAAATGCCACAGTCTGTTGCTCATTTCATGCGTAAGCCCTGCGTTTTCGGTCAGTCAGTCGAATGTGGCGGAGGTGAAGGAATACATCCGCAACCAGCAGCGGCATCATCAGGTGATGAGTTTTCAGGAGGAGTACCGGCGGTTCTTGGAGAAATACGAGATCGCGTATGATGAGACGTATGTCTGGGATTGAAGCGCGATCTCCCGCGCCCCGTTGGGGCGCGACGATTGGGGAAACGAGGAGGTTTTGCGTGAACCCAGGGCGGCGATGGCTGCGCCCTCTTGCCCTGGGCTGAGTCCTGCGGCCCGTTGGGCCGAATCTTTGTCTGCTTGGGTCATCGTTCTTCGTCGTCCTTGTAGCCGAATAAATAGGGAATCCCGCGTGCCTTGCGCTTCAAGGGGCCGAGTACCAGGTGCAGAATCGCGAGGATGGTCGGAAGCAATAGCAAAACTGGGTCAAACGGCTTTCCAATTACCCCAGCGAACGGATTCATGAAGTAGCTGGCATGAGGCGCAAGTATCACGAACATGAAGAACAGTTCGAGGAGGGTGAGCGGGAACAGGCCAGTCCGGTAGCAAAGCCACGCAAATAAAGCGAGGGTCACCCAGCCAACTACGATTGGATAGCCGATGGCAACGAGCGTCAGATGTTCTGTGAGGGCCTGCCAGCGACAAACAATGAGTGTCACAGTCAATGCCAACCACGAAAACGCCGCCACCCTCTGGCTCCGAGTAAAGTTACGACCGAGCGTGAACCAGCTCCAGAACATCGGAAGCACAAACACACCGAGCCAGAAGAAGGTGTGTTCTCGGGTGTTTTTCATTGGCGAGGACTCGGTTTCTTGGCCGAACAAATGAATCATTAACAGATTTGGCTGTTTGTGAGCAACCCTATAGCGCATCTTTTTGTGAGCGCTCTCTTCCATAGGCGGAGGCGAGGGAGCGAGAGTGTGTCGAAGACCACTCGCCACTTTCGGGCCAAGGCGTGAGCGGCAGGAAAACTAGGCGAGTAAGCTCCACCTTCGCCAAGGCTACGGCGGACACGTTCGCCATACTCGCGCTCCTGGGCTCGATCACGCCGCTGCGGGCAATTCCACCGGTTCCGCAGCGTCCTTGAATTCGAGTTCCTCCTCGATGCGGAGGTTTTCGACGATGTAGGTCTGGCGTTCGGGGGTGTTTTTGCCCATGTAGAAGGTGAGCATCTCCTTCACGCTTTTGTGCTCGGAAGGGATGGGGTTGCCGTCGGCGTCGAGGGCGTGGTCGCGGATGGTGACGGGTTCCAGGCGCATGTTGGGGCCGATGAAGTGCTTGAACTCGTCGGGGCTGATCTCACCGAGGCCTTTGAAGCGGGTGATCTCGGCGGTTTTGCCGCAGCGGTGGATGGCGCGCTGGCGTTCGTCGTCGCTGTAGCAGTAGAAGGTCTCCTTTTTGTTGCGCACGCGGAACAGCGGCGTTTGCAGGATGTAGAGGTGGCCTTTGCGCACGAGTTCGGGGAAGAACTGCAGGAAGAAGGTGATCATGAGCAGGCGGATGTGCATGCCATCGACATCGGCATCGGTGGCGAGCACGACGCGGTTGAAGCGGAGTTCTTCGAGGTCTTCCTCGATCTGCAAGGCGTTGGCGAGGAGGTAGAACTCCTCGTTTTCATAGACGATCTTGCGCGTGAGGCCGAAGCAGTTGAGCGGCTTGCCGCGCAGGCTGAAGACGGCTTGCGTTTCGACATCACGGCTCTTGGTGATGCTGCCGGAGGCGCTGTCGCCCTCGGTGATGAAGAGGGTGCTGTCGTCGCGGCGCTTGTCCTTGGTGTCGAAGTGGACGCGGCAGTCGCGTAGCTTTTTGTTGTGAACCTTGGCCTTGCGGGCGTTTTCGCGGGCGGCTTTCTGGATGCCGCTGATCTCTTTGCGCTCCTTTTCGTTGGCGTTGATCTTTTCCTGGAGCGATTTGGCGATGTCGGCGTGTTTGTGAAGGAAATTGTCGAGCTGGGCGGTGATGACGCTGGTGATGTGGCCGCGCAGGTTGCGCCCGTTCGGTTCCATGTGGCTGGAGCCGAGCTTGGTCTTGGTTTGTGACTCGAACACCGGCTCCTGCACCTTCACGCTGACGGCGGCGATGAGGCTGCCGCGCACGTCGGCGGGGTCATACTGCTTTTTGAAGAACTCACGGCACTCCTGCACGATGGCCTCGCGGAAGGCGGCGAGATGTGTGCCGCCCTGGGTGGTGTGCTGGCCGTTGACGAAGCTGTAGTATTCCTCGCCGTAACCGCTGCCGTGCGTGAAGGCGACTTCCACGTCCTTGCCTTCGATGTGAATGATGGGGTATTGCGGCTCCTCGGTCAGCTTGGCGCGGATGAGGTCCATGAGGCCGTCTTTGGACTTAAACTTCTCGCCATTGAGGATGATGGTGAGGCCGGGATTCAGCCACGAGTAGAAGCGCAGCATCTCGCGCACGAAGTCGAGGCGGTAATGCGTGTCGTCGGCGAAGCTCTCCGCATCGGCGCGGAAGGCGATGCGCGTGCCGTTCGGCTCTTCGCAAGGCTTGGGCTTGCCCATGTCGTAGATGACGAGTCCTTGGCTGAACTCGATGGTGCGCGTCTGTTTTTCGCGAATGGCCTGGATCTCGAAGAACTCGGAGAGGGCGTTGACGGCCTTGATGCCGACGCCGTTGAGGCCGACGGAACGCTTGAAGACTTCGCTGTCGTATTTGGCGCCGGTGTTGATCTGAGCGGCGCATTCCATCAATTTGCCGAGCGGAATGCCGCGGCCGTAGTCGCGCACGGTGACGGTTTGATCCTCGGCGATGGTGATGTCGATGGTGCTGCCGAAGCCCATGACGTGCTCGTCGATGCAGTTATCCAGCACTTCCTTGAGCAGGACGTAGATGCCGTCCTCCGGGAGGGAGCCGTCGCCCAGCTTGCCGATGTACATCCCCGGGCGCAGCCGGATGTGCTCGCGCCAGTCGAGGGATTTGATGGAGTCTTCAGTGTAACCGTGTGCGGGGGCGGTGGGGGGCATGGAATGACGAATGAGGAATGCAGAATGACGAATGGGAGATGGCAGAGAGGGGGAGGGGAGTCAAGGGAGTGGTCAAGCAGTCAAGGAATCGTCAAGAGGGTCAAGGAGTCGCGGCGTTCCCGTCTTGACCACCTTGACTGTTTGACGGCGCAGCCATCTTGACGGCAAATTCGCCGCCTCACGGCAGTCCCCACGGCCCTCTCAACGCGGCATAATCCGCCTTTGGCAGCAGAACATAGTGCGGTGACGCGGCGGGATCGATCCAGCGCAGGAGGCGGGTGAGGTCAGCTTCGGCCATGGTGGTGCATCCAGCGCTGGGTTTGTCGGGACCACGGCGGACGTGGAAGAAGATGGCGCTGCCGTAGCCGGGGGCGGCAGGCTGCTGATTATGCCGGATTTCGAGCATCCATTTGTAGGCGGCATCGCCGAGGCGCATTTTTTGTTTCTCAAACCACGGCGGGATGCCCTGGCGCGGGTCGATGCGGACGTGGCGGTTATAATAAGGCGAGGTCGAGTCATCGACATACGCATCCCATGGCCCGACCTGAATGTAGGGCCACCGCCCGCCGGGCGCGGCGGCACCGTAACCGAACAAGGAGCCAAGCTGGAAGACGCCGGCAGGAGCTTTCCAGTCTTTTTCGATCTTGGCAGGAATGCCATTCTGCGGGGGATTGAAGACCCCACGGCCCCAGGCCAGCCCCTTTCTACCCAGCAGGACGGGCACGGATTTTTCAAACACCGGCAGCCACGGCGCACCCGCTGAAGCACGCTGCCAGCACTGCATCGTGGCGGTATTGGAGTTCCAGGTGGCGGCCTGGGTGATAATCACCTGCCGCACGGCGCGACCGAGCTGGGCGTGTGCTGCCGAGGCGTAGAGCAGTAAAAACACGCCCGCGAAGAGCGAAGCGTGGGTGTATTTTTTTCGACGACAAAGTTTTTGGTATTGCATGGCAGAGCAGTTTCCGAATATATTCATTAAATCAACCCTGCCGGGTTAATTGGATTCAGGTTTTGGGGGTTTTTTTCCTGAGCTCCGAGTTCCGGCAGGGTTGTTTTTTTGCCTGTGATACACGCCCTGGGATCGAATGCGACTGACTAAAAAAACAGTTCGTCATCCGGCAGGCCGCCTGCTAGAAGAGGCAGCACATAAATCTATGAAAAACGAACTCTCCCTCCTCACCCTGACGGCAGTTGAATCGAAAGATACCAGCCATGAATTGAAGCGAATGTTCCTGCGAGCAGGGGTTATCGCCCTGATGAGCATGACGCTGAGCGGTTGCGATGCTGGCGGCGGTGGCGACACCATCCTCGTCGGTGAATTTGCCTCGCTCACCGGCAAGGAAGCCACCTTTGGCATCTCTTCACACGAAGGCACGCAACTGGCCATTGAGGAACTCAATGCCGCTGGTGGTGTGCTGGGCAAGAAATTCGAGCTGAAGACCGAGGACGATCAGTCCAAGGCGGGCGAGCCGGCCAATGTGGTGAACAAGTTGATCTCGAAGGACGGTGCCATCGCCATCCTTGGCGAAGTCGCATCGAGTCGCTCGCTGGAAGCAGCGCCGATCTGCCAGCAAAACGGCATTCCGATGATCTCCCCGGCTTCCACCAACCCGAAGGTCACGGAAACGGGCGACTACATCTTCCGCGTCTGCTTCATCGACCCCTTCCAAGGCACGGTGATGGCGAACTTCGCCACGAACACGCTGAAGGCGAAGAAGGTGGCCGTCTTCACCGATGTGAAGAGCGACTACAGCAAAGGATTGGCGAAGTTCTTCAAAGAAGGCTTCACCAAGGCGGGCGGACAGATCGTGGGTGAGTTTGATTTCAACGGCGGAGACAAGGATTTCAAAGGACAGCTCACGGCGATCAAATCGGCAGCGCCTGATGCTGTTTTTGTTCCCGGTTATTACACGGATGTGGCGCTCATCTGCATTCAGGCCAAGCAACTCGGCTTGAACGTGCCGCTCATCGGTGGCGACGGCTGGGAAAGCGACACGCTGGTGAAAATCGGCGGTGACGCGGTCGAGGGCCATTATTTCTCCACGCACTACGCCGCAGATGCCGCCTCGCCGAAGGTGACGGCCTTCGTCGAAGCCTACAAGAAGCGCTACAACGGCAAGGTGCCTGATGCGATGGCCGCGCTCGGCTATGACTCGGCGATGTTCCTGGCCGACGCCATCAAGCGTGCGGGCAGCACCGAAGGCACCAAGCTGCGCGACGCCCTGGCGGCGACGAAGGAGTTCGAAGCCGTGACCGGCAAGATGGCCATCAACGCCCAGCGTGATGCGGTGAAGTCGGCGGTGATTTTGCAGGTGAAGGGCGGAGCGTTCAAGTTTGTGGAAACCGTGGCTCCGTGAGGCGGAGTTGATAGTTGAAAGTTGATGGTTGATAGACTGAAACCCACAGAGACTGACGCAATGATGATGGTTTATTTCGACACGCCAAACGTGCGGCCCCAGGCCTCAGATTCTGGACTATCAACCATCAACTTCTAGACCATCAACTCCTCATGGAATGGTTTTCTCAACAACTCATCAACGGCCTCGCTCTGGGTTCCATCTATGCCCTCATCGCGCTGGGCTACACGATGGTGTATGGCGTGCTGCGGTTCATCAATTTCGCGCATAGTGATGTGCTCATGCTGGGGGCGTATGCGGCGTTCTTCATCGCTCCGGCGATCGAGCCGATCATCCCGCTGCCATCGCTCACCGGTGCGTTGCTGGTCACGCTGCTCTCCGCGCTCATCTGTGCGGGCATTGGCATGCTGATCGAGTTTCTGGCCTACCGTCCGCTGCGTTCCAGGCCGAAGCTCACGGTGCTGATCACGGCCATTGGAGTGTCGCTCTTCATCGAGTTCACCTGCCAGCACAAGGCGGTGTTCGGGGCGGACACGAAGCCGTTTCCAGCACTGCTGCCAGCCACGGATTTCCATCTCGCAGGGCTGGTGGTGAGCAGCAATGATCTCGTGGTGGTTCTCGTCACGGCGCTGCTGCTGGCCGGGATGTGGTTCATTGTCCATAAAACGAAGAGCGGCATGGCCATGCGGGCGGTGTCATTCAACCAGCAGGCAGCGGCGCTCATGGGGGTGAACATCAATCGCATCATCGCCTTCACTTTCGGCCTCGGTTCTGCGCTCGCGGCGGTTGCAGGCATTCTTTATGCATTGAAAGCACCGGGCATTGAGCCGCTCATGGGCGTGCAGCCGGGCATTCGCGCCTTCATTGCGGCGGTGCTTGGCGGCATTGGCAATCTGCCGGGTGCGGCGCTTGGCGGCCTGCTGCTGGGCCTGCTCGAAACGTTCGCCGGCGGCATCTCCGGCCTGTCGAGCTACCGTGACGGCATCGCGTTTGCGATTCTTATTTTGATCCTGCTGTTCAAACCCGCCGGCCTGCTCGGCAAAGCGTCCGTGGAGAAGGTGTGAACGGGAAGTTGATAGTTGAATGTTGATGGTTGATAGCCGGAACTGAAACCGAGAACAAGATTCGCTGATCTCATGCCATCAACCATCAACTCTCAACCATCAACCTTCCCAGGCGCGAAGCGCTGGTTGGTGCTCGGCATCGCTCTCGCGGTGCTCGTCTCGCTTTTTTCAGCGCAGTTCAACCGCTACTACCTCGGCATCGCCATTGACTGCGGCATCAGCATCATCCTGGCGGTGAGCTTGAACCTCATCAACGGCCACACCGGTCAGTTCAGCCTTGGGCATGCCGGTTTCATGGCCGTGGGCGGCTACTCTGCGGCCAAACTGACGCTGGTTTGTTCGCCGATGGTGCCAGACAGCCTCAAGCCGCTGCTTTTCCTGGCGGCGCTCCTGCTCGGCGGCTGCATGGCCGCTGTCATCGGCCTCGGCGTCGGCATTCCATCGCTGCGGTTGAAGGGGGATTACCTCGCCATCGTCACGCTGGGCTTCGGCGAGATCATTCGCGTGGTGGTGCAGAACATGGAGAGCGTGGGAGCTGCGAGTGGATTGAAAGGCATTCCGAAGTACACCACGCTCGGCTGGACCTTCGCGCTGGCCGCCGTCACGATCTATGTCGTCGCCGCATTGGTGAACTCGACCTACGGACGCGGCTTCATCGCGGTGAATGATGATGAAGTGGCCGCAAGTTCGATGGGCATCAATCCAGTGCGCTACAAGGTCACCGCGTTCGTCATTGGGGCGTTCTTTGCGGGAGTCGCGGGCGGTTTGTATGCCCACCACAAGCAGTTCCTCTCGCCCACGGGCTTCGACTTTCTCAAGTCGATCGACATCGTCGTCATGGTCATTCTCGGCGGCATGGGCCGCACGGTGGGCGTCATCATCGCCGCGATCATTCTCACGCTACTGCCGGAGGTGCTGCGACAGTTTGCTGATTATCGCATGATCATCTACTCGCTGCTCATCATCGGCCTCATGATGGCACGCCCGCAGGGGCTCTTCACGTTCGGGCAAAAGAAGAAAGGAGCCGCCGCGGTATGAGCCGGAGAGTTGATGGTTTTGAGTTGATAGTTGATGGACGGTGCGACCAGCGGAGCCTTGCTGTCGTCCGGTTCCGGTCAGTCCATCAACCATCAACCTCCGACGATCAACTTCCCGGCCATCAACCATCAACTTTCAACCATCAACCACCCCCATGAGCAAGCCTCTGCTCACGCTCGATAAAGCGACCATCCAGTTCGGTGGTCTGACGGCTGTCGGCGATTTCAGCCTGCACGTTTATCCGAATGAACTGGTCGGCCTGATCGGACCCAATGGCGCTGGTAAGACAACCGCCTTCAATCTCATCACTGGCGTTTACCAGCCGACCGCCGGCGCGATTCACTTCAGTGAACGGCACATTCTCGGATTGAAGCCGCACGATCTCACCAAACTTGGCATTGCGCGCACATTCCAAAACATCCGCCTCTTCGGTTCTCTGACTGTCTTTGACAACGTTCGCGCGGCCACGCAGTTGCATCGCGCCCATGGCATCCGCAGCGCCTTGTGGCGCGGCATTGGCTTCCACCATGCCGAAAAGGCGGTCGAGACGCAGGTGCTGGAGTTGCTCGACATCTTCGACCTCGCCAAGATGCGTGATGAAGAGGCCAAAAGTCTGCCCTACGGTGATCAGCGCCGCCTGGAGATCGTGCGGGCTCTCGCCACGAAGCCCAAGCTCCTTCTGCTCGATGAACCCGCCGCCGGCATGAACCCGACGGAGAAGGAAGAACTGATGAAACTGATCCAGTTCATCAAAGACAAGTTCAAGATCGCCATCATGCTCGTGGAGCACGACATGAAAGTGGTCATGGGCATCTGTGAGAAGATTGCCGTGCTCGAATACGGCAAGAAGATCGCCGAAGGCACGCCCGATGAGATTCAGAAGAACCCCAAGGTCATCGCGGCCTATTTGGGCACGGAGGAGGGGGAGGCGGGTTGATGGTCTGTGGTTGATGGTTGATAGTCCTGTGCGGTCGCTGATCTGACCGCAGGCGCTACAAAAAGCACACACTTCGCAGCCCACGTTTCCCGGCCATCAACCATCAACTTTCAACCATCAACTCCCCGTCCCAATGCTTGAGATCGAAAATCTGGAGGTTTCCTACGGCTCCATCAAAGCGCTGCACGGCATTTCGCTGAAGGTGCCGGAAAAGAGCATCGTCACGCTCATTGGCGCGAACGGTGCGGGCAAGTCCACCACACTGCGCGCCATCTCCGGCCTGGTGAAAGCTCGCTCAGGCACAGTGCGCTATGCGGGCGAGGACATCACCAATCTGCCTGCTCACGCCATTGTCGCTCGCGGTCTCTGTCATGTGCCGGAGGGCCGCATGGTCTTTGCCAATCTCACCGTGGAGGAAAATCTCCGCATGGGCGCTTATCTGCGTAACGACAAGGCAGGCATCGCTGAGGACATTGAATACGCGTTCACGGTGTTTCCACGGCTCAAAGAGCGCATCAGCCAGCAGGCGGGCACGCTCTCCGGCGGTGAGCAGCAGATGCTCGCCATCGCCCGCGCTTTGATGAGCAAACCGAAGTGCCTGATGCTCGACGAGCCATCGCTCGGCATCGCCCCGATGCTGGTGCGTGCGATCTTTGAGCAGATCGTCGCCATCAATAAAGAGCGCGGACTGACCATCCTGCTGGTGGAGCAGAATGCGAACCTGGCGCTGAAAATCTCCAGTTACGGCTATGTGCTGGAAACTGGCCAGGTACTGCTGCAGGACAGCGCTGAAGCGCTGCGGCAGAATCCGCAGGTGCGCGAGGCGTATCTTGGCGACTGATTGTTCCGTTCATTCTGCCTGACGATGACTTTGCACCGATAGACTGCGAATTTTACAGCGTCCACTCTCACTCATGCCTTCTCCCACTCTCGACCCCTCCAGTCACGAAGCCGCGCTGAATCGCGCCCGCTCAAAAGCTTACTGGCGTCTGCTGCCGTTGCTGTTCGTGAGCTACATGATCGCCTATGTGGACCGGCAGAATGTGGCGGTGGCCAAGCTGACGATGACACGCGACCTGCCCGGCTTTGACAATGCGGTCATCGGCTTCGGCGCGGGCATTTTCTTCCTCGGCTACTTCCTGCTGGAGATTCCGGGCACGCTGATGGTGGAGCGCTGGAGCGCGCGGAAGTGGATCTGCCGTATCATGATTACCTGGGGCATCATGGCGGGTCTCACAGCGGCGGTGACGACGCCCATGCAGTTCTATATTGTGCGCTTCCTGCTTGGCCTTGCGGAAGCGGGTTTCTTCCCCGGTGTGGTGGTATATTTGACGCATTGGTTCCCCAGCCGGGATCGTGCGCGTGCATTGGCAACATTCATGGTCGCCACTCCGTTCGCGCAGATCATCAGCCCAAAAATTTCCAACTGGCTGCTCGAAATCGGTCACGGTGATCAACCGCCTGTGCTGGGCATGGTGGGGTGGCAGTGGGTCTATGTGTTCTGGGCCGTACCTGCCGTGGTGCTGGGCTTCTTTGTGTACTTCTGGCTGGTGGACCGGCCGAAGCAGGCGAAATGGCTGACCGCCGAGGAAGGCGAGGCTTTGGAGTCCGAACTGGAGCGTGAACGAGCCGAAACACGCAAAGGCAAACGCATGACGGTGATCCAGGCGCTGCGGCATCCCAAGGTGCTGCTGCTGGCGCTGGTTTATTTTTGCACCGTCACCGGCAGCTATGGCATCGAGTTCTTCATGCCTAGCATTTTGAAGTCCTGGTATGCCATGGACATGAATCAGCTCACCTGGCTCATCATGTTACCGCCTGCCGTGGCGATGGTCGGGCAGCTTTTCATGGGCTGGAGCTCGGATCGCTTCAAAGAACGCCGCTGGCATGCGGTGCTGCCGATCGTCATGGGTTCCGCCGCGTTGGGATTCATGCCGATGACGCAGGGGAATCTGGTGCTGACGATGGTGTGCCTGATGCTCGCCTTTGCCGGCTTCAAGAGCTACATGCCCGCCTTCTGGGCGCTGCCGAGCCTGTTCCTCACCGAGTCCGCAGCGGCGGGGAGTATCGGCCTCATCAACTCCATCGGCAATCTTGGCGGCTTCCTCGGGCCTTATGTGCTGGGAACGGTCGAGAAGGTCACCGGATCGTTCGTTGGTGGCCTGTATTACCTGTGCTGCTCCATGCTGGTGGCCGCAGGGATCATCTTCAGCTTCGGGCTGGGGAAAAAGGAGCCTGCTGCCACGCAGGACAATCGGCCTTGAGGCCGATTGTCGAAGTGGCCAAGGAAGAGCGGCAGTTCCAAGCCCAACGGGCTTGCGTCATGCAGCCCAGGGTTGCGCGTAGCGCTACCCTGGGATCAGCCATAAATTTTCCTTGTTTCTCAAGGGCGAACCCCAAGGGGGTTCCGTCCATCGTGTGTGGTCAAGACGCTCCCGAGGACGGAACCCCGTTGGGGTTCACCCTTCGGGGATCGCTCTGATTTGGCAGTAACCCAGGGTTGTTCCAACCCTGGGCTGCAAGACGGAAGGCCGTTGGCCTTCAACTTCAGCATCCGTGGTTCAAACGCTCACCGCACCGGCGCATACCGCACGATGTTGCGGTGATAGACCTCGCACTCCTTCTTGTGCATCCAGATGCTGAACCAGAACAGCAGTGCCCCGAAGCTGACGACGAGAAACAACACCGGCCGGCCCTTCGGTGATCGCGCTGCGACCAGCGCGATGCCGCTGAACAACGTCATCGCATAATACGGCCAGGACCAGTCCTTGCGCCGCTGCGTCTGCTCCTGGATCAGCGGCGCAAACTCCGGCGACCGCGTGGCGAGGATGCGTGGCGTCGCTTTGTCACGCAGGTCGATGTAGGGCCACACGCTCGCGCAGGACACGCAGATGATCGCCAGCGCCAGCAGTCGGTTCTTCGCCTCGCCAAACACGAAGGAGATGATCAGGAACGTCAGGCCGATCCCCAGTCCATACAGCGGCAGCGGCTCCAGCAGCAGATGCAGGTACTCGGGATCGCAGATGCTTT
>NZ_JBJXFV010000018.1:0-3154 GCF_046154365.1 Prosthecobacter sp.
TCCACGACGCCGCGAAGAAGTTCATTCGCGAGAACGCGACGAAGCCGTTCTTTGCCTATCTGCCCTACACGCCGCCGCACGGCAGCTTTCACATTCCCGACAGCGACCCCGCTTGGACGCTCTACAAAGACAAAGACTGGCCCGCCGATGCCAGACGCTACGCCGCGATGGTCACGATGCTCGACCGTCAGATCGGCGAAATCCTTGCGCTGCTCAAGGAACTCGGCATCGAGCAAAACACGCTCGTGTGCTTCAGCGGCGACAACGGCGGCGCGGACTACTTTGTCACGCCGCAGCACCCGCGCGGAGTCCACAGCGCGAACAAGAATCCTGAAACCGGCGTCGAGTGGCGTGGCAAAAAGGGGACACTCTACGAAGGCGGCCTCCGCGTGCCCTTCCTCGCCCGCTGGCCGGGAAAAATCGCCCCCGGCAGCCGCAGCGACCTCCTCACCTACTTCCCCGACATGCTGCCCACATTTGCTGAAGTCGCTCAGGCCACCGCACCGGCCAATGTGGATGGCGTTTCCATCCTTCCCTCCCTCACCGGCCAAAACGCCGCACAAAAAATCCACGACTACCTCTACTGGGAGATCAACGGCTGGACCGCCATCCGTCAAGGCACCTGGCGCGCCGTGAAGCCGGACAAAGCCAAGACCTGGGAACTCTACGATCTCGCCAGCGATCCCAGCGAGAGCAAAGACCTCGCCGCCGCGCAGCCCGACATCCTTGCCAAACTCACCGCCCTCGCCACCAGCGCCCATGAACCCATTCGCGAAGGCACCTTCGCCAGCACCGACCTCCACGAACGCGACCGCCGCGCCAAATACGGCAAGCAGGATGACGACAGCTACATCGCCACCCCAAACGGCGTGTCGAAGAAGGGAATGAAAAAGAAGAAGTGAACCCATGACACGCCTCCTCATCCTCTTTGCGCTATTTGCGTTCCTTTGCGGCCAATCATTCGCTGCGGAGCAGCGCCCAAACATCCTCCTCATCATGGTGGACGACATGGGCTACTCCGACCTCGGCTGCTACGGCGGCGAGGTGCGCACGCCGACGCTCGATGCGCTGGCGGCGGGTGGCGTGAGGCTGGCGCGATTTTACAACTGTGCACAGTGCTGCCCCTCGCGCGCTTCGCTCATGAGCGGGCTGTATCCGCATCAGGCAGGCGTGGGCGACATGAACGAGACCGGGACGGCGAATGAGCTGTGGCGGCGCATCGGCTCGCCAGCGTATCTCGGCTTCAAGAAAGAAGGTGTCGTGACCTTGCCGGAGTCTCTGCGTGAGGCGGGCTATCAGACCTTCATGGCCGGGAAATGGCATCTCGGTCAGGATGAGACCTGCTGGCCGGGACAGCGCGGGTTTGACCGGCATTTTGCGCTCATCGGCGGTGCTTGCGAACAGTTCACCGGTTATCGCTCCTGGCAAAAGAAGGGACCCATCACCAAGTTCGTGCTCAACGGCAAAAAGGTCGAAAAACTGCCGCCGGACTTTTACACGACGGCCTCCTTCACCGACCACACGCTGCGTTTCATCGAGGAATCCGACATCGCGCGGCCATGGTTTGGCTATTTGGCCTATACCGCGCCGCATTGGCCGCTCCAGGCACATGAGAGCGATGTGGCGAAGTATGCGGAAACGTATCGAACCGGCCCCGATGCCATCCGCCAGCGCCGTTTCGAGCGATTGAAGCAAATCGGCCTCATCCCCGACTCCGCGCGATTGCCCCAGCTCGACGCCGAAATCACCGACGAAGCCAGGAATGCCAAAAAAGAGCGCAACGAGCAATGGATGCGCCAATACGCGGCGATGATCGACCGCGTGGACCAGAGCCTCGCCCGCATCGTCGAGACGCTGCACAAACGCGACCAGTTCGACAACACGCTCATCCTCTTTCTCAGCGACAACGGCTCCGACGAAGTGCGCGGCCCGCTCTGGGGCCAGGTGTGCAACACACCCTTCCGCAAGTTCAAGGTCTGGGTGCATGATGGCGGCATCGCCTCGCCCTTCATCGCGCATTGGCCCGCAGGCATCCCGGCATCACAGCGCGGCAAGATCGTGACCGGCTCCGCGCACATCATGGACGTGTTCCCAACCTGCCTCGCCGCCGCCGCCGCGAAACATCCCCGCACCTTTGCCGGACATGCCGCTCAGCCACTCGAAGGCACGAGCCTCCTGCCTGCGTTGCGGGGTGAGCTTGCTTCGATGCCGATGGATCGCCCGCTGTTCTGGGAACGCATGGGCAACGAAGCTATGCGCCTGGGCCACTGGAAACTCGTTCGCGGCTACGGCCCCGCATCAGCCAACGGCGGCATCGCCACCACCGGCCCGCGCACCGGAGCCTGGGAACTCTATGACACCTCCACCGACCCCGGCGAAACCCACGACCTCGCCGCGCAGCAGTCAGAAAAAGTCGCCTCGCTCGTCTCTCAACATGAAGCCTGGGCCAAACGCGTCGGCGTGGTGCCGCGTGAGCAAATCGTCAAACACATGCAATCCAACGACAAGAAATAGACCATGAACCGCCGCTCCTTCCTCCACACCTCCGCGCTCGCCTCAGCGGGCGCTTTCACCGCCAAGTCCTACTCGCAAATCAACGGTGCCAATGAGCGCGTGCGCGTCGGCATCATCGGCTTCGGCCTCATCGGGCGCATTCACACGCGTAGCTTTCATGGGCTGAAGGAATCGCAGGTCGTCGCCGTGGCGGACTGCTACAAGCCGCGCATGGATGCATGCGTGGAGCTGGTGGGCGCGGATTGTGCGAAGATACCCGACTTCCGAAGAATGCTGGAACGCAAGGACGTGGATGCCGTCGTGGTGAACACCGGCGACCACTGGCATGCGCTGCAAATGATGCTGGCCTGCGATGCGGGCAAAGACGTGTATCTCGAAAAGCCGCTGCACCTTTTCGTGCGCGAGGGCGAGTGGATGCAAAAGGTCGCCGCCCGCACGAATCGCGTCGTGCAGGTCGGCACGCAGCAACGCAGCGCGGCGCATTATCACAAGGCGAAGGAACTCCTGCGCAGCGGCGCCATCGGCGACATCGTCAGCGTGCAGTGCAATTTCTTCCGCAACGTCATGCCCGGCATCGGCAACCCGCCGGATGGCGATGCGCCCGCCGACCTCGATTGGGACATGCTGCTCGGCCCCGCGC
>NZ_JBJXFV010000019.1:0-2525 GCF_046154365.1 Prosthecobacter sp.
TGCGCTCCAAGGTCGCCGTCTTCGCTGAGCTGCACCGCAAGACCCGCGACCTCGCCGAGGCCAACCGCATGCTACTTATCGAAGTAGCCGAGCGCCGCCGTGCCGAAGAGCAGTTGCGGGCCTTGACGCACCGCGTGGTGCAAGCCCAGGAAACCGAGCGCTGGCACGTGGCTCTGGATTTGCACGACAACATCACCCAGATGCTCTGCGCCATCCTCGTCCGCAGTCAGGCGCTGGCGGAAAAACTCTCCGACGACGACGGCCCCTCCAAGGGTGAAGCCCTGCAACTGCGGGAGATGCTGGGCACTGCCGCCAGTGAAGTGGAGCGCATCTCGCGCAATCTGCGGCCCGGTGTGCTCGAGATCCTGGGACTCGAAGCCGCCCTGCGAGCCACCAGCACCGAGTTCGCGGAGCGGACCGGCTTGGCCGTCGAACTGAACAGCGTGAAGCTGGAGCAGCGCCTGCCCCACCGCACCGAGGTGGCGTTCCTCCGCATTCTCCAGGAGGTCTTGAAGAACGTGGAGCAACACGCCCGCGCCACCCACATCACCGTGGCGTTGACCCAAGCGAACGACGCGGTGCAACTGACGATCCAGGACAACGGCATCGGCTTCGACTCCGCCAAACCAAATAAGAAAAACGGCCTCGGCCTGCTCGGCATGATCGAGCGAGCGGCCGCCGTCGGTGGATCATTCCGCATCGAGTCCGCCCCCGGCCAACCCACGACGGTGCGCGTAGAGATACCCGTCGGCGAATCCGAAATCTGTCCCCAATGAAACGCATCACCGTCCTGCTTGCCGATGACCACACGATTGTACGTGAAGGGCTGCGTGCCATACTCCAGTTGGAAGCCGACATGGAGGTCGTCGGTGAAGCCTGCAACGGGCATCAAGCCGTCGCCCTCGCCACCCAGTTGGTGCCGGATGTCGTGGTCATGGATCTGGCCATGCCGCTGCTCAACGGGCTGGAGGCCCTCAAACGCATTCGGGCGAGCACCCCCGCGTCCACCAAGGTGCTGGTGCTCTCCTCCTACGACGACGCCGCCTATGTGCAGCAGGCCAGGGCGCTGGGTGCAGCGGGTTACCTGGTCAAGCAAAACGATGCTCATATCCTGGCCACGGCGATCCGTGAGATTTATCAAGGCCGTGTTTACTTTAAGCCCATCAAACCCGTATCCCTGCAATGCCCATGAAACTCATCACCGTCCTACTGGCTGAAGACCATGCCATCGTCCGCGAAGGTCTGCGGGCTTTCTTGAAACTTGAAGCCGGCATTGAAGTCGTCGGCGAAGCGGAGAACGGCCGCCAGGCCGTGATGCTGGCCGCCCAGCTCCGTCCCGATGTCGTCGTCATGGACATCGCCATGCCACTGCTCAACGGCATGGAGGCGACGCGGCAGATCCTCCACGCCACCCCCGCCATCAAGGTGCTCATACTCTCTGCGCACAACGATGATGCCTACGTTGAGCAGGTCATGGCGCTCGGCGCGTCGGGCTACCTGATCAAACAAACCGCCGCCCATGTGCTGCCGGAGGCCATCCGCCAGGTCCACCAAGGGAAAGCCTTCTTCAGCCCCGTCATCGCCAAACGCCGCAATCATCAGAAACAGAAATCGCATGATCGTGGCGAACTGAGCACCAAGAAAGATGCCAGCGTGTTGAGTTCCCGCGAGATGGAGGTGCTCCAGCTCATCGCCGAAGGCAAAGCGAACAAAGAAACCGCCGATGAGCTGCACATCAGCGTCAAGACCGTCGAAAAACACCGCCAGAGCCTCATGGACAAGCTCAACATCCACGACACCGCCGGTCTCACCCGCCACGCCATCGCCACCGGCATCATCGAAAGCAGTGTGCAGGTGACGATTGTCTAGCGCGTGTGGCGGCATTCGGGGGCGGGCATGCTCCTGACTATACTTGGAGTCATCAAGATGGGTGATTTTTGCCGCAGATTCAGGGAAGCCACCGATTGTTTTTTGTCTGGTAATCTGCGGTTTTCCTGAATCTGCGGCCAATCCTCCGTTTCACAAAATGTGAAGACGCGCAGTATAACTGGCCGGCAAAAAGATGGGCGGTAAAAAATGGAAACCACTGATTCCCAATCTTTTTGCCGCGCATTTTTTTGCCGGCGAAAGTTTCTCCCTTCTCCACACTTCAGCGCAGCGGCGTTCGCTTACTCCCGACCAAAGCACCCAGCGCATCAAACGTGCGGCTCAGACCGCCTTACCCCAGGGGAAACTCAGTGATCCAGTTCTGCTCTGCGACCGTCCAGCCTCTGCGGTTCAATCCAACTTAACCGCAGAAGTTGGACGGTCGCAGAGGCTCATTGACATTCCTTGTCAGACGCCACTGCAAAAAGTCACACGGCCCGGTGAAAATGACGAATGACGAAATACCCAATGTCGAAATAATGTCGAAGTTCTAATGACGAACGTGAAGCGCTAATCAGCCTGGCGTGGGCATTCAGAGCGCTTTTAGCGCCTTCGGATTTTAGGCATTCGTTCGTCATTCGGATTTCGTCATTCGTCAT
>NZ_JBJXFV010000037.1:0-2803 GCF_046154365.1 Prosthecobacter sp.
ACCGAGCAGGACATCCTCTTCGAGCTGCTCCTCAAGCTTGGAATAGACCTCTGCACTCCCATCGAATCCCGCAGCCTCACGAGCCATACCGTCCACAGCATCGGAGCCGGCACTTTGCTGGCCTGCCTTTCGCTCGCCATCCCGCAGGCTGAAGTCGAGCCACTGGCCCTCGGCATGGCGGCATGGCACAAAGAGCTCGCCCCAAAGACCGAGGATCGGAAGGCCCGGGACACCGTCTGCGTCTTCCGCGACAGCGCCTTCGCCGACGATGTGGCCAAGACCAACCTCACCGCCATCCTCCAGCAGCACGGCCTCGAAACCGTGCGCAGCCTGTAACCGCATGAGCAACGAAATCACACCTTTTGAAGCGATTCGCCGGACCAACCCGACGGGTAACGAATTCTGGTCCAGCCGGGACTTTGCCGGCGTGCTCGGCTACCACGATTACCGCAACTTTGAAGCGGTGGTGCAGAAGGCTCGCACCGCATGTTTCAATAGCGGCCAGCGAGTGGAAGATCATTTCGTTGAGATCACCGAAATGATCGAAATCGGCAAGGGCGGTCACCGCGCCGTGGCTACTGTGATGATGTCGCGCTACGCCTGTTATCTGATCATCCAGAACGCCGATCCCGCCAAGGAAATCGTGGCCCAAGGCCAGACCTATTTTGCCATTCAAACCCGGCGGCAGGAACTCAGTGACGCGGAGGTGGAGGAGCAGCGCCGCCTGGCGATCCGCTTGGAATTGCGCACGCACAACAGCCAGCTTGCCGATGCCGCGAAGGAAGCTGGAGTGGTCGAACCGCGAGACTACGCCATCTTCCAGAACCACGGCTACATGGGCCTCTACGGCGGGCTGGGAGCGCAAGACATCCACGCCCGGAAAGGACTCAAGAAAGGCGAACAAATCCTCGACCACATGGGCAGCACGGAACTGGCAGCCAACCTTTTCCGCGCCACCCAAGCGGAAGAAAAGCTGCGCCGGGAGCGGATCACCGGCAAAGCCAAGGCCAATCAAGCCCACCGGGAAGTGGGTGTCAAAGTACGGCAGACGATCAAAGAACTCGGCGGCACCATGCCGGAGGAGCTGCCCAGCGTCGAGAGCATCAAGCAGGTGGAAGCCAAAGCGAGCAGGGCTCTCAAGGGCAAAAAACAATGAGTGATACCGCTACTCGAGATCGGGAGCACGTTGGAAGATTCTGGAAACGGTTCAAACTAAACCGGGTGAAAATTCCCGCGATCAATCTCGAAAATGAGTTTGAAAATGTTACAACTCACTGAATTGCAACGGAAAGCAAAGCGACAGCCGCGCCTGTTTAGTTTGAGATTTAGCTTGGAACAAGTTCTTCAGGCTCTGGAACCGGGCATTCCAAACCACCATTTTCGTGACTCCACGAAAATGGTCGCCCACGGCAAGGACGGGCAGGCATGAAACTCCACTTCGAGCCCAACCTCGATTACCAGCTCCAGGCCATTGAGGCAGTCTGCGGGCTTTTCCATGGCCAGGAGACCTGCCGGACTGAATTCACCGTCACGCAGGGCGCTGCCCGTGGTCAAATGTCGCTGCTTGAAAACGATCTCGGCATCGGCAACCGCCTGACCCTGCTCGACGACGAACTGCTGGCAAACCTCCACGCGATCCAACTCCGCCATGCGCTGGCACCATCGGCGGCGCTCGTGTCCGGGGATTTCACCGTCGAGATGGAGACCGGCACCGGGAAGACCTACGTCTATCTGCGGACCGTCTTCGAGCTGAACAAACGCTACGGTTTCACGAAGTTCGTCATCGTGGTGCCCTCGGTGGCGATCAAGGAAGGTGTCTATCACACCATCGAGACGGCGGCGGAACACCTCAAGGCGCTCTACGCCGGCGCACCGTTTGATTTCTTCCTCTACGACTCGGCAAAGCTGGGCCAGGTACGCAACTTCGCCACCAGCCCGCAGATTCAGATCATGGTGATGACGGTCGGGGCCATCAACAAGTTCGGCGACGAACAACAGGCGCAAGCTGAGGAAGCGGACGAAGCTGCCCGCCGTGAGAAATCGAAGAACGTGATGTATCGCCCCAGCGAGAAGACGGGCGGCGAAAAGCCCATTGATCTGATTCGGGCGACGCGCCCCATCCTCATCGTGGACGAACCGCAAAGCGTGGAAGGCGGGCTCGACGGCAAAGGCAAGCAGGCCATGGAGCGGATGAATCCGCTGTGCAACCTCCGCTATTCCGCCACGCCCAAAGAGGCGCAACACATGGTTTTCAAGCTCGATGCCGTGGACGCCTACGAGCGCAAACTGGTGAAGCAAATCGAAGTGGCCGCAGCCTCCGTGGAAGGCGGGCACAACAAGCCGTATGTGCGGTTGCAGTCCGTCAGCAACAAGAAGGGCATCATCACCGCCAAGGTGGAACTCGATACGCAGGCGGCGACCGGCGTGGTCCGCAAAGAGATCACCGTGCAAGATGGCGACGATCTGGAAATGACCACCGGGCGGGCGGTTTATCACGATTGCCGGGTGGGCGAAATCTGTGTGGCCAAGGGCGACGAATTTCTCGAACTTCGCTACCCCGGAGGCGAGCAATTCCTCCACCCTGGCCAAGCCTATGGTGACGTGGAGCCGCTGGCCGTGCAGCGGCAGATGATCCACCGCACCATCAAGGAGCATCTGGACAAGGAGAAGCGCCTCGCCCCGCAAGGCATCAAGGTCTTGAGCCTGTTCTTCATCGATGCCGTGGAGAAATACCGGCACTACGACGCGGACGGCAACCCGGTGAAGGGCGACTACGCCCGCATTTTCGAGGAGGAATACCGCC
>NZ_JBJXFV010000040.1:0-27840 GCF_046154365.1 Prosthecobacter sp.
TTGCCAGGGAAAGGCGTTGCGGGGGCGGGCGAAATCGAAGGGAGAGAAGTAGGGGACACCCGC
This sequence comes from Prosthecobacter sp., assembly GCF_046154365.1. GTDB lineage: Bacteria > Verrucomicrobiota > Verrucomicrobiia > Verrucomicrobiales > Verrucomicrobiaceae > Prosthecobacter. The sequence goes on from NZ_JBJXFV010000040.1 coordinate 64, forward strand.
CTATAGATAGCCACTGTAGCCAGTGTACAATTTATATTTTCTATCTTGTGGGTAAAGCTCAGAGTCCTCTGGCGCTTTCGAGCGTCCCCTGGCCTGCGACAAGCTCCAGAGGGCTGGAGCACTCCAGGACGCTGCCGCGCTCAGCGCAAACCCAACTGCATGGTTACAGCTCAGAGTGAGTTTTGCTGCGAATGACGAAAGGTTCTTCCTCATCAAAGTCCGCATGGCATGAACTCATGGCGGCGCAGCGTATTCCCTCATCATGAAGACCACCGACTGGACACGGCGCAATATTCTCCTCGGCAGCACCGCATGGGCTGCGGCGCATTCCCTTCGTGCGGCAGATGCTCCGCCACGCAAAGCCGCGATCATCGGCCACACGGGAGCTGGCGACTATGGGCATGGCATCGAGCACGTTTTCAACGGACTGCCGAATGTATCCGTGGTGGCTGTCGCTGATCCGAATGAGGCGGGTCGCACGAAGGCAAAGGCGGCATGTGGTGCGGCGCGGGACTACGCGGACTTCCGCGCGATGCTGGACAAGGAGAAGCCGGACCTGGTGGCCATCGGCCCGCGCTGGGCGACCGAGCATCACGCGATGGCGCTGGCCGCGCTTCAGGCCGGGGCGCATTTGTATTTGGAGAAGCCGTTCACCGTGACACTGGCAGAGGGCGATGAAATCCTTCGGCTGGCTAAAGAGCAGCAGCGGCGCATCGCCGTGGCACATGTCGCGCGCATGGCCCCGAGCGTGCTCCGGCTGGAGAAGGCGTTGCGCGAGGGCCTCATCGGCGAGGTGCTGGAGATTCACACCGTGGGCAAGATGGGCTCACGCGCAGGTGGTCAGGACATGATGGTGCTGGGGCTTCATGTGTTTGATCTGACTCGGCTGTTCGGCGGCGAGGTGCAGTGGTGCCAGGCTCGCATCCGGCTTCAGGGCAAGACACCGACAAGCGCCGATGCCAAGGAGTCTCCTGCGGACAAAGTCGGTCCGGTTGTTGGCGACGACATCTTCGCGAGCTTTGCCATGGATTCGGGCGTGAACGTCACCTTCCGCAGTCGAGTGGGCTTGGAGAAAGCCGCTGGTCCGTTCGGTATGGAGATCATCGGATCAAAAGGAGTGATCCGACTCAACTCCGGAGCCGTGCCCACGCTGTCGATCCTCACCGAGCCGAATCGCGCCGCCACTACTCGCACCGAGAGCTGGAAGGACTGGAATGGCGGTATCGACCCCGCCACCGAGGCCACCATCGACGGCATCACTGGCTACGATGCCGCGCATCGACGCGTGGTGCGCGACTGGTTGCGCGCCATCGACGAAAATCGCGAGCCGCTCGGTTCTGGCGAACGCGCCATGAAGGCCATCGAAATGGCGCATGGTGTTTTCCAGGCCGGCATGACCGGCCAGCGCGTCGAGTTCCCGCTCGTGAGGCGCACGCATCCACTCGTGGCAGCTTGATCACGCTTGCTCCAGCCACTCGATGCGACGACGGAGCTTTTCCTGCCGGTCTGCGTTCGGATTCGGATACAGGATGGGATACCACGCCGTCATCACCGCAGCGCGCCCGATGAGGCTTTGCTGGAGCGCTGTTTCATCCACCGGGCCATACGCATCCAGGATCGCCTTCACCATGGCGTGATCTTCATCAAGGAACTTCGCATTCCAGATGATCGAGGCCACATCCCACTCGACGGGACCGGCGAAGGCATCTTCCCAATCCGTCCACAGCAGGCCCCGTGTCGTATTCATGAGGTTTCCCATGTGCGCATCCCCATGCAGTGGCTGGTGCGGGTAGTGGCTCAAGACCTCAATGGAGGTCGCGAGATGATCACACAGCATCTGCTGAGTCGGTTTCGCGAAGAGTTCGCGTTCATCGAGAATGGCGAGGCTTTCAGTGAGGATCGCGAGCTTTGGCAATGGCTCGGGGAATCTGCGCAAGATATCGTGACACTGACGCAGCGTGCGTCCGATCTCGGCTGGATTAGGTTCCGCTGCAATTCGCGTCACGTACTCCCAAAAATTCAGCGGATAACCCAGATGCTCGTGTGGACTGGGTGGCATCTCGGGATGCAGCGGGATTGTCGGTGCTCCCTGCAGCGTGAGATGCTGCGCGATGGCGTTTTCTCTGGCAAACCACGCCGTCCCCTGCCGCGGTCCGTCGCGATCCTGTACCACGCGTGCCACCAGCGTCTCCGTGAGCCTCAAAACGAGTGTGCTGCCGTTTTGCAGAATGTTGCAGCGATCCGGCGTGATGCCGTGGGCGATGGCGGTTGCCGTGGCAGCGCGGATGGGAAGATCGGTCGAAAGCATGCTGCGAATGGTTCTTCTGTGTCGTTCACCCGACGAATTCGCAACTCTTCACGCAAGCGCCATCGGTGGTCGCAGTCCACTTCACCCGCCAACCCGCGATCTCCGTCGCATACTCGCGATCTGAGTCATCGTGATAGGCCGGTTGCGGCTGTTGGGCGAGGGATTGGTCGATGATCACACGCACATCGTCCGGCACGAGGCTTTCACACTCCCAGATCACCGGAACCGGTGGTGGCGGAGAGTCCGCAAAGCCGCTGTGGGCCTCGGGAATCGAATCCGCGTAGCGCACATACGGTTTGATGTCGAAAACGGGCGTCCCATCGACCAGATCGACGCCGGACACGAACAATCGCGGAGCCATGTCGCCTTCCAGTTCCACACGATCCAGCTTCACCACGCTCAAGGTCAGCCGGTTCGGCCGGAAAGGCGAGCGTGTGGCAAACACGCCGCGTTTCTCGTTCCCACCGAGTTTCGGCGGGCGTACGGTGAGTGAGGTTGGCTCCTCGCTCACCAGATGAAACTGCGTGATGAGCCACAGGTGGCTGAACTCCTCGATACCGCGCACTGCTTCGACGCGACGATACGCTGGCTCAAACTCAATCACGCCCCACGCGGCCGGCACGAGCCCTGACTGGCGCGGCACACCAAATTTGTCGGTGTAGCAGGTGCGCAGCGTGGCGATGACGTTCAGATCGGGCATGGGATTAAATGGATTTGTCTCACTCAACGATCCGCCACGTCAGCTCGATGCCCATGCCAAGCGGCAGCGGAGTTACGGGACCGGCGGGTGTTTCGAGGATCGGCGTCTGTGATGAAGCCTTCTTCATCTGGAATCGCTGCTTTGAGGCCGGAAAGCCGTAGAAAGCGGGGCCGTTGAGGCTGAGGAAGCGCTCGAAGATGGCCTGGCCGTTGGCGGTGCCGAGATCGACGCCCGCGTCTTCAAAGGCCATCGCATAGAGCTGCGGCGCACAGCCGCCGGTGAAGCAGCCTGCCGCGCAGCCACAGGCCGTGGCCTTGGTCGTGTGCGGAGCGCTGTCCGTGCCCGCGAAGAATTTGAATTGGCCTGCTTTCGTCACTGCCGCCCGCAGCGCCGCGCGATCCTCCTGAAACTTCACAATGGGCAGGCAGTAGAGATGATACTTCAGCCCCTGAATCAGATGCCCGAGAGTGTAGAGCAGGTGCTGAGGTGTGATCGTTGCCCCGACATGCTCCGGTGCCGCCACCACAAACTCCGCCGCCGTGCGCGTGGTGATGTGCTCGCACACGATACGCAGTTTCGGGTGTGCCGTGAGAAGTCGAGGCATGCGCTCGCTGTAGAATCGCGTCTCGGCGTTCTGTGCGGCGTCGATGTAGTCCGGCCCGCTCAGTGCGTGCTGCTCACCGTGGATGCAGAGAACGATGCCGCACTCCTCCATGGCACGGAACACCTCGCCGCTGATGAGGTCGTCCATCGGCATGCCATGCTCCGAGTTCGTCGTGCCATGCGGCGGGTAGTATTTGCAGGCCCGCAGCAGCCCTGAGGAAGCTCCTTCGCGAATCATCGCCGCCGTGGTGTGCCGCGTGAGGTAGAGCGGCACGATGAGCTGCTCAAACGCATCTGCACCCGCCGCTCGTAGCTCCGCAGAGTAGCTTTCGATGCTCCAGCCATCGCTTTGAGCCACACCGGAGGCCCGAGACACCGGCGGCTGCGTGTTCGGCATGGCCAAAGCGCCCGAGCAGCCCATGTCGAGATGCGCCTGGACATACGAAGCCATCGCCGGGCCTTGGCGGAAGTGCGTGTGGAGATCGAACCACTTGGGAAGCGTGAGGGTCATGCATTCTTGTTAGCGTGGGGAGATGAACGCGGCAAGAAGGGACAGGAGCCCTTCGCCTCCACGTGATTGATTTCCATGCGATTCAGGTAAAAGACGCCGTGCTTCGGCGTTTCACCTTTGCATGACCACTCACCCGCTTTCCCGTCGCAGCTTCCTCGGCACCGCTCTCGCCACCGCCACTGGCCTCTCGCTTCCTCGATTCGCATCGGCCGCTGAGAAGCCGAACTCGGTCTTCAATGGCGTGCGCATCGGCTGCATCACGTATAGCTACCGCAGCATGGCGAAGACCGCCGAGGAGACGCTGAAGGCGTTGCTGGATGACGGCCTCAGCGAGACGGAACTCATGGGCGGACCGATCCAGGACTTCACGGGCATCAAAGGCAAGGCCACCGACGCGGAGCGTGAGCAGCAGCTCGCGAAGTGCCGTGAGCTGCGGAAGATGTATAACGAGGCAGGCGTCAACATTCACATCCACAAGATGGGCTTCGGTCAGTCGAATGAGGAGATCGAGTTCAGCTTCCTTGTGGCCAAGGCGCTGGGCTGCACCGGCGTGACCACCGAGCGCAATGCCATCCTCGCCGCGCGTGTGGCACCGTTTGCGGACAAGCACAAGATCTGGGTCGGCTTCCACAACCACACGAACAACCTGCCGGAGATGGACAAGTTCGACTCCATCCTGGATCTCGGCCAATACATTGGCTTCAACCTCGACATCGGCCACTACGTCGCCGGCACCAAGGGCAAGTCACCCATCCCCGTGCTCGAGAAGTATCACGCCCGCATCACGAACCTGCACCTGAAGGACCGCACCGCCGACGGCGGCAACGTGCCCTGGGGTCAAGGCCAGACACCGATCAAGGAAGTGCTGCAATTGATGCGGAAGGAGAAGTGGACCTTCCCCGCCGAGATCGAGCTGGAATACAAGATCCCCGAAGGCTCCGACGCCGTTGCTGAAGTGAAGAAGTGCGTACAGTATTGCCAAGAGGCGCTGGCGTGAGCGCGGCTCACATCGTGCAGGCGATCCGTGCTTGGCAAATCGAGGCCGCTGGTTACGATCCTCGCCATGCGGCATCTCGACTACCAACGCACCATCATCGCCTACCACGGCTGCGATGAAGCGTTGGCAAATCGAGTGCTGCAAACGGGCGAGACGTTGAAGGTGAGCGAGAACGATTACGACTGGCTCGGCTCTGGCATCTACTTCTGGGAGTTTGGGCCGGATCGTGCCATGGCATGGGCGGAGGAGCTTCATCGGCGTTTCCCGAAACGCATTGCCAAGCCAGCGGTGCTCGGTGCCGTGATTCAACTCGGCTCTTGCTTTGATCTGCTCGACACCCAACACACGGACTTGTTGAAACTGGCTCACGCGGACTACCTCCGCAGCGCGCCCCGGCCCTTGCCCGTCAACAAAGACCTTGTGCATCGGTTGGACTGCGCGGTGATCAATTTCGCGCTTCCAAGATTCGAGAAAGCATGGAGATACAAGTTCCAGACCGTGCGCGGCGTGTTTCAAGAGGGCCAGCCCGTCTTTGCTGGCTCCGAAATCCGAGAAAAGTCCCACATCCAAATTGCCGTTCGTGATCCCTCGTGCATCTTGGGCTACTTCAAACCCCGCCAAACGAACTAGCCATGCCTGCGACCAAAGCTAAATCCAGCACGCCGAAGGTCACCCATCGCCCTCCTGCGCCGAAGCGGCCCGCAGGGCCTTACCCTGGCTACCTCACTGACGAATGGTTCAACTACACGGTTGCCATGATGAAGCGCACGACCCGTGCCCAATCTCGGCGGATCATGTTCGAGGCAGGCATCATCGACAAGAAGGGCAACTACACGGCTCCGTATCGGAACGATTGAGGCTCAAGTTTGCGCTGCCGTTGTCGCCAGCGAAGCCGAAGCGGGCCAGGGGGAAGACGACGGGGAAGCGGGCGGCGGTCAAGGGGTAGGCGGGCGTGGGGATCAGCGGTTCACGTTCATCGTCGGCGCATTCACCCCGCGCTCCACGAGGCGGATGAACTCCATCGGTCAACTTCTAATTAAGACTGCGAAGCCCAAGCTCTCCATGGCCTCTGCCTGGGCCTGCTGAGGGTGTTCCCCTGCTTCTGCCTCGCGGGGATTCGATGGGTGGGACGCTCCTGGAAGCTTTGGGCTACTTCGGGCGAGAAAACCACTCCAGAGCAGTTGGAGGAGCGCCGTCATCCTTGACGAGACCGTCAGATGCAGATTTGAAAAGCTGCTGAAGGATCACGGACCTGTCCGCTGGAGCGACACCTTGTCCTTCTAGGCTCAACGAAAGATAGGTCTGCACCATGGTCACACGCTCGGCGGCATCTGCGGCAAGGTGTTGATGACTGAGAAACATTCGAACCAATAGGCGAACGATCCAGATGACGAAGAACGCCGCGATAATCGTGACACCAACTTGCCAATGCTTGGGATTCTCATTGGCCTCCAGGTTTCCAAATGCCCAGTGAATCAAAAAGCCCAGCCCCACACCGAAAACGACAAGAACAATGCCTGAGGCCCACGCAAACCTTTTGGCAAGCTTCACATGCGATACCTTTTTCTCTCTCCAGTAGTCGATGGGCTTTTGTAGGGCGAGCTTGTTGTGAAATGTGTCCTCAATGTTTTTGAGGTTCGCCTCATGTTTAGTGGCCAAGTCAGCAAAAGCCTTGTCTTTCGCTGCATAAAGCTCATTCAGCGCAGTTTCTTTGGCTGTATGAAGTTCATCGAGCACTGATGCCTTGGACAAGCTGAGTTCGTCGAGTCCATCTGATTTGGCTTTGAGCGTAGCGTCATGGGCTCCGTTCAAGCGCAGATTTTCAGCCTCCAGATGTTGTAGTCGAGCCTCTTGATCCTCCAAACGCTGTTTGTATTGAGCTTCGAGATCATCCAAAACCTTGCGATGAGCTGATGCTGTCCAATCGATCTCATTCTGAAACAAGAACCCTCTTAGCAATCCGCCGAAAAATGCCTCGTTAACATTCCGCTCAAAGTGAATGTCAGAGCGCGAGAGCACTGCGAAGACACCGGAGGCGGCGGCGTGCCCATGCTTCTGAAGAACATCTTTGATGAACGCGATGTGGGCTGCCTTGCCAAACAGCGAATTATCGTTGCTAAACATCTGCTGGATCGCGCCATGAACGATATTTCTCGCCTGATCGCGCATCCCCTGATGTTGTGGATTTCTCATCCACTCATTCGCAGCCAGCCTGCTTGATGGAACTGAGGTGGCTTTCTTGCTGTGACCATGCGTTTCGGGCCGGTGAGTTGCTCAACCAGTTCCATTCTGCCCGAAGCTGTTCCTGCCACTCCAAGAGCTTCTGAGGAGTCTCAAAGACGAACTCGCGCTTGAGTTGGGGGAGTTCGATCTTGATGCTGTGGTCAGAAGGCTCGCTCATTGGGTATTACTGATGATACTCCTGCAAAGCCCGCACCTGCACCTCGCTGCCTTGCAGTGACTTGATCGCCCGCAGCGCGGCATCGGCACCACGCAGCGTGGTCATGATCGGAATGCGGTTCTGCATCGCGGCGGTGCGGATCTTCACTTCGTCCTCGCGGGGGTTTTTGCCGCTGGGGGTGTTGATGACGAGGGCCATGTCCTTGTTCTTCATGAGGTCGATGACGTTGGGGCGCTGGCCGCTGGCGAGTTTGGGGAGGATGTTCACGGGGATGCCGGCTTCGGAGATGACGCTGCCGGTGCCGCTGGTGGCGTAGAGGGTGAAGCCGAGGTCGGCGTAGCCTTTGGCGATGCGGACGACGTTGGGGCGGTCGGTTTCCGTTGATGCTGTTTGTTGGCCCGAACCATCGCTGGCTTTGCCGGAGCTGACCGCTTTGAGTTTGTCACTGTCTTTGACGCTGATGAAGACGTTGCCCTTCGTGGGGAGGGTGCCGCCGGCGGCCATCTGGCTCTTGGCGAAGGCCATGCCGAGGTCGTAGTCGATACCCATGACTTCGCCGGTGCTCTTCATCTCGGGGCCGAGGATGATGTCCACGCCGGTGAATTTGCTGAAGGGGAAGACGGCTTCTTTGACGCTGTGATGCTTGGGGATGACTTCTTCGGTGAAGCCGAGTTCCTTCAAGGTCTTGCCGACCATGATTTTGGCGGCGAGTTTGGGCAATGGGACGCCGATGGCTTTGCTGACGAAGGGCGCGGTGCGGCTGGCGCGGGGGTTGACTTCGATGACATACAGGTCGTCGCCTTTGACGGCGAGCTGCATGTTCATGAGGCCGCGGACGTTGAGGGCTTTGGCGAGCTTTTTGGCGGCGTCGCGGATGCGGTCCTGCATGGCGGCGCTGAGGCTGAAGGGCGGGATGACGCAGGCGCTGTCGCCGGAGTGGATACCGGCTTCTTCGATGTGCTCCATGATGGCGCCGATGACGGTGGTTTCGCCGTCGCTGATGCAATCGACATCGACCTCGGTGGCATCTTCGAGGAAGCGGTCGATGAGGAGGGGTTTGTCGGCGGTGACGATGGGTTTGTTGGCGGTGTGGGTGCCGGGACTTTGTTGACCTGAGTGACCGGATTGAGGGGTGGAATACTCGACGGCGGTGAGCATGTAGTGGCTGAGCTCCGCTTCGGTGTAAACGATCTGCATGGCGCGACCGCCGAGCACGAAGCTAGGGCGCACGAGGCAGGGGAAACCAACGCGATTGGCGACGACGAGAGCCTCCTCAAGGTTGGTGGCGGTGCCACTGGGGGCTTGATGCAGGCCGAGTTGATCGAGTAAGGCAGCGAAGAGTTTGCGGTCTTCGGCGAGCTCGATGTTCTTCGGCGAGGTGCCGATGATGCGGACGCCGTTTTCTTCGAGGCCTTTGGCGAGGTTCAGCGGGGTCTGGCCGCCGAACTGGACAATGACGCCGAGCACCTGGTCGTTGACGTTTTCGCGCTCGTAGATGTTGAGCACGTCTTCGAGCGTGAGGGGCTCAAAGTAAAGTTTATCAGAGGTGTCGTAGTCGGTAGAGACAGTCTCGGGGTTGGAGTTGACCATGATGGTCTCAAAGCCCAGCTCACGCATGGCGAAGCTGGCATGGACGCAGCAGTAGTCGAACTCGATGCCCTGGCCGATGCGATTGGGGCCGCCACCGAGGATCATGACTTTTTTGCGGTCGTTGTCGCGCACCTCGTCCTCGATGCCGTAGGTGGAGTAGTAGTAAGGCGTGAAGGCCTCGAACTCGGCGGCGCAGGTGTCCACGAGGCGGTAGGTGGGGACGATGCCAGCTGCTTTGCGGATTGCTCGTGCTTCGATGGAACTTAGCGGTTTCTCGTCATTGATCTTTTCAGTTCCAGTTGTGCGGTGAACAGTGAGGTCTCTCCTGCGGCTGAGATGAGCGAGTTGCACGTCAGAGAATCCGAGACGTTTCATTCGGCGCAGCCTGTCTGCGCAGTCCTGCTCAACCTCTGCTCCTGGCTTAGAGTGTTGGACAAAGTTTAGTGCCTGCATCGCGTGAGCGTTGGAACTCACAGCCAAGATGTTTTCACCTGTGGCATTCACGAGGCCGCTTTCGTTCCAGCTTTCGAATGCTTCTTGTTCCTTCACAATCTCCTCAATCTGCCTCAAGAACCACCGATCAATCTTGGTGAGCGAAAACACCTTCTCCACATCCCAGCCCTTCGCGAAGGCCTGGCCGAGGAAGAAGATGCGCTCGGCATTGGGCACGGTGAGCTTGGTGGTGAGCGTCTCGTCATCGACTTCCTTGTCGGCACCATCGCCGATGAGGCCGAAGCGTTTGATCTCCAGGCTGCGCAGGGCCTTTTGCAGGCTCTCTTTGAAGGTGCGGCCGATGGCCATGGCCTCGCCGACGGATTTCATCTGCGTGGTGAGCGTTTCGTTGGCACCGGGGAATTTTTCGAAGGTGAAACGCGGGATCTTGGTGACGACGTAGTCGATGGTGGGCTCGAACGCGGCGGGCGTGTGGCGCGTGATGTCGTTTTTAAGCTCATCGAGGGTGTAACCGACGGCGAGCTTGGCGGCGATCTTCGCGATGGGGAAGCCGGTGGCCTTCGACGCGAGCGCGGAGCTGCGGCTGACGCGCGGATTCATCTCGATGACGATCATGCGGCCCGTGTCGGGATGTACGGCGAACTGGATGTTTGATCCGCCCGTCTCCACGCCGATCTCGCGGATGCAGGCGAAGGAGAAGTCGCGCATGATTTGGTATTCGCGATCGGTGAGCGTCTGGATCGGCGCGACGGTGATGGAGTCGCCGGTGTGCACGCCCATGGGGTCGAGGTTCTCGATGGAGCAGATGATGACGCAGTTGTCCGCGCAGTCGCGGATGACCTCCATCTCGAACTCTTTCCAACCCAGCAGCGATTCCTCGATGAGTACCTCGGTGACGGGCGAGAGATCGAGTCCGTTCGCCGTGATGGTTTCAAATTCCTCCTTGTTATAAGCGATGCCGCCACCGGTGCCGCCGAGCGTGTAAGCCGGGCGGATGATGAGCGGCAGCGTGCCGATCTCGGCAGCAATGACGCGCGCTTCTTCAATCGTGTGCGCCACGCCGGACTGCGGCAGATCGAGCCCGATCTTGAGCATGGCGTTCTTGAACTTGAGCCGGTCCTCACCTTTCTCGATGGCCTCCGCATTCGCGCCGATCATGCGCACGCCGTGTTTCGTCAGCGTGCCCGCATTCCACAGCGACATGGCGCAATTGAGAGCCGTCTGGCCGCCGAGCGTGGGCAACAACGCATCCGGCTTCTCGATCATGATGATCTTCTCGACGATCTCGGGATTGATCGGCTCGATGTAGGTCCGATACGCGAACTCCGGGTCCGTCATGATGGTGGCCGGATTGGAATTGATGAGCACCACCTGGTAGCCTTCCTCGCGCAGAGCCTTGCAGGCCTGGACGCCGGAGTAGTCGAACTCACAGCCCTGGCCGATGACGATGGGGCCGGAACCGATGACGAGGATGGTCTTGATGGTGGTGTCTTTGGGCATGGGAAATTTGAGATCTGAAATTTCAGATTTGAGATTTAGGGAAAGCGTATGATTTGGGCGCTTTCGGGGGCCGGGGAGAGGAATCGGGTGGATTCGCCGCGCTTGGCGGGCCGGAAAGCGCGGCATCTTGCACAGTCGCGGGGGTGCGTCAAATGCGGGGCTTGCTTTGAGGCGGTTCTGTCTGAAAAATCGTCGGTTTCTTCAGAAAATCATGCCTGCCACGACCATCGCGCTCGGATTCGGCCATTTGCCGCAGGATCATGCCCAAAACACGGTGCTGGATGTGCATCTGCACCTGGATCATCCGGCCACGCCGATCTCGCTGGGGGAGCGTAGCGGCTCGCAATCGACCGGGGCGGGGTTCACGCTGCAGGAGGCGACGGAATACCGCATGGAGGAGCATTTGCGAGCATGTGGCTGTTACTGGCTGCGCCAGGTGGCGGTGGAGGAGCGGCTGAGCGGGCGGGTTTTCACGCCGGAGGAGATTTTGCAACGGCGGCCCGAGGTGGTGACGCCGCCACTGACTCCGAAAGTTACGGCGCAGCGGCCCACCGACCCGGCGGTGCTGCTAAAAATCCGCGCAGCGATCTCGGCGCAGGATTTCGAGGAGATCGAGGGATTGCGGGATGTTTTGAATGATGAAATTGTGCGGCAGATCGCCAGCGAGTGGCGAGCGGAGCTGCGGTGGGAGGTCAAAGACGCGTATGCGGCGCTGCTGCTGGACCAGACGGCTGACTGCGTGCGTCCGCTGTTTCAGGATGCGCTGCGCTCTCCCACGCTCGAATCACGCGCGTATGTGGTGTGCATGCTGACGAAGGATTTTGGCCGCTTTGAGGCGATGATGTTCCACGGCGGTCTGGATGCCGCGAAAGTGGATGCTGCGGTGCGGTCTCTCAGTTCACTGAAATCTTGACGCCGATGTCCTTGTAGGCGGCGATGATTTCCTGCGCGATCTGCGAGTAGCTGCGGTCGTTGAGGAGGAACGTCAGGTGTTTGAAGGGAGCGGTCTCGCCCTTCATGTCCGGCGGCGGGAAGTTGGTGGGATAGCTGAAGCGGCCGTCGGGGAAGTGTTTGACGCGAGGATCCTTGAAGAAGGTGCGCAGCGCCTCGGTCTCGCCATAGACGGCGTCCATGAACTTGATGAAGCGCGTGCCTTTTTTGTCGCCGTCGAGGTGGCAGAAGAAATAGACGAGCAGCACGGAGCGGAAGTACAGCTCTCCCATCTTCTTGTTGGTGGTGTCGGCGATGCCGGACCAGGTGGCGCGGTTCATCGTCATGTGCGTCTCCAGGCTGCCGATGTCGATCGGATAGCCGCGCTTTTCCATCTCCTTGATGTGGTCGCGGATGCCGGTCTTGTGGGCGTCGGCGCGGAATTTGCCGGCGTTGTAAGGCAGCATCTCGGTGTATTCGGCGGTGCCTTCGATGACCCACACGGGCAAGAAGGTGAGGTAGGCGTCCATCACTTGATGGGTGATCTCATGGATGAGGGTGCCGCCGTCGTAGTCGGCGTCCTTGGCGTAGGTTTTGCCCAGGAGCTTGAGGCCGATGCTGTCAAAGGGCACGCGGAAGATTTTGTCGCCGCTCATGTACACACCGCCCGAGTTCTCGGGACCGCCGGCGGCGATGTAGTCGTTCCGGGTCTCATACAGCGCTGCCTTGTAGCGTTCGAAGCCTTCGGGTGGCTGACAAACAACACCCCAGGGCAGCGAGGAGACGAGGGTTTTTGTGGCTTCAAAGGTACGCGCGACTTCCTTCATCACGCTGCCAGCCAGCTTGGCCTGCGAGGTGAACTCAAAGCCTTCGGAGCGATAGACGCACTTCCGTGCGGCGGGATTTTCCTCGATGATCTGGATCTCGATGGATTTCGTCGGCACGACGACGTTCTCCGGCCAGGTGCGCTTGTCGATGGGGAGGCGGTTCAACGAGGAAGCAGAGACGACGGGCGTGGCACCCTGGGCGGTCGCTGGCGCGGCGGGAGCTAGGCTCTTCACGAAGGCCTGATCCTCGACGCTGAGACGAGTGAGCGGGATTTGATGCTCTTTACCATCTGCCAGCTTCAAGGTGACGCTGTCCGCCGTGGCACTGATGAACGTGGCCTGGATGACGCGGCCCTGCGCGTCCTTCCACGGGCGAACCGCTGCATCCTGCGCCAAAGCACTGAAAGCAACGAAGGCTGCCGCGATGAAGAGGCGGTGGTTGGCGGGCTTCATGGCGGATGAATATAACCAAGCGGGAATTTAGGCAAGACGGCACTGCTTTTCATGGCAGAATCTGCCGCGTGGCCCGCGTTCTGCTTGGTAAATGACGGCGCAGGCTTTTTGTGCTCTGCTTTTCACTGATGGTCCCCTCCTCTCCCAAATCGTCACGCGCACTGCTGCATGTGTTCAACCGCTACCTCTTCCGGGGTGGCGAGGAGCTGATCGTGGACAAAATTCACGCCGACCTCGCCACCATGCATGACATGACGTGGTGCCGGTTTGACAGCGCGGAATGGACTGGAGAGCAGGCACCTTCGACATTTGAGCAGGCGAGACGACTGTTTTACAATCGCGATGCACGCAGTCGTTTTGAATCTGCTCTGGATGCGAGCGGTGCGGGCGCGGCGGTGTTTCATAACATCCATCCGGTCGGTTCGCCGTCGCTGTATCATGCAGCGCTGCAACGCGGACTGCCGGTGGTGCAGTTTCTGCACAATTACCGGCCGTTCTCGGTCGGCGGCACGCTGCAACTAAACGGGAAGCTGCTGCCTGATGCGCTGTACGGCAGCTACTGGAGAGAAGTGCGTGCCGGGGCGTGGCAGAACTCAGTCGTAAAGAGCGCCATGTTTGCTGTCATGCTGAAGGCGTTGCATCGCAGCGGCTGGCTGAAAAGCGTGAAGGCGTGGGTCACGGTTTCCGACTTCATGCGCCAGCGCATCGTTGATGCCGGAGCGCTGCCCGCCGCGCGTGTCCACACGCTGCGGCATGCGTGGAACGCCCTGCCGATGACGCCAGTGGTCGAAGATGCAGGCTATTATCTGTTTCTCGGGCGTCTGGTCGAATCGAAGGGCGTCATTCCACTGCTCGACGCGTGGGATGAACTGCGGGCTCGGCTCGGCGACCGCACGCCACTGCTGCACATCGCCGGCGAAGGCCCGCTGGCTCATGCGGTGCAGCAGCGTTTGCGCAGCAACCCGTACATCAACCAGCTCGGCCACATCTCGGGTGAAACAAAGCGTGAGGCGATCCGCCGCTGCCGTGCCGTCATCGTGCCGTCAACGTGGTGGGAGCCGCTGGGCCTCGTGGTTTACGAAGCCTATGACTATGCCAAACCCGTGCTCGCCGCCAAATCGGGCGGCCTGAACGAGATCGTACAGCATGGCGTCACCGGCTTGCAGCACGAGCCGGGCGATGTGCGCGGCATCGTGACTGATGTGCTGGCGATGGAAGCCACGCCTGCCACCGCACGTCTCGTGGTCGGGCGTGCCGGACGCCTGTGGCTGCTGCGGGAGACGAGCACGCAAGCCTGGCTGCAACGCTTTGAGGAGATTCTGGCCGAGGCGACGCGGAGTTGACGGTGGTTTACCGTGGTTGACATGGTTGACCATGGTTTTCCCAGACCAGCTATTGCGAGCCAGGCTCAGACATCCTGACCCCGGCCCCATCTTTGACCGCATTCTTATTTAACGATGCGAAAACCAATGATCCCTCTGCGACCGTCCATCCTCTGCGGGTAAAACCAGGTAACCGCAGAGGATGGACGGTCGCAGAGAAGAACTGGCTCACTGAGTTTCCTCTGAGGTAAGGATGTCTGAGGCTCTGATTCCGGCAAACAACTGTCAACCACCGTAAACCACTGCCAACAACTGCAAACCTCTTCACTGCATGATCGTCACCCGCGCACCCACCGGGGCATGCTGGAAAATCGTTTCCGCCATGTCACGCGGCAGGCGGATGCAGCCATGCGAGGCTGGTGAGCCGGGATTCGGGATCGGCCCGGCATGCATGCCGACTCCGTAGCTCGTGATGCGCATCCAGTAGGGCATCTGAGCACCTACATAATGGCATCCTGCGGGAACACGGGACACGCCTGCGGTGGCATTGCTGTTCACCACGTTGCCATGGCGGTCCACGATCATGCCATAGCGGTTGGAGCGCTTGTCCACGATTTTTTCCATGATGCGAAACGTACCGGTGGGCGACCGGAAGCCGCTGCGGCCTGTGGCGACATAGGTCCAGCCCACATTCTGGCCACCTTTAAAAAGATACGCCTTCTGCTCGCTGAGGTCGATGTTCACACTCAATGGTCCTGGCCGCCCGCTACCGTGCCAGACATAGAGCGTCGGCTGCGAGGCGAACGGCGGCATGATCGTCATCGGGCGACGCACCACCTCCGAACGCGATGAAAACAACGGGAACTCCGGCAACGAGCACTGGCTCAAGCAGAGCGCACCAACAGCGAGTGTGATGAGACGAATGACTTTCATGGCGGATGCGATTTTAGGAGCACAAGCCGCGCCGGCGCAACCAGTCGCTAGAGCCAGTCTAAAAATTTACTTTTCACTGGCTTCGCTGATTCCAGTAAATCTTAACATTCTTACTACGACGGCCCGCGCCGATCACTTCGAGATCGCGATCCCCATCGAGATCAGCACAAACAGCATCCTCGCAGGCCATGCCGCCATCGTCCAAAAAGGCCTCTTGCCAGCCGCTGCCGTCCTCTTTCGTCGTCCAAAACAGCTTCACCGCCACCTTGCCGATTTTCTGCTGCGCTCGCCAGCCGACCACGATCTGGCGGTTGTTCAAGCCGAGCAAATCATGCGTGGCGATGGCGTGACCATCCACAAGTTGATCGCTTAGCACCCGCCGTT
Source organism: Prosthecobacter sp. (assembly GCF_046154365.1). Lineage (GTDB taxonomy): Bacteria > Verrucomicrobiota > Verrucomicrobiia > Verrucomicrobiales > Verrucomicrobiaceae > Prosthecobacter. The sequence continues at coordinate 15,976 of NZ_JBJXFV010000040.1, forward strand.
GCCATGGACCGTCCTTCGGTCCATCCGGCGGTGGCGTGTAGAGCACGAGTTTGTCGCCATGCATCGGTTCAATCGTCGTCACATACGGCTGACCGCCTGCAAAGGCCCCATAGCGCACTTCACCCGCGCCTTGCAGCTCGGTGGAGTCCTTCGGATGCTGCGCAATCCATTGCTCTTTCCAGCCATTGTCGGTTTGATTCAGCCGCACCACGCCTTCACGGCCGCACAGCAGCAAACCTTCCGCCTCATTCGGCTGCGCCGGGATGATGTCGAGGTTATGCGTCTTGTGCATCGTGCCTTGCACCAGTGTGGTGTTCCATTGCTTGTGTGGATCTTCCGGCATGTGATACGCCAGCACGCGCACGCCCGCACCTTCGGCGTTCTTGTCATTGCCACGGCCATGCAGCGGCACCACCACGAGATCATAACGCCCCGCCCGGTTGCGCACCCACTTCATGCGATGCGTCGTCGGCTCGTGCGCCAGTTTCACCGGCTCCCACTTCTGCGTGCGGTCTGCCGGTGGGATCAAATAAAACACCGCGCCGCTGCCCGTCGTGTCGCCCGGATTCCATTCCGCGCCCACGGCGATCTCGCATTTACCATCGCCATCAATGTCACGCGCCGCGATGCACACGTGATCCTTCTCCGTGAGCTTTTCGGCGATGACATGCTTCTTCCACGTCGGGTTCTCATACCAGACGATCACGTTGCTGTCCGCGAGCAGGATGTCCGTGCGCCGGTCGCCATTCACATCCGCCACAGCCAGTCCGTAGCCAATGCCGACCGCATCATCGATCTGCTGCGTTTTGAAGTTCGGTGTCTGCGCCTGCGCAATGGCGGCGAAGGCGAGGGAGGCAAAAAGGAGTGTATTTTTCATGCGCCGTCATGCTAGGCGGAACCGGCGGCTCGAAGCAAGCTCGGAGATGTTGGGAGTCCCGCCTTCAGGCGGAAAAATTGCCGAGTAGGTGAGACGGGTAGAGTCGCGACAGCGCCCTGCTTGCCACGCCTGTCCGGCTAAAGCCGGGACTCCGAACATCATACCTTCCTTCTCCACCGCATCCCCAGCGCCACGCTCCACTGATACTTCCGCGCATGCTCGCGGATCAAAAACGGCATGTCACAGGTCTTCGAGAGATCGAAATGCGGCTCCAGCAGCGCCGTGAGCCACTCCCGCGTCGAACCCTGCGGCCAGTTGCCACGCGGCGTGAATTCTTCGAGCCAGGTGCAAGGTGTCGTCAGCAAAAGCTGCCCACCCGGCCGCACCAGACTCGGCAGACGCTTGATCAGCTTCAGCGGATCGGTCAAACGGCATAGCAAGTTCGCCGCATGCACGATGTCGAAGTCACCGAGGTCGCTGCGCAGGTTCATCGCGTCCCCTTGCTCAAAGCGCACGCGATCCCGCCGCAGATTTTCCGGCACACGCGCCACCAGCGCTGTCCGCGCACTGCCTTCATCCACACGCTCGTAATTCATGCTCCCATCACGCGCCAGCGCCGCCGCCGCATCGACAAAACTCTGCGAGTAATCAATCCCCAGCACCTTCACACCAAAATTCGCCAGCTCAAAGCTCGACCGCCCCACCGCACAGCCCAGATCAAGTGCCACCGCCTCACACGGCGTGCGCGGCAGATCGATCAACTCCATCACCGTCCGCACCGCAAACCCCAGCGCCTCACGCGGCCCATTCTCCCACGGCAGCACTTCCGCTGGCTGGCCATAATGAAACAGCAGGTATTCATCGAGCAGTCGCCGGGTTTCGTAGATGTTGGATGCCATGAGTGCGTGAAAGAGAGATTCGTTTACGACCTGAACTGCGCGATCAGTTGCGACAGATTTCGTCGTGCGATCTCATCGTAGCGCTGGTGAAAGAAGTCCGTCAGGTAAATCCGCTCACGATTCAGAAACCCGGTCAAAATCTCCGCACGCTTCTCGCGATACACTGCCTCCGGCACCCAGGCGTATTCCGCACGAATCTGCCGCTCGTATTCCTCCACCCGCTCTGGCGCTTGAGCAAAGATGGCGAGGTCAATGTCGATGATCCACGCATCGTCCAGCCCCTCGCCTAGTTGATGCGACTTCGTGAGCATGATCAGCCGCGCCACCTCGCTAGCCACTTCACCGTCCCCCAGTGCCTCCACAGCCATCTGGATACTAAGCGCTTCATTCTCGCTGCCTTTCGGATCATAAACTGCATCATGAAACCAAAGCGCCATCTCGACGAGGTCCGGCTGCTTCATCGAGCCACTCGCCTTTGCCTCATCGAGTACTCGAAGGCACTCATCCAGATGCTGGAGCGAATGATAAACCCGCTGAGGCTCTGCATAGGCTGATAGCAGTCGTGCGTGCCAAGCGGCGGCATCGCCAGAGGCTTCAAGTCGCCGCCACAAAGGCAACCAGTGATCGATGGAGGTTCTCATGTTCAGAAAAGAATGTTCTCCACAAACTTTGCCACATGAGGCGGCAGCTTGCGGTGTTTGCGGGTGAGGACGACGACTTCACGTTCGAAAGTCTCGGCGAAAGGCACTGTCACAAGCGATTCCTTTCGCCGGTAGAGTGCGAGCGCACGTCGGGGCACGAGCGCGATTCCGTATCCGCTGGCGACGAGATTGATGATGAGGTCAAAGCTGTCGAGTTCCATCGTTGGCGTCACGCTGAGGCCATTTCGCTTCATCCAGCGGCGCAGTGATTGGCCGGTGTTTGTTTGAGAGTCCATCATGAGCCAGGTTTGCTCATGAAGCCAGAGTTTGAGCCTGTCGGCCCGTTTTGGCGCAGCCAGCGCAGCCGGAGCGATGAGCTCAAAGCGATCTTTGAAGCGATGCGTGATCTTCACCGAGTCCGGCAGCTTGGTGGGTGGGCAAAGCACACCGATGTCGGTCTCGTTCGCATCCAAGGCGGTCAGAATCGTGCTGCCAGCATGGTACCCGATCCTGCAGGCCACTTCGGGATGCCGTTGATGATTCGCGTGAAAGAGTCCCGGCATGTGCGCCATGGCGAGCGTGCGAGAAACGCTGACCCGCACCTCCGGTCGCGCGCTGCCAAACGCTGCGTGCAAGCCATCGAGTGTCGCTGTGACGCCGCCGATGAGCCGAGCGGCCTCCGCTGCGAGATAGTGCCCCGCTTCCGTCACCTCGACAGACCGTGTGGTGCGATTGATGAGGTCTAGGCCCAACCTGCTCTCCAACGACTGCATCTGACGCGTGAGAGCGCTCTGCGAGAGTCCAGCCTCCCGTGCAGCTTCGAGCTGCATCGACTGCGGCCTCTGCCCCTCCACCGCCCCGTCGCACTTCCGTCGGGATGACGAGATCGGCCAGAGTTTCGTCTTCCGACAACCCGAGACAGCTGAGGAGATCGCACTTTGCCGCGAAGCCCTCGAAGGCTGCCCAACGGAGTCGATCGGGGAAGATGGGGGTGATACTTGACGAGGATTGCTTCGTCAGACCTCAGATCGCGATCCCACCCTGCCACAGCATTTTCAAAAAGCTCTGCCAGGGCAGGATTTCGATCTTGTCCTCAGTCACGCGGGCACGGGGCACGCGGGAGACGAGGATGCAGCGGCTCTGTGGGTGTTCTTCCCGCCAGGCACGCAAGCCTTTGAGGTGATCGCTGGTGATGTTGTCGCTCGATTTCGCCTCGATAGCGATCTGGCCATTGCCGAGGATGAAATCGACCTCCAAACCGGAGGCCGTGCGCCAGTAGGAAATGGGCAGCCCTCCGCGATAGCTGGCATGCGCCCGCAGCTCCATGAACAGAAAGTGCTCGAAGGCCGCGCCGTATTCTGAGGAGCCGGGACTCATCTTGCCGCGGTGGGCGAGGTCATTCACCACGCCGACATCGAAGAAATAAAAGCGCGGCGACTCGATCACGCGGCGTTTGGCCCGCTTTGTCCAGGCCGGCACCCAGGTGGCGATGAGAGTGTCCACCAGCACCTCAAAGTAGCCGCGCACCGTGTTCGCGGCCACGCCAATCTCGCGGCTGATGCTCGTGAAGTTCACGATCTGTCCGTTGCTGAACGCCGCAGCCTCCAGGAATCGCTGAAAGGCAGGTAGGCTCCGCGTCAGTGCCTCGGCGAGCACTTCCTCACGCAGGTAATCGCCCACATACGCATCCAGCAGAGGTGCAGGTTTGGCGGAAAGGTAGTGCCGGGGCAGCAGCCCGTGATTCAATGCGCGGTCGAGGTCGAGGTCCGGCACCTCGGCGCTCACCAGCGGGAACATCTCATGCCTCACCGCTCGACCGCCGAGGAGGTTGCCACCTCCACGCAGCAGTTTTCGTGGGCTTGAGCCGGTGAGGATGAAGCGTAGGCCGTGCTTGCTAATGAGCGAGTGAACCTCGTCGAGCAGTTCCGGCAGCTTCTGCACCTCGTCGATGATGATGGGATGGGGCTGGTTCCTCCGGCTCCAGCCCAGCGCGGCGCACTCCTCCGCCAGCAGGCTTGGATTGGCTGCGAGCCTGCGGTGCTCCTTCGCCAGCAGCAAATCGTAGTAAGGCGCATCTGGGAACAGCTCGCGCAGCAGCGTGCTCTTCCCCGACTGGCGCGGCCCCCACAGAAAGCAGGATTCCTGGTCGATTTGCTCTTTAGAAAGGATTCGGTGGAACATGTCAATGTGCAGTGCTGCTGCGGATATGCATGATAATGTGCAGTGGCACTGCACATTGTCATCCGCGATTTTGCAGCCTCACCCGCACGAGTAGATCATTCAGCGCCGCCCTTGTGGTCTCTTCCGGCAACTCACGCAGCGTGCTGGCATCGTGGGCGGCTTGGAGTTCGGCACGTAGGCGCTCGTATTCGCCTTGGTGAAAGGCCAGATCGCCGTCATCGAGCGTGCCTTGCTCCGGTCCGGCGAGCTTGCGGTCTATCAGATCCGGGAGGTAGGGCAGGCGGAAGGTTTCATTCAGCGTGACGAGATTCGCCTCCACCACGCCCGTGCGCATGAGCCAGATGCCGGTGAGCAGCACACGATAGACATACAGCAGCGGCTTCACCCGCCTCGGCGATTCCTTGGCAAACAGCTCCCACTGCGTCTCCACAAAGCCGAAGTAGTGATGCGAGTGGTGCCGTGTGATGCAACCCTTTGCGATCTCCTTCAGCTCCGCATGCTCTGGCGTCGTGTGGACGATCAGCGGCGAGTAAAGCTGCTCCAGGACATAGCCGTTCTTCTTCAGCAGCAGGCCGAAGAACTTTTTCACGTCATGCGAGACGATGTCCATCTCCAGCCCCTCGATCACGCGGCTGTCCTCCACCGTCTCATCCCGCACGTCCAGCCCCAACACCTTCGGCAGCGGTAGCACATGCGCCCCACGCAGATCAAAATCCGAATCCGGCGACGGAAAGCCGTAAAGATGCGCCCCACTGATCGTCGCAAACAGCAGCGGATACGGCTGCGCAGCCGTGATGCGGTGGAGGAGGGGCGGGATGGTCATGAGGGAGCTTTTCAGCCCTCTGGGTCATCTAGGATAATTTGCAGGCGTGCAGCGAGTTCTCCCGGAAAGCGCCCAGTCCAACTTTCGCCGATGAGGCCAACGGAAAGCAGATCGCGGAGATGCATGCGGTCCTTATCGCGGAAGGAGATGAGCTTCATGCGCACGAGATCCTGCAAAGGCACGAGTGCAAAGCCTTCGCCGACTTCGGTTTCATGCAGTTCGGGCGTGTTCTCGATGGCATCCGGCACGGGTTTCTCACCGGCCCAGAGTACATGCACGGCGTCTCGCACCTTGGCATCAGGTCCGTCGAGGAAGACATCCATCGCGCCAGCTTTGCCGAGCGAGGCAATACGCCGATACACGAAGCCGGCGGCTTCGAGAGCTTCGCGGGCTTTCTCAGCGTCTTCGCGGCGCAGCAGGATGTCCACGTCACGCGTGTTTCGCACCGCGCTTTCATCCACACGTGAAACCCAGGCTGCAACGGCATTGCCACCGACCACGGCGTAATGAACGCCGAGTTTTGCCAGCGCGGCGGCTGCGCGTTCGAGGCGCTGTCTCACGTCGTCGATGCCTTTTGCCATGCGTTGCCAGGTTACGGGTTGAAGAGCGATTGCGGTGCTCATGGTCGAGTGATAGTCGCTTCGAGCAGGGGCGGCAACATGTTCTGCCGTCATGACTCTGTCAGTTCCACTCGATACCCATCCGGGTCAGTGATCACGGCGCGTTTTCCCCATTCGGAAGGTTTTGGCTCGGCGAGGATCGAATCTGGACGCGATTGCCTTATTGTTGCCACCGCCTCATCGACGGAAGGAACACAAAAACCGATGCGCGTGCCTTTTGATGCTTCGAGTTCGTTGGAGAGTGGATAGAGTTCAAAAACGCCCTCTGGCGACTCCGCAGCAAAATGCTGTGGCCCTTTGCCATGTTGATGTCGCCGGAATTTGAGGCCGAGCAGGCGATAAAACGCAACGGATCGCTCCAGATCAGCGACCCGGAGCACCACAAGCTGAAGCGAGGGCAAGTTCTTGGTTGATGTCCGGCTCTTTTGAGTCCTCGCCTCCACCAGCAACTCATTCGCCGCCTCGTAGTCCGGCCTCTCGGGTAGCTTCGTGTCTGCCAGCGCCTGCTCAAAGTCATGATGCAGTTCCTGCCGCCAGGCATCGACTTTTTCCCAGCTCAGCTCGCCGCGTTTGACGGCGAGGAGTTGGTCGCGGCGGGCACCGACGTGGACGTGGACGCGGCCTTCGCGGAGCGTGGCTGCACCAGTCATGAGCAGGCGGAGGAGGTGCATGGCGTGCTTCCAGCGCACCTCGCCCTGATTGCGAAGGTCTTGCTCGATCTTCTTGAACTGGCTCAATGCGTAACCGTTGAAGGTCTGGAAGATCATCTGGGACAGGAACTTGTCGCGAATGGCGAGGAGTTCGCTGCCGATGGGCGTCACCTTGTCCACGAGCGGCGAGTAGAGGCACTCCAGAATGTTGGGATTGGCCTTCAAGGCCATGACGAGGAACTTTTGCAGCTCCCAGTAGCAGCTCTGCGTGGCGTTGTCCTCAAACTGCTCCGGTGCGCCATAGAGCGACCAGTGCAGCTCCGCCGGAGCGAGGTAAATGCCGCGCAGGTCGGTGTCGGAAGCGTCGGTGTCGAGGCCGTAGGCTCGGGAGCCGACGATGCAGCGGTAGATGACGTGTTCTTCGAGATCGAAGTCGTGTGCGCCAGCGGGCTCGAGGCGGTCTTTGAAGTGTTTGAGCACTTCGAGTTCCTCTACGAGCAACGAAGCCTCAAATCCATCCGGAAAACGCACGAGATAATGCTGTTCGCCACCACAAGGCGTGCGTGTCACAATCCCCACCGCTCCACATGGATGGACGAGCGCGTTGTTGCTGCCATGCACGCCGACCTTCGTGACGATCTGCGTGCCGGCGTGAATGTTGAGCGGCTGATGAGACATGATGGCGATGCGCGATAACCGGAGGTCAGGCTTCCAGCCTGACGACGGTCAGAGGCTCAAAGGCGGGACGCCTCGATCCGCGGACAGGCAGGATGCCTATGCTCCATCAGCCAGCGCATCCAGCAGATACTTCGACGGCTGGAAGTGCTCGTTGAGGACGGTGATCTTGCCATCACGGAACATGCGCGTCTGCTTGATGTCGAAGTTCGGTGTCTTGTGCGGCGCGAAGAGGATGTCGTCGTGCGTGGCGTTCTGATGGCGCTTGAACTTCTGCGGTGTGATGTGACCGCCGAGATGATCGTCGCGTCCAGTGGCGAGGTGGCAGGTGCCGAGCACTTTTTCGTCCTGAATGTCCGCGCCGGACACGGGAAGCACCTGCGTGCCGAATCCAAGCTCGCCCAGCACGCCGGTCATCGGATCATCGGCGAGTTTGGTGTTGTGCTCATCAATGGTGCTCTGTTTGCCTTCGATGAGTTCGGCTTTGATGATGCAACCGCCGGTGACGGTGAGTTTGCCGAGTGTGCCGTCCTCGTATTTGAGCGGGAAGGTGCCCTCTGCGCCGGTGGGAACGAAATATACCTCGCCAGCAGGCAGATTCGCGATGTCGGGCGTGTCGCCCTGGCAGAGGCCGTGGCTCTTCTGCGCTTCCTGTCGGTTCAATTCGAGGCGGACGGTCATGTCGGGTCCGTTGGCGACGGTGAAGTCGATCTCCACCCAATCCGCCCGCGTCATGGCGCGACGCAGCTTTTCCGCATCGACGCTGACCTCTTCATAATCGACGGCAAGGCCGGAATTGAGGATCACATCATTCACGCCATGCAGCGTGGCTCCGCGGAAGCCGTACTGCTTCGCAAAGGCCGTCAGCGGCGCGGTGGCGCTAAAAGTGGAGATGCAGAGGATGATGTCGAAGTTCGGGTAGATGTCCTTTTCGAGGCTCAGTTCCTTGCCGCTCATGTCCACGCACAGGTCGGGCATGTCGAGATTGCTGCCGGTGGTCTGCGTGTAGGCATACATTTCGCCACCTTTGAGCACCAGTTCGTCAGCGACGCCGTTTTGTAGGCCGAGATGAAAATTCTCATACGCCTGGCGTTGCACCGCACGCGCAGGATTTTTCAAGAACGCGTGATCCTTGGTCTCGGCGAGATCCGGCAGGTCGATAAGGATGCAAATTTTACGCCCGAAGGTCGGTTTGAACACGGTGCCGAGCAGGCGGGCGAGATCGAACTTGGGAAACTGGCGGCCTTGGGCCGAAGACTGAATGGTTGGCATGGGAGCGGCGATCATAGGCATTTGAGAGGGTGAGGCAATTACGGCCTGCACTTTCATGCCGGACGCCATAAATCCTCATCGCACGCCAAATTGGTCCCACAGCAGTTTGATCACCATCGCGAAGACGACGGTGATGAAAATGACACGAATGAACGGCGCACCGTGCCGAATCGCCATGCCAGCGCCGAGTCGCCCACCGATGAGCTGCCCGGCGATCATGGCGAAGGCGATGGGGTAATGCACGCGGTCTGAAATCACGAAAACCAGCAGCGACGCCATGTTGCTCGTGAGATTCACGACCTTCGTGAAAGCGGTGGCGCGTGTGAGTTCGAGTCCGAGCAGCGAGATGCAGGCCATCGCCCAGAACGTGCCGGTGCCAGGGCCGAAGAACCCGTCGTAGAAGCCCAGCACACTGCCTGCGAGACAAGCGAAAGCTACGAGGCTTAATCTCGCCTTCGCCGCTGTCTTCCCCAGCCCCGGACTGAGCAACACATACACCGCGATGCCCAGCAGCATCCACGGCACGATCTGCTTCAGCACCGCATTGCTCACCTGCGTCACCGTCCAGGTGCCGAGACAGGCAAACACGAATGTGATGAGCACCGTAAGCCGCACATCGGCCCACTTCACAAGCCCAGCCTTCGCATACTTCCGCACCGCCATCAGCGTGCCCCAGGTGGATTGCATCTTGTTCGTGCCCAGTGCCATCTGCGGCGGCAATCCGGCCCATAACAAAGCCGGCACTGAGATCAAACCGCCACCACCGGCGATGGCGTCGATGAAGCCGGCACTGAGCCCGGCGAGGAACAGAAGTAGCAGTGTTTCCCAAGACATGAGGTGATGCGGTTGTCATACGCGCAGGTTGCGGCCTGCTCAATCGGCTTCATGCGAAGCAAAGTAGCCATCAGCGCTTCGCGTGATGAGCCATGCGCTCTCGCCGAAACGACTCGGCGGGGAAAGTACGAGAGGTTGTCTCGATGGCGAAAGCCTCCAGCTCATCTCGCGGAGCGAGATGGCTACTATGCTTTGCGGCCGAGGATGCGATCCAGCGAATCAGAAGTCTGGTAAATCAGCGCCTCCGGGTAATGGGCATACGGATGGAAGTATTCAAAGGTCAGAAAGCCTTTGTAGCCGGTTTCAGCGAGTGCGTCGGTGACGGCAGGCCAGTTCGTGGTGCCATCAAGCAGCGGACGAAAAGTTTCGAGGCTGAAGTCGGTGCCTTTCTTCGTGAACTCCTTCAAATGGACGTTCTTCGTGCGTTTGCCGAGCACTTTGGCCCAATGCTCGGGGAACTGGAACATACTGATATTTCCCGTGTCGAAGTGCACGCGCACATGGTCGCTACCGATTCCGTCCACGAAGGCATTCATCTCCATCGGTGTCATGAGGTAGCCGTTGAAGAAGATGTTTTCGATGTTCAGGCAGACTTTGAGTTTCTCCGCCTGCTTCGCGAGTTGTCCGACTGCCTCACGCGCACGCGCATCACACACATCATTCGCCACCGGCTCGTGATCCGTGCGCCAAGGAATGTGAACGGCCCCAGGCACGACGAGCACATTCTCCACACCGAGATCATGCGCGCATTGAGCGATCTTTCCGGCCAGCTCCATGCCCTGAGCGCGTTTCGCGGGATCATTGCTCGTCAGTGGATAAGGCCAGAACAGGAAGGAGCACAACCCGCTGATCTGAATGCCGATGTCGTCCGCCATCTTGCGGATGGCCTTGTAGTCCTGCGTGCCGTGCTTGGGCGAGAGGTCGTTGTCGAGATCGTAATTCAGCTCGATGCCGTCGAATCCGGCGTCTTTGGCGAGTTGCAGGCACTCCCGCAGCGTCATGCGCTCGGGATACGGAAAGGCCCAGAGGTTGATCGACTTGAGCATGTCGTATTTCTTCGTCGATCCACGTCGTGCATCGGGCGTGGTGGCTGGAGCGGCACGCGCTGGCTCAAAAGCAAGCGCACTGAGACCAACGGAGGCGATGGTGGCTTTGAGTGCATCGCGACGGGAGATGAAGTCAGGCGGAGGAGTCATGCCGCCGATGCAATCAGAAGCGCGAGGCGGTGGCAAGAGGGTTTATCGTTAGCCAGAGCCCTGAAAGGCGCGATAGCGTCCTGGAGTGCTCCAGTCCTCTGGAGCTTTTCGCAGGCCTGGAGACGCTCGAAAGCGCCGGAGGTCCGGCGCACTCCAGGACGCTGCCGCGCAATAACGCGGTGCTTGCCATTTCGTCATGAATCGGAACAATGCGCACCATGAAACCCGCCCTGTTTTTTTTGTCCGCCGCACTGCTCGCCGCTGCCGAATCCGGTGCTCCCGTCGGCAAGTTTCAGCAACTGGATCAGACGGTGCCAACGCCTTCGGCACAGCGCATTGCCTCCGGGGCACCTGGATCGGCTTACTGGCAGAACACGGCGGACTACGACATCGCGGTGGAGCTGGATGATGTGAAGCGCACGATCACGGCGGAGGCGACGGTGACGTATCACAATGCCTCACCGGATGCGCTGGAGTATCTGTGGGTACAGCTCGACCAGAATTATCTGTCGCACAATGCGGACTCGCGGGCCGCGCCGAACACAAAGCGCGGCATCGATCCGAGCAAGATCACCTATTCGGCGCTCGACCGGCTGCTGACCTATGAGACTTACGATGGCGTGATGAAGATCAGCAAGCTGACCGATGGCAAAGGTGAAGCCCTGCCGCATGCTGTCGTGAAGACCATGCTTCGGCTCGATCTGCCTCAGCCGCTAGCGGCAGGCGCGGATTTTGTCTTCAAGATCGCGTGGAGTTATCCGATAAATGACTGCAAGCACCTGAATGCGCGCACGGGTTACGAGTTCTTCGAGGAGGACAAGAACTGCATCTACACCATCGCGCAGTGGTTCCCGCGCATGGCGGCGTACACCGATTACGCGGGCTGGATCAACAAGCAGTTCCTCGGCACCGGCGAGTTCACGCTCGAGTTCGGCAACTACACCGTGCGCCTCACCGTGCCGGACGATCATCTCGTGGCGGCGACGGGCGCGTTGCAGAATGCGGAGGCCGTTTTGAGCGAAACTCAGCGTGAGCGGCTGAAGAAAGCTCAAAGTGAATTGAAGAAGCCCATGTTCATCGTCACGCCGGAAGAAGCGAAGGCAGCAGAGAAGGGAAAGCCGAAGGGCAAGAAGACGTGGGTGTTTCAGGCCGACAAGGTGCGTGACTTTGCCTTCGCTTCATCGCGCAAATTCGCCT
>NZ_JBJXFV010000036.1:0-14836 GCF_046154365.1 Prosthecobacter sp.
CCGGGCGCGAGCCAGGAGATCGCCCTGCTACGCATGGGTTATGATCGCAGCCTGATCGAAGCCAGCCTCGCTCCAGTCAAACAGCAGATCACCACGCTCTCCGCCCTGGAACGCCAGTTCGCCGACACGCGTGATTACGACGCCGCCATCACCGCCCGTGACGAACGCAAGCGCCTGCAAAACGAACTGGGCCGACTCGACAAAGAGCTGCTGCTCCTGCAAACCCGCGAACAGGGGATCAAAACCGCCCTGCTGCCGGATCGCATCAAACTCCCACTCGAATCTGCCACCTTGAGCGAACTCAGGCGCGAAGGCGGTGCCATCACCGGCTGGTCGAAGCTCGGAGCCGCCGCCACCTGGAAACTGCCTGCACTTCCGGCCGGAGGTTATGAAGTCATGCTGCGCTATCGCTGTGGTGCGGCGGAAGGCGGCACACTGCTGCTCAAAGAGGCACGCTTCTCGCTCACCACGAACATCGAAACCACGCTCAAGGGCCCCGAAGAGCGCAACGCCGGCACGCTCAAGATCAGCGACGGCTCGGGAACACTCACCCTGGCGGCGCAATCACTGGTCACCAACAACCTCATGCAACTGCTGGGCGTGGAACTCGTGCCTGCCTCACGATGAAATTCTGTCTGCCACCCGTTTGCCTCATCGCCCTGCATGCCTGCGCTTGCATCGGGCTGCATGCACAAACGGTGCCCGCAGAACCCGCCACGCTCACCACCACGCGCGCCACGTTCATACGCCAGGTGATGACAGACTCACAACTGCTCACTGAGCAGTACGAGCGTGCCCTCGGCAAAGCAGAAGCTGAGATCGCCGCCGGTGGTGATTACGAAGAGGCACGCGCCATCCGCCAGCGCCGCGAGCAACTGCGGGCGCTCTACAGCGGCACCGCGTCCAGCCTCGCCACTCCCCTGCCCCTGGCTCAAGCAAGACTCATGGGATCCGCCCAGGCTTCGGGTGAAACGATCGGCGGCTGGCGCTCAAACGGCAGCGGCGCGGAATGGCAGAACTTCCGCCTCGTGCCAGGCCGCTACCATCTCGAATTCGAGGCCAACATGAGCGATGCACCCGTGGCCGGCAGCATCTATGCCTCGGCCAAATTTCAGCCGCAGCCGAGCGCCGCGTTTGAGTTCAACGAGGTCACACTGCTCGGCAACGCCTCTGAAAACCGCCGCACGTTTGAAATCGTCCGCAGCACCGATGAAACCACCTTCACCACCACGCGTGTCGGCCCGCTCACGTTCACCCGCAATCCCATCACCCTGCGGTTCACCAGCGCCGCCGGTTATCCCGCCAACATCGTCCGCATCCGCAATCTGCGCCTCGTTCCCATCACTGAAGACGCCGCCACCGTCGCCCCCTCAGCCACGCCGACGAATTCCACGACCGCCATGCAGCAAGCCAGCGCCACGCTGAAAACGGCCCTCGACGCCGCCAAAAAAATCGCCACCGACACTTATCTTGCCGACTTGCGCACACTCGCCACCGCCAAACCGGCTTTGCAGGATCAGATCGAGGCTGAAACACGCCGCATCAAACGGCTGGCCGATGAGAAAAAAGGTCCGACCGGCATTCGTGCCATCGCCACCACCGGCGGCAGCCTCGATGGCTTTGAAGACCTGAGTGACGCCCGTCTTGCCCCTGAAGACCCGGTGTCTGGCGAACGCTTCACCATCATTCACGACGGCCGCACACTCGCCGTACGCCTGCTGTGGATCGATTGTGCGCCCGTGGCGGAAAATGATCCCGGCTTGAAACGTTTTGCCAAACGCTTCAACATCGAAGACGAGGACGCCCTCGCCATCGGCCGTGACGCCCGTGAATTCACCGCTGGCTACCTGCGTGACAAGCCGCTGCGGCTCCTCATCCGCCCGGATCGCGACAAAGACGGCACTCTGGCCGCACTGCTGTTCCTGCCCGAGGTCGGCCTGTATCAAAATATGCTCGTCGATCACGGCTTCGCCGCCGTTGTGCCCCCGCCGCGTGAAGCACGCCGCAACACCACGGAGCAGGCGCTCATCGCGGCGCTCGGTGCCCGTGAAAACGCCGCCAAAAACCGCCAGCCCTCGCCGGGCGCCTGGGCGCTCGCGACGGAATCAAACGGAGGTAAAAAACCATGATGCACCGACTCATGCTGGTTGCATGCCTCGCCTTGTTTGCCCACACCGCCACCGCGCAGCAGCCCGCCGCACCGGCAGCCGTCACGCGCCTGCCGCAGATGGAAAGCATCTATCAGAAGGAGCTGAGCGCGCGACACATCCCGCTGCTGGGCAAATATCTCGTCGAACTGCAGCGCCAGGCCGCCAGCGCGACCGACAAGACCGCCTATCAGGCCGAGATCGCCCGCATTCAGCAGATCATCAGCGCAGGCGGCGTGCTGGACCTCATCGCCATGCAGCAGGCGCAATCAGGGGCGATGCCCATGCCCGCCCCCATCGCCGCACCGGTCCCCATCGAGCGCAAACAGGCGCTCATCGCGCTGTCACCGGCGCTGGCACAAACAGTTTCACCCGCTCCCGCCGCGAATGCCGAAACCGCCGCCATCGGCGCAGCCGAGTGGCGCATCGAACTCATCGCCGCTGGCACCTATGACATCCTGCTGCATTACGCCTGCCCCGAACTCACCGAACCGTTGAAAATCAGCGTCGAGTTCAACGGCCAGACCGTCGAAAAGGAGCTGGATACCGACCGCACCACCAAGGACGCGCAAACCTTCCGCATTCTGCGCCTTGGCAGCCTCACCTTGACCAGCGATCATCGCGGCGAAACACTGCGCCTCAGCGCTGGCGACAAAACCAACTCCAAACTCATCCTCAAAAGCCTGCTCATCGCCAAACCGAGGCCCGCCAATCCATGAAAGTTCAATCCAAGTGCTCAGTGCTTAGTGCTCAGTCCCAGACCGCAAAATCGCAACTGAGCACTGAGCACTGAGCACTGTGCACTGAGCACTGAGCACTGAGCACTGAGCACTGAGCACCCAGCAACCCGCCCCATATGCGCCCTATCACTCTCATCCTCCTCGCCGTCTTCGCCCTCGGCACCCTGCCCGGCTGCAAGCGCATCCAGGACAAGCTACGCCGCCTTGCCGAGCAAAGCGGCGTCACGCCGAAGCCACCGCCACTCAAGCCCGCTGAACCCGTTCTGACCCCAGAAGAACAGGCCATCGAGAAAAAGCTGCAGGAGTCCGCCATGCTCGCCGCGGCCGCACCGGAACCCGACGTGCCCAAAGCACCCGCCTTCGAACTCAACAAGTCCGCCGTCGTCTCCATCCTTGGCTACCACGATTTTCGCGAACGCGGCGGCAGCCCCATGCTCATCGCCGCCACCAAGTTCCGCGAGCAGATGCAAGCCATCAAAGATTCCAAAATCCCCGTCATCCCGCTCAGCGATGTCATGGCGTGGAAGAAGGGCGAGAAGAACATCCCCGAAGAAGCCATCGTCATCACCATGGATGACGGCTGGGAGGGCGTTTACACCTTCGCCTATCCCGTCCTGCGCGACTTCGGCTTCCCCTTCACCGTCTATCTCTACAAAAAATACGTCAACATCGGCGGCCGTTCCATGAGCTGGACGCAGATCAAAGAAATGATGCAAAACGGCTGCGAAGTCGGCAGCCACAGCGTCTCGCATGAAAGCCTCAAGAAGCGCCCCAAAGGTGCCAAGACCGACGCCGACTTCCAGCAGTGGGTTTTGAGCGAGTTGAAGGACTCACGCGAGTTCCTGGAGCAGAACCTCAACATCAAATGCCCCTCCTTCGCCTACCCCTTCGGCATCTTCGATGATGCCACCATGGAAACCGCCTTGCAGATCGGCTACGAGTCCCTCGTCACCGTCAACGGCCAGAAAGTCACCTGGGACACCCCCAACGGCAAACTTGGCCGCTACATCGTCCACGGCGACAGCGACACCAACTTCAAGCTCGCCACCAGCTTCCGTGGCCGTGGCGATGTCGGCTCCAACAAATTCCTCGTCGCCGATGCCAAGAACGACAAAGGCGAGCAGCTCATCCAGCTCACCCCCAAGCCCGACGCCGTCATCACCAGCCGCATGCCCGTCATTGAAGCTGACCTCAAAAAAATCGGCACCATCGTCCCCGACAGCATCAAAATGCGCATCGCCGGCCTCGGCACCGTCCCCGCCTCCTACGATCCCGCCACCATGATCGTGCGCTTCCAGTTCCCCTACAAACTGCGCCGCGAAGAATGCGCCGTCAGCCTCAGCTTCCAGCGCGATCCCGCCCAGCCCGCCGAAGTCGTAAGCTGGCGCTTCAAGATCGACCTCGCGGCGGCTTATCTGCCCGCGCCGTAGCCGACACTGTTGGCCGCTTCATTCACGCCACGTCCTGATACAGATACTTCTGGAAGCCCGCAAAGGCCTTGCCCACGTCGCTGCCCAGATCGGCCACGGCGTCTTGGATGGAGTCGTGATACTTGAGCTTGAGCAACGGCGTCAGCTTGTCCTTATCGAGTTCTTCGACGCCGACGCTGATGTAATGTGACAGCACGAAGTCGAGGAACACCTGCTGCTTGCTGTTGAAGTGCGTGCTGATCTCCACTTTGGCCTTCGCGGCACGTTCTTCGCGGCTCAGGGTCGGCAGCGCGTAGGCCACGTGGGCCAGCACGTCGAAGAGGTCGCTCTTCTCGGCGTCGATGATCATTTGCATCTCGTGGAGCTGGTCTTTGCCGAAGCCTTTCTCCGCCAGGCCTTCGAGCAGCTTTTTGCGTGTCTCGGGCTCGCTCCACAGCACGCGCAGTTCGTCTTCATTCGCGAAAAACTCCGGCAGCTTGCCGAACAGCAGCTCCATGAACTGCTGGGCGCTCATCGGCGTGCCGTCGGGATGCCAGAAGCTCGTCATGAGCATGTGCTGGATCGTCCGCGACTTGCCATCGGCGAGCTTCACTTTGGCCTTCTTCTTCCGCTCACACACGCAGGGGCGCTTTCCACACTCCAGACACGGCTCCTTCGGGCACTCACACGGTGCCTTGCCGCAGACAGCACAAGGCTGCGGAGGCACCACTTCGCAGGCGCAAGGGCGCGTGCCGCATTTCGCGCAGAGTTCTTCTTCCAGCGGCTCTCCGTCCCACTCAGGATCGAGGAAGTTGAGGTGCGCCTTCACGAAGTCATAGATCGTGAAGTAGTCCTTCCCATCGTAGAGCCGCGTGCCGCGTCCGATGATCTGCTTAAATTCGATCATCGACTTCACCGGGCGCATCAGGACGATGTTGCGCACGTTGCGCGCATCCACGCCAGTGCTGAGCTTCTGGGAGGTGGTGAGGATCGTCGGGATGCTCTTCTCGTTGTCTTGAAAGTCACGCAAGTGCTGCTCTCCGAGCGCACCGTCATTCGCCGTCACGCGTTGGCAGTAGTTCGGGTCCTTGCTGGTCTTCACCTGATTGATCAGGTCCCGCACCAGCAGTGCATGCTCCTGGCTGGCGCAGAACACCAGCGTCTTGTGTGTCTGGTCGATCAATCCCATGAAGATCTCTACCCGCTTGCGCTCACGCTCTTTGATCTCGATGGCTTTGTTGAACTCACCCTCCTGGTAAAGCTTCCCCGCTTCCACCTCGCCCTCCATCACCTTGTCATCCGGCGTCCACACATACTCATCCAGCGTCGTGCTGATCTGCTTCACGCGGAAGGGCGTCAGGAAGCCATCGTTGATGCCCTGCTTGAGAGAATAGACAAACACCGGCTCACCGAAGTAGGCGTAGGTGTCCACGTTGTCCTTCCGCTTCGGTGTTGCCGTGAGGCCGAGTTGCACCGCTGGCTTGAAGTAGTTCAAGATCTCACGCCAGGTGCTCTCGTCATTGGCACCGCCACGATGGCACTCGTCGATGACGATGAAGTCGAAGAAGTCCGGCGGATACTCACCGAAGTAAGGCGAGTCACCCGGCCCGCTCATGAAGGTCTGGAAGATCGTGAAGAACAGACTGCCGTTCTTCGGCACCTTGCCCTTCTTCTTGATGTCACCCGGCTCGATCCGCACCAGCGCGTCTTCGGGGAAAGCGGAGAACGCATTGAAGGCCTGGTTCGCCAGGATGTTCCGATCTGCGAGAAACAGGATGCGCGGCCTGCGCGTCGGCTCACCGCTCAGGTTCCAGCGTGCTTGAAAGAGCTTCCACGCGATCTGAAACGCGATGAACGTCTTGCCCGTGCCCGTCGCCAGCGTGAGCAGGATGCGCAGACAACCCGCAGCGACGGCCTCCAGCACGCGCACAATGGCGATGTCCTGGTAGTAGCGGCCCTGGAAGTAACCTCCCCGGTCCTCAAAGGGCACGGCGGCGAAGCGATCCCGCCATTCATTGGCTTCGGCAAACGTCATCTCCCACAGCTCCTGCGGCGTCGGGAAACACGGCACCTCCCACTCTGCCGGCTGCGTGGAACCCGGCGGCGGCGCCATGTCGATCTCATAGATGCCGCGCCCATTCGTCGCGTAGGCGAAGCGAATCGCCAGCCTGCCCGCGTAGCCCTTCGCCTGCCCCACGCCCTCGGTCAGTTCCTCGTCCTCTGCCTTCGCCTCCACCACCCCGAGCCTAGTATTGCGATACTCCAGCACATAGTCCGCGATGTCCGCTCTGCCACGCTTCCCGTGCCCCTCGATACGGCCTTCCGTGATCCGATACTCCCGCCGGATGCGGCTACCCTCCACCACGCCCCAGCCCGCCGCTTTCAAAGCGGGATCAATGTGCTCGGCGCGGGTTTCGGCTTCGTTCATGGTTGTTCCAGCGTCACGTTGCTGAGCAGGGCGAAGAGCGGCTCGTTGATGTAAAAATTCGTCTTGCCCATCTTCTGCTTCCGCACCAGACCCGCCTGAGCAAGCTGCTCCAGATACTTCGTGGCCGTGATGCGCGACACTCCCAGCTCCCGCTCGATGAACTCGATCTTCGTGTAAGGATGCCGGTAGAGATTGTTCAACAAGTCCTGGCTGTAGAGTTTCGGCAGTCGTTCGCGCAGGTCGTGCTTCGTCCTCAGCATCAGATCGCGAAATGCCTTCACCAGTGCGATCGCGCTACGGGCGGTCACGGCCACGCCTTTGAGCAGGTAGAGGCACCATTCCGCCCAGCGCTCCTCGTCACGCACCGTTTGCAGCAGGCGGTAGTAGTCCGGCTTCGTCGTGGTGATGTAGCGGCTCAGGTAGAGCACCGGCAGATCCAGCAAGTCATCACGTTGCAGCATTAGCAGGTTTAGGATGCGACCCGTGCGGCCATTCCCGTCATAAAACGGGTGAATGCTCTCGAACTGGTGATGCGTGATCGCCATCCGCAGCAGCGGGTCCAGCCCGTCATCCGCATGGATGAAGTCGATCAGGTTGCCCATCAGCGCTTCGACTTCGGCAGCATCCTGCGGCGGCTCATAGATCACCGCACCGGTGGCTTCGTTCTTCAACACCGTGCCTGGCAGCTTCCGCAATCCCGCGCGGTTCTGCTCCAGCTCTGCTTGCACGGCCAGCACGGTCTCCAGCCGAATCAGGCCCGAGTCCCTCACTGCCTCGAAACCCGTGCGCAGGGCGGAAACGTAATGCCGCACTTCTTTGGCGGCGGGAGTGACGGACGAATCCTCCTGCGAGGCATACAACTCATCGTGCGTGGTGATGATGTTCTCGATCTCCGAGCTGTCCTTCGCCTCCTGGATGCCCAGCGTATCGAGCAGGATGCCCTGGTTCGGCAGCGACTCACACAGCCCCTTCAGCTCCGCCAAGTGCCGGTGCGCCGCCGTCAATGCCGTCCAGACCTCGCGCGTCTCCAGCGAGGCAAGGTTCGTCAACGGCAATGGCGGCAGCTTGGACATGTATAGAAAAGTGGCTTTCCCTTATCACGTTGCCGCTCACATGTAAAGGAAACCGACTTTTTCTATACATGAAGTGGGGCCGGGTAGGTCAAGGATGACTCAAGCTGTCAGTCAAGCAGGTCACAGCTCCCCGCTGAAGGCTTGGTGCAGCAGCGACTTCTTCAACGCCTCCAGCGCGGCGTGCTTCCGCTCGTAGAGGCGGGCGAGGCGTTGGGTTTCTTCGCGGAGGTCTTCCGCTGCTTCGACGATTGCCGCCTGAACCTGAACTGTCGGGAGCATGACCGGAAGCTCCTGAATCAGACCCATGTTCAACCCAGCCATGATTGCGCCTTTAGCATGCTTGGCTAGGAACTCTTGCGACTGCGGTGCGTGCAGGAAGTAAATGTGGAGATAGCCCGGCAAGCACTGCTTCCGGTCAAGGGTGATGCAGCAAATATGCTTCGTGTTGATTGCAGTCGGGATGTCGTCAGGGACAATCGCGCACCGACCACATGTGCCCATGATTGTAATCAGCACGTCTCCGGGATGCACAGTGTAGCGCTCAAGCTGGCGATACTTTTCTGGCGTGATGAACCGGCTCTTTCCCCAGCGAAACTCATTAGCCACGGCGTTGTCGATGCCGAGGACCGCGATGCCCTCCTCAACGAACTCGCTGTGCAGAAGCTGGCTACCGAACGGCCCTGTGCGAATTGAGCCTTTGGCTGGTGCGGCGATTTCTTTCACAGACTTCTCCACCCACCCCGGGCCGCGCTGGGTGAAGACGGATTGGAGGTGGCTTTCGAAGAGTGCGCGGGCGTTTTGGAGGTTCTTTTCGGCGTTGGCTTTGGCGGTGGCGAGGCCCTCAAACGCTTCGTCCAGCAGGCCGACGATCCGCTGCTGTTCGGCCAGCGGGGGGAGCGGGACTTCAAACTGGGCCAGTGCTTCGCCGGTGAAGTGCTGAATGCCTGCGCCGTTGAAATGGTTCTTCAGCGTGCCATCGAGGTCTTTCGAGAGCAGGTAATATAGAAACCATTTGCTGCGCTCCGGTTCATGGAAGCGCACTCGATGAAGCGCCTTCTGAAAGTAGATTGGTTCGTCTTTCTCCCAGATGGCGGCACGTCCGGGGTAGCCGCCTTCGCAAATGAGCACGTCTCCTTTGACGGCGGTGTATTTCTCGACCTCGGTCGGCAGGAACGGCATTTCGAGCACGTCGGACAAATCGAAGTCGAACCAGCGGACGTTGAGATTGCGAAGATAAGGCTGCGGCTCGCCCTTGTTCTTCGCCTTGTCGAGCATCTTGCCTAGCGAGTGCTTGGCAATTTCGCTGACCTTCTTTGTCTGCCACCCCATCTTCATAGCAGCGCCTTGATGTTGCCCAGCACTTCCGCGCTCTCGGCGTCCAGCGCGGCGATGGGAAGCAGGGGATGGATGGGCGTGATGGAAATCATTTCTTCGGCGGTTGGTTGCGGTGAGCGAGGCGGGCGCGGGTCATGCGTTCGCGGAGGCCGCCGCCCTCCACGAAATCTTTTTCCAGCCGGCGGAGTTGCTGGTCGAGCAGGTAGTTCGTCTGGTGAATCAGGCAAATGGCGATGTTGGCGATGACCTCCGGCGGGCGGGTTTCAAGAAACTCGCGGTAAAGCTCAAAGGTGTGCGGGGTTTTGCGACCCAATCGCCGGACGAACAGGGCTTCCTTGGAGTCTTTGTCCCAAATGGCGTGGTCGCGCACGCGGAGGTAATCGCGGTAGTCGGCGAGCAGTTCTTCAAGGCTGGCGCGGCCTACGTTGGTGAGTTTGATTTCGGTTTCCTTGGAGGTTGTGGCGGCTTTGCTGCCTTCCAAGATGTTTTGTTTGCCGGAGCGGGCGGACTGAATCATCTGGTCCACGGTGCGGTCGCCTCTGCCGAGATACTTGTGCGCGAAGCGGAAGGTGATGTCATAAACCACCTCGGCTTTCTGAAAGGAGAGAAGGGTCTGGTAATCACCGCGAGGGGGGAGGATGCGCTCTGGCTCAGGGGAATTATGGGAAGGATAGGCGGTATGTTTCCCATCACTCACATTCTTCGCATTCTTCTCATCGCTTTTCATAGGAGCCTCCTGATTCCGGCCAGCACTTCGGCGCTCTCGGCGTCCAGCGCGGCGATTTCGTCCATGATTTCCTGCGGGCTGCGGTGCGCGATTTCCTCGCCGCCGCTCGGATTCTTCACGGACAAATCAAAGGTCTTCGGGTCGATGGCCGCCACGTCCACGCTCCAGCTTTTGGGCGACTCCGCAAAGGTCCGCTGCCGGTCAATGAAGTCACTGAGGTCCGCATCATTCAGCGGGTTGGTCTTGCCCATGTTGCGTCCGGGGTCGAGCTGGTAGAACCACACCTTGCGCGTCTTCGTGCCTTTCTCAAAGAACAGCACCACGGTCTTCACGCCCGCGCCGATGAACGTGCCGCCGGGGCAGTCGAGCACGGTGTGGAGGTTGCATTCTTCGAGGAGCTTCTGGCGCAGGCTGACGGAGGCGTTGTCGGTGTTGGAGAGGAAGGTGTTCTTGATGACGATGCCGGCGCGGCCTCCGGCCTTGAGGATTTTGATGAAGTGCTGGAGGAAGAGGAACGCCGTCTCGCCGGTGCGGATGGGGAAGTTTTGCTGCACTTCCTTGCGCTCCTTGCCGCCGAAGGGCGGATTGGCTTCCACGATGTCGTAACGGTCCTTGTCCTGAATGTCCGCGAGGTTTTCGGTGAGCGTGTTGGTGTGGATGATGTTGGGCGCTTCGATGCCGTGCAGAATCATGTTCATCACCCCGATGACGTAGGCGAGGGACTTCTTTTCCTTCCCGTAGAAGGTGCGCTCCTGGAGAATCCGGGCCTGCGCGGTGGTGAGGTTGGGATTGGTCTCCTTCAGGTAAATGTAACTCTCGCAAAGGAAGCCGCACGACCCCGACGCGCCGTCGTAGATGCTTTCGCCAATGCGCGGCTTCAAGACATGGATGATGGCACGCTCAAGCGGACGCGGGGTGTAATACTCGCCGCCGTTGCGCCCGGCGTTGCCCATGTTCTTGATCTTCGCCTCGTAGAGATGCGAGAGCTCGTGCTTCTCGGTCTGCGACTGGAATCGCAGCCCATCAATTGGGTCAATAATGTCCCGCAGATTATACCCGCTCTGAATCCTGTTCTTAATCTCCCCAAATATCTCCCCAATCTTGTATTCGAGGGTGTTCGGCCCGGTGGCCTTGGCCTTGAAACCGTGCAGGTAGGGGAAGAGCTTCCCATTCACGAACTGGATCAGGTCGTCGCCGGTGAGGGCGTTGTTGTGGTCGATCTGGCCGCTCTTGTCTTTGGGTGCAGCCCAGGATTCCCAGCGGTAAGGCGCATCGAGGATGTGGGTGTATTTCCTGCCGTCGAGGGCGGCTTCGGTGGCTTTGTCGTGTTCGAGGGCGTCGAGGTATTTCAGGAAGAGGAGCCACGAGGTCTGCTCGGTGTAATCGAGTTCGCTGGTGCAGCCGGCGTCTTTCCAGAGGACGTCGTCGATGTTTTTGAAGGCTTGTTCGAACATGAACGCCCATGAGAGCCGGGGATGGAAGCGGAGGCAAGCATTTGCACCGCACCCCGCCTTCACCGATCACCGCCCACCGACTACTGCAAGCTCCCCCACGCTTCGCAGTTGCCATGCGCGGGCATCTGCCGACTATCCTGCGCCCCTCTCCATTCCCTCATGTTCTCCGCTCTCTCCGAAAAACTCGAACTCGCCTTCAAAAAACTGCGCGGCCAGGGCCGCATCAGTGAATCCAATGTGGGCGAGGCGATGAAGGACATCCGCATGGCGCTGCTCGAAGCGGATGTGGACTTCCAAGTCACCAAAGACCTCGTCGAAAACGTCACCAAGCAGTCCGTCGGTGCCGAAGTGCTGCGCACCGTCTCCCCCGGCCAGCAGATCGTCAAAATCTTCCACGATGAGCTGGTCAAACTGCTCGGCAGCGATGCCAGTGCGCTGAATCTCGACCCGCCGCAGCGCATTCTGATGACCGGCCTCAATGGCGCCGGTAAAACGACCACCTCGGCCAAGCTGGCGAGCTGGTTGAAGAAGCAGGGACGCCGCCCGCTGCTGCTCGCGCTCGATTTGTATCGCCCTGCCGCCATCAAGCAACTCCAGGTGCTCGGTCAGCAGCTCAACGTGCCGGTCTTTGCCCCTGCCGAAGGCGAAACGGATCCCGTCAAAGCCGCGAAGGCATCGTTGGAATGGCTCAAGGCCCAAGGCAGCGGCATCGCCATCTTCGACACTGCGGGTCGTCAGGATCTCGATGAAGAACTGCTCGCTGAACTCAAGCGCGTGCGTGCCGTGGTGCAGCCGAACGAAGTCCTGCTCGTCGCCGATGCCGCCACCGGCCAGCAGGCGGTGAACGTTGCAAAGAAGTTCAACGAAGCCGTTGGCATCACCGGTTTGATCATGACCAAGCTCGATGGCGACGCCCGTGGTGGTGCGCTGCTCTCGATGCGTCAGGTCACCGGCTGCGCGGTCAAGTTCCTCGGTGTTGGCGAAAAGATCGATCAGCTCGAAGTCTTCCACCCGGACCGCATGGCCCAGCGCATTCTCGGCATGGGCGACGTCGTCGGCCTCGTGGAGAAAGCAGCGGAAGAAATCGACGAGAAGGAGGCGATGAAGCTCGCCGCGCGCATGCAGTCGAACAAATTCGACTTCACCGACATGCTGCAGCAGATGCGCATGATGAAAAAGCTCAGCTCCGGCGGCATGGGCAGCCTGCTGGGCATGCTCCCCGGCATGGGCAAAATGAAGGACGCCATCGGTCCCGATGCCGACAAAAAGCTCAAGCACACCGAGGCGCTGATCCTCTCGATGACGCCGAAAGAGCGGCAGCGGCCCGAGATCATCAATGGTCAGCGCCGCAAACGCATCTGCAACGGCGCCGGTCGTCCCGTGATGGAAATGAACCAACTTCTCAAGCAGTTCGAGATGATGAAGAAGCTCATGAGCAACCAGGGCATGATGGCCCAGATGATGGGCATGATGGGTGGCGGCGGCGCAGGTGGTGGTGGCATGGGCGGACTCGGCGGCATGCTCGGCGGCCTTGGCGGCGGCGGCAAGATGCCCAAACTTCCGCCCGGCATGAAGTTCCCCGGCAAATTTTGATTTCACCCTCAACCTGTGCTCCTTTCCCAACATGACCGCCATCACCAGCGCCAGAGCCAGCAAGAATCTCGCCGCGACCATCATGAAGGTGTGTGATGACCGCGAAGCCGTCATCATCGAGCACGGCGAGCATCATCGCGTCGTCATGATCCCGCTGGAGGAGTATGAGTCCATCTGTGAAACGGAGCATCAGATGCGCAGCCCGGCCAATGTGAAGCGTCTCGACGAGTCACTCGCACAATTGAATGCGGGACTGGGCAAGGAAAGACCGATCAACTGGGATGCATGAACGTTCTTTTCTCCGACCACGCCTGGGATGACTATCTGCACTGGCAGGACATGGACCGCCGCACGCTCCGGCGGATCAACGAATTGATCAAAGACATCCAGCGCAGCCCGTTCTCCGGGATTGGCAAGCCTGAACCCCTCAAACACAAGTATTCGGGCCTGTGGTCCCGCCGGATTGATGGCGAGCATCGCATTCTCTATCGCATCATTGAAGAACGAGTCGAAATAGTCTCCTGCCGCCATCATTACACCTGACATGAGCAACACCCCTTTCCGCATTGGAGTCGCCGGCGTCGGCGCGATTGGCAAGAATCACGCCCGCATCATGGCCGAGATCGCCGCGAAGAGCGACGGCGCGATCACCTTCGCCGCTGTGTATGATGCCGATACTGCACGCGCCGCCGAATTCGCCGCGCAATACGGCACGCAGGCCGCCAGTGACCTCGAAGACTTCGCGCGACGTGTCGATGCCGCCACCGTGGCTGTGCCGACGATTTTCCATCGCAAAGTCGCCGAACCGCTCATGAATCGCGGCGTGCATGTGCTGGTGGAAAAGCCGATCAGTGAATCCTACAGCGAAGCGCAGGCCTTGATCGAACTCGCCCAGGCCAAAAGCGTCATCCTGCAAGTCGGCCACATCGAACGCTTCAATCCGGTGCTGCGCCAGCTTGAGGAACGCATGGACAACCCACGCTTCATCGAAGCGCATCGCCTTTCGCCCTTCCCGAACCGCAGCATGGACATCGGCGTCGTACTCGACGTGATGATTCATGACATCGAGATCGTGTTGCACCTCGTGAAGTCGGAACTCATTCAGATCGATGCCGTCGGCATCCCCGTGCTGACCAAGCGTGAAGACATCGCCAACGCGCGCCTCAAATTCGCCAACGGCTGCATCGCCAACATCACGGCCAGCCGCATCAGCCCCGAGAAGATGCGCAAAATCCGCGTCTTCCAGAGCGAGAGCTACCTCAGCCTCGACTACCAGGAACAGAGCGGCTGGATCTACCGCAAGGACGGCATGCAGATCGTGCGTGAAGCCGTCGAGGTCGAAAAAGACGAGCCGCTGAAGCTCGAAATCGCCGCATTCGTCGAATGCGCGCGCCACGGCCGCCGCCCGGTCGTCACCGGCCAGGAAGGCGCTGAGGCCGTGCGCATCGCTCTCGAAATCACCGATCAAATCGAACGCAACGCCGCACTGGGAGCCAAGTAATGCATTTCATTCACCACCGAGTTCACAGAGGAGCACCGAGTTTCATTCAGTTGATCCCTCTGTGTCTCTCTGTGCCCTCTGTGGTTAAATCTGGCTTGTTTCATCCATGAAGCGCATCTTCATCATCGCAGGAGAAGTCAGCGGCGACACCCACGCTGCCGGACTGCTGCGTGAATTGAAGGAACTGGAACCGGACATGCAGGTGCTCGGGCTGGGCGGTCCCAAAATGCGCGAGGTGATGGGCGAGGGCATCGAAGACTGGGTCGAAACCGCCGGTGTCGTCGGTTTGTGGGAGGTGGTGAAGATGTACGGCTACTTCAAAGAGAAGATGAATGCCGTGCTCGACTCGATGCTGCAACAAAAGCCGGATGCGGTGATCCTCGTGGATTATCCCGGCTTCAATCTGCGGCTGGCGAACGCATTGCGCAC
>NZ_JBJXFV010000039.1:0-8163 GCF_046154365.1 Prosthecobacter sp.
CGCCATGAACCCGACCACCACCAATCGTCTGCTCTCCCTCGATGCATTTCGAGGTTTTATCATGCTGCTGATGGCCTCCTCGGGCTTCGGCATCGCGCAGATGGCGGCGGCGAATCCAGGATCATTCTGGGAGTTCATCCAGCCGCAGTTTGCGCATCAGGCCTGGCAGGGCTGCTCGCTGTGGGATCTCATTCAGCCGAGTTTCATGTTCATGGTCGGCGTGGCGGTGCCGTTCTCGTATGCGAAGCGGCGCGAGCACGGGCAATCGTTCTTCGGCATGGCCTGGCACGCGCTCTCGCGCTCGATCCTGCTGGTGGCGCTGGGCGTGATGCTGGCGACGCACTCAGGGGACAAGCACACGGTGTTTTTGTTTACCAACGTGCTCGCGCAGATCGGCCTCGGTTACTTCATTCTCTTTCTGCTCTCACGCATGGGCTGGGAATACATGGTGGCGGGAATCATTTTGATTCTGGCAGGCTACTCGTGGTTCTTCATCCAGCAGCCACTGCCGTCAGCGCAGGATCTGGCGGCGATTGCGGGCATGAAGGGCACGGAGCAGGCGATCCTGCCGGGCTTCTCCGGCCACTGGAACATTCACACGAATGCCGCGGCTGCCTTTGACCGTGTGTTTCTGAACAAGCTGCCGCAGGCGGTGCCATTTCAATTCAATCCCGGCGGCTATCAGACGCTGAACTTCGTTCCGGCGCTTGCCACGATGCTCGGCGGTGCATTGACGGGCCATTTTCTCATGCGCAGCCCGCATACGGACAAGCGCAAGTGCGCCACGCTGTTGATTGCGGGCATCGTGCTGGTGCTGGTGGGAACGGCGCTCGATCTCAAGGTGCTGCCGGTGGTGGGAGCCAAACTGGATCACCTCACGGTGCTGCCGGTGGTGAAACGCCTCTGGACGCCGTCATGGGCCATCCTCAGTGGCGGCTGGGTGCTCATTTTGCTTTCGACCTTCCACTGGCTGGTCGAGATCGCAGGCATGCGGCGGCTGGTGTTTCCGCTGGTGGTCGTGGGCATGAACAGCATCACGATTTATCTGCTGCACAGCCTGTGTGGCGGCTGGATCCGGGACAATCTGCACAAGCATCTCCCCGATGCCGCCTTCCCGGCCCAGTGGACGCCGGTGATCGAACGTTGCGGTGTGTTGTTTGTCCTTTGGCTGATCTGCTTCTGGTTGTATAGGCAGAAAGCCTTCCTCAAACTGTGATTCCACGTCTTTTTCTCCTCGCCATCGTCTTTCTCACCGCCTGCCAGAGCAAACCGGCTGCCACGACGCCTGCCCGTGATTTGAAGGAGGAGGAGCGGATGCATAAAGCTGGACTCGTCATGCTGCCCGACTTGCAGCATGCTAGTGCGTGGGAAAAACTCATCCACGTGGATATGGGCGTGCCGGCGCGAAAAATCGAGGTGCAGGCCGGCCCCGGCTTCACCACGGTGATCATCAAGGATCTCAAGAATCGTGCCGATGCCGAGGGCGTGGCTCAGGAGCTGCGCTTGCTTGCCGAAAAAACGCCGGAAAAGTTTGGCCCCACGAAGGTGGAGGTCCGGCTCAACAATGCTCCAGCCACGATCAATCCCTTTGTGTTGCCTTCGGCTGCGAATCCAGCCACGCCTAATCCTGGCTCGGTTCTCCCAACGCTTTCATTACCGCCGCTCCTGCCCGCCGGCCGCTGAGCAGTGCGCCGTTGATGGACACATCCTCGCACCAATCACCACAGCGGTAGAGACCGGGTTCTAGCATGGCTGCCAACGGTCCTTCGCCCAGCCGCAACTGCCGCGCCTCTGGCTGCGCATGCCGAATCTGGTAGGTGCGGAGGTGCCGCCACTTGGCGACGACTGCTTCACCAAACCAGCGCTGCATCTGCTCGCGCACGACTTGTTCCAGTTCAGTGCTCGAAGGTGCGCCGAGGATCGAGGCTGAAATAAGATGCTGCCCCGGCGGCGCATAGTGCGGCGAGATACGCGAGAGCACCGCGATGCTGTTCACCGGGCCACGGCCATCGCCATCGAGATGCAGAATGGGATCACCCGGCGGCAGGTCATCGGTGGCAAAGTACATGCAAGTCGCCGAGCGGCTGGGCAGCGGTGCGGGAGCTCCTGTTTGCGGCAGCAGCCGATGTGCCGCCTCCTCGCTCACGGCGACGATGACGTGATCGGCATGCAGCACTTCACCACTGTCCAACGTGACCTCACCGGCTCGCACACCTGCAACCGGCGCATTCAGGCGCAGACTGCCGGGCGGCAGTGCCACCGCGAGTTGATCGGGAATCGACTGCATGCCACGCGCGGGGAGCGCACTGCCGCCACGATCAAACATGGCGAACAAAAACAGCAGCATGCGGGCGCTGGTGCGCAGATCTTTCTCCAGAAACATGCTGCCGAAGTACGGGCGGAAAAACTTGTCGATCATGACCTCGGAGAAGCCGAAATCACGCAGGTAATCCTCGGTTTCGACATCCACGAGATCGCGGGGCGGTTCGCGCAGGCCAAAGACTTCCTTGCGCAGCAGCAGCGTGGTCCATTTGTCCCGCAACGTCACGATTTCATCGCGGAAGTTCTTCATCGCTGTGAGCGGATGCGCCAGCGGGTCGGCCATGCGATGAAAGCGATCCTTCACAAACACATCCACACCACGATAGATCGGCCGCAGGTCGAGTCCGTCATAGTCCAGCACGCGACGTGCCTCGGGATAAGCGGGCAGGAAAATCTGGAAGCCGCGATCCAGCAGGAAGCCATCGACTTCATCCGTGCGCACTCGTCCTCCGACGGCATTGGAGGCCTCCAGAATCGTGAACTTGCGGCCTGTGGCAGCGAACACACGCGCGCACGCCAGTCCGGCGAGGCCGGCGCCGACAATCACAATTCTGGACGGTGGTGCGCTCATCATTTTTTTGTGGGGCGCATCATGGGCGTGCCTTTTGCCTTTGCAAGCGTGGGCGGCAGCGCAAGCATGCGCCATGCCCGCAGCTCCCAGCCCCCGTATTCTCATCCTCGGCGCCACCGGCGGCCTCGGGCGTGCGCTGCATCGCCATTTTGCGCCCAAATGCGAAACGGTGAGATGGGGACGTGCCGAACTCGATTTCGAGCGGCCTGCAATGATACCGGAGAAGCTGGCGGCACAGCCCTTTGACGTGCTGCTCAACGCCGCAGGCATGACCAGCCCGGATGCATGCGAAATGCAGCCTGAGATTGCCCAACTCGCGAATGTGACCGCACCGCAAATCCTCGCTGAATGCTGCCAGGCACGCGGCGCGCGCATGATTCACTTCAGCACTGATCATGTGTTCAGTGGCGAACTACACGAGCGCTGGGTCGAAGCTGACGCGACGCAGCCGGTCAATGTCTATGGCCGCACAAAGCGTGACGGTGAGATGGCAGTGCTCCAGGCGAGTCCAAACGCGCTGGTGGCGCGCGTGTCGTGGTTGTTCGGCCCCGACAAGGCCAGTCATCCCGACCACATCATCCAGCGTGCGCTGCAGGCGGCTGAACTGAGTGCGGTAGAGGACAAAATTTCCGTACCAACCAGCAACGCCGACATTTGCGGCTGGATCGAGCAGCTCATCCACGCCCAGGCCAACGGTGTTTGGCATCTGTGCAACGGCGGCAGCGCTTCCTGGCATTCCTGGGCCGAAGCAGCGCTGCAAATCGCCAGCGTGATCGGTCTGCCCGTCAAAACGACCAGCGTGAGGCCCATCAAGCTCGCGGAACTTGCTCAACTCAAGGCACTACGCCCTTTGATGACGGTGATGAACAACGCGAAGCTGCAAAACCTGCTCGGCAGCGAGATGCGTCACTGGCGCGAGGCGTTGGAAGATTATCTGGTGAAGAATTATCGCGCCCCATGACCCCAGCCTCCGCCATGACCCGCTGCGACATTCTCCACGAGGACCGTTTCCTCATCGTGGTGAACAAACCGCATGGTGTGCTCTCGCATCCGAACCCGAAAGCTGCCAAACCACAGCCTGCGGCGTTTGAGGGCAGTTATGATCATGATCAGCGTTGTTTCAAAACACCCGCAGGCAACGTGTGGTTGATCCATCGCCTCGATCAGGACACCTCCGGTGTTCTGCTCGGCGCAAAGGATGAAAAAACCGCCGCGGCATGTCGTGAGGCGTTTGAAGCCGAGAAGGTGCGGAAAAAGTATCTCGCCCTGTGCAGCGGCGGCCATTTGAAGCCAGCAGGCGTGTGGCTGGATCATCTGATCACGGCGCACGCCAAGCATCAGGTGCGAACCACGGTGCGGCATGGCACACGGCCCAATGCAGAGGCGAAGTATCGTGTGATCGAGACCAATGCGGCCAATCGCGTCGTGCTGATCGAGATCGAGCTGATCACCGGCAAGACGCATCAAATCCGCGTGCAGGCGGCCTCACGACAGCTCCCGCTGGTGGGCGATGATGTCTATGGCTCGTTCGATTTGAACCGCAAGCTGCGCAAGACGATCAACGCGAAGCGCTTGTTCCTGCATGCGCATGAGCTGAGCCTGAAGCATCCCGCGTCAGGCCAGCCACTGAGTGTGAAAGCGCCGCTGCCGCCCGACTTGAATGCCGTGCTGGCGGCAGCGGGGATGAAGGAGCTTGCAGAGCTGCGGTGATGCTGGAGCATGGCGCGCATGACCGATCCTGATCTGCTCGCCAGCCAGCCGAATGACGCCTATTTCAAAGAGGTGTTCTCGCAGCCGGAATACGCGGCGGCGTTCTTCCGCCAGCATTTGCCGGCGGACGTGGCGGCTGGGATTGACTGGGCCTCGCTCACGCTGCTGCCATCATCATTTGTGCAGCAGAGTTTGCATCAGGCGCATGCCGATTTGCTGTTCACTGCCAGTGCCGGTGCGTGCGAGCTGCGGCTCTATTTGCTGTTCGAGCATCAGACGACGCCCGACATGCTGATGCCGCTGCGCCTGCTGGGCTATGTGCTGGCCATCCTTCAGCAGCATGAGCAGGAGCACGGCCTGCCGCTGCCGCCCGTGCTGCCCTTCGTGCTGCATCAAGGGCCGGAGGCATGGACGGTCTCCACCCGCTTTGAAGACCTCTTTGCCCTGCCGCCGCAATACGCCGAGGCGCTGCTGCCTTACCTGCCGAAGTTTCGGCATGCGCTGCTGGACCTCAGCCGCTTTGATCCGGCGCAGGACGAGCATGACGCGCAAATCCGCGTAGTGCTGCAACTCATGAAGCTGGCGCGGGAGAAACGGCTGATGGAATTCTTCGCCTGGCTGGCGGCGGACTTCATCGGCAGCCTGCCCGAAAGCCTGCTGCGCACCAGCCTGCTGTATGCCCTGCACGCGGACATGAATCTTGACGTGGAGCAGATCGCTCATACGCTGGAGTTGAACCACGAACTGAGGGAAGCCGCCATGTCCACCGCCCAAAAACTCATCGCCCAGGGAAAAGCCGAAGGGGAAGCCAGCGGCGAAGCTAGAGGCCGCCAAGAAGGTCGGCTGGAGGGAGAAATGGTTGGTCTGTGGTTGGGGAAGGTGCAAGTTTTGCAGGAACTCATGGGTCTGCCAGTGACGCCGCGCGAGGAGCTGGCCGATCTTGCTGTGGCAGAACTGGAAAGTCGTTTCCAAGAATTGCAGCGCCGCTATGAGTCGCAGTTCAAGCAGCGCTGAGCCGCTCAAGAGTTCAACCACGGAGAGATGCGCCCATACGCCGGAGTTGAATCAACGAACTGAGGGAAACCGCCATGGCCACCATCCGAGAGCTCATCGCCCAGGGAAAAGCCGAAGGAAAAGCTGAAGGAGAAGCCGAGGGTTTCCTGGAAGGCTACCCGATCGGTTTGTGGATGGGCAGGCTGCAAGCCGTGCAGGAGTTGATGAGCCTCCCGGTCACGCCGGAGAGCGAACTGGCGGATATGACCGCCGCCGAGCTAGAGCAGCGCTTTCTGGCATTGCAGCGCCGTTATGAGTCGCAGTTCAAGCTGCGCTGAGCTTCGGCAAGCGGCACAAGCCAAGGATCAACCGGCGAGTGCGAGAGCGGTCACACTCACCGCACCAGCGCGAGACGGAAGCCGAAGTTGATGTGCCGAACGTCCGTCATCATGCAATGGCGGTAGGTCTTGCCTTCTTTCTGGCTCACTCAGGCACAGAACGCATGTGCATCCTCCCAGTTTACATTGAGCACAGGATGATCCTCGGCCCGGTCCGCGATGGTGAAGCCGTCGATTGCCTGGTTCTTCCAACTCATGGCGACCTTGATGGCTTCATTGGCATACGCCGTGTAGTCCTGGTAGCGCGTCTCGTGGATGCAGAACAGCACGTCCATGCCGGGTGCTTTCACGAACTTCATGCCGAGGGTGTTGGTGAAGCCGTCTTTTTGGACAGTGCGCTGGTTTTGGCAAGACAGGAGTTCGCGGCGGTTTAAGCGGCCTTTTTGAGCAGGAAGTACTCAATGCCATCGACGAGCGCCTTCCAGCTTGCGTCGATGATGTTGCAGCTCACGCCGACGGTGCTCCAGGTGGCGTTGCCGTCGGTGCTGGTGATGAGCACGCGGGTTTTTGCGGCGGTGCCGGCACCGCCGTCGATGATGCGCACCTTGTAATCCGCGAGGCGCATGTCCTTGAGCTTGGGAAAGAGCGGCGTGAGGGCTTTGCGCAACGCGTTGTCGAGGGCGTTCACAGGGCCGTCGCCTTCATCGACGGTGTAAACGGGAGAGCCGTTGACGTCGATCTTGATGGTGGCCTCGCAGGTTTCGAAGCCGTGATCTCCTCCACGGAAGCGATGGGTGGAATGATACTCGATGAGATCAAACAGCGGCTGATATTGGCCGAGCTGTTTGCGGATGAGCATCTCAAATGAAGCTTCGGCGGCTTCGAACTCGCAGCCTTCGCTTTCGAGACGTTTGACCTCGGCGAGGATGGATTGAACCTTGGGATCGCCCTTGGCGAATTTGAAACCCATGCCCTCGGCTTTGACGAGCACGTTCGACTGGCCGGACATGTCGGAGATGCTGATGATGCGCTGGTTGCCGACGAGCGCGGGATCGACGTGCTCGTAGGTGCGGGCGAGTTTCTGCACGGCATGCACATGCAGGCCGCCTTTGTGCGTGAACGCGGCGAGACCGACATACGGCGCACGGATGTCATGCGGCACGTTGGCGAGTTCATCGACGAAGTGGGCGAGTTCGCGTAGACGCGTGAGGTCGAGGCCGAGTGCGACGCCCATCTTGAGCTGGAGCGCGGGCATGATGGTGGTGAGGTTGCAGTTCCCCACGCGTTCGCCGTAGCCGTTGATGGTGCCTTGTACCTGACATGCACCGGCACGCACGGCGGCAAGCGCATTGGCGACACCGACGCCGCCGTCATTGTGTGTGTGGATGCCGACAGGACGGCCGAGATGCGCGATGACTTTGCGGGTGGTGTCTTCGACGAACTCGGGCAATGCACCGCCGTTGGTCTCGCAGAGCACGATGAGGTCAGCACCTGCGTCTTGAGCCGCTTTGACGGTCTTGAGCGAGTATTCGGGGTCTTCCTTGAAGCTATCGAAGAAGTGCTCGGCATCATAGAGCACCTCGCGGCCATGTTGTTTCAAGTAGGCCACGGTATCGGCGATCATGGCGAGATTTTCTTCCAAACTGACCTGGAAGACCTCGGTGACATGCAGCGCCCATGTTTTGCCGACGACGGTGACGGCGGGGGTTTTGGCATCGAGCAGCATTTTGACCTGCGGATCGTCCTCGACCTTCATCTTGCCGCGGCGGGTCATGCCGAAGGCGGTGATCTTTGCGGTTTTCCAGGTGCGCTTGGCGGCTTCTTCAAAGAAGGCGGCGTCCTTGGGGTTCGAACCGGGCCAGCCGCCTTCGATGTAATGCACACCGAAATCGTCGAGCTTTTCGGCGACGCGGATTTTGTCGAGGGTGCTGAAGGAGATGCCGGTGCCCTGGGTGCCGTCGCGGAGGGTGGTGTCGTAAATGGTAACGGGTGTCATTTGAGTCAAAAAAGGAAGGAATGGCCGATGGCTCTGGCGAAAAGGAAAGTGCAACGCCCCTAGTGCATCATCCGGCCATCGTGCGGGAAGGTCACCAGATCAAAACGAAACGGACTCGCCCGGCTGCGTTACGCGCTGAGGAGTCCGTTGATAATTCGGATAATCTGGAGGCTGGTGGATGGCATTCCCATGAACGGAGGCGATTTTAGGCACCGTTCAAGCCGATGGCAAAG
>NZ_JBJXFV010000044.1:0-3307 GCF_046154365.1 Prosthecobacter sp.
GCTTTGTTTCCGCCTGCCAGGATGCGCCCGCTCTGGGGGAAACCCCAATGCGGCGAGCTGAAGAACTGCCCCTGTGGGTAATACAAGCTCGCGGCTTCGATGGGTAGGAAGGTGCCGATCTGCACACGCTTCGTGGCGGCATCAGCCGTAGCTTCAAACTTCTGCGCCCCGAGGCTGACGATGGTGAAGACCGCATCAGCGACGACTTGAGCATCCACCGTAGCGGCGCGGAGTTGGTGTTTCACGACGGCTTCTTTGTCCTCGGCATAGAGCGCCTGGATGATTGGCACGGTGGTGGTGCGTGCATTGAGAATGCCTTCATGCAGGCGGTGCATCAGCCGCCACGAGGCTTCATCCACGGTGGTGCCGAGCAGCGTGGGCTGGTAACCTGCGATGCTCACGGTGAAGTCGCCGTTTTCGATGGGGCCGTGCATGAGCTGGCCCTTCATCGGATCAGTCGGCGGCATGAACTGCTGGAGCAGCGTGAACATGTTGTCGCCCGGAACGGTGTGCGACGGGCTGCCGTAGTCTTCGAGCGTGTGGCAGATCGTGCCCATGTAGCGCGCGGCGTCGCCTGACTTGCCATCACGTAGCGCAGTCACGGCCTTGTTCATGAAATAGCGGAGCACTTCGAGGTATTCCGCCTGCTGCGTGGGCAGGTGCAGGATCTTCAAATACACCTCGTTGGGCACTGACTCCATCTTGGCAAACCTGGCGTTCTCCTTGTCCGTGAAAACGTTATCAGGGATCATGCAGTAGCTGTCGCCGAGCTTCGCGAATTCAGCACCGAGCACTGCTTTCTGCCATGCAGGCAACACCTCCAGCGCGCCTCGTGTGATGGCGTGGTGGGGCTGTCCCCAGCCGAATGCGGGAACAACAGGCATCAGCGAGAGAAAGGCGGCGATGTGGAGCAGTTTCATGAGAAGGAATGGATGCGGCGAGGATGGCATGGAGAGACATCCATTGCGAAAACTACATCGCTCGGCGCGTAGGTTTGAGGCAATGCCAAAGAAAGCCCTCACTTCTGCTTGGATGATTGCGATGCTCGCTGGAACGGGCTTCGCCGTCGAATCGTCGCGCCCACTCAGCTTTGTGCATGACGTGCAACCCATCCTGACGAAGGCGGGATGTAATGCAGGCGTGTGCCATGCCAAGGCGATCACGGGTCAGCGCGGGTTTCGTCTCAGCGTGCTCGGTTTTGAGCCGGAAGAAGATTATGAGGCCATCGTGAAGCAGGGCAAAGGTCGCCGCGTGTTTCCGCCTGCACCGGAGGAAAGCCTGCTCATCACCAAGGGTGCCGCCCTCGTGCCGCACACGGGTGGAAAGAAGCTGGAGCCAGGTTCGGAGGAATATAAGACAGTCGTGCGCTGGATCGCCGAAGGGATGCCGTATGCACAGAAAAATGAGCCAACTCTCAATGACATCGTCGTGGAGCCAGCTTGTGCGACTTTGAAGGTCAAGACCACGCAGCAGCTCAAGGTCACGGCACGCTACTCCGATGGCAGCAGCCGCGATGTGACGAAGCTGGCGCTTTTTGAAGCCAATGACCGCGCCATGGCCGAAGCGAGCGAACTAGGTCTTGTGAAGACGCTCGATATTCCGGGCAACGTTGCCGTGATGGTGCGCTTTGGCGGCAAGGTTTCGGTTTGCAGCGTGTCGGTGCCGCTGGGCGCTCCGGTTGATTCGTTGCCGCCGGTGAAGAATTTCATCGACCAGCATGTCTTCGCGAACTTGAAGCAGATCGGCGTGCCGCCATCGCCGATTTGCGATGACTCCAGCTTCCTGCGCCGCATCTCGCTCGACATCGCCGGTCGGCTGCCGACCTCGGAGGAAACCAAAGCCTTCCTCGCGAGCCAGGAGCTCGACAAACGCGACCGCGCCATCGAGGCACTGCTCACTTCGCCCGATTACGCCGACTACTTCGCGAACAAATGGACCTCGCTGCTCAAAAACCAGCGCACTGAGGCAGCCGACATCACCGCGAACTTCGCCTTCCATGCCTGGATGCGCGACAGCCTGCTCGCGAACACGAAGTATGACCAAATCGTTCGCCAGATCCTCGCTTCGACTGGCACCATCGTTTCCAATCCTCCTGTGGCCTGGTACAAGCGAGTCAAGGAGCCGAATGTGCAACTCGAAGACGTGGCGCAGCTCTTCCTCGGCGTGCGCATGCAGTGTGCGCAGTGCCATCATCATCCCTTCGAGCGCTGGACGCAGGGGGAGTATTATCACCTCGCCGCGTTCTTCAGCCAGATCGGTCGCAAACCGACTGCCATCGCCGGTGAAGACCTCATTTTCCACAAGCGCGGTGTGGCGCAGACCGAGCATCGCAAGACACGCGTCATGCTGAAGCCAGCCGGTCTTGGCGAGCCTGAAATGGAAATCGCGCCCGACGACGATCCGCGTCTCGCGCTGGTCGATTGGATGAGCAAGAAAGACAATCCCTTCTTCGCCAAGTCGCTCGTGAACCGCTACTGGAAACACTTCTTCAAACGCGGCCTCGTGGAGCCCGAAGACGATCTGCGCGACACGAATCCGCCGACGAATCCTGATTTATTCGAGGCGCTGGCCAAGAGCTTCACTGACAGCGGCTACGATTTGAAATCGCTCGTTCGCACCATCACGCAGAGCCACACCTACCAACTCAGCTCGACGCCTAACGAGCACAATGCGGTGGATCGCCAGGCCTTCTCCCACTTCTACCCGAAACGCATGACCGCCGAGGTGCTGCTCGACAGCATCGACATGGTCACCGGCTCCAAGACGGACTTCGCCGACCTTCCGGCTGGAACTCGGGCCATCTCTCTGCCTGACAACAGCTACACCCGCGCCTCGCCGTTCCTCAAAGTCTTTGGCCGCCCCGACAACACAAGCGTGTGCGAATGCGAGCGCGTCTCATCCGCCAGCCTCGCGCAGAGCCTGCACCTCATGAATGCCGCCGACGTGAAGGCCAAGCTCACCGCCAGCGGTGGCCGCGCCGAAATGCTCACCAAGGCCGAGATGCCCGAGCCCAAACGCATCCGCGAACTCTACCTCGCCGCCTTCTCCCGCGAACCTGCCGCCGACGAAATCCGCATCGCTGAAACACACCTGCTGAAACCTCGCAACGACGCCACCGGCAAGCCGCTCGATTCTCAGCGTGCGAAACGCAACGGCTACGAAGACCTGCTCTGGGCGCTGCTGAATACGAAGGAGTTCCTCTACAATCATTGAGAAAGCGCTTGGTGGAAAGAGGTGCTGCCGTAGCATTCGCGCATGCGTTCCCACACCACCAAAGACCGGATTGATCAGCTCATGCGCCACATGG
>NZ_JBJXFV010000083.1:0-50471 GCF_046154365.1 Prosthecobacter sp.
CCTTGATCACAAAGTGCGGTACTCCTGAGTTCGGGGAAAACAAGACGGCATGCCGAATGCTACCACGCATTGTAACATGAAATGAGCGCGGCAGCGTCTTGGAGTGCTCCAGCCCTCTGGAGCTTTCCGTGAGCCTGGGGACGTTCGAAAGCGACGGAGGGCCGCCGCACTCCAGGACGCTGCCGCGAGCCTCCACCTGCAAACAACAACCCATGGCAGCCTTGCCGACATTTCCTGACAGCCCGAATCCCGCTCAAAGCGTATCCCCAGCATGAAAAAATGGTTCACTTGGGTCCTCGTCACCATCGGAGCTGCACTCGGCATCACTGCGTGCGTCACATCGCGTTCGGGTTACGAAACGGCACCTTACAAAGTCATCCGCACAGACGGAGACTTCGAAATTCGCGAGTATCCCGAGCTAAAAATCGCCACCACGGCTCGGGATGCGGACAATTCGAGCTTCATGCGCCTCTTCCGCTACATCGACGGCGGGAACGTGGCGAAAGAAAAGATCGCCATGACGACGCCGGTCTTCATGGTGGATGGGAAAATGGCTTTTGTGGTGCCAGAGAAGCACCAGGCCGCCACACCCGCTCCGGCCTCTGCCCAGGTCATTGTGGACACGATGAAGGCACAGCGCGTGGCCGTGCTGCGCTTCAGCGGCAGCCGCACGAAGGACAGCGAGCCCCAGTCCATGGAAAAGCTGCGGGTGTGGATGAAGCAGAACCAGCTCATGGAAGCCGGTGCCCCCTTCAGCGCCTACTATGATCCGCCATGGACGCCGGGATTCATGCGGCGCAATGAAGTGCTGGTTCCCACTACTCACTAAAGTTCTCATGCGCATCGGCATCACAGGAGCGACGGGCTTCATCGGCAGGCACCTCTCAGCTTCTGCTCGGAAGCAAGGGCATGAAGTGGTCGCGTATTCACGCAGGCTGGGATCGGGTTTGACTCAGCCTAAAGAAGCACCGCATGCGCTGCCTGAGACGAAACTCGATGCGCTGGTGCATCTTTCGGGTGAATCGCTCTTGGGATTTTGGACACATGAAAAGCGTGACCGCATCTGGAAAAGCCGCGTGGACTTCACCGAGGCGCTGGTGGCGCATCTGGCAAAATGGAAGCCGGAGAACCGGCCCAAGGCGCTGGTTTGCGCGTCAGGAGCGGGATTCTACGGCAACAGCGGAACGGAGCTGGTGGATGAGAGTGCTCCGCGTGGCGAGGGTTTTCTGGCCGATGTGTGCGCGGGCTGGGAGAAAGCGGCGCTGCGTGCGGAATCACTCGGAATGCGGGTGATCCTGCTGCGCACCGGCATGGTGCTTGGCACCGATGGCGGGGCGTTTCCGCTGTTGAAGCGTGTGTTTGGTCTCGGACTTGGTGGCAGGTTGGGAGCTGGAACGCAGGGAATGGCCTGGATTCACATCGACGATGCGGTGGGCCTCATCCTGAAGTCGATTGAGACCGAATCCGTGCGTGGACCGGTGAATTTGTGTGCGCCCGAGGCAGTGACGAACGCGGAGTTCACGCAACAACTGGCTGCGGTGCTGAAACGCCCGGCGTTTTTCCATGCGCCAGCGTTTGCGCTGAAACTCCTGCTGCGCGGCATGGCGGAGGAGATGCTGCTGGGCGGACAGCGAGTGATTCCTCGCGTTGCGACGGAGATGGGCTACGGTTTCGCGCATCTGACACTCTCTGGCGCGTTGAAGGCGCTGGTCTGAGGTTTGCAATTGTTGGCAATGGTTTGCCGTGGTTGGCGATTGTTCCAAACAACGGCAAACGATTGCCAACCACCGCCAACCATCGCAAACTCCCACCATGGCTTCCCAACAGACCACCATCGGCATCATCTACGATTACGACCAGACGCTCAGCCCCACTTACATGCAGGATGAGACGCTGTTCCCGCACTTCGGGATCAATCCCGGGCAGTTCTGGAAGCGCAGCCGTGAACTCGTCGATACGGAGGGCTACGACGGCGAACTGGCCTACCTGAAGTGCATGCTGGACTACCTGGACATGGACCGGCCCACCAATGAGGACTTGCGGAAGCTGGGTGAGAAACTGCGCTTTTACAAAGGGGTGCCTGAGCTGTTCGGCGAGCTGAATGCCGTGCTCAACGACCAGCACCGGCTGCTGGGCGTGAAAGTCGAGCACTACATCATCTCCAGCGGCTTGAAGGCGCTGCTGGACGGCTCGGCGCTGGCGCCGTTCGTGAAGCGCATCTTCGGCTGCGAGTTCGGCGAGGACAAAAACGGCCGTATCACCTTCCCCAAGCGCGTGATCAGCCACACGACGAAAACGCAGTACATTTTTCGCATCAACAAAGGCATGCTGGAGCCGCACGAGGATGTGAATGATCATATGGCACCGGAATTGCGGCCCATTCCCTTCCAGCACATGATCTATGTCGGCGACGGCCCCACGGACGTGCCGTGCTTCACGCTGATGAAGCGCTACGGCGGTCATGCGGTGGCGGTTTACAATCCCGACGAGACGAACCGCAGCAGCTTCCGCAAATGCTACCAGCTCAACGGCCTGGCCGACCGCGTGAAACACATCGCGCCCGCCGATTACCGCCCCGGCAGCCATCTGCGGCTGCTGCTGGAGGAGATGGTGCTGGAGATCGCCGACGGCATCGTGCGCAAGAAGCGCCAGGAGATCGAGGACGGCACGGTGTCAGCGCCGCATTTCTGATTTCAGTTCACCGCAATGCCGCGTGAGCGCATGTCGCGGAACCATTCGACATATTTGGGGACGCCTTGGGCGATGGTGGTGGTCGGCTTGAAGCCAATCAACGCGTTCGCCTTGCTGACATCGGCGGAGGTGATGGGCACGTCGCCGGGCTGGTCGGGGAGCTGGTTGATGGTGGCTGTTTTGCCGAGCGCCTGCTCGATGGTGGTGATCAGATCGTTGAGCGAGACGTTCTGCGAGCCGCCGAGATTGAAAATCTCGCAGATCGGACCGGTGCGGTAGTTCAGAGAGCCGATGATGCCATCGACGATGTCGTTGATGAAGGTGTAGTCACGCCGGGTGGTGCCATCGCCGAATTTGTCGATGGGTTTGCCGTCTTCGATGAGGCGGGTGAACTTGGAAATGGCCAGGTCGGGGCGCTGGCGCGGACCATAGACGGTGAAGAAGCGCAGGTTGACGGTCTTGATGCCGTAGAGGTGGCTGTAGTTCGAGCACATCTGCTCGCCGGCCATCTTGGTCATGGCATAGGGGCTGATGGTCTGGAGGATGGGGTCGGTCTCGGCAAAGGGCACCTTTTTGTTCACGCCATAGACGGAGGAACTGCTGGCGCAGACAAAGTGCTTCACGCCGGTGCGACGGGCGGCTTCGAGGAGATTGAAGGTGCCTTTGATGTTCGTGTCGATATAAAGCTCGGGCTGCTCGATGGACGGGCGCACGCCGGCACGGGCGGCAAGGTGGATGACGGCATCAAAACGGCCCTCGTCGAAGGTTTCGGCCACAAACAGAGGGTCGGTGATGTCGCCCAGGCTGAATTTCACCTTGGGGCCGAGGGCGCGGAGGTTTTCGCGTTTGAGCGCCGGATTGTAGTAGTCGTTGAGGCTGTCGAGGATGGTGATCTGCCCCGCGTCATCGCGCAGCAGGCGTTCGACGGTGTGGGAGCCGATGAAACCGGCTCCGCCAGTGACAAGAATGTTCATGCGAGGAAGGACTGGCGGAGTGGTTGCCACCGCCTGAGGGGCTGATTAATGATCGCCGGGCGGACAATTGCAAGACATGAGGAGAAAGGGATTGACGCATGGGGGCAAATTTCGCTAAATGTGGCCGGAATTATCCGAATCTGTTTCTTTCCCACTTTCCGTATCCTTTAAACCATGAGCGACCCCGATAATACGCCACCCAGCTCGACGCCCAAGACCGCCGCAGTCCCGCTGAAGAAAGAAACCGTGCGCATCACCCTGCGTGGCCGCCCTGGGGCGGGGGTCACCCAGCCACGCGAGTCCACGTCACCTATTTCACCGGCCACGGGAGGAATTCCGGCGTCCTTGAACACCACTTCCGTGGTGCCGATGATGGCCAAAAAGGCCACGGCTCCGATTCAACTGCCCTCGGCACCGTTGCCACCGCCCGCGCCCAAGTCGAGCACCACGCCGGTGAAGCTGCCTGCGCCGCCGATGTCGCCGCCGTCGAAGAAGACCACCTCCGCCGTTCCCGTGGCTTCATCGCCCCCGCCGACGGCTCCAGCGCCCTCCGGCTCGATGCCTCCCCCGGCCCGGCCGATCGCTCCGCCCACGGCTCCGAAACCACCCGGAGCACCTACGGCATCGAGACCCGCCCCTCCCCCCATGGCTGGCCTGCCCGCTGCCACCCGCCCTCTCAGTCAAAATCCAGCGGCACCGCCCCCGCGCACCGAAACCGGCGCCCCCACCGTTGCACTGCAAAAACCCACAGCCGGGGGACCACGCCCGCCTGGAGCAGGCACCGGCCCCATGGTCGGCGGACCGACAGCACCGCTGCCCAAAGCCACGGTAAAACTGCAGCCTACGCAGGCCATGCAGCGCCCGTCCATCTCGGCACCGCCGAGCGCTCCTGTGAAACGCAGCGCCGCAGCTGACGCAGAACAGTTCTATGAGGAAAAAGATCCTGAGGCCGGTTTGGTGCCGCTTTCGGTAATCTGCTTCGTGCTCTCGGCTATTCTGATGGTGGTGCAGATGTTTGGCGCGGATGCGGTCAAATCTGATCCGACCGGCGAATCTCCCATCATGGTGCCAACCGCCAACAAGCAGGATTGGGAAAGCAAAAATATCGTGACCGGTGTCTGGACCAACAAGTTCAAAGACACCCTGCTGCCGATTCCTTGAGCTATACGTCTGCCCAAAAAAACTTCGACTTCAATCCCCCTCACGTCATGCCTCTTGCCTGGTTAGTTTTCATCCTCGCCGTCGCCACCTTGGCGCTCAATTTCCTCGCCAAAAGCGGCGGCATGTGATGCCTTCCACAGCAGGGTTGCGGACTTCGAAAGATCCCGCACACCCGCACATGCGGTAATATTGAAATTTTTACGAGCAGGCGTGCATCCCAACCGCCGCTACTGCTTGCCGCCGCGACCGGTGGGGTTCGGATCGACATCGAGGTCGAAGTTGAGCTGCGGGAAGTCTTTGAGTGTGAAGGAAAGCAGGATGCCAAAATCGGCAGCCCCGCCTTGGTTGTCACGTGCCATCACGCCGATGGAAGCCACCCAACTGCTGAGGTCACGTGAAAGACTATAGCTCTGGAACTGTAGCGTGCCGTCACTCCCCTCATAGATGTGGTTCATGTTGAAGCCGTAGTTGTCTGTCAGGCGTGCATAAACGCGGGTGTAAAGCAGGCTGCTGTCCTGAAAGAAGGGATGGTCGGAAATGTGCTGGTGCCCGACCTCAAAGGAGGTGTTTCGAGTCGGCAGCCAGATGATGCCGTTGTTGGCTTCGGTAAAGCTGCCGACCCCGCTGCCGATGGGCAGTTGCAGGTCTGACTTCAAAGTGATCCACGGCACCGGACGCCAGAACACCTCATTGTACAGGTTGGAAAGGCTGCGTGTGAACTCGGGATCTTTGCCAAACACGTCCACATAGGTGTTCATGCCCGCCCAAGTGTAAGTCTGACTGTCACCACCCTCCAGCGTGCCAAGG
Source organism: Prosthecobacter sp. (assembly GCF_046154365.1). Lineage (GTDB taxonomy): Bacteria > Verrucomicrobiota > Verrucomicrobiia > Verrucomicrobiales > Verrucomicrobiaceae > Prosthecobacter. The sequence continues at coordinate 5,634 of NZ_JBJXFV010000083.1, forward strand.
AAACTGCCGTTGCCGTTGCCGTTGCTGGTGGTGTAATCACGCTTGGTCTGCAACAGATTGCGGAAACCAAGCCGCGCCACGTTCCATGAGCGCAGGCTGTCCACGGCGGTGAACGTGAGGACATCGATGGAACGAGGCCGCGTGGTGGGCGAGAGCCTGTCGATGGCCGGCAGTCCGGCATTTTGGGTGGCGTCCAGATAGGAATAGTTCAAGTAGGGCTGAAAGACATGGCGGATGCCGTTGATCCCGAATGATGGCACCTGCGTATCACTCCAGGTTTTGGTGAGCTTGAAGGAAACATCCAGCCCCAGGTGAAGGATGCCACGCGTAAAGCTCGTCAACCCGGTGGTGCTGCCGTCAATGCTGCCATAGCTGGTCATGCCGAAGCCAATTCGCGGCGTCACATTCAGCCAACCCAGATACGTCTTTGGATACAGCAGCTCGTGATAGGTGTGGAAACGGGTAAAATCCGGCTCCTGCAGCCTGCTGCCGATGACTCCAAGCCCTTGCGCGACATCAGTCCCGGTTAATGCCGAATTCCTTGGTCGCCCGACCAAGCTCAGATAGGAGGCCGGAGCGGTTCCCAGTGGATCCGCCAGCACGACCCCCAAGCCGCCCGCCCCCAGTATCTGCAACCGCAGCAGTTCATCCTGCTCCTGCCTGCCCACAACTTCGTTGTAAACACCGGCAGTGATTGTGCCTTGGTGAAAAATACCCGAACCAAACAAGGGCCTGCGCACAAAATCGAATGACAACTCCGGCAGACGCGTCGTCGTGCGGTAAAAGTCATTCATCTTGAACTTGGCCATCAGGGTGGCGACGTAGGCATCATTGGTGTGAATGAGGGACACCAGGTTATCAGGCTCGCGGTCCGTGCGGAAGTCGTTGAAAAAGAAGTCCTCGTAAAAATGGATGTCGCTGATCTTGTTGAGGTCAAAATCCAAGTACCAAGTGCTAACATCCGGGCCGGGGAGGTAGATGCGATGTTGGAAATTGGCCCGATATCGGGTCTGGTTCACCGGAAAGCGCGTGCTGCCCGCCAAGTTCGTTGACACGGCGTTGTCGCTGACCGCATAGAGCTTCAAAACGCCAAAGTTTTGCATGTTGCCCCGGTGGCGCATGGAGATGAAGTCCACGCCACCGCCCACGCCGCGCTTGCTGCGCAGATCGAATTTGTACTTCGCAAAAGTATGGTCCCCGTGCTGAACTGCGTATTGCGTCAGCAAAAAAGCCCCCCAGCGGCTCTGATAACCGGGGCTGAAACGATAACCTGAATCATCATTCAATGATTTGGTGACCTTCGGCAACCAGAAGAAAGGTGTATCACCCGCATACAGCTTAACATCGCGCAACACGGCCTTGTCCCCCGGGTAAACCGTCAGTTCCTTGGACCCCATACGGAAATTTGGATTCTGCACATCATGCGATGTGAAGGAGACGCCCGTAGCATCAATCCGGTTTGCTAATTTGCTCTCCGAGTGGAAATCTTCAGCTTTAAAGAAAACCATCCCCGCAGACTTGGGCGTTCCCGATGATGTGCCTGAAGCGCTCATCCCCGACGAGCCCGCCGGCATGCCAGAAATCACATTATGCCCCGACATCTCCCCGGTGATCGAATTATAAGTGATCGAATCGCCACGATAAATCGTGCCTGCCTTCCAAATCGTCACGCCATCGCGTGCGACGACCTCGCCAGTCGTCTGGTTGTACTGCGCGCTGCCGCTGCGCATTTCGACATCGCCATACAAGATATGCACATCCCCCGTGACCGTGACGACCCCTGTTTCAGGGTCCATCGTGGTCGCCAAGCCTCGGATGTTCAGATCGGTCGTGAGGCTGTCGAGGAGGGATTGTCCGTTCGCTATCCCGGCTGCCGCCAAGACGCAAACAAAGACCGTCACGCAAAATCTAGGAAAGTTCATAGCACGGGAGGACATCGGCCCGCGAAAGCAGGTAATGTTGGCTGTTTCAATAGGCCACTGGCGTCCCGGTGACAAGAAAAAGCCGGACTTTTTTCATCCCAAATAGTTCAGTCATCTTCACGACTAGGACGGACCGGACAAATGCCTTTTTTACTTGGTGCCTGCACGAACTCCAGCAGCCGCCGGGCCTTTTCCGGCCATTCCTGCGCCGCCGCCTGTTCCGCTGCCTGCTTCAGGTTCATGCCAGAACAGAACAAAAGCTGGAACATGTCTTTGATCGCCCCCCGGTCCTCTGCCGTGAACCCCTGACGCCGCAGCCCGACTACATTCATCCCCGTGATCCGGTTCAGGCGCCTCGCCCCGCAGCAGTAATGTGGGATGTCCTTGCTGAACGCCCCATTCCCCTGCACCACGCAGTAATCCCCGATGCGCAGAAACTGGTGAAATACCGCCCCGCCGCCGAGGAATGTGTGGCTCCCCACATGAATGTGTCCGGCCAGCAAAACACCGTTCGCCAGAATGTTCTTGTCTCCCAGGACCACGTCATGTGCCAGGTGACTGGTCGCCATCAGGAAATTCTCATTCCCGATCCGCGTCACCCCGCCAGGCTTGCTGCCGCGGTGGATCGTCACATGCTCGCGAATCACATTCTTTTTGCCCAAAACCACACTGCTGACCGTGGCGGGATCAAAGCCCAAATCCTGCGGCTCTCCACCGATCACCGCCCCACGCCCGATCCACGTCCCCTCCCCCACCACCACATGCCCCACGAGCTGCGCATGCGCCTCGATCTTGCATCCCGCACCGACCTCAGCCGCCCCGTCGATCACCACATACGGGCCAATTTCGGCCGAAGGGTCAATTTGGGCTCTTGGGTCAATCAGGGCGGTCGCGTGAATCATGCGCGCCGATCATGAATGCCACCGCGTTATTGATCAATCCCGACTTGCATCATCCTGCGCAAACTTCCACTTGGCATGCCGCCGCCTGTTGCGTACTATCGCCGCTCCGCAACGCGGCACCAGGAGAGGTGGTCGAGTGGTTTATGGCTCCAGTCTTGAAAACTGGCGTGGGGTAATTCTCACCGTGGGTTCGAATCCCACCCTCTCCGCGCTCTTACGGCACCATCTCCACGCGCACCTCCACCGCAGCGCTGCGTCCGTGATCATCCAGCACATGAACCCGCCACTTGCCAGCGGAGGCAGCCCACATCACTGGCGTTGCTGGATCGCTGGCACCAAGAAAGCGTGATCCGGCAAACCAGAACACGCGATTTACCCCCGGAGCCGTGTCCGCACGCAGCGGAATCGCCTGCCGCTTCGCATCCGAGGCTTGCAACGTGTAAATCAAGGCCGCACGCGGCGACACAATCTTCGGCACGGCTGCAGCATCAGCAGAAACCAGCGCCTCCGCGCTCGGCTCCAGCGGCGGCGGCGTTTTGCGCGGCACACCGGCCAGTTTGAACATCTCCAGCAGATCCGGCGGCCAGAATTCATACACTTCGCGCTTCAAATCGCGCTTTCCATCATCACGCGCCACTCGCAGCCCGGTCGCCGCATCCACCAGCACCTCGCGATGAATGTCACACGGCGTGATCGGCGACACACCGGGAATAAAGCCGCCCGGCACGCGATGCTGGCAGTGCGGCGTCGGCAGTTGGCCCGACACCGCGCACAACTCCACCTGCTCGATGCCCGCAGGCGGCGTCTCACGCTTCATCGGCAGCCGCAGATGTCGAAACGTCTCGAACAACAGCGGCGCGGCGCACTCACGCGCGATGAACGCCGGATTCGCCTTGCCATTGAAGTTTCCGATCCACACCACCAGCACATAGTCGCCACGAATGCCCGCCGCCCAGGCATCGCGAAAGCCATGCGACGTGCCCGTCTTCCATGTCACTGCGGGATCATCCAGCGCCGGTTCACCTTCACGCGTGCGCAGCATCTCCCGCGTCAGATAGCGTGCCTCCGTCGTCAGCAATGACTTCGCAGTCATCGCCGCTCCATCTTTGAAATACTGCACCCGCCGCGTGCAGCCATCATTCGCCAGCAGTGCATACAATTCCGCCAGCTCCTCCATCGACACCTCGCCACCGCCGAGCGGCAGCGCCAGTCCATAAAACTCCGCAGGCCGAGGCAACGCCACACTGGCATCTTTGAGAAAGCCATACAAGCCCGGTGCAGCGAGTCGTTGCGCCAACGTCACCGCTGGAATGTTGCGGCTGTGATATAGCGCGTCCTGCGCTGAAATTGGCCCCGCAAAATGGCGATCAAAATTCTCCGGGTTGTAGCTGCCAAAGGCCATGCGTCCATCCCGCAGCAACGTGTGCGGATGAATCAGCCCTTCCTGCATCGCCAGCGCATAAATAAACGGCTTCAATGCCGATCCGGGCGAGCGCCGCGCCATCACGCCGTCCACCTGGCCTTGAATCGTGCTGTCCAGAAAGCGGCCCGACCCCACATAGGCCAGCACCTCGCGTGTCGGCGCATGCACCAGCAACGCACACGCATTCGTGATGCCCACCTCACGCTTGCGCGCCACATAATCATTCACTGCCTGCTCCACGCCGCGCTGACGCTCCGCGTTCAAGGTGCAGCGCACCGGCACGCCGGAACTGATGCGATCATCCGCCGCTTTCTCCGCAAACAACCGCCGGGCCAGATGCGGTGCCTCACGCGGCACCGGCTGCAACTGCCGCAGCGTAAACGCCGCGTCGAGCGGATCGGCAGGGAAGCCTCGTTCCTCGCGCAAACGCTCCCACAGTCGATGCTGCGCTGTCGCTAGACTCGCATTCTCACCGCTCGCACGCGGACGCCGTGTCGTCGGACTTTGCGGCAGCACGGACAGCGCCACTGCCTCGCGCATCGTCAGTTCACGCGCGGGTTTACCGCACCACAGCAAACTCGCCGCGCCCACACCCTCCACATTGCCGCCGTAGGGCGCTTGATTCAGGTAAGCCTCCAAAATTTCGTCCTTCGTGTGATGGCGCTCCATCTGCACCGCGCGAAACATCTGCCAAGCCTTTCCCCACGGCGTGCGCGTGTGCAAACCGTAGCGCAATCGCGCCAACTGCATCGTGATCGTCGATCCTCCGCCTTTAGCCGAACCCGAAACGACTCCCCATGCCGCACGCAGCAACGAAAGCGGATTCACCCCCGGATGCTCATGAAAATGCCGGTCCTCCAACGTCAGCGTCGCCTCGATCAAGGCCGGACTGATCTCCTGCCGCGGCGTGAAGCGGCTATACTTCCCATCCGGCGTCAGCGCCAGATGCAGCAGCCGCCCGTTGCGATCTTCCAGCGTCCGCGAAAAACGAAACTCCGACGGATACAGCTCCGGCCTCGGCAACAGCAGCCAGATCAAAGCCGCAGCCAGCAACAATCCACCTATCCAGCACGCCAAACGCCTGCTCCGTCGCCATCTTCTGCCATTCCCCTCACCCGACCTCTCCCCGAAGGCAACCGACCAACCATCGCCACGCTCGGCGGGGAGAGGGGAGCCGCTTTTACAACTGCCAGCATTTCCAAGTGCCTCAAAACGATCCCCCTCTCCCCGCCCCTGACTCGGCTGCTCCACGATCAACTTCGGGGAGAGGTCGGGTGAGGGGCCGGAATCAGACCGCTGTTGCTGCTCGTGCATGACGTTTTACTCAACGCTCACCTTGCCACCGCCATCACGCCCCTTGATGCCGCGGTCATACATGCTCTCCGCAAACACCGGCGGAATCACATAACTGCCCGCAGCGATCGGTTTGATGCGATAGGCGAAGGTTTTCACCTCGCCCTTGCCCAGACCGCAGAAGAACACGTTTCGATCCTCGCGCACATCGACGTAATCCGCGCCCGGCATCGTGCCACGGCCGGGTTTGAGGCCGTTCGGCTCCAGTTCGAAGCTGCCGGGCATCAAATCGAGCACGGCGATGTTGTTCAACGCATCCGGCGAAACATTGCGCACGGTCAAGCGCACCAACGCCCCTTCGCCGACCTTCAGTTTCGCCACCGCATTGCCATCGGCGCCCAAAATTTCGCGGAAGACCTCCAGACCGTCGGCGATGCGTTGTGTCAGCACGCCTTTGTCAAAACCGGCCTCCGTCACCTGATAAAACGCGCCCAGATCGCGACCACCGCCCTGTGCGAGACCAAAGCGCAAGCCTCCTGCTTGTGCGCTGAAGTCGCTCTTGATCAAACCTGTCGTCTCCGGCACCAAAATGCTCGGCACACCGCCCTGACGCGACAGTTCGCTCAACGACACGCGCACACCCGACTGCTTCGCCAGATCCGAATACGCCTTCAACGCCAGGATCGTCGTGGCGGCGCTGATTGTGTTGAAGCGATTGCGCGCCAGCGGCTCCGTGATCACCGCGAGATCGTCATAGCCAAAGTTCCCGGCCAGTTCCGGGAAGTGTTTGCACACCACCGCAAAGCCCTCCGCCTGGCTCACCTGCGGATCGAGATAATACCAGCCACGCCAGCCATCCACCGCCTTGCCTTTCCGCACCGCCGCCCAGTAATCCTGCATCAACACCGTCGCTTCCTTCTTCTGTTGCAGCAGCGCATAGGTGCCCGCCAGATACGCCGACACCACATGCGTGCGCCACGCCTCCTGATGCTTCTGCCGCAGATGATCACGCAGGTTCAACACAAACGTGGACGTGTTCTCACCATGCCGCGTGAGCAGGTAAATCGCCGCCGCCTGGATCGAAGCCTCATCAAGTCCGCTCACCGTGCTGCGTGCGATCTGCTGCATGCGTTTGCGTGCGCCTTCGAGCAATGCCGACGGCACCGCATGTCCCGCATCACGCGCCTCGGTGAGGAAGCGCGTCACATAGACCGAGAGATAATCCACGCCCGCATTCGCGTCCGAATCCCAGTAGCCGAAGCCACCGTTCGAGTGCTGACGGCTGCGCAGCAAACTGAACGCCACATCAAGCTGCTGCGCCGAATCCGCCGCATCAAAACCGAAGTCCACTTCCTTAGCGAGCAGCAGGCGTGACATCGCCCGGCTCGTGATCTGCTCGGAGCAGCCATACGGATACTCATGCAGATATGACTCCAGTCCGCGTGTCAGACCGAGTGGCAGCGCTGATCCGGTGGCCTGGAGCTTGCGATACTGCGGGAACATCTCACGCGTGACCTTCACTTCATGCGTGTTCTCGCGGAAGTAACCGCTCTGCACATGCGTGAGGAAGGGCGCAGCCGGTCGCACGCTGAGCGTGGCACGTCGCAGCACCACCTGCCCAGCCGCTTCGGCTTTGAACGTGATCTCCGCGCTGCCAAGTTCCTCCTTCACCCGCACACGGAAACGCACCGTGTCCTCCTTGCCGGTGGCCACATTGATCGCTCCCTGCGGCGATTCGATCACCTCCAGATGCGGCGTGACCTGCGCCACAATGCTGATCGGTGAATTCGCGTCCGCGCCTTCGAGATTGTTCGCCACAGTAAGCGAGGCGGTGAATTCATCGCCCGGTGCGGCAAAGAACGGCACGTTCGGCGTCAGCACCAGCGGTCCGCGCACGATGCTGCTCGTTTCGGCACGGCCTACACCATCTTCGGCGACGGTGACGGCCATGACGTTGAGTTTGCCGGCAAAGTAATCCGGCACCGTGTAGCTGACTTCACGACGTTCGGGGCCTGCGGCGATCAAACCGGACCAGAACACCACCGGCGGCTCCTTGCGGCGCTTGAACGGGTTCAAATTGAGCCGCAGCGGCTTGTCCGCATCACCGCCGAAAGCCTTGTGCTGCGCGATGAGTGAAAATTCGGGCAGAATCAGGTCCATGAGCTGTTCTGTCTCGACTTCGAGCGCCCGTTTGCGATTCAGATGCTCCAGTGCATCAGGCAGCTTGTAGTCAGTGATCTGGTGAATGCCCGCATCGACCGCATAGACGACGATCCGGCACGGTTTCGCGGCCTGGAAGCCGATCTTCATCACCTCACCCGGCTTCACTTTCTCCGGCGCGTCGATCTTCACCTCGATGCGGCGTTTGTCGGGATTTGCCACGAAATGCTCCACCGCGTAGCTCAGCGGCGACGTGAAAATCTCTTTCGAGTCGAGCGCACGCACAAACGACGCATTCACATAGGCCGATCCTTCGATGTCGTTCGGCACCGTGATGTGCTGCACGCTCGCCGTGGTGCCCGCCTTAAACCACTGCCAGCCCAAAACGCGTTCGCGTTCGACGGTGATGAGGCCCGCACCGGTGTAAGTCGCGCTCAGGCTTGCTTCGAGCGATTCACCGCTGTTCCAGGTGCCGCGTGCGAGTTTGATCTCCAGTTCCGCATCACGTTCCATGCTGCGTTCGAGATCGCCCTTGCCCACAATCGTGAACGGCGTGGCGCACACGACGTTGTTCTCCGCATCACGCAGTTCAAGTCGGAACTCACCAGCGGCATTCGTGGGCAGCGTGTAGTTCGCGCCTTCCACTGGCAGCGCAAAACGCGCCTCCGACACCATCGACTCACGCTGTGTGGACACATACGCATAGCTGCCGCTCTCCTGCTTCGTCAGCACCGAGACGTGCTTGATCTGAATGATGCGCGCCAGCAAATCCGGCGGCGCCAATGCCTTCAAATCCGGCCCTGCGGCGATGAAGCGCACGTTCGCCACCGTGTCCTTGCCCAGATAGTCCAGCTTCACATCAGGCTTGTAGCCGATGACATACGGCAGCGCAGCGACGAGAAAATTCTTCCCGCCACGCACGCTGCGTCCGCCATCCGCTTCAAAGCCTTCGACCAGCAAACTCACCTGGAAGCAGCTCTTGTCGAAACGCTCCAGCGCGAGATCAAACTGCGCCTCGCCCGCGTCATCCGTGATCTGTTCTCCCAGATTGATCTTCTGACCCGCTTCAGATTCTTCATCCTCCTCAGCGGCAGGCAGCCGGTTGTGGAAGATGAACCCCGGAAACTGTGAGAAGGCGAAATCGCCCGGACTCAGCTCCATCTTCGCCTTCAGCACACGCTTCGCCGCCGGGAAGCCGAACAGTGTTTGCAGCGACACATCGGCCTTGATGTCACGCGGCTGCAACCAGCCGGCGAGTTCATCGCCGGTGAGCTTCACTTCGAGCTTCATGCGATCCGGCTGGAAGTCTTCGACCTTGAACACGGTCTGCCCCAGCCGCGTGCGCTTTTCCTCGTCATCCTTCTTCACCAGATAGAGCCGTGCGATGTAACGCCCGGTCGGATCGCTCTCATCGGTCTTCATTTTCACGTCGATGAAGCCGTCTTCGGCCAGCACGACCTTCTGCGTGTCGATCACCTCGTCCTTCGCATTGATCAAATCGACCTCCAGTGGCAGACCCGCGAGTCCGGGGGCCCAGTCACGCCGTTTCAACACGGCACCGAGATGAATTTCATCCCCAGGCCGATACACGCCGCGTTCCGTGAACAGAAACGCCTCCAGCGCCTCCTTCTCCGACGCCAGCACACCACCGATGTCGAAGCGTGAGAAATCCAGCAGGCGATCCGGCCGCTCGAATGGCAGGAACGACAAATCATTGCCCAGCGTGGCGATGATCGCCACGGGACGCTTCTCACGCTGAAAATTTCCGACATCCGGCAGCAGCGCATGGCCGTCGGCACTCTGTTGTTGCAGCAAATACTCACCATTTTTCGCCAGCACCGTGATCGTGGCACCATTCACGGGTTCACCCGATTTGATGCTCTGCACAAACACATCGCGTGAGCCGTCGGCGTTCTTCTTCACCATCAGGCCGAGATCGGTGACCAGTACGAAGCGCTTCGTCGTCGCTTCGTCCATCACCCGCCAGTCATCCTCCACGTCATCGCCTTCCGTGCGCTTTTTCGAGTCTTCCACCGGCTCCACGCCTTCCGCCGTGAGGAAGAACAAACCGCGCGATGCATCCGCATCCGAGCTGTCCGGCGTTTGCAGGGCGCTGGCAAAGTCGAGCGTCGAGTAGCAGGCCTGATACTCGTTCTTCATCGCCACCGGCTGCACGCGGCGCAGGAAACGGGCGATGTTCGATTCATCAAAATTGTCGCCCATGGTGAATTGCGGGCTGGCAAAATCGCCCTCGGTCATCACCACGAGATGATTCACCTGCCGCGCCGGCACACGGGCCATGCCCACGCGCAGAAACGGCACGCCGCGTGATTGCAGCGACAGCTTGCGCTCGCCGTTCAGCGCCAGGATGCCGCCTTTTCCGAGCAGTTGCACTTCCTTCGGGAACTCCGGCGTCGCTTCAAAACTGCGGAACTCACCGCCAAGTCGGAAACCTCCCAGCGCCTCGACACCTTTCGTGATGCGCACGAACAACCGCCCCTGCTGCTCGGTGATGAACTTGAACGCATGCCGCGTCGTCGCGGGATGATCGTCGCTCAGCTCCAGTTCCACCGCCTTCAACGTCACCGGCGCATACTTCCGCAGCACATCCTCCGTCACATCGTTCACTGCGGGAGACACGGACTCACCACGCGCATCCTTGATCGTGAACTCCTCCGGCTCCTGCCACACGCCGAGGTGTTTGAGCAGATTTTCCGTCGTGGCATAGCCCTCCGTGTTGAGAAAGAGAAACTGCTCCGGCTCACCATCCTCCGTCTTCAAAATCTCCGTGTTCGCGTTGGTGATCTTGAATCCGCTGTCGATGTCCGGCACGCGCACCTTCACCGTGAGATCGTCACCGAGCGCACGACCGCCGAGCGTGCTCGTGATCGTCTTGCGCAGCGCCACCTTCACGAAATCCTCCTTCGCCGGCACCTGAATACGTGCCGTGCGCAGCCAGAACTCACGCTGGTCCTTGCCTTCGACGACCGTGAACAGCATGTCCGGTTTCTGCCCCTTCCAGTCGAAGATTTTCGAGCCGCCCACAACCTCCAGCGTGATACTTTGCTCAAACTGCTTCTTGTCGAGCGGATGCGTGGACTTGTAGCCGACCACCACGTTTTGCAGCGATGGATCGGTTGGATCAATTTGAAACTCCGACTCGCCCGGCATGATGCTCAGTGCGGGCGTCATGCCCTTCCAGGTCGCCTCTTTCAGCGTAACCTCCTTTGGCAACTGCGCAGCGTCGAGTTTGACGGTGAACTCCTGGCCCGCAGGCCAGTCTTTCGTCGGTGTGAAGACGAGCAGCTTGTCGGTGCTCCACTTCCAGGTGCCTTCATGTGCCGGTGAGAGTGTGACTCCCGCCGCCGCTTTGCCAATCGCATCCAGTTTGGCCAGCGAGGCATCAAACGACAGCGTGAGCGGCTGCACCTGCGCCTTGTCCTTCACCACCTTTGTGAGGCCCGGCATCGAGAGCCGTCCATGCACCTCGCGCACCTGCACCAATTGTCGTGGCCGAGGACGATGCGCCTCATAATAATCCCGTACCTGAGGCACCACCACACTCAACACGCCCACGAGCACGATGGCGGACGCATAGCGCCCCGGATGCGTGTGAACCTGATGGTCGGCGGCCTTGGCGAATCGTCGCATCCAGTCCGGCGGCTGGTAATGAAATTGCCCAAACAACGCGCGCAACGCACGTGCCCACCACGAATCAGAGGAGTCGGCCATAAAAAGAGGAGATCAGTTTGGCAGAATAGACGACCCGCTTTTTCCTGCGCGGGGAATTTGTGAGTTTTATTTCGGCCCCCCGAAAACACGGGGCGGACGGCTGATAGCCACCTCCGTCCAGTGCGTATGTGATTGACCCATCCATGCCCGCCCGTCGCTTTTTGCTGCCATTTTCCGCCTTGTCCCTGTGGACGTCCGCCTCCCATGCCGCGCTCGACCCGCAAGTGAGCACCTACTTTGAGCAGCACTGCCTGAAGTGCCATGACGCCGATGTGCAGAAGGGCGACTTCCGCCTCGACACGCTCTCGCCCAAGGTGGGCTTTGAGAACAATCCGCAGTGGCTGGAGATCATGGAGCGCATCAACTCGGGCGAGATGCCGCCGAAGAAGGAGAAGGTGAAGCCGTCGGCGGAGGCAAGTGCGCGAGTGGTGGAGTGGATCGCCTCGAAGATGAGGGAGGGCGAATCGGCACGCATGGCGTCGCGGGCGAAGGTGACCTTCAACCGGCTGACGCGTGACGAATATGTGAACACCATGCGCGACCTCATCGGCGTGGAATACGATGCCAAGGACCCCGGCGCATTGCTGGAAGACCCGGAGTGGCATGGATTTGAGCGCATCGGCTCGGTGCTGACGCTGTCGCCCTCGAACATCGAAAAATATCTCGCGGCGGCGGAGACGGTCTTGAACGAGGCCTATCCTGATCCACCCGCGAAGAACGCAAAACCCGCGCCGCCCTTTGGTGGCTCGAAGCCTGTGCTTTATGAGGAGCAAGTGAGCGAGCGGCATCGCGAACGGCTGCGTGAACTCGGCTTGCTGGACAAGGTGCGCTACGAGATGTGGCCGGGCGATATTTTCCGTTACTCCTTGCTCAAAGACCCACTGCCTGAGGCCGGCGTCTATGAAATCAGCTACACGCTCAGCGGCTTGAAGCCGCCCAAAGGCCGTGCGCCCAGGCTGAAGGTGTATGAGTCGAAACTGGACCGCGTGCTGTTTGAGCAGGACATCGTCGCCGATGAAGACAAGCCTATCACCGTGACTTTTCGCACGCACTTGCCGAAGGGCAGGCCGAACATCGAGGTGTATAACGATGTGCCCGGCCCCTCGAACCTGCCACGCTCAGGCCGCCATGGCGACGTGCCGTTCATCAGCACCAAGATCGGTCGCAGTCCGTGGCAAATGAAGCTCACGGATGAGCAGGGCCAGCCGCGCTATCCGTTTCTGATCATGGATTCCATTGCGTGGAAGGGACCGATCATTGCGGACGAGGAAAAGAAGCTCCGCGACGACTACATGCCAACCGAAGAGGGCAACATGCAGCAGGTGCGCGACTGTCTCGCCACACTGGCACGGCGGGCGTTTCGTCGGCCAGTCACAGACGAGGAGATCGATGGCTATATGACCATTGTGAAGAGCGAACTCGAGGCGAAGGAAAAGTTCCGCGACGCGGTGAAGGCCGGGATGCTGGCGATCTTGAACTCGAAGAGCTTTCTCTTCCTCGCGGAAGGTGACGAGAACGCCCAGCGCAACACGCTCAACGACTGGGAGATCGCCTCGCGCTTGTCCTACCTGCTCTGGAGCACGATGCCGGACACGGAACTCCTCGCGCTCGCCGAGCAAGGCAAGCTGCACGACAAAGCCGAACTCTCGCGCCAAGTCGTGCGCATGCTGAAAGACGAGCGCTCGGAGCGCTTCACGGATGCCTTCAGCTCACAGTGGCTCCGGCTGCGCAAGGTCGGCATGTTCCAGCCCGACAAGAAACTCTACCCCGACTACGACAAGGCGCTGGAGAACAGCATGATCCGCGAAACGCAGACCTTCTTCCGCGAAGTGCTCAAGAGCGGCCTCACGTTGCGCGAATTCCTGAACTCCGACTGGAGCATGATGAATCCTTTGCTCGCGTGGTTTTACGGCTTGCCGACGGCGATCAGCGGCGCTGATGAATTCGTCCGCGTGAGCCTCCCTGCAGACAGTCATCGTGGCGGACTGCTCACGCAGGCAGCCATCCTCTCCCTCACCTCCGACGGCGTGCGCCATCGCCCCGTGCATCGCGGTGTGTGGGTCATGGAGTCCATCTTTGGCAAATCACCACCGCCACCACCTGCAAACGTCGATCCCATCGCCACGAATCCCGCCACTCCGAAAGCCACGCTCCGCGAGAAGCTCGAAGCCCACATCCACGATGCGAGCTGCGCCGCGTGCCACGCGAAGATCGACCCGCTCGGCCTCGCCTTCGAAAACTACGATGCCATCGGCCGCTGGCGCACCGAGGAAGTCACCGACGGCGTCGGCGCGAACCCAAAGGTGACTGCCACAGGCAAACTGCCTGATGGGCGCGAATACAAAGATGCCGATGAGTTCAAGAAGCTGCTCGCACATGACATCGACGCCTTCAATCACACCTTCATCGAAAAGCTCGCGACGTATGGCCTGCGCCGCAGCATGAGTTTCAGTGATCGCGATGAGCTGAAGAAGATCGCCGCCGTGAGCAAGGCGAAGGATTATCGCCTGAGAGACCTTGTCGAGGCGTTGGTGTGCTCGGAGCTGTTTTTGAAGAGGTAGCTTCGAGTGGCACTCGAAGCCGAACGTCCCAAGCCGATTCGATTGCCAATCGAATCTATTCCGTTACCCCACGCGGCTCCCGCAAATGCTTCACGCCGTGTTTGCGGCCATTGTCGATCATCCACGCGACATAGCGATAGCGTTCCATCAACGGCAGCTTGCTCACGCGGGCGATCTCATCGCCGAAGGCGCGGCGGAGATAGTCCTCAAAGATGGAGGGCTTTTCTTCGGCGGTACTGGCGGCGTTCATGACGGCGATTGTAGCCCGGGAATGAGCAAAGTGAAGTTTGGAATCACATTGGGCAGCCAGGAGGCCATCTCCGGGTTCATGCCAAACAGCGCCTCTGTCTTGGCCGACTCGATCATGCCCGCCAAAATCTCCGGATTGAGCGGCATGGGTGGCAAATGAGCTTCTGCGCAGGCCACACGAAGTTGATGATCCTCCTGAAGGCTCAAGTTTTTCCCAGCCGAAGCTTTTCTGACAGCAGCAAGATAAGGCCGAAGCAGGTGCTCATATTCCAAAACACGCCGCTTGGAGAGTTCCTGCCAGAATGCCCGCTCAAGTCGGAGAACTGCTCCAAGGCCGGAGCTGCGATCCAGCAGCATTTGAAGCGAGGGACGTGCCTGGATGGCCTCAAATGGAATCACTGGATGGCGAGCCAGCAGGTCAGCCATCCGATCCTCATCATAAATGTGCAGCCAGCCTCGCGGATCACCGCTTTCGACCATTTTGACACCCAGGGCGGTCAGAAACGGCCAGTCTTTATCACGTCCAGTGCGCTTCATGTCAGCGACGATGTGAGGATGCACATACGGTGGGATCATTTCGTCAAACCACGACGAACGAGCACGCGGAGCGATGCCAAACACATCCAGATAGCCATCCGTGCCAGGCCACTCGAAATGACTCGTCCATCCGCCTTTCAGCCAGCGGGCGTCCAGTGGCGGGCTGATGTTGCCGCGATACTGGCATGGCGAATCGCCAAGGCGGCTCTCGGCAAGCAGAGCGAGGAACTTATCGGCCATCGCTGGATCGCACAGCAGGTCGCAGTCTTTGGTCGATTCGGCCACCGCAAAGGCCACGCAGGCCATTGCGTTCGTGATAGCGCAACAAATGCCGCGTTCCTGCGCCCTGCTCACCAGGTCGAGGTAGAACTCGATGATCTCATATTGATTCATTGCGACCGCACTAAGGCTGCTGCTTCGGTATCTTCAAGTAATGCATGGCAGGACAAAGTCGCTGGCCGAAAACCGCATGAAATCCGCCCCACGAGTTCTCGGGGGGCGCGCAAGACTTGGCCCGTGGTCAACGTGATGTCTGGCGAACTACGCTGCCTTGGCTTTCAGGGCGGAATAACGCTCCACCACTTCAAGGTCCATGGCCCATCTCAATCTCAACCGCTGGCAAATGAGCCGCCGCCAGATGCTGCGCGGCCTTGGCGCTTCCATCTCACTGCCATTGCTTGATGCCATGGCCGCATTGCCCGCGCCGTCGAAACCGAAGCGCAGCGTATTCCTCTACATCCCGAACGGCGTGAACACACTGACGTGGCAGATCGATAAAGCGGGCGCGGATTACCAGTTCACGAAGCCGCTCATGCCGCTCGAAAAACACCGCGCCGACATCACGCCGATCAGCGGTCTGCATCACCCGATGGTGATCGGCAAGCATCACAACTGCGAGAAGGTCTGGCTCACGGGTGCGAACGTCCCCGGTGATGGCGGTGCCTTCCGCAACACCGTCTCCACCGACCAGCTTATCGCCGAAGTGCATGGCGCGGCGACGCGCTTCTCGTCGTTGGAGATGGCCATCGAAGGCACCTCGCTCGCGTGGTCGAAGGACGGCATCCAAATTCCTGCCGAGCGGAACACGCAGCAGATTTTCAACGTGCTCTTCGGCGTTGAGAAGGACAGCAAAGAGACCATTCGCCGCCGCCTCAGTCGTCGCGGCAGCATCCTTGATCTCGTGGCTGACGACGCGAAGCGCGTGAACAACAAGCTCGGCAGCGAGGACCGCAACAAGCTCGACGAGTATTTGACCGCCGTGCGCCAAGTGGAAGAGCGCACGCGTCGTGCCGACGAATGGCTCAACGTGCCGAAGCCCGCCGTGCCCGCCGCCGAAGCCGCACGTCTTCAGCGCAAACT
This sequence comes from Prosthecobacter sp., assembly GCF_046154365.1. Classification (GTDB taxonomy): domain Bacteria; phylum Verrucomicrobiota; class Verrucomicrobiia; order Verrucomicrobiales; family Verrucomicrobiaceae; genus Prosthecobacter. The sequence continues at coordinate 21,772 of NZ_JBJXFV010000083.1, forward strand.
CAGCATGGCCGAGGCGGGCGAGTATTACCGTCTCTTCTACGACCTCATGGTCATGGCCCTGCGCACAGATTCCACACGCGTCATCACCTGCGGCATCGGTGGTGAAGGCAACGCCAGCGGCATCCCCGAGATCGGCATTCTCCAGACTCGCCACGGCCTCAGCCATCACAACGGCGACCCCGAGCAGCTCCGCCGCCTCACCGAGACCGACGCCTTCCTCATCGGCCAGCTCAGCTACTTCCTCGACCAGCTCAAGGAGCACAAGGAAGGCGACACGCCCTTGCTCGACACCACGCAAATCCTCTGGGGCAGCGGCATGGCCTACGGCCACAGTCACGGCAACGCCAACCTCCCCACCATCCTCGCCGGCGGCAAAGCGCTCGGCTACAAGCACGGCACGCACGTCGATTTCAACCTGCCCAAGATCGGCAAATACGACGTCACCAACGCCCAGGAACACTACAAGATCTGCTCCCGCCCCGTCGATGGCGACGCCCGCGTCAGCAACCTGCTGCTCACCATGCTGCAACGCGTCGATGTAAAGACGGACACGTTCCAGGACAGCGTGCGGACGATCTCACAGATCGTTGCCTGAACATCAACCACAGAGGACACGGAGAAACACAGAGCAATGTGCCTTGTGAAACTCTGTGTCCCGCTGTGAACTCTGTGGTTTAATCCTATGCGTTTTCTTCTTGTCCTCTGCTTTCTCACCTCACTCCTCCACGCCGAGGACAAACCCAAGTTCCGCACCGATGCCGATGGGCCGGTAAAGGCGGACGAGAAGAAGCGGAACCCCAAGGACAAGAAGCTCGACGACAAACCCGGATGGTATCAGCTCGTCGAAGGCCAGTTCCCGCCGGAAGGCTCCGCGCACGCCGTCTCAGGCGAACTCATTCGTGTCGATCACATGGAGCGCCGCTTTCAGATTCGGGTGGATCGCAATGACAGCCAGGATCGCGGCGTGTGGGACTTGCCGCTGGATGCGGGGTTGCTGCCGTATGGCTCCATCTGGTATCACGGCGCACCGGCGGCGTTGCAAGACATCCCGCTGGGCACGCATCTGCACGGTTTGTTTTATATGGCCGATCCGAACGACAAAACCCCGCCTCCCGACACCTTCTACAGGCGCAAGACCCCCGAGTTCGACTTCCGCCGCTGCTTCCGCATCGAGGACGACTTCACGCATCACGCGCGGCAGAAGCAGCTTTGGAAAATCGACAGCGTGGACCTCGCCACGATGAAACTCACCGCCTCACTGCCAGGCGGCCAACCGAAGATCTTCGATCTTCTCGCCAGCACCCGCGTCTTCAAAGGCAACGGCTTCGCCGATCTCAAAGCCCTGCAACCCGGCCAGAGCGTTCTCTTCAACCTCACCTGGGTCACGCTCTACGGCCCCGGCCGCATCACCGAACTCTGGCTCGACGCACCGGCCCGCGCCCGCGCCACAGCGCATCAACTCGAACGCCACCGCATCCACACCCGCGAGCGCGGCCTGCCCGGCTGGGTCACTGCCGTCGAGGACGAGCCGCAACTCGTCACCGTCACCTTCTTTGGCAACGTCGATCCCAAGCTCTTCGACGAACTCACTCGCGTGGACCCCAACGCCCCGCCGCCGAAAGAGCCACCACCGACCAATGATCCTCGCGGCGGTCTTGCCGTCGCCCGCGACACCCTTATGGCCTACGACCCCGTGAACGACCGCAAAACCGGCGGCATCCTTGAGGTGAAGAAAATCCCCATCGAACCCGGCAGCAGCGGCGTGCAGATCAAACTCAAGATGGACCTGATGCTCGAAGGCTACCGCCCGAAACGCATCGTGCGTTTTTACCCGCCCACTTGGAAAGTGAACGCACTGCCCAAGGAAGAAGAGTTCTTCGGGAAAGAATAACCCCCCCTCACCATGAAATTGCTTTTCGCCACCCTCCTCGCCTTCACCATCGTTGGTTTCGCCGCCGACACGCCTCCCACCAAGCCCGCGCTCAAGATCACGCCCGGCAAGGTCATCATACCCTTCGACAAAATGCAGCGCCCATGGGGCGAGTTGATCAGCGTCGATCTCGTCACCCGTACGGGGAAGTTCCGCCGCGAGAGCAACGATGAAGTCGTCAGCTTCACCGTCACGCCCTACGCCGAACTGCTGCATCACGCCACGAACGGTGATTTGCAGGACTTCCGCATCGGTGAGCGCGCCATCTTCCGCCTGCATGAAAACGAGAAGGGCGAGTGGGTGTGGCTCACTTACATCCAGGACGAGATGAACATGATGAACGGCCACAAGGAATACTTCCATGTGGATCAAATCGACGCCGCCACCGGCAAACTCACCACCACCTGGGCCAACGGCGACATGACCTTCGTGCGCGAGAAGGGGGTGGTCATCGAGACTGACAAGGAGACCCGCTATTGGAAGGCCGGCCAGCCCGCCAAGTTCACCGACATCAAGGTTAGCGACAAACTCCGCACCAAGACCCACGGCATCGGCCAAGGTAAAACCCGCATAGCCTGGGAGGTCTTCCTTGATGACGACAGCCTGCTCAAATTCCAGACCGAGCAAAAAGCCATTCACGACGCCCGCATTCTCGAACAAGGCGCTGCTGGTTACATCAACGAATCTGGCGGCACGAAACTCGTGCTCACGCTGTTCAACGAAGGCGAGGCGCAGGTGAAGCAACTCAAGAAGGGAATCAGCATCCGCGTCGCTCCCACCGGAGGCGATCGCAAGCCCACCACCGATCCCATCTCCGGTAAAGTCACCCTGCTTGGCAAAAATGGCCGCCAGACTCAAGTCACACTCGAACTGACTGCTCCCGCCGAAAAATTCCAACCCACAGGACTCGCGAGGTTGTGGGTGGCGCAGCCGTGATGCGAGCCATCACGGCTTCTTCGTTTTCTTGGCCACTTTCTTCGCCGTCTTCGGTTTCGCGGCCTTTTTTTTCACAGGCTTGGATTCCTCAATGACCGGCGGAATCGTCTCCGCACTCAAATCGATGCCAAAGATTGCCGAGAGATCCGCGCCAGCCAGATCACCCGCGTTCGCGGAGAGGTCTGTAATCGCGGCACTGCTCGCATTCGACAGCAGTTCCGCCTGATCCACGCCACGCAGCGTGAAGAGCAGTTCGGGCTGCGTGTCGAGCAGCACACCCACGCCATAGAGCACGGCGGACACATGCTTGCACATGTCCGCATGATCGGGACACGAGCAGTCAAAGCGGATCTCCTTCGGCTTCGGGAACAAGCCGTCCTGCGGGTCGGTCAGCACGCGCATCAAACCGTCGCCGAGTTTGCCCGCGAGTAAATCCAGCATCGACCCGACCTGTCCCGCGCCTGATTTCACGATCTCCTGCCACTGCTTCTTCGGCAGCGGCTGGATGTGAATGCTCGTGTCATACAGCTCTGAGCCTGCCACCACGGCGCTGAGCTTGCCCGCCGCAATTTTAAGATTGTACACTTTCCCTTGGCGCAAATAACTGCGACCGCGCGGCAGGCGGGACTCATACTGCTGATACGATTCGAGATTCTTGCACCAAGACTGGCCCCAAAACGTCGCGCAGAGTTTTTTCTGCCCCGCCGGTGCTGGCAGCACTTCAAATTTCTCGCCACGCTTCTTCCGCTTCGCGATCTCGCGTTGCAGCCGGGCTTTTTGCTCGCGCACATCTTCATAGGACCACCACATGGCGGTGTGTTTACACGTTTCCACGTCAGAAAAAAGCAAAAGATGGCAAGCGGCGCACACGAAAGCAGCCATCTCGCTCCGCGAGATGAGCCATGCGCTCTCGCTGACATGGAAAACTCTCGAACTTGGGTGGCGTGGCGTCTTTGCGGCAGCTCTCAGCTCGTCTCGCGGAGCGAGACGGCTACTTTACTCCGCCACGGAGTTCACATCCAGCGCGACAAAGCTGAGCAACTCATCGCTGCTCATCGCGGTGAGCAGTTTCTCCGCTCCTGCGCCATCACCGATCAAATCCTGGGCCAATCCCATCTTCTCCTCGATCAGCGCATCAATGCGCTCCTCAATCGTGCCTTGGCAGACGAATTTGTGGACGAAGACGTTCTTCTTTTGCCCGATGCGGAAGGCGCGGTCGGTCGCCTGGTTTTCGACGGCGGGATTCCACCAGCGGTCGAAGTGGATGACGTGGCTGGCGGCGGTGAGATTGAGGCCGGTGCCGCCGGCTTTGACGCTGATGACCATGAAGGGCGGGCCGCCGGGCTGTTGGAAGGACTCGACGAGTTCGGGACGCTTCTTCACCGAAGTGCCGCCGTGCAGGATGAGACCTGCGCGACCGAACACGGTGGCGAGGAAGCGGGCGAGCGGATCGCAGGTTTCCTGAAACTGTGTGAAGATGAGCGCGCGCTCACGGCGCTCAGCGAGTTCGCTGCAAATCTCGGCGAGACGGGTGAATTTGCCGCTGTCTTCGGGATTCCATGCGCCGTCGCCGTTCCAGTGACTTGGGTGATTGCAGATCTGTTTGAACTTCATCAGGAAGCCGAGCACGAGGCCCTGGCGTTTGATCGGCTCCATGTCCTCGTCCTTGAGCATCTTCGCGAGTTGATCGACAAGTTTGGCATAAATCGTCGCCTGGCGCTTGGTGAGGCCACAGAAGGCCTTGGTTTCAATCTTGTCGGGCAGATCGGTGATGATGCTCTTGTCCGTCTTCATCCGGCGCAGGATGTAGGGCTTTACCAATCGGCGCAGTGGGGCGAAGCCTTCGCTGGACTTGGCGCAGCGCTTCACCGCATCGGCAAAGGCACCGGAACCGCCGAGCAGGCCGGGATTGAGGAAGTCGAAGAGGCTCCAGAGATCACCAGGACGGTTTTCGACGGGCGTGCCGGTCAACGCGATGCGTGTCGTGGCTTGCAGCCGCTTCACGGCCTTCGTGCTGGCGCTGCCGGGGTTCTTGATGGCCTGCGCTTCATCGAGGATGACGACACTCCACGGGTGCGTTTGCCAGGCTTCGGTGCGCTGGAGGAATTGATACGTCGTGAGCATCGCATCACAGCCGCGCAGAGCTGCGGCGGTGTGTTTGACGGCCAAATCGAGTCCTTCGCGTGAGGTGACGGAAGGATGCGCGATGAACAGCTTCAAGTCGGGTGCGAACTTCGCGACCTCGGCCTTCCAGTTTCCTACCAGCGACGCTGGCACCACGAGCAAGGCAGGCGCGACAGCGTCTTGGAGTGCTCCAGTCCTCTGGAGCTTTGCGGAGTCCTGGGGACTTTCGAAAGCGCCGGAGGACCGGCGCACTCCAGGACGCTGTCGCGAGTTTCGTTGCTCCAACAGCAACGCGATGACCTGGATGGTTTTGCCGAGGCCCATGTCATCAGCCAGACAGGCACCGAGACCGAGCCGTGTCATAAATTGCAGCCAGGCGTAGCCTTTGAGCTGATACGGACGCAACGTGGCGCGCAGATTGGGCGGCGGAGCCGTCTCAGCCGGATCGCGCATCTGGTCGAGCAGTTGCGCGAGGTTTTTTCCGGCCACGATGTCACTCCAATCATGCACCATCTCGGTGCTGTCATCGGCAGCGGCCAGTTGGCGCGGATCGAAGCCGGCGAGGAGCCGCATGCCGTCGAGAAAACCGAGGCCGCCCTCACCCGTGGCGCTTTGCACTTTTTTCCAATGCGCCATCACCTGCTGAAGTTGTGCGCCATCGACCTCGACCCATTTGCCGCGCAGCGAAACGAGGCCGGTGTCGGCACTGAGCAGTTTTTGCCACTCGGCCTCGGTCAACGGCTCGCCATCGAGGCTGTGCTCGATCTTGAACTGGAGCAGCGCTCCGGCATGCAAGGAGGTCTTCTTCGGCGCATCAATCGTCACCGACACGGCAGGCCGCGGACCTTTGCCGCTGCGCCACCAGTCGGGCAGCTTCATGACGATGCCGCTCTCCTGAAACACCGCTGTCTCACGTAGCACACGAAAGGCCTCCTGGGATGACATCGCCAGCGGTTGAAACAAGCGCTTCGTCTCCAGCCACTCACGAATGAGCTTCGATTTCTCCGCCGCCATGCGCACCGGCTCCAGCAGCGCATTCAACGCCGTTTGGTCCTTCTGCCCGGCGTAGAGCTGCAAGGCACGCGCCAGCGGCAGATGCTGCGGTTGGCCATTGGCGCTGAGTTTCTCGGTGAACGTCGCCAGGAACGCGAAGGGCCGCTGCGTGTCCGTCTTGTTTTCCGCGAGATGAAACGTCACGCGCCCGACCACATGCCACGCGGGGCACTCCTCACGCAACCATGCTTCAACGCCCTGCGTGGCTGTTTGAGCGATGTGATTCGCCAGATCGAGCCACCAGCGCTCCAGAACTTCCGCCGTGAGGTATTCCGCGCCCGCAAATGGTGGTGTGGTCGAAATGAAGGCTTCGCGCTCTGCCTGTGACGGCACCGTCGTCGTCAGCGCGTCTTTCGTCTGGCACAGCCGCGTGAAAAACTGCTGCGCCCAGTCACGCAGCCAGCGCCAGGACGGTTCCAGTTCGACAGTGAGAAGCTGGGTGGCCAGCAACGTGAGCAATCCGGCCTCAGTGCCTGCGGCGGCCAGTTTTTTCTCATGCACCGTGTCCGCCACGCCTTCGTGCGTGAGGATTCCTTCAGGGGTGAGAACGGAGACGAGCATCTCCTTTAGCGCCGCAGCGAGGCCAGCACTCGCGCCTTGTCACAAGCCAGCGCAGCGGCCAAGTCCAGGACGAGTCCTGGGAAAACCCGGCTGCGCAGCTTGCCGTGACGATCAGGCTTCATTTTCACATACTGGCCATCTTCCAGCACAAACCAGTCGATCTCCTGATCTGCGGTGCGCCACACCAAGTACTCCGCCACTTCCAAGCGGCGATAGACACGTAGCTTGTCACGCAGGTCGATCGAGGCCGTGCTGGCGGCGATTTCTACCACCAGCTCAGGTGAACCGCAGAGATAGCCTTTTTTATTGAGCCAAACGCGGCCACCTGGTTGTGGCGCAGTGCAGAGGATGGCATCTGGCTGGAAAGCGTTTTCTGGATCAAGCAGCAGCGTGGCATTGGGGAAGATTTTCAGCTCATGCTCGGCGGCATAGGTGAACAACCAGCCTTGGATGACGCCATCAGGCTCGGCGTGGGCGATGCGGACAGGTGAGGGCATGTGGACGACTCCTTCGATGAGTTGGGCTTTCTTGACCCCGGTCATGTCCTCATAGCGGAGGAGAAACTCGGTCAGCGTGAGCATGTCACCATTCTCCAACGGCAACAGCGGCACAGAGCGTGGTCGGCGTGATGAAGCAGCGGCAATCATGGTGCGAGTGTAACCAAACCCGGCCTATTGTCACCGGCAGAATTTAAACGGGAAATTTCACACTCAGCGTTTCCCAAAGCCCCTCATGCATGCTAGCACTCCGGTTCGCCTGCCGCCGACCGCTGCGGGCCTGACCGCCACGCATGCCTTCCCTGACCGACTCCATTCCCGCCCTGCTTTTGCAGTTTGATGAACGCATGCGCCAGGAGGCCGAGCGACTCGTGGATGATGACGCGGTGATCGGCATCGATGTGCTGGAAGATGAAATGATGGCGGAGGTGCGTCTCGACCAATGTGCCGCGCAGGTGCGCTGGCTGCGGGGTGATCACGGCTGGCATGGCGAGAGCGATGTCGATGGCGATGAGGCGTTGGAAAATCTTGCCCTCTGCGCCAGCCTGGTGGCGGTGCAACGCCGCGACGCGCGTGGCACACTGCCGAAACCGCCGGTGGAGGAAGAAGACTTCGAGCACAACCTCACCACCAAGCTTGGCCGACCGCTCACGCCGGATGAGGAGAATTATCTGAGCAAGATGGAGAAGCGCTACGAGCGCGTGCGGCTCACGGGCAAAATTTTTGACCAGGACATGGTCCGTCTGCATCCGAAGTGGGCGATTCAGAGCATGGAGCCCGTCCCGCTATGGCCGGAAGCGCCGAAAAATCTGACGGAGTTCTGGAACTACGTCTCGCTCGCGCTGGCGGACAAAGGTCTCGCGCCACCGGCTTTCCTGCGCGGCATGGCCGACATCGCTGGCACACGCGAAGCGCTGCGCGAATGGCGGCACGCCAGCACGGTGCCGACGTGGCGCAAGCGCATCCGCGAATTCATCGACGCACGGCAGGATACCGAGACTTCACAAATTCAGCCACGGCGTGAGTGTGACTTCCGTCTGCTCGTCACGGTGAATGATGCGCGATTGCAGATGCGCCTCGGTGGCGAAACGCCATCGCCTTTCTCCAATGTGGACTCCACGCTGCTCATCGCGCTGCGCAAAGAGTACCGCGAAGGACTGATCGTGACATCAGGGCCTGCAGAACTGCTGCTGGTCTCCTGTTTCGGGCAAAGCGGGGAGGATTGGAACGATTCCTTCCGGCTGGAGTCGAAACATCACGCCCAATGGCTGGCCACGGTGTTTCAACAGCCGGCGCTGCATGACCGCCTCGTCACGTTGGACGAAGCGCCGTTCCAACACGTCGCCGCAGCGCTGCGCTGGGCTGCACGCTTGAGCGAAGACGGGCTGACGCTGAGTTTGCAGCTCGAAACCGCGGACGGCTCCCCTGCCCCGCTACCGCTGCGCATTCTGCGTGGTGTGCAGACGTTTTATCTGAGCGCGGACACGCTGTTTTACGGCCCCGCCTGGCTGCATGATGAATCACGCATCGACGCCAGCATCACCATGCCGCTGGAGGCGCTCGCCACGCCGGAGGGCATCGCTTTCATGCGCGAGATCGACGTACCGGTGCCGGACTCGATCCAGGGCCGCGTGCGGCATGAAAACCTGCGCGTCAAAATCACCGCCGCCTGCATGGCCAGAGTGCCGCACGCCAGCGGCGCGGAGTTCACCGTGCTCAAGGCCGAGGCCGTCGATGGCGAAGGCCGCGTGCGCGAAACGCTGCGCTTCTCCGGCTGGCAGCCCGTGGACGATGAAAAACCGGAGGAAGCCGCAGACGCCATCATCTGCCGTGACCGCCGTGCTCTGCGCGATGCCGAGGCGCTGATGAACCAGCTCCGCCGCACCTGGGATCATGAAAACGACGGCTGGCGCATGCGCATGGCGCGTGATTTTCCCGATGTGTTTCACCACTGGGCCTCGCAACTGCCGGACAACGTCACCTTGAATGCGGATGCGGCGTTGCAGACCATCCTCGCCGATCCGCTCATCGCCCGCGTGCGGCTGGAGGCCACGCAGGCCGGCAGCATCGACTGGCTGGACCTGCGGCTCGTCTTCGACATTGAGGGTGAAGATTTGAAACCCGCCGACATCCGCCGCCTCATCGCTGCGAAGGGCGAATTTGTGCGGCTGGCCGATGGTTCATGGCGTCGCGTGAAGATCGAGCTGAGCGAGGAGCAAATTCAACTGCTCGACCGCCTCGGCATTGAGCTCGATGAAAACAGCAACGAGACGCACCGCCTGCACTGGCGTCAGCTCGCGCAGGAAAATGCCGCTGAGATCGTCAATCCGAAGGCCTGGGGCAAGATCGTCGAGCGCATGGAGGAAGCGAAGCTCGATGCCCGCCCACCGGTGCCTGCGGAACTTGCGGTCACGCTGCGGCCGTATCAGATCGAAGGTTATCACTTCCTGACCTACCTCACCTCGAACCGCTTCGGCGGCATCCTGGCCGATGACATGGGCCTCGGCAAAACGCTGCAAAGCATCGCCTGGGTGCTGTGGCTGCGATCGCGCAAAAAAGCCGACAGCCCGCACCTGCCCGTGCTCGTCGTGTGTCCGAAGTCCGTGCTCGATGTCTGGGCAATGGAGTTCAAAAAAGGTTCGCCCGCACTACGCGTGCTTGTGCTGCATGACCGCGACATGTTTGATTTCAACCTGGTCCAAACGCAGATCGACGTACTGGTGGTCAACTACGCGCAGATGCGCAACGCCATTGAGGAACTCGGGGCCATCCGCTGGCTCGCGGCGATTCTTGATGAAGGCCAGCAGATCAAAAATCCTGACTCCAAAGCCGCGAAGGCCGCGCGTCTGCTGCGTGCCGACAACCGCCTCGTGCTGACCGGCACTCCGCTCGAAAATCGCCTGCTCGACTTGTGGAGCCTCATGACTTTCGTCACCCCCGGAGCGCTGGGTGAGCGCGCCTACTTCCACCGCCATTTCGATCGCCGCAAAGACCCGCGTGCCTCCGAACGCCTCGCCGCACGTCTGCGTCCCTTCCTGCTGCGCCGCACCAAGGGCCAGGTCGCCCGCGATTTGCCGTCACGCAGCGAGGAAAACATGCTCTGCGAGATGAGCGGCCGCCAGGCCGAGCTGTACAAAGAGGAACTCGCACGCGCGCAGCACCTCGTGCTCAGCAGTTCCGGCTTCGACAATGTGAACCGCCGCCGCTTTGCCATTTTGCAGGCCTTGACGCGTCTGCGGCAGATCTGCTGCCATCCCGCGTTGATCGACAAAACCGCCGAGAACGAAGAAAGCGCCAAACTCACCGCCACGCTGGAGTTGCTCCAGGAACTGCACGACGAAGGCCACAAGGTGCTGCTCTTCAGCCAGTTCGTCTCGATGCTCAAAATCATCCGCACGAAGCTTGATGAGATGAAGCTGCCCTACCACTGGCTCACCGGTGCCAGTGTGGATCGTGCCGGCATCGTCAAAGCCTTTCAAGAGGACGACAAAGCCAGCGTCTTCCTGCTCTCGCTCAAAGCCGGCGGCAGTGGTCTCAACCTCACCGCCGCGTCGTATGTCATCCTCTACGATCCGTGGTGGAACCCCGCCGTCGAGAACCAGGCCATCGACCGTGCCCACCGCATCGGCCAGACGCAGCCCGTCATGGCCTACCGCATGCTCACCAAGAGCACCATCGAGGAAAAGATCATGACCCTGCAGCACAAGAAAAACCTCATGGTCAGCAACGTCCTCGGCGAAGGCGGCTTCACCCAGCTCCTGCAGAAGGAGGACTTCGACTTCCTCTTCGACCTCGAAGCGGAGCGGGGCGCGTGAAGTGGCAACATCACCAGTTGCCGCGATTCCAGCGTCGTGCATACTCCGCGCACTCCGTGCGCACGCTCCTGTAGCTCAACGGTTAGAGCAGGGGACTCATAATCCCTTGGTTGCGGGTTCGAATCCCACCGGGAGCACTCATTGATTACCAATGCTTTATGCATTTTTTCAGTCGCATGCAAAAAAGTGTGCTTGGACACTTCTTGGACACTTTTACACCGCAGGGCGGGTTTTCCAGCCACCGCAGGCCGATGGGCAGAACGGGACGGAATGCCACGCCCGAAACGACATTGCCACGCTGGAAGCCCCGTAAAACCAAGGATCGTGGCAAAGTGGCAAATTACCCCCGTGATTCCCCGCCTACGATGCTGTTACGGCCTGCCGTGATGGGTTCCCCTTCAATAGTTCTCAGATAACCATCCTCATCACCACTTTGCCACAAACCAAGCAAATACAAGGCTTCCAGAGTGGCAATGCGTGGCGAAGGTGGCAAAGCCAGCGGTGCAAGCGAGTGTCACAAAGGGACGTTTCCCCCGGCTTCGATTTCACAAAGGGAAAGAACGTCCCCCACAGTGTCACAAAGGGGCAAAAGTGGGGACGTGAAGGGGCAAAACCTTTTTTTAGGGGTCTCGTGAAAAAAAGGTGGGGGACGTTATACCCGCATGGGCACAGGCCAGAGGGTAAAAGATTCCTTAGTGGGGGGAGGGGTGGGGTAGCCTGCCAGCCGTGGCGTGCCTGCCCGCAGTGATGCGCCATCCTTTATTCATCAGGGGCGCGGGGAGCCGCCACCGCAGGCGCACAGCTCAACCCTCGATTGCAAACACCGTCACAGCGTAGCGGGAGCCGCGATTGCTATCCGCTGCCTTTTTGAACTCACAGCGGCGGTTCTGCTCATCCATGAATTGCCAGCCGCGAAGATGCTTCCGCTTCACATAATGCCCAAAGGCGCGGTTTGCGTCCTTCGCCTCTGGCAGCATGTCATCCAGCAAATCGTTATCCCTCGCCACGTCGATACACTCGCCCACTTCAAAGATTTGCGTCTGGCCTGATTCCACGTCTGCCGCCAGCTTCACAAAGAACGAACGCCATGCCTCGCCTTGATCGTCCATCCCCATCAGCGGCTTGGCGAAGGGATTGCCAAAGTGGCTGCATAGCAGGATGCCGCCGATGATCGCCTCCCACTCAGGGCAGCGCGTTTGCGTGGCAGGCAGGCGGGCGCACTCGTTCAGCTCACTCCACCAGCTCACGAGCGCCCACAGGGCCGCGAGGAACTGCTTGCGTGACTCGGGCGCGTTCAGCTTCTTCAACGTCATGGGCCGCTTGTATTTGCGGCCAAGAGCTTCCATCGAAAGGTAAAGATCAACGCACAGCAGGCGGCTTTCCAAGTCACCGATGGCCCGCGCTCCATTGCCGGTCATCACCACAACGCGCCGGTTCTCCGCGCTGCCGCTCTTGTTCCCGCCAAGCACTCGATAGCTGTAACGTGGCAGCGTGATGAACCGCGCCAGATGACCGGAAAAAAGTTTCCCATCCACGTTATCAAGGAACAAGTAGCGCCCGCCCTCATGCGCGGCGGTGTCCAGCACCTTCTCAAAGGCTTCCTCGTTTCGCTTGTAGCCTTTGCCGTCCACCATCCCGAATACGGGAGCGAGCGCACATTGCGCCAGCGTGCTCTTGCCAATGCCGCGCTGATTGCCGGTGTAAAAGAAGCCCATGCGCTCCATCTCAGGCGGGAACATCTCCAGACAGTAGCCAGTCAGCATGCAGGCCAGATGCGCGCAAAAGCTCCGCTTCAAACTCAGCTCGCCTTCTTCCGCCCATGCGCATTCATCGTGCATTTGCAGGAGCCACGAACGCGCCGCGCCGCCATCCATGCCGGTATCGTAAGGCAGCAGATCAACGGTCAAGATGCCGCTCCGCTCGTGATAGCCAGGCGGCAGCAGTTCCACCTTGGTTTGCTCATCATTCGCCCACACTGGCAGACGCACCTTGTTTACCCCGTTCAGCTTCCGCAGTTGCTTGTGAAAGACACGATTGGCGAGGATGCCTTGCGCCGTGTCCCGGCTCATGCTCATGGCCTTGAACTCGCCATCATTCGGTTTTCCGACAACGGCGTATTCTTCCAGCCATGAGCGAAACGTCACCGCGTCCATTTCTTCGATCTCGCCCTTATCTTCATCCACCAGCACCAGCCTCCCGTTCATCAGGAACAGCGGCTTGTCATGCAGCAGGCCGCCAATGTGCCGCGCCAGCTCTGACAGCGGCAAGGTGATGTCCACTTTCGGCGCGGTGCGGTCATCACTGGCAGGCACGCCAGCCACTTCATGAATCACGCGCATCCTGTCCGATGGTGGCAGTTCCGGCTTTTTCTTGGCGGTCTTTTTGGGAGGTGCGTTCACTTGATGAAATCGAGTATGGCCGCGTCAATCGGCGGGCGCGGGTTCAGGTAGATGAGGCGTTGCAGCGCAGGCCGCTCGTAGCGTTGCAGACTGCCATCCTTGGCGCGTTTGCCGTGTCGCAGACAGCCGGGAAGGCGGGAGAGGCGAACGGCGCTCATGGCCGCGCCATCAGCTCCCAGTGAGCACAGCAGCGGCAGCAGTTCATCACGCCGCGCATCCCATTCCAGTTTACCGCCTGCATCCAGCCTCACGAGCGCATGCAGCGAACGCCCGCCGCTTGTGTAGATGGCCGCGATGGGCAGCGGCAACACGAGCAAGGCGCGAAGCCACAGCGCATCAGGCGCGGAGTCTGATTCAAGCAGCAGGTAGCGCCAGCTCGTCACGCACTCGCCATGCCGCCTGCCCCATCGTGGCAAGCCGCCCGCCGCGTGAACGTGTGCATTGATGCGCCACTCTCCACACACGGGATTCGTGAGGAACCAAACGCCCTCCGCCGCTCCTTCCGGCAAGGCAGATGCCACCGGCTCAACGCCGCGTTCACGCGCCAGACGCAAGCCACCAGCCCCGGCATGCCAAACAAAATCCCCCTGCGATAGCTGCGAGGTGAACACCAGCACACGTTCACCGGCATCATACAGCGCATCCATGAAGATCCCCGCCGTGGCAATGCCCTGCTCATGCGCAGGCGGCACGGGAACGGGCGAACGCTCCGCCAGCCAGTCACACGACACCGCCCGCCCGCACAGAGACGCCACGCGCTGCAATGCCGCCGGATCATACGGCGGACGCTTTGGCCCGCGTGGCGGCACTGGCAGCGGTGCCACGGCTCCCAAAGGTGAAGGATGCGGACAGCCGTTCCCCCCGCTCTCCGCCGCGCCAATGCGCCGCCGCAAATCAGCATTGAAGGCGTCCACCTCCGCAGCGCAGGAATCATGCACGCACTTGCCAGACGGTGCGCCATCCAGCCAGACTTTGAAATCACGACGGCCATCTCGATTCGAGTGCTTCGCCTTGCCGGGACACGACGCGTAACCGTCCGCATCCAGCGCACTGCCAAGCAGGCTCTCCGCGATGCGCTGCCGCAAGGCCAGATCAATCATGCCCGACATCCTCCCCGAAAAGCATACGGTCAAAGGCTGCAAAATCGGCCGCATTTCCACCCATCACCCGCACCAGTTCTTCTTCGGAGCCAGGCAGCGCATCCAGACGCCGCGCTTTCCTCCGCAGGATGGCTGCAAACGCCTTCATCCATGCTGGTGAGGGAAAGACGCACATCAGCGGCAGCAAGCGCAGAAAGCCCGTTCCGTGCTCTTGGAGGGCAGGGTCATCAAAGCGCCCCGCCGCTGTCTCCAGATGTTCCGCCATCTCCAGACAGGCAGACGCCAGCGCGTCTTTGTCCTGCATGATCTCTGCAATGGAAGCGCCCGCGCTCATGCCCGTTGCTCCCCCGGTTCCCATGCCTTGATTGCCTGCCAGTCCACCGAATCAGGAGCCTGCCAGCCACAGTCAAAAAGCACGTTGGCTTTGGAATCATCTTCCATCCGCAGCAATTCCAATTTCACCAACTCAGGGCAGACGATGGCAAGGGCGCGAGGATACAGCAGACGGAAATCATTGTTCCCCTCGCACTCAGGGAAATGGAACTTGGCCGCGTTCGTGATGATGTCGCCACCGATGGGGCGCATGTCTCCACGCTGAATTTTCCAGCGCATCAGTGCCACCATCAGCACCAGCTTTTGCCAGTTGTTCGGGCGTGCATCGCAGAAGAATTCAATCAGCAGGCCGCGTGCATCGTCATTGCTCACAGCCTCGCAGGCTTTGATTTCTTTGCTTCCGTCGCCGGCGAAATTCAAACGCGCCAGCTCAAGCGAGGAAAGAGCGCGGCCCGCATCTCGCGGTAGATTCAAAGGCAGTTCGCCATCAGGATTATTGTTCATGATGCGGCCTCCGGTTAAACAAGTGCCTCCGCTTCAAGCCGCTCAATTTCCTCGATGGGAATCCTCACGAGCGTTGGCGAATACACGCGCACTTTGAAGCGGCCAACAGCTCGCCAGCGTCGCAATGTGACGGCAGAGATGGAGAGGCGTTCAGCGGCTTGCTGGTAGGACAAGCCGCGTGGTTTAGATGAAACTGGATTCGATGATGGGGTCTGCATGACCCCGATGAAGTTACGTCAGGACAGCTAAACGCAACGATGCCCCGGCAAACAAATCAGCCGCCTTTTGTTTGCCCGCCCTTGGCACGCCGCCTTTCAATAACCACACGCGAAAAGCCTAGCCGCTTGCAGTAGGTTCTCACCTCCGCCGCGAGGCTCTTTTTATAGCCCTTCGGATCGTCAAGATACGCCTTGGGCATCTTCTCCTGCTGCCTTCTCATTTGAATAATGATCTCGGCTGTTTCGGTATCCGTCGAAATCCTGCCGTTCGCAATTCGGAAGGTCAAACGCGCCGTGCAAATTTCGATTATCAGAGAGCTGTGAGTTTGCGGCTCTCCTTCATCATCCGGCTTTTGCCATCGCACATCCCCAATGATTTCACCAGCGCACCAAGTAAAGCGGCCTTTGAGAGTGTATGCTCCAAAGCCATGTGTCGCCACCACGTCGCATGCCTCTCCCCATCTTTGAAAAAAGGTGTTATCCCCTGTAGCAATGGCTGCATTCATCACCCGTTGGAGATCATTCCTCACTCGTGCGCATGCGCGTTCCCATACTGGCGACAAATCGAAGGGTTCCCCTGCCTGCTTGCCCTTCTTTATTGGCACCAAGGTCAGTTCATCGTCACCAACGCACGCGCCTTTGTCCAGCCATTGCTGCCGCCACGCCATCACCTCTCGTCTATCATCCGCTATCCACGGATAAATGGCGTGCTGGAAAGTTGGTGTCCCATAAAAATTCATGGAGCGTTTTGCACCCGGCCTGCTCTGCTGCTCAAACTCAAACATGAAGGCTGCAAGGCACCAAAGCCAAGGGTGAACATCCTTATTGGTCAGAGCGCGGATAGCCGCCGCCATCTCAATATCCCAAAACCAAGGTGGCATGTCTTGCGCAATGTCCAGCCACACGGCCTGAACGGGCTTTGTGAAAACCGGCACAGAAAAGTGAGCCTTGGGCAACACAGCCTTGCCGTCCTTCGGTGGCTTCTTTGGCGATGATGTCTTTCTTTTCATGGCGTCATCGCTTCATCACTTTGAGCCGTCGCAGTTCTCAAGAGTTCATGCAGCTCCTTTTCCTCCGTTGTGCGTTCCCGTGCGGTGAAGGCCAAAGGCCAGCACAGCTTTTCCCTGCCTCCCGGTCTTGGCTCGTAGCTCATCACGGCTTCAAGCGCGGCACGAAGAAGAAAATTCACTTGGCGCACTCGCGCCTTGGGACTGTCTGACAGCAGGCCATTCGAGACGGCCCGCATCCACTCGCAGGCGTCATCCATCGCCACGGCGGTTTCGTGATCCAAGCGCAGAGTGCGCGGTTTGTTTCGATTCGTGCTCATCACGCTCTTTTGCGTTTGGTGTTCGCTGGCTTGGCCTGCTTCACAGGCAGGGGAAAGGCTGTCACGTTGGAGACAGTCACAGGCGCGGAGAGAAGCCCGCCAAGCCCGACAGTGACGCGCTGCTTTTTGTCCAGATAGTGCGCACTCGTGATGCCGATGTCTGCATGCCGGAGAAAGCGCGAGGCGGCAAAGATGCCGTGCTTGTCTGCCACCATTGAACCGGCCTCCTTCCGCAGCTCGTGCAACGCCTTCTTGGCCGTGATGCCCTTGGACTTCAACCAAGCCGCCAGCGCGTCAAAGGTGCGCTTGGCGCGGTAGTGGTAATGCAGCACGTTCGCCAGCGGTGCCACGGCTGAACGCAGCACAAAGACGCCAGCACCATCCAGCGCACGCCAGCCGCGAAGCATGGCGACAACCTCCGCGTCCAGTTCAATGCTGCCCTTGCTGGCCTCGCACTTCGCTTGGAAGTGCTCATGATCTTCGATGCGTAGCAGGCCCGCCGCGAAGTCCACCGAATCCCACCGCAGCTTGTCGGCTTCATTCTTCCGCAGGCCCGCAAACATCAGCAGCACAAAGGCTTTCCACGCTTCCACGTTCTCAGGCATGCCGCCAAGCTCTGTTTGCGCTGCTTCGATCAACGCTGGCGTGTCGATTTTCGATTCATAGCGCATCGAAGCCCGTTCAAAGAACTCGACACCGGCAAAGGGATTCGGCGGCAGAACCAGCGCACCGTTCAGGAACTTGAGCACCTTGGACGAAAACAGAGACTTGGCTTTCCGCAGCGTGCTGTTGATGGTGGTTTTCGTGGCTCGCTGCATGGCCGGATTCCCGCCCGCATCTTTGAGCCGCGCCAAGCGCCAGCCCTGAATGCTCTCAGGCGTGAGGATGGACAGCGGCAGCGCGTCCACTTTCTCGCGCCACTTGTCCGCACCGCCTGAACGGCCATCCCATTTCGCCGCATCATCACGAGGCAGGCCCGCCACATCCGCCGCGAGACGCCGCAAGCACTTGGAATACTCCCACACGGTCAAAGGCCGCGCTGCCGACACCGCCCGCACAGCTTCCACGAACTCGCCCACACTCGCCGCCTTTGGAGTCAGCACGGCTTTGGGCTTCCATTGCAGCAGCACCGCATCCCAGCCCTCCCCTACAAGCTGGCGGTAGATGTCCGCCGCTTTCTGTGCCGCTGCTGCCTGATTCGGCGTGCGCAGATTCAGCGTTTCCCGCCGCCCTGCATGCGCCAGCTTCATGCACCAGTCTGCCACCTCCCGGCGCTCATCTCCACGGCTGTAACCGCTACGAAAAAGACGTGCACGCCAATAGCGAACATCCGTTTTCCCGAATCCGTGGCCTTTGCTGGCCTTCTCTGCGGAGTGTCCAAGCAAAGACTGCTTGGACACTTCTTGGACACTTTTTGAGTTCATGGCAGGCGGTGGTTTGATGATCCTTGATAACATGGATGGCGCTGGAAGCCTTGATTTATCAAGGATACACACGCTCAGAGCCTATCATGCCTTATCAGGTTAAATCAGGCAAGAGGAGAACTCATAATCCCTTGGTTGCGGGTTCGAATCCCACCGGGAGCACTTTTTCGCGAAACTGAGCGCTTCACTTGTTCCTTGCCGCTTCTGCCTGCGCCGGGTATTCTCAACTCATGAGTGTTGCGACCCTCCAACAGTTCGGCCAGAGCCTCCCGTCATGGTTGGCGCTCGTTCAGCGTGGCGAGACAGTCGCCATCGTGGACGGAGGACATGAACTGGCGCGGCTTGTGCCGCCGGAGAAACAAAAGACCGTTACAGCCCCGCCCGCATGGTCTTGGAAGGATCATCTGGCAGAGCTGGAGGCCATCTTTCCAGAACCAGTGATCGGCGCATCGGAGGAGCTGGAGAAATCGCGGGGGGAACGGTTCTGATGCCAGCCTATGCGGATTCCAGTCTGCTGTTGAAGCTCTACATCCGAGAACCAGAAACAACGGCGGCCTGGCAGATCGTGAACCGCATGCAGGAGCCGCTGATCTTCACGCCGCTGCATCGTCTGGAAATGCTCAACGGCATCCGGCGATGCATTGCCACCAAGAAGGTGACACGCGCCCAGGCGGTGCGTGCCATGCTGCTGCTGCGCAGCCATGTGCAAGGCGGGCGCTACACACTGCCAGCGGTGTCGTGGCGGGCGGTCTTCCAGCGTGCGCACCGTCTCAGCCGGAAACACGCCCGCACGCTGCTGGTGCGTTCGCTGGACTTGCTGCATGTGGCTTTGGCTCTTGAAATCGGAGCCACGGAGTTTTTGACCTTTGACGACCGTCAGAAGCAGACTGCCAGCGCGGAGAGCATGATTGTGACGCCATGAATCAGAATGTGGCCGCTTCTGGCATGACAACGTTGAATGGCGCACCCGGCAGGGATCGAACCTGCGACCAGCCGATTAGAAATCGGCTGCTCTATCCACTGAGCTACGGGTGCCCGTTGGCGACGACGCGGATCATAGTGGCACCTGCGGCTTGAGCAAGGGCGCTCTCACTCGGGATGCAGGCCGAGGATTTGCAGCACCACGCGGAACATGTCGCCCATTTTGGTGCGATACGGGCGGGCGGGGTTCAGGATGGCCCAGTCACGCTGCTGGCCGATGGCCGCGAGGCTTTTTGAGGGATGAATGAGGACGGCGAAGCCGGCATATTCGAGCAGCGGCAGGTCGGCGGCACTGTCGGAATAGCTCCAGCAGACGGAGCGCTCTTTCTCGGTCAGTTCGGCCACGCCAGGGACGGCTTCCTCCATCGCGGCGATCTTGGCCGCGTGCTTGTTGTTGCCGGTGACGAGCCGGGGCATGCCAGGAAACTTGTCACCGATCTCAAACTGAGTGGCAACACAGTAGTCGAAGCCAAGCGCGTGCGCGATGGCATGCGCGTAGAAGTCAGGACTCGCCGTGTTCAGCACCAGCACACGATACTGGTGCTTGTGGCGCAGGATTTCAGCCCGCAGATCGGGGTAAGCCCATTTCGGCACGCAGACCTCGGCAAACTCACGCGCATACTTGGCCAGCCGCTCGCGGGGCATGCCGCGCAGGTAGCTCAAAAAGGCACGCTTGGCCGTGGCGGTGCTGGCGAGGCCGCAGGCTCGTGCCAGGGCCACTGGCACGAACAAACCATGCAAAAACACCCGCCACGGCTCGCGCTTGAGCACGAAATTGCAAAACAACGCCTGCGTGTCGAAGGGCAGCAGGGTGTGGTCGAGGTCGAAGAAGGCGAACGAGCGGGCGGGCATGCGCGGCGGAGCCTAGCGCTGCGTTTCCGTCTGGCAAAACATTCCCAGCCTTGACGGATGGGACGCCGGACGGCAGTGTGCGCGCCCTTTCCCCCCAACGTCCCCATGGCCCAAGAAACCACTCTCATCCTGCTTAAACCCGATTGCGTCGCACGCGGCATCAACGGCGAAGTCCTCAAGCGTCTCGAAGACGAAGGCTTCCGCATCCGTGGCTGCAAAATGATCCAGCTCACCGATGCACTGCTCCAGGAGCACTACGCCCACATCGCCGACAAACCATTCTTCCCCGACGTGGCCGATTTCATGAAGAGCAAACCGGTGATCGCCGTCGCCATCTGCGGTGACAACATCATCGCCCATGTACGCGACCTCCTCGGCCCGACCGACTCCAAAATCGCGCCGAAAGGCACCATTCGTGGCGATTTCGGCACCGACAAGATGACCAACGTCGTTCACGCCTCCGATTCCCCTGAAGCCGCCGCTGTCGAGTTGAAGCGCTTCTTCAAGGACGGCGAAATTTTCAGCTATTGAGGCCCGCGACATCGCCGCTACACTCGCGGCGCAGTCATTCCCACGCCGATGTGGTGAAATGGTAAACACAGCAGACTTAAAATCTGCTGGGAGGCAACTCCCTTGCCGGTTCGAGTCCGGCCATCGGCACTTCTCGTGATGGGAACGGGCATCCTTGCGCTTGACCCGCCTCCCGGCGCTGCGCACACTCGCGCTCCTTTCTCACTCCAACCCACAAACTCAGCACAAGCTACTTTATGAGCCGGAAAATTCGTTATGGCATGATCGGTGGCGGACGTGGCGCCTTCATCGGCGGCGTTCATCGCATCGCAGCGGCAATCGACCAGCAGACTGAACTCGTCTGCGGCGCTTTCTCCTCCAATCCGCAGAAGTCCAAGGACAGCGGTGCTGATTTCTTCCTCCCCGCCGAGCGCTGCTACGGGAATTTCGAGGAAATGCTCCGCACGGAAGCCGCATTGCCTGCCGACAAGCGCATGGACTTCGTTTCCATCGTCACACCGAACCACATGCACTTTCCGGCGGCGAAGCTCGCGCTCGAAAGCGGCTTCCATGTGCTTTCCGACAAGCCCGCAACCTTCAATCTCGCACAGGCGAAGGAACTGGCAGGCATCGTGAAGCAGACCGGCAAACTCTACGGCGTCACTTACAACTACACCGGCTACCCGATGATCCGTCAGGCCCGCCAGATGATCGAGCAGGGCAAACTGGGCAACCTCCGCAAGGTCGTCGTCGAGTATCCGCAGGGCTGGCTGGCCACGATGCTCGAAAACACCGGCCAAAAACAAGCCTCTTGGCGTGTCGATCCCGCGATCTGCGGCGCCGCCGGTTGCATGGGCGACATCGGCACGCACGCGATCAACCTCGCCGAATACGTCACCGGTTTGCACATCAAAGAACTCGCCGCTGACCTCACCATCTTCCTCGGCAAAGAAGGCCGCCGCCTTGAAGACGATGGCAACGTGCTGCTGCGCTTCACCAATGGCGCGAAAGGCGTTTTGCACTCCAGTCAGATCAGCGTCGGCTGCGAAAACAACCTCACCCTTCGCGTCTATGGCGAGTTGGGCGGCATCGAATGGAGCCAGCTCGATCCCAACACGATGATCGTCACCTCGCTCGATCAACCGAAGCAAATCTATCGCACCAGCATGGGCTACCTCGGCAGCGCCGCCGCCGCCGCCACCCGCACGCCCGCCGGCCACCCCGAGGGCTACCTGGAAGGCTTCGCTAACATCTACCGCAACTTCACCAACCACATCCGCGCCGTCGAAGCCGGCACGCCCGCCAACCCTCTCGACATGGATTATCCCTCGATCGAGGAAGGCGTCGCTGGCATGGCTTTCATCGAAGCCGTCGTGGCATCCTCCGCCAACAACGCCGCTTGGACACCGCTCGACTTTACGCCCACCACGCGGGCCAAGTATGGCGATGCAGCGCTGAATTCGGATCGCGGCGGTCTCAGCTAACGCAGACGGATAAATTAACACGATGGTCGATTGGGTCGCTGAGAGCCGGTCCGTTGTCCGAGGTGTTTGCGGTGAAAATCGCGCCCATTCCCCGCATCATGCGCGGAGAATGTTGCCATTGCGGTGAAAATCCGTTACAATCACCGCATAAAGAGCGGAGATTATGGGATACATCCATGAACTGGCCGATTGGCCGAACCTCACCTGGGACGATGCGAGACTGTCAGCTTTGCTGGCGGATGTCCGGCATCGCCAAGGGCGCTTGCTGGGCCGCATGGAGGGTTTGGGCTTTCGGCTGCGTTCGGAGGCGCAGCTTTCCACGCTCACGGCCGATGTGGTGAAATCCAGTGCCATCGAGGGCGAGAAACTGGATGCGGAAGAGGTGCGCTCCTCCATCGCCCGTCGTTTGGGATTGGAATACGCCGGGGCAGCGGTGCCGAGTCGGAACGTGGAAGGCATCGTTGAAATGATGCTGGATGCGACCCAGCGCTACATCCAGCCGCTCACGACGGAACGCCTGTTCGGCTGGCACGCCGCCTTGTTCCCCACGGGCCGTAGTGGCATGCACCTCATCACTGTCGGAGCCTGGCGTCCGATCGAAGCCGGTGCGATGCAGGTGGTCTCTGGACCGATAGGTCGCGGGAACGTGCATTTTGAAGCGCCTCCTGCGGAACGGCTAGAACAAGAAATGACGGCCTTCTTGGCATGGTTCGAGTCGCAGGACCGTGTGGACCCGGTGGTGAAGGCAGGCGTGGCCCATTTCTGGTTTGTGACGATCCATCCGTTTGAGGATGGCAACGGGCGAATCGGCCGCGCCATCGCGGATCTCGGTCTGGCGCGGGCCGACGGCACGGCAGAGCGGTTTTACAGCATGTCGTCACAGATCGAGGCTGACAGGAAGGACTATTACCTCCAACTGGAACGCGGACAGCGGAACGGACTCGACGTGACTCTCTGGTTGGAGTGGTTCCTGGGCTGTTTGGGCCGTGCCATCGCGAAAGCGGATGAAACGCTCTCCGGCGTCCTGCACAAAGCCCGAGTTTGGGAGAAGCTGAATCATCAGCCGGTGAGTGATCGACAGCGCAAGATCATCAACAAGCTGCTCGATGGCTTTGAGGGCAAACTCACTTCATCCAAGTATGCGATGCTTGTGAAGTGTTCAGAGGACACAGCACTTCGCGATATTCGCGTTTTGGTCGAGCGTGGTGTGTTGCTCAAGAACGAAGCCGGAGGTCGCAGCACCAGCTACACCCTGGCTGAGCAAGGGGCCTGAAGAGTAAGGCGGTTCGTTGATGTTTTGCAGCCTGAAGATGCAACATAGTAGTCGTCATCGCTCCGCGTGACGAGCTAAGGACGTGGCCGCAGCAAAAAGCACTCAATAGCGATTCGTCCCCTTTCGCGAGAGCCGAGTCTCCCGCTCATCACGCGGAGCGATGATGGCCACTTTCCAGCGGCTTTGCCGCTGCCATCACGGAGTTCGATGCGGAGACCCGCTTCTCACCCTCGCAGCTTCGTTCGCCATGAATGACCGGATAAGTGAGGAATCCGTCGCTGAAATAGCCTTCATCGAAGCCGTCGTCGCATCATCAGCCAACAATGCCGCGTGGACGCCGCTGGACTTCACACCAACCACACGAGCCAAGTATGGTGATGCGTCACTGAATTCGGATCGCGGCGGTCTCAGCTAGGCGCAGCCAAGGTCGTCCGCGATTTCATCCGCTCTTCCATTGTCCAATTTCCCGGCCGCGAACACGCGTGTGCCCGTGCTGTACAGCACCTCGATCACCATTCCTGCGTTTCCCTTCGTGTAGCTCTCGCGCAAGTAGGCTTGCACTGCCTCCCCGTCCGCAGTGGTGAAGGTCTGTTGCACCGCAGCCTGAAATGGGACGGCCAACAAGAGATTAGCGGAGAGAAGAGATGTGGTTGTGTTCATGGTGTCATTGCCGTTGCTGTCATCATTTTCTGCCAGGCGCTGTGTTCATGGTATTCAGCGCAATGTTGGCGGTGTTGCCGCGTGTATTGGCATCAGATTCTGGGTTGCACCAGATCCCACAGGTTTCCGTAAAGGTCTTCAAACACGGCCACTGTGCCGAAGCGCTCCTCCTTTGGCTCTCGCACAAAAACGATACCCCGGGCTTTGTAAGCGTGAAAGTCGCGCCAGAAGTCATCGGTGAAAAGGAACAGAAACACCCGGCCTCCGGTTTGATTGCCGATGCGTGACGCCTGCTCTTCGTTGGTCGCTCGCGCGAGAAGCAACCTTGATTCCGCCGAGCCCGGTGGAGCGACGATGACCCACCGTTTGTCCTGCTCTGGAATGTAGGTGTCTTCCACCAGCGTGAAGCCAAGCTTGCCCACATAGAATTGGATAGCTTCATCGTAGTCGCGCACGACGAGCGCAATTTGTCCGAGCGACTGTTTCATGTTGGGTACCACCGCGTGGAGGTCATAGGTGTGTGATGCTACTGGAAAGTCGAAGGTGCCACACAGGCATCCATCTGAGATTATCGCGGCTTGCCAAAAAGATAGTAGCCAAAGCCGAGCGTATCGCGGCCCCAGCGGCGGTAGGCGTCACACCAGGCACGAATGCGCTCCCGAAATGGCGCTGCATCCGGGTCTTCCGGATGGTCGCGGACGAAGCGTTCTATCGAAAGGCAATACAGCCCCTCGTAGTGGTCCCATTCATCGTCATTGCTCACGCACGAGTAAAGCGACACCAAACCGGCGGCGATGCCTGCGGACTCGTTGCCCTGATGGTTGTAGTAGTCCGTCAGACTGGCACCGAGGAACGCGAGATACTCCGCTGCCGGTTCCCGCTTCCAATAACCATCGGCAATGAGCACCTGACCACCTGGACGCACCAGATGCGACAGAGCCGTGAGAGCCTGGTCAAACTTGCCGTAAGCGTGAGTGGAGCCAATGCACAGCGCCACATCGAAGGATTCAGGCTCCAAGGCCACGTCGGCCACCCGAGCCTCGTGCAACTCCACGCATCCGCTGATGCCAAGGGATTCAGCGCTGGCACGCGCGGCTCTCACGAGTTCGGCGTTCGGATCCACGCCGACCCCGGCCACCCCGTATCGTGCAATGACACGGAGCAACAGATCAGCCTTGCCGCACCCGACATCCAGCGCCCGCGCCGACTTGGGCAAATCGAGCAGATCGACCAACTGGTCGGCCTTGGCTGAACTCAATGGACTGCAAAAGACATGATCGCGATGGGCGATGGTGGAGAAGCGGAGACGGTTCATTTGTGTTCAGACATCAGCGTTGAGCGTGGCTGCCAGGTAGCCGTCGAAATCGGGTGATGCGCTCTGCTGCAGGACGTGGGTAACCCACGCGTCGCGCTCGAATGCCTGGAGGCGCAAGTCCCAGACGCACCCCGAAAGGCCGGTGGGCGTGACGTAGGTGAATTCGTCGGGCTGTGCGGTGGGAGAGACAAAGACGTGGTGATGGAGTTCGTTTTCGTCAGCCCAGAAATCGAGAAAAACGAAGTTGGAAGTGCGTCCGTCGTGAACGCCGAGAAAGCCGAGATGGCAGTGGCGAAGGCCGGACGGCAATGAGCGAAGATGCTGCGATGCGATGCGCTGGGCGGCCGCAACCAACTCGGGACGCGGCTGAGAACGGGCGTAAGCGATGCCGTAAAGTTTGATGCGCCAGTCGTCCACATGCCAGACGTCGAGGAAGCGGATGGGGCGTGGTTCGTAGGCGGTCATGGATGGCGATCCTTTGTCGGTGTTTCACTGCTCATGCAGAAACCTCCTCAACAAGGAAAAGGAGAACACAGGAGGTGACTGCCCGTGCCTTGTGGGCGTGCGCGGCGCCTGCGGGGATCATCAGTGCCGAGCCCTGCGGAAAACGAACGACACGGCCAGAGAAGTCGATTTCGAGTTCACCCTCAACCACGAAGCCAGCATGTCCCTTTTCACACCAATGGGACTCCACGAACTCAGGAGACAACTCGAGAAGCCGCACCTGCCTGGAGCCATCGCGAAAGACTTTGAAGCGCGCACCTACCTGCGGCGACTGCCACTCAAGCTGATCAAAGAGGATTGCGTGCGATTCCATGTTGTTGACTGGTTAGACGTTTCCGGTCGCATTGGAGATTCGTGTGATGAACCACTCGACTGTGGCTGACAGCGTGTGCGCACCGGACTCGTCGTGAAGCTCGACGGCAACGCTGATCATCGCCCGGCCCCTGGCCGCAAGGTCGGCGCGAACCTGCTCAAGCGTCTCTCGCGGGGTGGAAACGGTGGGTGTGACTGCACCGTTGGCTGGCTTGCGAAACTTGGATTCGAGGCGGCGGACGACGGGAACCACGCCCGACGCAGAACCAAACGCCCGCAGCAGAAACTCGCCGCTGGAAGCCTCAGCAAGCGCAAGCTGCGCGCTGGCGTGAACGGTGCCGAGATGGTTGAGATACTGCGCGCCTGCCGGAAGCCGCAGAAGCTGCGCCGGGTCGGAAGCCATCTCGATGCCGAGAAAGCTGTTGAACGGGAGTTCTGTGACGCTGTGCTTCATGCTGTGGGTTGGCGTTCGGGTGTGCTTGATCGGGTCTCGTTCCGGCCTTTGCGACCACGTGGCTTGTCCTGTGAACTCACGAAGTGCCACGCCAGGCCCAACAAATCCCGCAAGGACTTCCGATTCATGCGCGACAGTCGCACGAGCACGATGGGATGCTTCACGTAATGGTCCGTCACATAGTAGATGCCCGGCGCAGCCGCGATCAATCGGTCGCGCTGCTCGAAATCGAGTAACTGCAAGCGTGCCGGGCTCGGCTGAGCTGTGGATAGCAGGACATGTGAAAAGCTTCCCTCGCACCTTCCATGAAGGGGTGCCGTGAAGGGTGCCCTCTTCGACATCGGGCAGCGCCAGGGCAATTTCCCGGACCACTTCAAAGTCTATCGTCTTCTTTGCCATAAGGCATCGGGCTTCGCTATTTGAGATGAGTCACCACATTGATGACCACGCCATTGGGGTCTGCCACGAAGAAGCGACGCAAACCCCACGGTTCGTTCGTCAACGGGTAAACAATGGGCAGGCCAAGCTCGACAGCTTTGGCATGCACGGCGCCAACGTCTTCAACCTCAATGGAGATATTCGGATTGGGGACGGCCGATGCAGACGGCTGCATCAGTGTGATCTGAGCCGTCGGATTGCTGGGGGATACAAACGTCAAGATCCAACCCATGTCCATGGCCAGATCCAAGCCAAGAAAGTCCCCATAGAACTTCCGGCTGTCATCCATACGCTCCGAAGTGATGTCGGGCACGATTCTCTTGATGCTCATAAACTCTTGGGGTTATGACTGCGCCGAATGAAGCCACAATGCCTCCGATGCCCTTCGACATCGGAGACATAAATGCCATTGCTCAAATCGACACCGGCTTGCCGGTGTTGGCGGAAGCATAAATCGCGTCGATGACCTGCATCAGACGCAATGCTTGCTCCGGCGTGTTCAGCGCGGTGGCCTTGCCTTCGATGGCGTGGATGAAGTTCGCGGCGGAGCCGATGCGGCCCATGTCTTCGCAGGCAGGGGTGGTGATGCTGCGGTTCACGCTGTGGCCGTTTTCCTGGACGTAGAGTTCGCAGGTGTCGATGGCAGTTTCATCGAGGCCGTCGCGACCGAAGAGGCGCTCAACCTTGCCGCCAGCCTTGGTGCCTTGGAAAACAACGGAGACTTCCTCGCGCATGACCATTTCCGCCCACGAGACTTGCAATGTGAGAACTTGGCCGGTCTTGAAGGTGACAAATCCGTGGGCGGCGGCTTCCACGTTGTTCGTGCCATCGGCGCGGTCAGGAATGCCCCATGGGCCTTTGAAATTCTTGTCGGTGATGAAGGTGTCGAAGGTGTTGGCAAGCACGTGCGCCGGTTCGGGATAGCCCATGAAGTAGAGCGCGAGGTCAATCATGTGCAGCAGGTCGATAACCGGGCCGCCGCCTGATAGTTCCTTGGTGGTGAACCAGCCGCCAAAGCCAGGAATTCCTGTGCGGCGTATCCATTTCGCCTGTGCGGAGTTGATGGTGCCAACGGTGCCATCCTCACAATACGACTTCATCGCTTGCGACTCGGGCCGGGCACGGTTGTTGAAGTTGAACATCAGTTTTTTCCCTGCCTTGTCAGCGGCGGTGATCATCTCGGAAACTTCCGCAGCCTTCAGTGCGGGTGGCTTCTCGCAGAAGACATGCTTGCCCGCCTGGAGGCATTGGAGTGCCAGCGGGGCGTGAAATTTGTTGGGAACAATGATGCTGACGGCGTCGAGTTCCTTACACTCCGCAAGCATGGCATCGACGGATTCGTACGCTTGGGCGATGCTCCATTTCTCCGACGCTTTTGCGGCCGCGCCGGGCGCTGGATCCGCAACGGCAACGATCTCTGCACCTGCTTGGCGGAAGCCAGCGGCATGATACTGCAACATTCCTCCTGCTCCGATGATTCCTACTTTGATGGCCATGTGTTTTTGTTCGTGGAAATTATTTCCCCTGCCATTCGCCGAAGGCACGGAACTTGGCGTAACGTTCCTCTAGCAGCTTGTGGGTGGAGAGTTTCGAGAGCTCGGCAATGTGGCCGAGCACCGTTTTGCGGAAAGCATCGGCGGATGCCTGGTGATTGTGGTGCGCGCCGCCGGTGGGCTCGCTGATGACATCGTCGAGG
>NZ_JBJXFV010000047.1:0-23057 GCF_046154365.1 Prosthecobacter sp.
TAGAGCGCGGACTGGCTGAGGCGCTCCTTGAACACGCCGCACGCGTGCAGCGCGTGGTCGGGGATGATGGCGTTGAACATGCCCATGCAGCCCTCGTCGAAAACGCCCAAGATCGCCTTCTCGCGCACGAGCTGCGCCGCGAGCTTCTCGCCGAGCTTCCGCGCCGTCGCGGGCACTTTCACATCATCGAGCGGGCGCGCATGCGACGTGTCATGCGCGATGCGCCCGGTCTTCAGCCACTGCCGCAGCTTCGTGCGGAAAAAGTCGTCCGTGAACTCCTCGCTCCACAGCGTCGAGTAGCGCACGCCGGCCTTCGTCAGCGAGCCATTGAGATTCAGCATCCCGACCAGCCCCGGCCACTGCCCGCTCCAATTCGCGACCGTGAGGATCGGCCCCCGATGCGTCGTCAGCCCCGCGAGCAGATGATGCGAATACTGCCACACCGCCTCCGCGACGATGAGTGGCGCATCCGGCGGAATGTCTCGAAACACCTCGATCCCCATCCGCTGCGAATCGATGAAGCCGTGCTGCTTCACCTTGTCGAACGGATGCGCCCGCCGCACGGCCCATCCCTCGGCTTTCAACGCGCGCGTCAGAATTTGCTCCATCGCCGCCTGCGCCGGCCAGCAGACCTGGTTCGCCGAGAGTCGAAGGTCGCCACTGGCGACGAGGTATGCGGTTTTCATCGTTTGGAAAAGTGATCAGCCATTTCCCGGCAGTCTGCACAGACCCGGGCCAGGATGGAAGAGTTCTCCTCGTTTCCACACGGAATTGTAACTCGCTTTCGGTCGGTCCGAGCTGTGGATAAGTCGCAGGATGACGTCCAAAAGATGACCGCCCATCCGCACCACTTGACCCTGTAATCCACACGCAATACGCTCGCGCACCAATGAAAACCGCCGCGAACAAATCGAATCGCAAGGCCGCCGACAAGGCCCGCCCGCGGATGACCCGTGAACTGGCGGAAGCGCGCGCTGTCGGCGGAGGGAAAGGCAAATTCGATGGCGTCGCCTTCCTGCGCACGCTGAAGAAATGACGGTCTATGCGGACACGTCGTGGTGGATCGCTTGCAAAATCACCGATGACGACAACCACGACGCAGCCGTCCGTGCGTTCGACCTCTTTCCTGACCTTCAGGTCGTCTGGACGCCGTGGCAGCGCGTCGAGGTGTTCAATTCATTGCGCCAGCTTGAGCGGGCGGCAGTCGTCATTCCAGGCAAAGCCCGCGAGTTGATCCGCCTCCTCGAACAGGAAGTCCGCCTCGGCTACTGGCCGCACGCTGAATTCGACTGGCGCGACGCCGTTCGCACCGCATCCGAACTCAGTGCCGAGCACGGCCTTTCCGTTCCCATCCGCGGGATGGACCTCTTCCATGTCGCCATCGCCATCGAAGTCGGAGCCGACGCCCTCCTGACCTTCGACGCGGACCAAAAGGAATTCGCCATAGCGGCAGGCGTCCGTGTCGTTGCGCTGGCCGCCCGGCGGAGCCGGTAAAGGAATCCCCTCGGGTGCATCTCCGGCGTCCTTGGCAGGCCGCGCCGGCTTCTCCTTCGTCGGCAACTCAAACCAGTCGCACAACGCGAGCGCCGCTTCGCCCCACCCCTCCTTGCGCGCGACGAAATCCGGAACGTTTCCGCCACCCTTGCAGGTGCCGAAACAATTCCAGCAGTTCTTTTCCAGCGAGACGCGAAACTGCGTCCGGCTCTCTCCCCCATGAAGCGGGCAAGGCCCGCTGAGGCTGTTCCCCGTGCGCTTGAACGATTCGGCAAAGCCGTAGTGTTCGAGCACTTGGAGCATGGAGACGGCAGCCTTCACTGCCTTGAAATCCACAGCCGAGCGGAGCGAGACGCTTCGCTGAAAGCGAACCCGCAGGGAGGGCACGGCGGTACCCGGCAAATCGGGACATGGCGTTTTCCTCCTGTGAAGGTTCGATGGTCGGCCAGGCGAAAGTGCCCGGCTGATTCCCATGAAGAATTGTAACCCGGATCGCGACTTTTGTTAATCGGTGCCGGAGCCGCCTTCGGTTCGCGCGGATGTGGATGTGGTGGAATCCAGCCTCATTGTCGCAAACGTCGGCGCTTCAATCCTGCACGTCAGAGTCAGCCCAATTTTCGCGCGTGCTTACCGGCAGACAATCGTTTGAAACTACCCGCGTATATGGCCCGCACCAAATCCATCGGCTCCAAAGACTCCACCGCCACCATCGGCTTCGAGGCGAAGCTCTGGCTCACCGCCGACAAGCTCCGCAACAACATGGACGCGGCGGAATACAAGCACGTCGTCCTCGGCCTCATCTTCCTCAAATACATCTCCGACACCTTCGAGGAACACCGCGCCAAACTCCTCGCCGGTGAGGGCGACTACGCCGGGGCCAATCCCGAAGACCCTGACGAATACAAAGCCGAGAACGTCTTTTGGGTGCCCGCCGATGCCCGCTGGTCCCACCTTCAGGCCAGCGCCAAACTTCCCACCATCGGCAAGACCGTGGACGACGCCATGGTCGCCATTGAGCGCGACAACCCGCGCCTCAAAGGCGTCCTCCCCAAGGACTACGCCCGCCCCGGCCTCGACACTGCCCGGCGCGACAGCGCCCTCTCCCCACGCGTAGCCACACCGCAGAGCCTGAGCGCAGCGAAGGATAACCAGCGCCTCGGCGAACTGATCGACATCATCGCCACGATCGAACTCACCGCCGCCATCGAAGGCGAGAAGACCCACCGCTCCGTCGATCTGTTCGACCAATCGCCTCAAGATATGGAATCATTATGAGCAAATCCGCAGACAGTTCTGGAGGTCCGGTCGCCATTCGGGGATTCATCGTTCAGACGTTGATCGCACTACTCGACATCGCGCAGAAGGAGCGGAACTTCATAGAGCTAAAGTTGGAACCGCTCGATGCCGAAGATCAGTTCGATTTTGTTTGGACAGACGGACAAGTTCAGGAAGCGGTTCAGGTAAAATCGACCAAGAACCGCTTCACTTGGTCCAATGTGCAAACTTGGGCAGAGTCGCTCGAAAAGGCTGCGACGACGCAAAAATGCCGCCTCATGCTGGTTGGGAACTGCAGCGAAAAGGTCCAGAAGCAACATGGTGCGGTAATCATCGAATCCCGGCCTTTGGATGAAAAGCAACTATACGAAGAGGCTTGTGGTCGTGTCACCTCATTCATTCATGCACATACCAAGCAGGATGCAGGCACCGAATATGTTGATTTCCTTGTCGAAGGATTGATTGCAAGGTTGCTGGACCACTCGATGACGCGAGAACCGTTTAGTCGGGAGGCCTTTATTGCCTACCTGACGCGCTGGGTGACCACTTCACCTCTGCCGAAACGCGAAATCAATATTGGGCAAATTGCCATACGCCCTACAAATGTTTTTATTGGACGTGAAGTCGAAACGAAGATCCTGACCGATGCATGGGAACATGCGGTTACCCGTGAGACAGGGAGGCCTCTTATAATTTCCTTTATTGCCTTTGGCGGTGAGGGGAAAACTTCTTTAGTAGCGAGGTGGCTAGCGAGTATGGCTGCTCAACACTGGCCGGGGTGTCAGTCTGCGTTTGCATGGTCATTCGCTAACCAAGGCGGGGCAGAATGGGGTGCCGCCTCATCGGATCTCTTTCTCGTCAAGGCACTTGAGTTCTTTGGGGACCCGGGCATGGCGAATAGCGCGGAGCACCCCAGTGCCAAGGGCGCACGTCTGGCAAAGCGAGTGGGAGATATGAGAGCCGTATTGATCTTGGATGGCATTGAGCCATTGCAGTATTCCTCTAGTTCGCCTGATCGGTCCATGGTCGGAACGCTCAAAGACCCAGGTATTCGTGCCGTTCTGACGGGATTAGCAAGTCGTAATCATGGACTCTGCGTGGTTACCTCCCGTTATCCCATCCGCGACCTCAATGACCATGTTCGACTCAATGCTCCTATGTATGAGCTAGAAAGCCTTGCGACTGAGGCAGGCGTAACTTTGCTGCAAAGTCTTGGCGTCCGAAAAGAAAGCGGCACTCGCGCGCAATTTGAAACACTGGTGATCGATGTGAAAGGACATGCTCTTACCTTGAACTTGCTGGGCACCTACCTACGCGACTTTCATGCTGGCGACATTCGGAAACGCGATCTCGTGAGATTGCGTGAAGCTGATGCCGCAGAACAAGGTGGCCACGCCTTCCGTGTGATCGAAGCCTACGAACGCGAGTTCGACCGCGAAGGAGCGAAAGGCTTGAGCGCGCTAGCGGTTCTCCGTTTGCTCGGCTTATTTAATCGACCAATTTCGTCGGACTGCCTCGACGTGCTGCTCCGAGCCCCCGCTATTCCCGGACTGACCGAGCCACTGGTCGAACTGACGGAACCACAGCGGAACTTTACCTTTACTCGGCTGGCAGATGCCAGACTTCTATCGGCAAATAGAGATGCATCTGGTGCACTCGACAGCATCGATTGCCATCCGTTGCTCCGTGAACACTTTTCCGAGCAATTGCGCACGAAATTCCAGGAAGCTTGGCGAATGGCCCACAAGCGACTCTATGAATACCTGTGTGCTGCGACTGATGAAGGTGACCAGCCCACACTAGAAGACCTCCAACCGCTATACCACGCTGTCGCACACGGATGTCATGCAGGGCTGCAGCAGGAAGTTTGTGACGAACTTTATCGTGATCGCATCCAACGAGTTTCAGAAGCCTATCCTCAGAATAGACTAGGAGCATTTGGCCCCGATCTAGAAGCCATTACCTGTTTCTTCGACTCACCATGGCACAAAATTTCGTCAAGATTGATCGCACCTGCTCAGGCTTATCTATGCAACGCAGCCGGTTACTGTCTGAGAGCTGTGGGACGGTTGAGCGAAGCAACCGATCCATATCGACTGGGGCAAAAACTCCGTCTTGAGGAAGAAAATTGGAAACAGGCATCCATTAACACGAAAAACCTGAGCGAGTTGGAATTGCTAAAAGGCAACATCAATGCCGCTCTGATAGAGGCCAATCGGGGAGTCGAACTGGCAAACTGCACCAGAGAACCTGAATTACTTAGCAAGGCAATCACTGCTTTGGCTGATGCCCAGAATCAGGCGGGCCAATTCTCACGCGCAGAGGAACATGTGCGCGTCGCGCAAAAACTTTGGCTTAAGGACAAACGCAAATTCCGACTTTTGCACAGTTTGAGTGGCTTCAGGTATTGTGACGTTGTGCTAGTTGCTGCTGAGCGTGCGGCAGGGAGTCGAAGTCTTCGACATGAATGTTTCACCCCTCACTTTGCACGCGAAGGTTCGCGCCACCGCAAATTGTGCCAAAAAGTTTCCAAGCGTGCGAAGCAGACTCTCAGTTGGGCTAAACGGACTAACATTGGCGATTTCAGTCAAGCGCTAGATCATCTCACTATTGGCCGCGCAGCCCTCTATATGGGGATTCTCGAACGGAGGCCGTTGGGACTGGGTGCCAGGTTATTGAGGTTTTTCTTCCGCTATGGTAAATCAGGTAGATCTACCAGTCTATCGATTGCCTACCAGGAACTCGAGGCTGCTGTGGAAAAGTTGCGCCGAGCAGATCAAAATTGCCTCCTTCCGCACGCGCTGCTCACTAGAGCTTGGTTGCGTTTTCTCACCGAGGCCCAAACCGGACCAGATAGCGCGGAGAGCGACCTCGATGAGGCAATGGACATCGCGGCGCGTGGTCCAATGAAGCTTATCATGGCCGATATTTACCTCTATCGAGCGCGACTCTTTTTCAGGAAAATAGTCTATCCGTGGAGGCTCGAATCGAACGGCAAGTCCCGTTGTCCGAAGGACGACCTCGACGCTGCCAAGAAGCTCATCAAAGAGTGCGGTTACCACCGCCGTGACGCTGAGCTTGCGGACGCCGAGAGAGTGATCCTCGCTGAATTGCAATCCCGCAAGACTTCTGAGAAATAGCACCTTCACCGCCAGTATTCCTGATTCCACACCATGAGCAAAAACATCATCATCTGCATCGACGGCACGAACAATGAGTTCCGTGAGGACAATACGAACGTGGTAAAGTTGTTTCAATGCCTGGATCTCAAGCCCGGCGTGCAAGATGCCTACTACACGACCGGTGTGGGAACATTCACGGCAACGCCGACATTGACGCGCCCGGCGCGAGTGTTCCAAAAGGTGATGGGGTTGGCCTTCGGTCTCGGCTTAACGCGGAGCATTCAGGAGTGCTATCAATTCCTGATGGACCACTATGAGGAAGGAGATCGGATCTTCCTCTTCGGGTTCAGCCGAGGTGCCTACGCTGCGAGGGCGTTGGCTGGTTTGATCCATCGCTGTGGTCTGCTGCGGCCTGAGCACTCGAACATGATTTCCTCAGCCATACACTTCTACAAGCATCGTGCGGCCAAGACTCTGGTTGATGAGTTCACCAAGACCTTCTCGCGTCCTTGCCCGATTCATTTTCTGGGCGTCTGGGACACGGTCAGTTCTGTGGGCTGGGTCTGGAATCCTGTCGTCCTTTCTTACACCCGAGAAAATCCATCCGTAATAACCGTGCGCCATGCTGTGGCGATTGATGAGCGACGTGCGTTCTTCCGCCAGAACCGATGGGAACGCAGCAACGACCAGGACGTTAAGGAAGTGTGGTTTGCAGGAGTACACAGCGACATCGGGGGCGGCTACGAAAAGGAGAAGAGTGGACTGGCTTTACTCCCTCTCGAGTGGATGCTTTTGGAGGCGCGAGACAAGGGTTTGACAATCGATTCAAATAAGGCTGCAAAGATCTTGTCGGTTCCATGTTCGGCTGATCCTAAAGCAGACATGCACAATTCGATGACGTCTGCGTGGCGCATTGCAGAGTTCTGGCCGAAATGGACTTATTATGCTGGTTTAAAACGTCATTTACCACGGCTGAATCTATTCAGCCGACGGTTCATTAACCCAGGTGTGACGGTGCATGAATCGGTCAAAGAACGGATGAAACAGGACTACGCACCGAAGAATCTGCCGACCGATCATGCCGTGGAGCCTTGGCGGCGGTGGGCTTGAGCACGGCATCCTTACTTCTCGCCAAAGCCTGCCAGGTAGGCTTTGACGATCTTGAGCATCTCCCTGGCCTTGTCGGGCTTGTTTCTCCACAACAGGACAAAAGCGTTCAGGCAGCTTGAGTAGGGCGTCGCGGGGGAACAAAGAATATCGATTTCTTTGTTCAAGTCAGCCTGCTCAGTGGGAACATTGGTGGCGGCGAGGAGCTTGAATTTGTCGCCCACCTGATCGAGAAGCAGCGCGCGCCCATACATGAGGTCATCCCGGATGCTAAGCCCAAAGAAGGCGATGGTGACTCTGGCGCGATCATGGTCGGGTTGTTGCGTGGCCCCGTTTGCGGGCACGGGCAGCAATCCCAAGAATGTAATGGTCTTTTCTGGGACCACATCAAAGTCCCCGATGGGATAGATCAGATAGGGCTGCTCCGATTTTGTGAGCGTGACGGGATTCTTACCTGCGGTAACGGGTTTTTTGATGGTTGGGAAATAGTTCGACTTCAGGGTGCTGTTGCAGGTCTTGCACGAGGACGCGTAGTTCAACTCGTGGTAGGCAAGGAAGGTGTAACCCTTGGCTGTGTGGGTGCTCTGAGGGAGGTCTGTGGGAAGCTTGAGTTTGTTTCGGAGTTTTTCAGTTGGCCAAGGGTCCACTCCGTTCTTGGGGCGGAAGTGTTCCACGTCTTGTTTGATGAGGTCGAAGTCAATCTGTTTGCCCAGAAGCGTCTCGCAGAACGCACACTTGCCGTGCTGCAACTTCATGTAAACAGGCTTGACGTCGCTCCACATGGACTTGTCAACTTTCTGCCCGTGTTTGAGCTTCTTGGTCTCTGCGGCTGCTTTGGTGAGCCATTTCGAATCGTGTGCCTTGATTTGGGCACGCAGCGCTTTCGGAGTAATCGGATAACCAATCATGACTAGGATGCAGTGGGGTTACTTCTTCTTTGTTGCCTGTTTCTTTGCTGCCGACCGCTTCGTGGCAGTGGCGGTCTTGTTGGTAGCACCTGCATGCTTTTGAGCCAGTTGTGAGGTAGGCGGTGTCGTTGCCAGCGCCTCAGTTCCCACCGTGAGGCTGCGCATGTATTCCATGGCGGCTTCAAGGGCCTGATCCTCTCCATCGCTTCCACTCAAGCTAACAGCCTTTTGAGTTTTAGATTCAATGTCCCTCAATTCCTCAACTTTGCGCTCAGAGCGGGTGGTCTGTAAACCGAAATATGGGCTCAGGAGAATCTGCTCGGCACTCAAGCCGCTGACTGCGTCAGGCGACTGCACCGGCCCCTTTTCACCAAGAACGTGGATGTTGCTCCACTCAACGCTGCCTACCACAATCGGGCTGTGAGTTGTGAAGATGAACTGAATGTTTGGGAAAGTCTTGGCCAGTGTCGGAATCACACGCCTTTGCCATTCGGGATGAAGATGCAGGTCAATTTCGTCAACTAAGACGATGCCGCAGTTTTCAACCAGTTTGGCACCTGACGGAGCTCCCATGCAGATGTGATAAAGCATGTCACCCACCCAGCCGATATAAGCCCGGTAGCCATCGGAGAGAGCACCGATGGGCAGCTTGATGCCTGCCTGGCTCACCTGATACTCGCCATCCTGAAATTCGCCCGTGAATTCGTAGTCGTCCCCAAGTGCCCTCGATATGAGATGCACCACTTGAGTCCAACGTCCCTTATTGCTATTAGCCAAGGCCGGGAGCCAAGATGCGAGTGGAATTAGGGGGTAAGCTTCATCAAATAAGCTCTGCACTCGCATGTATCGGATCAGATTCCGCTTCTCCATCTGTGAGGGATCAGTGTTCTGTGAGGTGACTCGTCGGGTCGCCCCGTAGCCGACCACCAAAAAGGCTGGGGATGCACGGTCATACATTGCTTTCCAGACGCCAGTATCGCTTGAGGTCGAAGCAATTGTGTCCGAAGTCGCCCTCCTCATGAAAGAGGCGTCGAGACCTCGTAGTTTGACTGTCGCAGTTTTTTTTGGCGTTTTGAGTTTCCCTTTAGAAGTTGGGGGCGGAAAATCCTGAGGCGAAAGCAAAACATCCGCATCAACCCTTGAGCGTTGCCGTTGACTGCTTTTGCCTGCAATTCGCCGAACGATCGAATAGGGATGGTAGCCTGAATCTCTGAGGACGGGAGCGATCAGGGCAAGCGCGGCAGCCTTCAAGACGGTGGTCTTGCCGGATCCATTGATCCCCAAAACAAGATTAACATTTCCCAGCGAGCGCGTTCCGTCTGGGTCAAGGCCTGGCAACGGCGATTCTCCAACCTTTGCTTGGCGCTCAGGGTATTGAAAGAAGAGTTCCGCAGCTTCAATGCACCGGATGTTTTTGATGCTAAGTTTGTGAAGATACATGGTCGATTTCTTTGCTGGGGTTCGAGATTGGCAAATTGCGGCTTGGACGCTCAACCTTTTCTAGATTCAGTTTCTCTGAGAATACTTTGGCGGGGGGGGGGTGCAACGGAAAAACCCGTTTGAAACCCAGCGGCGCAAGCTGCGGTACCGGCTGACACTCTCGAACCAGTCAACTGGCCGGCCCTCGCGCAATGGTGCCCGTATTTGCCTCGCACGCTCCGGCGTGCTCGGCTTCGCGACAAGCCCGGCGGTCTGGTGGTGGATTACCTCGGACTTGCCGATCAGCTCAAGAAGGCGCTGATCACCTACACCGAGAGCGGTGGCCAAGGCAACCCGACCTTCGACACCGCGCAAGCCATCGCCGTGATGCTAGAGAAGCACGGCATCGCCTGCGATATGATGCACGGTTTCAAGTGGGACAAGTGGACGACCGGCAAACCCGCCGAACGCCTCGCGCTCATCCCCGCCGGACAGGAGCACATCCTCGAACAGGATTATGATGGTAGGGCGGCTGGTCCTCCAGCCGCCGTTCGGGGACGGCGCTTGGAGGACCAAGCGCCCTACCCAACCGTGCGCCAGCGCTTCACGAAGATCGTGACGCAACTCTCGCGGGTCTTTTGATGAGCGCCCCCGTCCCTCGCGATAGCCGGGGGTGGTGGCGAAGTGGTGGCGTGCTTCGGCAGGCGGCGGCGAAGTCCAGATTCACCGTTCCCAGCGAAATTTCCTGTCGGCCTCGGTGATCGGCTGGTCGTTGATGCTGGCGTAGCGCTTCGCCATGTAGCCTTGCTCGTCAAACTCCCAGTTCTCGTTGCCGTGGCTGCGCCACCATTGGCCGTCGGCGTCGTGCCACTCGTATTCGAAGCGCACGGCGATGCGGTTGCCGGTGAAGGCCCAGAGCGTTTTATTTAAGCGATAGTCGTGCTCCTTCGCCCACTTGCGTTTCAGAAACTCGACGACTTCGGCGCGGCCGTGGAGAAAGACATCGCGATTGCGCCACTCGGTTTCGGGCGTGTAGGCGAGCGAGACGCGCTCGGGGTCGCGGCTGTTCCAGGCGTCCTCGGCCATCTGGACTTTTTGCCGGGCGGTTTCTTCGGTGAAGGGCGGGAGCGGCGGACGTGGGTTCATGGGGTTCGGAGTTTGAGTTGGGATTCGAGTTCGGCGATGCGCGTCTGGAGCGGGGCGACGGCGGCTTCCAGCTCGGCGGCGGTGAAGCGCGGGGTGATGAACTTGGGGCAGTTCCAGTCGTAGGACAGAACGCCGATGACAATGATGCGCTCGACCTTTGCGGCATGGCCGCCGGGAGGTGCGATCTTCGCGACGAGATCGGGATGCTCGCGTGCGTCCAGCACTTTGGCGTGACCGAGAATTTTCAATCGCTCTCGCGCCGGGTAATCCATGAGGAAGAGGTTCACGCGATCATTCACTGCGAGGCTGCCGACGCTGATCATCTGCCGGTTGCCACCGTGATCGGCGAACATGAGTTCGTTCGGCCCGGTGACGCGAAGGAAGCCCTGCGCGCCGCCGCGATGCTGGAGGTAAGGCCAGCCATTCTCGGTGATGGTCGCCATGTAAAATGAGTCGCGCTGCGCGATGAACTCCGCCTCGCCAGCGGTGAAGGCATCGCGCTCCGGCACGGCGTCGAGCGCCGGGTAAGTGCGCCCATAATAGTGACGCTCTGCCGCAAGCACGGCGGGCGTGAGAACAGTGTGCATGAAGCGGTCGGCCATGATCGTGATGGAGTGGAGGCCAGATTTCAGGCGATGCCGCCAAAGCTGACGTAGTCGTCGAGATCGAGGTAATCGAAGGTGCCGCGCAGATCTTCGCGCGCCGGATTGAGGCGCTTGATCTGATCGGTGAACCACTCGCGCATCTCGAGGTCGTGGAAGGCAACGGTTTCCGTCCAATTGGACCACTGCTCGATTTCCAGTGTCGTGTGTTTGAGCGGGGCGTACTCATTCACCCAGAGCAGCATGTCCCAGTCTCCGGAACCCGTATTCACCTGCGCCAGCAGCGCGTCCGGAGTGATGCCGGTGAAGCGGAAGAAGTGGCCGTCGTTTGGGTTGTTGTATTTGTATTCGCCAGCGGTGCCTGCAATGACCGCGCGCGCTTTGTCGAGCAGACGCGGCAGGATGGTGTAGCCGCCGAGGCGGACGCGCGGGCTGCGGGGCGGACGTTGGGTGAGGTTCGGTGCGTTCATAGGCCGTCATTCTGCGCGATGAGATGCCCGGCGGGTAATGCCGGTTCGACGTT
Organism: Prosthecobacter sp.; assembly: GCF_046154365.1. Lineage (GTDB taxonomy): Bacteria > Verrucomicrobiota > Verrucomicrobiia > Verrucomicrobiales > Verrucomicrobiaceae > Prosthecobacter. The sequence continues at coordinate 11,597 of NZ_JBJXFV010000047.1, forward strand.
GCGGCTATGCCGGATGCACATACCATCGGCGTCATGATTGACCGCATCCGCGCCCTGCTCACCGTGATCGATGAAGGCAGCGTCAACCGCGCCGCTGTGCGGCTGCGCATCAGCCAGCCAGCCCTCAGCCGGCAGATGCAGTCTTTGGAAAACGAGATCGGCGGCAAACTGCTGGAGCGTGAGACCAGCGGCGTGAAGCCTACCAGTCTCGGTCACGCGCTCGTGAAATCCATGCGCCCTCTGGTCGCGGATTACGAAGCCTCCATGGCCGAACTGCGCCGTCAGGCACGCGGCGAGCGCGCGGAGCTGCGCGTGGGCTATCTCATCTCCACTGCGCAATCCGTGCTCACGCCCGCGCTCGCACGACTGCGCAAATCTCATCCCGAAGTGAAACTCAAACTGCACGACCTCTCGCCACGCGAGCAGATCGACAGGCTGCGCGCTGGCGAGCTGGATGTCGCACTCATTGGCCAGGAAGGCGCGCTTGCTGCGCGTGAGTTTTACAGCGCCAGGCTCGGTTCGCTCAGCGTGTGCGTCGCTGTCGCGGACGGCGACAATCTGGCGGCGCAAAAGAAAATCGCGCTCAAGGAGTTGAAAGGCCGCAGCTTCATCGGCATCGACGAAGAGCAGATGCCTGGGCGCAATCAATGGATGTCGGCGCTATGCAAAACCGCAGGCTTCAAGCCGCGCTTCGCCGTCATCATGGATGGTATCACCAACGTGCTCTCGCTCGTCGCATCGGAAAATGCCGTGACGCTGCTGCCCGCGTATTTTCAGGAGTTCAAGCATCCTGGCATCGTGTTCGTGCCGATCTCAGACCCGCGTGCGAAGTGGGATTTCATCGTGCTCTGGCAACGCGGCAAAGTGCCCGCCAGCACTCACGCTCTGGTGCACGAGATCAAAGAATCCGCCGCTCGTTTTGCCTGAGCCACACAACGCTCACTGCAACCCCGCGCCTTTGCCCTGTGCGCCGCGAGCGATGAAGCGACGGCGATCCGCGATGACGTGACTTTGTTGACTCACCCGCCGCCTCCCGGCGGGTTCGCCCTGCGGGCTGCTTTCAGCAGTCTGTCTCGCCTCCCGCCAGTCGGCTCGGCTCCAAGCCCTGCAAGCCGCGCTGAACAAGCAGAGCAGCAGCAACCGCAAGACGCCCGAGCAGATCGACGCCGCCATCCGCCAGCTCGTTAGCAAGGCCATCACCACCGAAGGCCAGGTGATCGACGTCTTCACCGCCGCCGGACTTGAGCGCCAACGGCGCGGCACATGCCAGCCCAGGGCAACGCCCTGGGTATGCGTTCCCATTGGATCAAGCCCTGTAGGGGCGACATAACCGTTGTATCGCCCCTACAGGGCTTGATCTGTTTTGGGCCATGAAACCCAGGGCGTTGCCCTGGGCTGGAATATCGCGCCCCTTTGGGGCTAAGGGCGACATCAGCACGATGCAGGTCATCGAAGAGCTGATCAAACTCGCCAAGGACCTCGACGCCGCCACCAAGCGCGGTGAGGACATGGGCCTGACGGATGACGAAGTTGCCTTCTACGACGCCCTCGCCACGAACGACAGCGCCGTGCAGGTGATGGGCGACGACAAACTCAAACTGATCGCAGCGGAGTTGATCACCCAGGTGAAAAAGAGCGTGACCATCGACTGGACGCTGCGGGAAAGCGCGCGGGAGCGGATCAAGGTGATGGTGAAACGCATCCTGAACAAACACGGCTATTGGCTTCCTCGCTGCCGCCGCTCGGTCGGGCTTCGCCCAATGCTGCGCATTGCCTGTCTCAGTCGCCCAGCTCCTTCGGCTCGCCGGACTTGCAGGAGGAAGCGGTGAAGACCGTGCTGGAACAGGCGGAGCTGCTGTGCGCGGAGTGGGTTTGAGGGGGATAGGAAAGGGACGGAGGCGATTTTTACAGCGTTGGCTTGGCAGGCCTTTGAAGTGCCCGAATCGAGATGAACCCAACCGGCCAGGAAGTGGAGCATCGAACGTTGAACATCGAACGTTGAACGTTGAACATCGAACGTTGAACACTGAACATCGAACGTTGAACACTGAGTTCGACGACCTGCTCGATGCCAAGGTGCGGGAGTTCAACCCGCGCTATGCCGAGGCCGCGGGCGCGAGCACCGGCCATTGGCAGCGCTTGCCGTCCAGCCTCGCGGGTAATCGGGGCTTCCCTTTTATTTCCAACACGTTAAACTGACCCCATGAGCAAGACCGTCATCCAAGCTGAGCTGTCGCCAGAACTCGTGAGTCTGGCGCGGAGCTTTGTCAGCCAATCCGGGCAGACCGATCTGAATGGGCTACTGGAAGAGGCGCTGCAAGACTTCTTCAAACATCATGCCTCAGAGATGCCTGATGGGAAGGCGCAGGCGGATCGCTATGAGGTCTTCCTGGCGCTGGCTGCGCAGGCGGAGGCTTGCGAAAAGCCGGGATGGGATGGCTACGGCGCGGAGCCGGTGACGCTGGATGCCTATCGCGTTGCGTATCGCCTGGTGGAACATCTGCCTGCGGACATCCCGATGCCGAGCGTGGGCGCGGAGCCGGACGGACATCTGACGCTGGAGTGGTATCAGTCGCCCAGCCGGGTGTTGTCGGTCAGTGTGGGGCCGGCGGGTGAGCTGAACTACGCGGCCCTGCTGGGTGAGACGAGTCGGCGGACGGGAAGTGAAGTCTTCCAAAACCGCGTGCCCGGAGATTTGCTGCAACTCATCCACCAGGTCTTGGCGGCATGATTCCTGACATAGGCGAAAGGCCCATGACGGCGGACGAGTGGCTGGCCCGCTACATCCTGCGTCGTGAGCATGTGCGAGCGGACGGGACGCTGAAGCCTGATCCGTTCATGCCCTACAAGTGGGTGGAACTATCTGTGACTCGGCATCTGGGATTGGAGGAATCGGAGATCTGGCAGGCAGGGCAGACCGTGGCCGATGAGACGGGAACCACCCTGCAAGGACGAGCCGATGCACTGGCGCAGGTGTATGCGAAGCACCGCCTGCGCGTGCTGCCCAAGCCGCTGCCGAACAACCTGAATCATGCGGACGTGGTGGACTGGCCCGCCGACAAGCCAGCGCAAAAGGAGATCGCTCTCATGATTGCCCGCGAGGCGAGTTACCAGCCCAAACCCGTGGAATGAGCAAGCCCGGCGAACACAAAACCGTCCAACCTCCTTCGCCCTCCGGGCTACGGCGGTCAGGAGCCCGGATCCTCGCCTACGCCGAGGCCATCCACCTTCGCCAACCTCCTTCGCCGAGGCTAGGGCGGTCGAGAGGCTACGGCGGACAGGTCGGTTGGACGATTGTGTCCCGCGAGGAAGCCGAGCGGCGGCGCGGCGTGGAAAGGACGAAGGATGAAACCGGAAGAATGAAGGGCGGGTCGCTCTTCTTCGACGAGCTACTCGAGCTACTCGATGCCAAGGTGCGGGAGTTCAACCCGCGCTATGCCGAGGCCGAGGGCGCGTTGCTCGGGCAGTTCCGCCATCTCCACACCGACATCTACGGCAACCGGGAATTCGTCGAGCACCTGCGCAACCGGGGCAAATTCTTCGACCACGAGGAGAAGCGCGAGCGCGACCTGATCCTGATCGATTACGGCGACCCGTCGCGGAACGTTTACGGGAAACGGTGTCAGGCTGCAACTGGCTGACAAACTGAATCGCGAAGAACGCAAGCAGCTGGGTTGAGCCTTGAAAGCATGGCAGCGTGGCCTGAGATCAGCCGCAGCGGCCTGTCATCCCTGCGGCGGCCAGCAGGAAGCATCAGGGTTCCATCGGGAGCCGTGCGACCCTGAAGGGTGCCCGCACCGTGGTTCGGCTGCACTGGCGGGCGCAGTGCCGTAGGAAACACCAGCCTGACGACTACTCACGGCTATTCCGATGCACGGGGGACGACAGTCCCGTGAATGAAGGCATTTTCCACAATGCGCGGCGCGGAGTCAAGCGCACCAGCCGCAGTGACGGCATCATTTCGTCATCTCACACAATTTCCCAGCCTTTACGGTATTCCCGCCGCACCATTTTGTCAGCGGCGGCATGGTTCGGAATCTTGAGGGCGGGCGCATCCCAGATGAGGTTTTCATTCGGGAAGTCGCTGGCGAGGCAGCCGAGCAGCACGGCTTCGGTGAGCGGTCCGGCGTAGTCGAAGTTGGCGGAGGGTTTCTGACTGCCGCCTTTGAGGCAGCAGTCGATGAAGTCGCCCCAGTGGTCGCGCTTCTCGATCTTCGGGTATTTGTAGCCGGTGAACTTGTCACGCGGGTAAAGCATCGGCGTGGAGCCATGCGGATGCAGCAGGACGCCCTCGGTGCCGAGATAAATCGTGCCTTGGCCGGGGAATTTGGCGGCGTCACCGATCAGGGCCATGACTTCGGCTGGCGGACGGGCGTCGCCGTCGGTCCAGGTGACCTTGATGCTTTCGCCTGTGGTGAACTTGGTGCCCAAGAAGGTGTATTCGACGACGGCGTTGATGTTCCAGTTATCCTTGTTCGGCGCAGGACCGCGTGAGATGACGGAGGTCGGCGCAGCGAGGTCGAGGGAGCGGAACCAGCCGCTGAACATGTGGCAGCCCATGTCGCCGAGCGTGCCGGTGCCGAAGTCGCGACGCTTGCGCCAGTTGCCGGGATGATCGTAGCCCTGGATGTAGCTGCGTTCACTGGCGACACCGAGCCATTTGTTCCAATCGAAGCCTTCGGGAATCGGATCGTTCTTCACCGGACGCGCGTCCACGTCACCCCATTTCTTGTTCGAGAAAGTGTGGGCTTCCTTCACCTTGCCGATGGCCCCCATCTGGATGAGTTCGACAGCGAGGCGTTCGGAGGAGTCGGAGGAAACCTGGATGCCCATCTGCGTCATCACACCCTTTTCACGCGCACGCTCCACCATCTGGCGGCACTCCCACAGGTTGTGCGCCAGCGGCTTCTGCCCATAGACATGCTTGCCCTTCGCGATGGCGGCGAGACCGATGCTGCCGTGCATGTGATCCGGCGTGGAAACGTTCACGCTGTCGATGTTGTTCGCTTCCTTCTCCAGCAGTTCACGCCAGTCCTGATACACCTTGATGTTCGGCCACTTTTCCTGCGCCTTCTTGAAGTTGCGCGTATCGACATCGCACACCGCCGCCAGCTCCCACATCGGGTGATTCGACATCGCACTCATGTCACTCATGCTCATGCCCGCAGCACCAAAGGCCGCATGACGCAGCTTGCCATTCGGTGAGGCGGCACGCATGCCGGTGGTGACCCAAGGAGCAGCAAAGAGTGTGGCGGTGGACTGGCGGATGAAATGACGGCGTGATTGCATGTGTGGTGGCGTGGTTGAGCGCGAAAATACGTTGCGCATGCCGTGCATCTTCCGTTTTCTCTACGTCAACGCATGAACGACCTCCACGACCGCCTGCAAGCCATCCGCGACCGCATCACCACCGCCGCCAGCAAGGCCGGACGTGATCCCGTGAGTGTGGAGTTGCTCGCGGTCTCGAAAACCTTTCCCGTCGAGTCGATTCGCGAAGCCGTCGATGCCGGACAGCTCATCTTTGGCGAAAGCAAGGCGCAGGAACTCCTCGCCAAAGTCCCGCAACTGCCCGCCTGTCTGCAATGGCATCTCATCGGCCATCTCCAGTCAAACAAGGTGCGCAAAATCCTGCCGCTGGTGAAGTTCATCCACAGCATCGACTCCCTCGCCCTCGCGCGTGATGTCGATCGCATCGCCGCTGAACTTGGCCTGTATCCCAAGGTCTTCATTGAGGTCAACGTGGCCGCCGAAAGCACCAAGCACGGCTTCAACGCCGCAACCCTGCGTTCCAGCCTCGAAGCCCTGTATGCGCTGCGCCGCCTCGAAATCCAGGGCCTCATGTGCATCCCGCCCTTCGACCCCGATCCCACGAAAAGCCGGCCCTACTTCATCCAACTCCGCGAACTTCGCGATGACCTCGAAAAACTCGGCGGCGCACCGCTCCCGCTCCTCAGCATGGGCATGAGCCATGATTTCGAGATCGCCATCGAAGAAGGCGCGACCATCGTCCGCGTCGGCAGCGCGATCTTTGGCGAGCGTGCAGCGCTCTGTTGAATCATCACGCAGACTGTTAACTTCTCTCCGCTTTGTGCTTGGCAAAGATCGCGAGGCAGCGATCTCGCTCGGTGTGGTGATCGACCATGGGTGGTGGATAGTCTTTCGCGAGACGCAGCCCTAGCTTCGGCGGCTCATGCAGCAGCGGAGCAGGCACGTCTTTGAGTTCGGGCACCCATTGTTTGATGTAAACGCCGTCGGGATCAAAGCGGGCGCTTTGCAGCCAGGGGTTTTGGATGCGGAAGTAGGGAGCGGCATCGGCACCGGTGCCGGCGGACCATTGCCAGCCGCCGTTGTTGCTGGCGTTTTCGCCGTCTGCGAGCTGCTGCATGAAGAAGGCCTCGCCCATGCGCCAGTCGCAGTGCAGATCCTTGGTGAGGAACATGGCGGTGATCATGCGCAGGCGGTTGTGCATGAGGCCAGTCTGCAAAAGCTGGCGCATGCCGGCATCGACGATGGGAAAGCCGGTGGTGCCAGTGGCCCAGCGCAGGAAGTCGGCGTCGCTGCCAGGCCAGGGCATGCCGCGCCAGTCGGGATTGAACTCCTCGTCAAAGACGTTCGGGTAAAACCACAGGATGGCGAAGTAGAACTCCCGCCATGCGAGTTCTTTGAGGTACGGAGTCCCGACTTCAGCCGGCAAGGCCCTCGCGCACTGCTGATACAACTCCCGAATGCTGATCAACCCATGACGCAGATCCTGGCTCAGCACCGAAGTCGTCTGCCCGGCGGGAATGTTCCGTTCCTGGCCGTAGCGATGCAGGATGCCGCTGTCGATGAAGCGCTGCATGCGATCCCGTGCCGCACGTTCTCCAGACGCAGGAATCTGTGCGGTGGAGGCGGGGAGTTGCCAATGCGCGAGCGTGGGCAGCGGCAGGCTCTTCACTTTTTCATCAGCCTTCGGTCCCAAGGTGGTGACGCGGCCCTGTGGGGCGATTTTGTCGAGTGCGAGCCAGTTCTTCGAGTACGGCGTGAAGACGCGGTAAGGCTGCGCATTGAGCGTGAGGACTGCGTCAGGCTCATGCAACACGCTGTCTTGATACGAGTGGCATTCGATGCCGAGCTGAGTGCAGGCCGCGCGCACCTTTGGCTCCATGGCACGGCCATAGGGATCGTAGTCGCGATTGAAATAGACCGCGCTGGCCTGGGTCTCGCGCACGAGGCGCTCGATCTCGGCATCAGCACGGCCACAGCGGATGATCAAGCGGCTGCCGAGGGTTTCGAGGTTCTTGGCGAGGGATGCGAGGCTGCCGCAGAGAAATTGCTGGCGATTCGGCCCGGTCCAGTCGTGCCGCTCTTTCCAATCGCTGAGGATATAGACCGGAATGACCTGCTCGGCGGTCTTGGCGGCGGCTTGGAGCGCGGTGTTGTCGGTGAGGCGGAGATCGCGGCGGAACCAGTGAAGAACGGTGCGGGGCATGAAAAATCAGGGCAGGGGACAAGATACGGGCGGCATCCGACAAAAGGTGAGGTTAAAGTCTGTGGTATTGACCATGCGGTTCGTGATGAATATTTCATTGCACCGCCGTTACTAGAAGTGCCATATCCCAAAAACCAACCCTGATTCCCACCCATGTCTTCGTCCGTGCGTGATATTGATGAACCGAAGTCCTACACTGCCGCCTGGATCGCCAGCCTGCTGCTCCTTGTGGCCTTTGTGCTCGGCCTGCTGATCTTCCCGCCGTTGTATGACGCACCCAAGCACGAACCGTCGAGTTTCGTCCTGTTCATCGGCCGGTTTCATCCAATCCTGCTGCATCTGCCGGTCGGAGCGCTGGGCCTGCTGTGTTTGTTTGAACTGATCTGCTCCACCCGTCGCGGTGAGCAGAAATTCGGCGATGCGTCTTTGCTGATGCTGGTGGTCGGCTCCGCCGGTGCCGTGCTGGCGGTGATGGCGGGCATCATGCTCTCGCGTGAAGGCGGCTATGTGGGTGGTAATTTCACGCTGCATCAGACGATGGGCATCCTCGGCACGGCGGGTGTGCTGATCGCGCTGATGGTACGTCTCACGGCAATGGGCCGTGGCAGCATGGAGCTGCTGAATGCCTACCGTGCGCTCTACTTCATCAGCTTTGGCATCATGGGCCTCGGTGCTCACTTCGGTGGCAACATGAGTCATGGGAACAAATTCCTCACCGAGCATGCACCCCCATTCATCAAGAACCAGATGGTCGGCATGGAGAAGCTACTGCTGGGCCTCGTCGAGAAGCCCGCACCAGCGCCCGAACTCGAGATCAAACCCGAGCCGAAGACAGAACCCAAGGTGGAACCGAAGGATGAGCCGAAAACCGTAGTGCAGGTCGCACCTGTTCCCACGCCGCCGACCACCGCTGGTCCTGCTCCCGCAGGTGATGACAAGCTCGTCTTCCAGCACATCATCCTCCCCATTCTCGAAGCCAAGTGCAACAAGTGCCACAACGAGGAAAAATCGAAGGGCGATCTGCGGATGGACACCTATGAAATGGCAATGAAAGGCGGTGAGGGCGGCAAGAACTTCGTCGTCGGCAAGCCCGAGGAGAGCCTGAGCATCACGCGGATCACGCTGCCCGACAGCGATGACGATCACATGCCACCGGAAGGCAAAGACCAGCTCACGCCGGAGGAAATCGAAATCCTCAAGTGGTGGGTGCAGCAGGGAGCCAGCAACACGCAGAAAGTGGGCGGCGCCAAGTTTCCCGCCGAACTTCAGGCGACAGTTGATGGAATTCTGAAAGGCTAGGCCCTCTTCAGCCTTTCTTTGCTATCTCTGTTCTTCGCAACGCTCCCTTTATTCATGAAATCCACCCACCTCCTCCTCGCCCTGGCACTCGCCTTCACCGCGCATGCCGCCGATGACAAAGCCGCCGCCGATCCTGCCGTCACTGCCGCGATGCAGAAGGTGAACGCCACCGGCGCTTCGCTCATGCCCATCGCCGCCGATGCGAAGGCGTTCCGCTTCACGGCGCTGAATGTTGCCAAAGAATTCGCCGACGCTGGTCTCGAACCACTTGCGCCGATCGCCGACAAGATCGCCTCGCTCGACATTGCGCGCAGCAAGGTCACCGATGGCGGCCTCAAAGCCGTCGCGGCGATGAAGCACCTCAAGGAATTGCACCTTGAAGGCACCGCCATCGGCGATGCGGGTCTCGATCACCTCAAGGGACTCGCCGAACTCGAATACCTCAACCTCTACAACACCAAGGTCACCGATGCGGGTGTCGCCAAACTCGCCGGACTCAGCAAACTCAAGGCGGTCTATCTCTGGCAGTCCGGCGTCACGAAGGCGGGCGTCGCCGCGTTGAAGGCCAAGCTGCCGAACGCACACATCAACACCGGCTGGACCGCTGAAGATGACGCCAAGCCCGTCGCGGTGGTGGCTGCCGCACCCGCTGCTGCTCCGGCGAAACCTGCCGCAACTCCAGCACCTGCCGCTGCCGCTGCCAAACCGGCGGCAACGCCTCCTCCCGCCGCCGCACCTGCGGCAGGTGGCAAGCTTGATCCTGCCATCGCGGCGAAGGCGGTCATTTATAAAGACATCGTCGCCTCGATCATGAGCGCGAAATGCATCGCCTGCCACGGCACCGAGAAAAAGAAGGGCAAGCTGCAGCTCCACGACTTCGCTGCGATCATGAAAGGCGGCGGTGACGGCGCGAACACCGTCATTGCAGGCAAGGCGGCGGACAGCCTCATGCTCACCCGCATCAATCTGCCCGATGATGACGACGAGCACATGCCACCGAGCGATGAAAAACAGGTCACGAAAGAAGAACTCGCCATCTTGAAGTGGTGGATCGAAACCGGTGCCTCCGAAACCGCCACCGTGGCCTCTGTGAAAGCGCCTGCCGATGTCGAAGCCGCGCTCGCGGTGTTGCTCGCCAAAGGTTTGCCCAAAGCTGACGCCGCTGTTGCCAAAGCCGCCAAGCCGAAGGCCAAACCGCTCACCGATGCCGAAAAGAAGCAGGTCGCCGAGATCAGCGCGAAGATGCAGGCCCTTAACGCCTCGCTCATGCCGCTCGCACAGGACACCGAGCAGCTCCGCCTCGGTGTCATCAATGCTGCTGATAAATTTGGCGACAAAGAACTCGCGCTGCTGGCTCCCATCGCCGCTCAAATCGTCTGGGTCGATCTCGCCCGCAGCCAGATCACCGATGCTGGCGCCGACACGCTCGCGAAGATGACGAATCTTGAGCGTCTGCACCTCGAAAACAGCAAGATCACCGACGCAGGCATTGCCAAGCTCGGTGCGCTGCCAAATCTCGAATACCTCAACCTCTACGGCACCAAGACGACGGATGGCGGCATCGCCAAACTCGCCACGGCCAAGGCCTTGAAAAAACTGTTCGTCTGGCAGACCGGCGTCACGCAAAACGGCGCCAAGGCCCTCGAAGCGCAGCTTCCCGGCCTCAAAGTGAACGTCGGCCTCACCGAAGCCGAAATCGCCAAGCTCACCGCTCCGCCTCCTGCACCACCCGCACCGCCGCCTGCTCCCGCAAAGGCCGCCGACCCGAAAAAAGCCGATCCCAAAGCCGCCGCAGCTCCCGCAAAGCCTGCTGCCGCTGGCAGTGACGTCATCAAGACGGCCATGAAGACCTACCACAAGCCGGAGGACGCTCTTTGCAAAAAAGTGAGCGGCGGCACTGCCACGGACGCCGAACTCGCAACGCTGCTCAAGGCTTACCAGGACATGTGCGCCGCCACGCCACCGAAAGGCGACAAAGCTGCTTGGGTCACCAAATGCCAGGCTCTCATCGGCTCCGTGAAGAAGATCCAGGCCAAGGACGCGACTGGCGTCGCTGCTTTTAAGGCCGCCGTGAACTGCAAAGCCTGTCACACCGATCACAAGGGTTCGTGACGGGAAATCCGAATGACGAATGCAGAATGACGAATGAGGCGGTGCTGCCGCCCCATTGCTGCGTTCTCGCACGTCCCGGTTTCGTCATTCGTCATTCTGCATTCGTCATTCCCACGGTTGCTGCTAAACATCCCGCCCTTCCATGCGTTCCACTTCGATGAAACTCCCCCTCTCATGCTGCGCCGTCATCGGCCTTCTCACCTCCTGCCACCGCTTGGAGGAACGTGAGGCCATCACCGAGACGCGTGAGATTTCCAGCTACGCCGGTAAACAGCATGTCGATATTCCCAGTTCCACCCGCTTCTTCGATGATGCCAAAGAGAAGGAACAAGCACGTCCCAATTTTCGCGAACTGCTCACCTGGACGATTCCTGAAGGCTGGAGCGAGTTCGCAACACCAGACCCCAGCGGCATGCGTATTCTCGATCTCCGCTTTGGCCCCAATCAAGAAGGCGAGTGCTACATCTCCCTCATGCCAGGCCCCGCCGGTGGTCTTGAGGCCAATGTGAACCGCTGGCGCACACAGATGGGCCAGACACCCTATACCGCCGATGAAATCGCCAAACTCGCGAAGAAACC
>NZ_JBJXFV010000111.1:0-11712 GCF_046154365.1 Prosthecobacter sp.
ATGCTGAAGAGCCGGTCGGTGCTGGCTGCTGCTCCCGTATATTGCAGCGTGCCGCCATTCAAGACAAGATTGGCCGACGAACTGGTCGCCGAACCTATCCCACTGCCTGTTCCGCCGTTGGCAAGAGAGGAAACACTGAGCGTTCCTGAATTGATGACGGTGGCACCCGTATAGGAGTTCGTGGCGCTCAAGGTGGTCGTGCCAGCGCCAGCCTTCGTGACAGTTCCTGTGCCGCTGATGGTGTTGGCGACGGTGATGGCATCCGAGCGGTTGATCATGAGGCTGGCGTTGTTGGTCACCGCTCCTGTTCCCAAGGTTCCCGTCGTGCCGCCAATGCCGATCTGCAACGTTCCCGCACTAATCGTGGTGGTTCCAGAGTAACTGTTGTTTGCCATGAGTTGTATTGTCCCAGTTCCCGCCTGTGTGAGCGAGCCGGTGCCGCTGATGGAAGACGACACAGTCACGAGATCCGACCGGTTGAAGACCAGGCTGGCATTGTTGGTCACCGTTCCTGTTCCCAAGATTCCCGTCGTGCCCCCATTGCCGACTTGAAGCGTGCCCGCATTGATCGTGGTGGTGCCCGTGTAGGTGTTTGTTCCGGTCAGCGTGGTCGTGCCGGCGCCCGCCTGCGTGAAGGAACCAGTGCCACTGATGGCGTTGGCGATGACGACCGCGTCAGAGCGGTTGATCGTCAAATTCGCATTATTGGTCACGCTGGCAGTTCCCAAGGTGCCGACGGTTCCACCCGTCCCGATCTGCAGAACGCCAGCGCTAATCGTGGTGGTGCCAGTATAGGTGTTGGCACCAGCGAGCACCCAGGTGCCTGCGCCTGATTTTGTCAGCGAAGTGGCACCGCTGTTGTCGCCAATGATGGCAGCCAGGATGTTGCTGCCGGTATTGGTTCCAGTGAGGGTGAGCGTGCGAGTGCCTGTCTGACTGTTGAAACCCATGCCGCCGGTGTTTGTAAAGCTCAAAGCCCCCGTCCCTGATGCGTCCAGTGTTCCGCCACTGCTGCCAATGCTGAAGAGACGATCCGTGCTAACGGTCGCGCCGGTATACTTCAGAACAGCAGTGGCATTGTTGAGAATTAGGTTGGCGGCGGCGTTGGTCGAGGCACCGATGTTGCTGGCGCTGCCACCGTCGGCCAGAGAAGAGACGCTCAAAGTTCCTCCAGTGATGGTCGTGGCCGCCGTGTAGGTGTTGCTGCCAGACAAGGTCAGCGTGGTCACCGCCCCCATTTTCGTCAGGAACATGCTGCCAGTGCCCCCATTCTGGATAACGCCGCTGAATGTCGTGCTGATGTTTCCGCTAACGGTCAGTCCAGAGTTGGTGCTGCTGCCATTTTGCACGATCCCTGAGCCGGAAAGCGAGCCGACCGCAGCCCCCAAAGGCATCCCGTTGGTGGCAAGTGTGCCACCACTGTTGACGGTCATGGCCGAGTTGCTGCCCAATCCACTCGCTACCCCAGCCGCCAGAATCCCCGCATTCACCGTGGCACTCCCCCAGGCATTGCTCAGGCCGCTGAGGGTGGTGGTGCCGGTGCCATTCTGGATTAAAGCGCCGGTACCGCTCATGACGTTTGAGATGGTGATGGCGTTGGAACGGTTGATGATGAGAGTTCCGTTGTTGGTAACCGCTCCCGTTCCCAGATTGCCAACAGTGCCGCCATTGCCGATCTGTAGGATGCCCGAACTGATGGTGGTGGTGCCGGTGTAAGTGTTGGTCCCGGTCAACATCCACGTGCCTGCGCCGCTCTTGATCACCGCAGTCGTTCCCACGTTGTCGCCGATCACCGCCGCGAGGCTATTGTTACCAGTGTATGTTCCAGCCAAGGTGAGAGTGTGAGCCGCCGTGGTCATGAACCCCATGCTGCCGGTATTGGTGAAGCTCAATGCCCCGGTGCCGGAAGCGTCGATGGTTGCCGATACCCCAATGGCAAAAAGACGGTCGGTGCTGACACCTGCCCCTGTGTATTTGAGCGTGCCGCCGGTAATTTGCAGATTGGTGGCCACGGAGGTGGATGCGCCGATGTTGCTGGCGCTGCCACCATTGGCCAGCGTGTCCACACTGACCGTTCCGGCAGAAATGCCCGTGAAGCCGGTGTAGGTGTTAAGCCCGGTGAGCACGGCGGTGCCTGCCGCATTGCTCAGGGTGCCAGTGCCGCTGATGGTTTGTGACAAGGTGAATGTGTCTGACCTGAACAACACCAGGGTGGCGTTGTTCACGATGTTTCCAGTGCCAAAGGTTCCACCGGCGCTGCTGTTGCCGATTTGCAGCACGCCAGTGCTGACCGTCGTTGTGCCAGAATAGGTGTTCGCGCCTGTGAGCACCCATTTGCCAGAGCCTGTCTTGGTCAGGGATGTGGCCCCACTATTGTCGGCGATCACAGCCGCAACGATGTTGAGGCCAAGAAACGAACCAGTAAGCGTCAGAGTGCGCGTCCCCGTCTGACTATTGAACCCCATGCTGCCGGTGTTGGTGAAATTCACCGCCCCCGTGCCGGAGGCATCCAGCGTGCCACCACTGGTTCCCACGCTAAACAAACGGTCTGTGCTGGAAGCTGCCCCCGTGTATTGCAAGGTGCCGCCGTTGAGAACGAGATTGGCGGCGGCATTGGTCGAAGCGCCAATGTTGCTGTTGGAGCCGCCGTTGCCGAGTGTGGAGACAATCAAGGTTCCCGCGCTGATGGTCGTCGCCCCCGTGTAGGTGTTCGTGCCCGTGACACTCCAGGTGCCAGCCCCGGTCTTCGCCAATGATGTCGCTCCACCATTGTCGCCTAGGGTGACGGCCAAGGTCGCGCCGGCTCCGTTCACACCGGTGAGTGTCAGAGTACGCGCGCCGCTCTGGCCATTGAAGCCCATGCTGCCGGTGTTGGTGAAACTCACTGGTGAACCACCTGAGGAGTCCAGCGTGCCACCGTTGGTCGTCACACTGAACAGCCGGTCGGTGCTGGCGGTTCCGCCGGAGTATTTGAAGACGCCGCCGTCCAGCACCAAATTCGTGGCCGCATTGCTCGAAGCCCCCATGCCGCTGGCGACTCCGCCATTCGTCAGGCTGGTCACCCGGAGAATCGCCGTTCCCGACACCGTCGTCACACCCGTGTAGGTGTTGGTTCCCGACAACACCGAAACCCCGCTGCCGGTCCGGATCACTGACGTGGCTCCACCGTTGTCGCCGATGACCAACGCCACCGTGTTGTCCAACGTATTGTTACCAGCGAGCGTGAGCGTTCGCGCACCGCTCTGACCATTGAACCCCATGCTGCCGGTGTTGGTGAAACTGGTTGAAAAACCCGTGCCGGAGAAATCCAGCGTGCCGCCGCCTGTCCCCACGCTGAACAGCCTATCGCTGTTATTACCGCTGCCCGTGCCGGAATAGCGCAGCGTACCGCCATTGAGCACGAGATTGGTTGCCGCATTGCTCGCCGCACCAATGCCACCGCTGGTGCCGCCATTGCCAATGGAAGTCACATTGAGAACCCCGGCGTTGATCACGGTGGCACCGGTGTAGGCGTTCGTGCCGCTGAGCGTGGTCGTGCCGGTGCCCGCCTGGGTGAAGGAACCGGTGCCGCTGATGTTGTTGGAGATCGTGATGGCGTTAGAGCGGTTGATCATTAGGCTGGCATTGTTGGTCACCCCAGCGGTTCCCAGTGTGCCAGTCGTTCCGCCACTGCCCACCTGCAAGATGCCTGCGTTGATCGTGGTCGTGCCGCTATACGTATTCGTTCCGTTCAGCAGCCAGGTGCCAGCCCCTGACTTCGTCAGCGTGGTGGCTCCGCCATTGTCCCCAATCGCAGGTGACATGGTGTTGTTTTGAATGTTGGTGCCGCTCAGGACGAGCGTTCTCACCCCAGAACCGCCACCAAACCCCATGCTGCCTGTATTGGTAAACAGGAGTGCTCCGCTGCCGGAGGCCTCAATCGTGGCCACAGGATTGGCCGTGCCATTCGGGATTTCAAACAATCTGTCTGTCGAAGCGCCCGCTCCGGTGTAGCGCAAGGTTGCTAAATTGGTGATGGAAAGATTGCCTGCGGCAGAACTGGCGGCACCGATGTTGCTCGCGATGCCACCATTGGCGATGCTGGAGATGCTCAGCACGCCGCCATTGCCGAGCAAGCGCGTAACTCCTGTGTAAGTGTTGTTGCCGCTCAGAGTCAATGCCGTGGCAACATTGCTGGTCACGCCACCCGCCCCGCTGATGATTTGCGAGAGGGCGACGGTGCCCGTGCGCGCCACGAGGAGCGTGCCAGCGTTGATGATAATGTTGCCGCTGCCGATGCTGCCTGTGCTGCCGCCGAGAGTGCCGATCGAAAGCGTTCCACCATTGATCGTAGTGGTTCCAGAGTACGTGTTGCCGTTGTTCGTAAGCCGCACCGTGCCTAGTGTATTCGACTTCACGATGGAAGTCGCCCCACCATTGTCTGCGATGACACTGCCCAGCTCAATGATGCCTCCAAAAACGCTGTTGCTGAACGCGAAGGACAGCGTTCGTGCGCCAGCCTCGCCATTGAATCCCATGCTGCCCGTGTTGGTGAAACTCAAGGTCGCCGCCACCGGCAGGCTGATGGTGCCCCCAGCAGTTCCCACACTGAAGAGGCGGTCCGTGCTGGCTGTAGCGCCCGAGTATTGCAACGTGCCACCATTGAGAACCAGATTGGCGGCGGCGTTGCTGGCTGCCCCAATGTTGCTGCTGGTCCCGCCATTGGTGATGGAGGTCGCATTAAGCATACCAGCGTTGATCGCCGTCACACCCGTGTAGATATTAAGACCGGAGAGTGTCAGCATGCCCGTGCCAGCTTTGATCAGGCCGCTGGTGCCGCCCAGCGGAGCGCTGATGGTGGCTGCCGCATTGGCGGTGATCGTGGAACTGGCGAGCGTGAGGATGTTCCCGCCGCCGGCAAGAGTGTAGGCAGAACTGAAGTTCATGTTCCCGACGGTGACAGCACCGCCCAGCGTGACCGTGCCTGCCGTGCCGCCAAAGATGGCGGCATCCGGCGTGGCATTGTTCCACGTCGTGTCCCCGGCACCAGTGTTCCAATTGCCCAAGCCATCGGCCCAGGTGCCCGTACCGCCCGTGATGGCGGCTCCATCCCCTGCGGTGATGTCCCAGGTCAATGTTGCCGCATGCAACGACTGGCCAGCCTGCCAGATGCCCAAAAAAGCAACAAGCATGGTGCTGGCCCGTGTCCTGGAATAAAAGGGCGCGATGTGACGCACGTAAAAAATTCTAATGACGCGGAAAGCATGGCGAAAACACGTCTGGCTGACGGCAGGTATCATAAAGCGAGTTCTGGCGTGAATTGATGGCTGAACGAACGGTTTGGACGCAAGGAGAACAGGAAGAAGGCGCGTGTTAGCGCTGAACAGCAAGATCCTGCCCATGGCAGGTCGTGAATCAGCGCACAAAAGCGCTTTGGCACCGTATGCAGGAAGGCAGAGCGTCGGCGCGAGCTTTCCTTTCGGCGGCTGGGTGCATCACGCGGAACTCGTCGTGACGTAACCAGTGGTTTTTATGAACCCGATGACGGAGATGTAAGGGTGGCTGACGTTGTTCATAGTCCAATATCACTGGGCTTATTTTAATGGATTAATAGCAAGCTAAGACATTGGATAATTTCACGGCAAGAATAAAATCTTGCCGCAGACGGCCACGGTCACGTTTTTGTGTCCTTGGTCAAAACACCGGGCAATTGGTGCCCTCTTCCTTACACCCGACAACCGTTTGCGGTTGCAAACCGTGCTGGCACGGCCCTGAGGTGAATCTCATCTTCCGTTAAACGAACGGGAGACTGCCACACGCACGCGTGCGCTCCTACTGATCCAGCACCGCCATCGGAAAATCCGTGCTGCGCGTGTGCTGCGAAGCCATGATCGTCTTCATCTTCGCAATCAGATCGGGATGCTCGGCAGCGACGTTCTTCGTTTCAGCGGGATCGGTGGCGATGTTGAAGAGTTCTTCGGTGGTGGTGGCGTTTTTGGCCTTCGCCTTGCCTTTGGCGGTGAGATTGCGGCGCACGAGCTTCCAATCGCCCATCCGCAGCATCTGCTGGCCGCCGTAACTGGGGAATTCACGATACAGGAACTCGCGTTCGGGCTGTGTTTCGCCCAGCAACGTCGGGACCAGGCTGATGCCGTCGGTGTTCGGCGTCTGGCCCTTGGCACCGGCGAGATCAAGCAGCGTGGGCAGCCAGTCTTCGAAGCCACTGACGCGGTTGCTCACGGCGCCGGCCTTGATTTTTCCGGTCCAGCGCACCACGCACGGGGTGCGGAAGCCGCCTTCGTAGAGCGTGCCTTTGCCATCACGGCGGCCTTCGGCGGAGTTGAAGAAGGCGGCGTCGGTGCCGGCGAGTCCGGCGTGGGTGCCGTTGAGCGGGCCGTTGTCGCTGGTGAAGACGAAGATCGTGTCGTCATCCAGGCCGAGTTCGGCGATGAGTGCCATCATCTTGCCGATCTCGCGGTCCATGCGCGTGATCATGGCGGCATACGCGGCACGCGGCGCGAAGTGCGGCAGGTAGCCCTTGCCACCGGGATAGGGCGCGTCTTCGAACTTGCCGAGGTATTCCTGTAGCGAGTCATCCGGCACTTGCAGCGCGACGTGCGGCACGGTGGTGGGCCAGTAGAGGAAGAAGGGCTTGGCCTTGTTGTCGCGTGCGAACTTGAGCGCCTGCTCGGCGATGAGATCGGCAGAGTATTCGGTGCCCTTGAAGCGCTGGTAGCTCTCCGGTTTCGTCGGGTCCTCTCCGGGCTTGAACTTGTCGTTCGAGGGGAACGCGGGATTCTTGAGGTCGATCTTCTGATCGTTGTCCCACAGATAGGTGGGATAGAAATTGTGCGCAACGGCCTGGCAGTTGTAGCCGAACCAGCGGTCAAAGCCCTGCTTCAACGGTTCGCCCGTCGTGCCGGGACCGCCGAGGCCCCATTTGCCAAAGCCGCCGCTGGTGTAACCGAGCGGCTTCAGCACTTCTGGGATGATCACCGTCTCGTTCGGGATCGGCCACTGGCCCTCGGGCTTGATGCTACGGTTGTCGCGGATGAAGGCATGGCCGGGATGCAGGCCGCTCATCAGCACACAGCGTGACGGGGCGCAGACGGCGTTGCCGGAGTAATGCTGCGTGAAGCGCATGCCTTCCGCCGCGATGCGGTCGATGTTCGGCGTGCGGATGATCTTCTGGCCGTAGCAGCCGAGATCGCCGGGACCAAGATCGTCGGCGAGGATGAAGATGATGTTGGGCTGGCGAGCGTGAGCGGTGAGCGTCAGGGCGAGAAGAATGATCAGGTGCTTCATGGTCGGGTTGAAACGGCGGCGGGAGCCTTTTCTTTTGGTGGATGATCTATTGGGAAGAGTGGTTGGCTTAGTATCCACTGCATCCACAGCGTGAGCAGCAACATCGCCACGATGAGCAGCGCGATGATGTAAAAGGCGGGGCGGGAGAGAAACTTCATGGGAAGGGCGAAAGAAGACGAAAAAAGCGGGTTTCACAGCGATTGAATCACAACTCCCCTCCTATGAAACGGCTTTTGTTCCTCACCTTGCTGCTCGGTGCCCTGCAACCAGCCAGCGCACTCCCCGAAGCGGACATCCAGCGCTTCATTGATGAGGCGATCAAGGCTGGCGGTGGCGAAGTGGTGATTCCGCCCGGCGTGCATGTCATTCAGCGCGGACTGATGCTGAAGGATGCGAAGAAGCTTCGGATCATCGGCCTGGATGCGGAGGCGTCCGTGCTGAAGGCCGCCCCGAATGCGGTCTCGCTGTTTTTGCTGGGGGGAGCCTGCGAGGAGGTGCGGATTGAGAAACTGACCTTCGAGGGCGGTCAGGATGCTGTGGCGGAAATGGCGGAGCCGGGCCAGACGAACAAGCTGGCGAAGGTGCGCGTGGGGCGCTGCTTTTTCCAAAATCAGCGGCGCGCCGCCGTGCTGCTGCCGAAGGCCGCCATCGAGGCGCTGGAGATCGAGGACTGCACGTTTCGCGACATCGCAGGCGCGGCGATCGTGTTCGGAGAACAGATGAGTGGCTGCTCGATCACGCACAACCATGTGACGCGCTGCCAGACTGGCGTCCAGCTCACTGGTTCGCAGCGCTGCCTCGTCGCCAGCAATGAAATCAGCGCCTGCGACACGGGCGTGCTCATCACCGGTGCCACGGAGGTCAAAACCATCGCGCAAGGCAACGTGGTGGCGCTCAACGCCATCACGGGCAGCCTGAAAAACGCGGTTCAGATCAACTCACGCACGCAGAAGAATTCCGTGATTCAAAACGAGATCACCGGCAGCGGCATGAACGGCATCCTCCTCGCTGGTGAAGGTCAGATCGTGAAAGCGAACCAGATCACCAGCAGTGGCATGAAGGCCATCGCGATCAGCGAGGGGAAGCACGAGATCGTGGAGTAGCTTGGCTCGCCAGAGCCGAGATCGCACGGCACTGTGTGTGTTTGCGGCACTCCCAGAACTCGGCTCTGGAGAGCCAAGCTACTTCATGCATACAAGCGCTCGACCAGTCCTGCGGCCCGTTCTCCCGGCAGGGCGCCGATTTCCATCTGGTTCATGACGTAGGCGAACGAGATGCCGTTTTCAGGATCGGCAAAGGCGAGGCTGCCGCCGGCGCCGGGATGGCCGAAGGCGAGCGTGCTGGGGCCAAAGTGACGGCGCAGCTTGCCGCCGTCGGATTCGGGATCGGTATTGAGTGGGTCCTGCATCATGCCGGTGGAGAACGCGATGGGCGTGAGGAGCACGGAGTCGTGTTCCTGCGTGAGCGTTCGCTCGAAGTGCCGCACGACGGACTCGGGCACGATTTGAGTGCCGTTCCAACGGCCGCCTTGTGCCAGCATGGAGTAGAACTTCGCGAGGCCATGCGCACTGCCGACGCCGCCCATGCTGGCGTAGCCGGGAGACCAGGTGGAGCTTTGATTGAAGTCGCTGACGGCGTTCAAACCGAAGGGCGAGGTGAAGGTGCGCTGCGTGAGCGTGCCGGCGGTGTTGAAGGCCTTGATGAAGGCCTGGTCGCTGTTCGCGATGCTGATCTTGCCGGGATAGATCGGCGAGACGCGGTCCCATTGCGCGCTGGGCAGCCCGATCCAAAAATCGAGCGCCATCGGACTGCCGAAGACTTCGCGGAAGTATTCGCCGAGCGATTCGGTCTCGGCGAGACGCCGTACGATTTCGTCCATCAGGAAGCCGAAGGTGCGGGCGTGGTAGCCTTGCCGTGTGCCAGGTTCCCACAGCGGCCGCTGACGTTCGAGCGCTTCGACGACAGCGTCGTAGTTGTAGATCGGCGTGGGCACATCCAGCGCGCACAAACCGGCGGTGTGCGAGAGCAGGTGAATGAAGGCGACGTTGGATTTGCCACCGCCGACGAATTCGGGCCACACCTCGGCCACTGGGCAATCGAGCGGCACGCCGGCTTCTTCGAGCGCGAGCAGGCAGCAGACAGCCGCCGGGCCTTTGGTCGCAGACCAGACGGGCACGAGGGTGTCCGCATTCCACTCTCGTGTGCGCAAACGGTCGCAATGACCATGCGACAGGCTCAGCACTTCACGGCCATGGTGCCAGATCGAAACGGAAGCGCCCATTTCCCAGCGCGTGCTAAAACTGCCCTCAAACCATGCGGCGACGGCTCGAAGATTTGTGGGGCTGGCGGGGGTGCTCATGCGTGATGGGACTCCAGTTGGGCGCGGAGGCAGTCGAGGTCGTGATCTTTCTTCGCGTGCAGGCGCAGGGTGCCGTCCATTTCAAACGCACGCTCCAGATAGGTGAGCGATTTGTCGAAATGGCCGAGGCAGGCGTGGTAGCAGCCCATGTTGTAGTAATAGACCGGCTTGGTGCGCAGCGTGGCGGGTCCGCGGGAGAGGACATCGACCGCAGCGGCAGTCTGGCCGAGTTCATGCAGGCAGAATGCGGCGTGGATGAAGCCGCCCGGCTCCACCGGCTCCTGCTGGCAGAGCCGCGTGGCCAGCGCGAGCGCCTCAGCCCAGCGGTGCTCGCCCATGAGGCAGAGCAGCGTGATCTCGATGACATCCACGCGGTCATGCATCTCCACCGGCAGCGGCGATAGCTCTTCGCAGGCCTCCGCATGGAGCCCTAGCTCCACGTAGCCCTGGGCGGCGATGATTCTGCGTTCGGCTTCGGTCATTTTCAGTGTGATGAACGGATGAGAACGCAAAGCGTGCGCAGGAACAAGGTTTTTCATGCTCCCGGCGGCCAGGAAGGGCAAAAAGTCCGCCGCCGTGTCCAAGCGCAGCTTCTTCGCCAGTTCCAGACGCGTGGGGATCTCCCAGACGCCCAAGATGGGCACTGAATGCCTAGCATCTTTTCCGGTGTTGATAGTTGCAGGTTGATCGTTGATGGCCTGAGCACCAACCGTTTGCGCACTGCGCAGCGCTTCACCCAGCAGGTGAATGCCGCTCCCACACGCAAGACCTTCAGTGTCAGGCTATCAACCATCAACTCTCAACTCTCAACCATCAACTGCCGCATTTAGGGTGGAACCTTCTACGTTTTCATCATAAAAGTGATGGAGCGCGGTATCCAACCATCTTGACGCGGCGGCGGGTTCTTGCTACCCGCCGTCTCTCCATGGGGATTCAGCAGGCACCTCGTGTGATCCATCGTTAACCCCATAAAACACGCCCTTTCCCGCTGTCTAAACGCCGCTTCCCCCTGCCTGAGCGGTGCATATTCAGGATTTACCGGGAAATACCCACTGCTACCCGGCGCCCCGTCATGTCTAAGCCTCGAATAGATCTGTCTATTCACCGTTTACCCAGATCTGAGCTTCAATTTTCCGCAGTATTTTATAAATAGCCGCAAATATTCATAGATTTAATAAAACAATTGGCAGGAAACTCCAGGGTGGTTCATTTTAGGCTCGCTTCATAACGACCGAATCATTTAGCCTCGAAAAGTCGAACCTTAATTGCCATGCCGCACTTCGATGATCCCCTCGTACATTTCGATGATCCTCTGGTGTTTTATGACGATCCGAGGACTTATCAAGAAATCCTGAACTCTCAATCGCCACACACCATGTTTGACGTCGTCCTAGATTTGAAGAACCTCTCGGTGCCAGCGCTCATCGCCCGCATCCGTGCCATCCTCACCGCCACCTCCGAGCAGGCGGTCTTTGCCAGCCTCGCCGCCGACCTCACCGCCCTGGAGGCCAAGGTGAAAACCCTGTCAGACCGGGAAACCGACCTGCGCGCCGCTGAAAACGCCGTCACCATGGCCACCACCGAGCGGGATAAGGCTGAAAAAGGCGTCACCGACGGCGCCATCGCCCTCGCCAGTGCCGTGGGCACGATCGCCACCACCGAGGCCCAGGTCGAGTCCACCCTCATGCGCGTCAAAGGCCCGCCCGCGCCGAAGCCCATCCCCGACCAGCCCACCGGCCTCGAACTCAAGATGGGGGATGCCGACGGCGAGCTCTCCGGCCAGTGCAACGGCCAGCCCGGCATCGTCGAATACTACGAGATCCAATACACCGCCACCGATCCCCTGGGAGCCGCGCCCAACTGGCAGCACGCCGACACCAGCAAGAAGAGCCGCTTCGAGCTTACCGGCCTCCCCTCCGGCCAAAAAGTCTGGGTCCGCCTCCGCGCCTGCAACGCAAGAGGCAAAAGCACCTGGAGCGACCCTGCGTGCAAGCGGGTGCCGTGAGAAACCCACCGCTCCTATCATTCATCTCAATTGTGGGCGAATCCGATTCGCCCACAGTTTAGTG
>NZ_JBJXFV010000126.1:0-6887 GCF_046154365.1 Prosthecobacter sp.
CCAGCCTTTGCCGGGTGGGAGTGGCTACCCACTGGGTTCCAATAACAGTTTCGGAGTATTTCGATTTCGATGTTCTACATATTCGTTCTCATGTTCTAGGTTTAGCTTGGCGCGACAGACATCCTGACCTGGGCCTTTTGTTTCGAGGGTTCAGCGCGGGTGGGTGGAAAACGATTGAGCCAGAGTTCGCTGGCCAGCGGCGGTGGGGTTTGCTAGTTTTTGAGCGTGCCTCAGCTTCAGCTTCCGATCTTCCCAGACTCTTGCTCCCTCATCACGCCTCATCTTGGGTTCCAGCGTGTCGATGATCGTGTGGTCTATTTTAATGGCCACTTGCCGGTCTTCTCTCACGCCTGTGATGATCTGGCTTCTTTCCGCCTCTTTACTAGCCAGTTGGTCAATAATGGCTCGGTGACTCAAGCTCAGATCGCACGGGCTTTTGGCGTCCCGCTCATCACCGTCAAGCGCATGTGCGTGAGGCTGCGTGATGAGGGCTCGGCGGGCTTCTTTAAGCCAAGGCCACCGACTAGAGGCCACAAGCTCACACCTGACCTCATCGCTCAAGCTCAGGCGATGCTCGATGCGGGGGCTGCGGTGCCGGCCATAAGTTCGGCTCTCGGCGTGTTACAGACGACGTTGCATAAGGCTATCACAGCTGGGCGTTTAAAAAAAACGGTGCTCCGGGTTCTATAGGCTCTCCTGTTGCGCGGGTGCCCGATGGGACTCCCGATGGGACTCTCGACGTGGCGGTTCCTAGCAGCGCGAGTGATCGCAGTGTGGCTGATGGCGCGGGCCTCTTTGGCATCGGCACCACGCGTGAGTGTGATCGCTTGGCGGCGGCATTCGGCTTGCTCGATGGTGCGCCGCTGGAGTTTGAGGCGGCGGCGGACATCGCCAATGGCGGCACGTTGTGCGCCTTGCCCGCACTGCTCGCCATGGGCCTGCTGAAGCATCAACAGGCGGTGGGCTTCAGCCTGCCCAAGGGCTACTATCCCATGGTGAGTATCTTCCTCCTGCTAGCCCTGATGGCGCTGGCGCGTGTGCCTAGTCTGGAGCAACTGCGCTACCTGCCACCAGGGGAATGGGGCAAGCTGCTGGGCCTAGACCGCATCCCGGAAGTGCGCACGCTGCGCAACAAGATCGGCCTGCTCGCCGACTCGCCAGAGCGCACCGCACGCTGGGCTGCCTGCCTGGCTCAGGCTTGGATGAACCAGAACGAGAGTCAAAGCATCGGCACCCTGCTCATCGACGGGCACACCCGAGTCTATCACGGCAAAATGGCCAAACTACCACGGCGCTACATCAGCCGCGAACGCCTGTGTTTGCGGGCCACCACCGACTACTGGGTCAATGCCCTGGATGGAGCGCCCTTGTTTTGCGTGACCAAGCCGATCGACCCCGGACTCCAGCAGACCCTCGAGCACGACATCGTCCCGCGCCTGCTCACCGACATACCCGGGCAGCCCAGCGATGAGCGACTCGCCGCCCACCCGCACCTGCACCGCTTCACCCTCGTCTTCGACCGCGAGGGCTACTCGCCCGTCCTCTTTGCCCGGCTCAAAGCGCAACGCATCGCCATCCTCAGCTACCATCTCCATCCGGGCGAAGACTGGGCCAAAGAAGAGTTCAGCGAGCACCCACTCAGCCTCGTCAACGGCGCGCAAGTCACCCTCCAGCTCGCCGAGCGCGGCACCTACCTCAGCAGCGGCAAGCTCTGGGTTCGAGAGGTCCGTCGGCTCGATAACCGAGGCCATCAAACCGCCATCCTCAGCACCGACTACACCAGCGACCTGCGCCGCTGCGCCGTCTCCATGCTCGGCAGGTGGAATCAGGAAAACTTCTTTAAATACATGCGTCAACACTTCGGGTTAGACAGTCTCGTGGAGCACAGCACCAGTCCACTTCCAGATACCACGCGGACCGTCAACCCCGCCTGGCGCAAGCTCGAGAGCAGCGTGCGAAAAAAAGTCGGGCAGCTCAACAAACAGCGCACCCACTTTGCCCAGCACAGCCTCAAAGCGCATGACGACACGCCCGAAAAAGCCGCCATCTACGAGCAAAACAAAGGCACCCTACTCCGTGCGGACTCTTGAAGCCGAAATCACCGCGCTCAAAGCCGCGCGCAAAGCGCAGCCCCGCCACATCACCATAGCCGAGTTACCCGAGGCGCAACGCATCGAGCAACTCGCCCCCGCGAAGAAGCAGTTCATGGACAGCCTCAAACTCATCGCCTACCGAGCCGAGAGCAGCCTCGTGCAACTCGCGCGCGAGAAGCTCCAACGTCATGACGACGCGCGCAGCTTTGTGCGCGGGCTATTTGGGACCACCATCAATCTTCGCCCCGACCACACAACCAAGCATTTAGTGGTAGAATTCCACGGGCAGACGAACCCCGCCCATGACGATGTGGTGGAACACCTGTGCCGAGAGCTCAACGAGACCGAAACGATCTACCCCGGCACGGATTTGGTGCTGATTTTCCGCCCGCTGAGGTCATCCTCTTTCCACGCAGGTCAGGATGTCTGAGGCTTCGATTGCCAATCGAAGCTACTTCACTTCGCCTCGGGCTTGATCTTGCCTTTGTCCTCCAGCGTGTGCTTGAACTTCTCGGTCTTGGGATCGACGACGGCGCGGACGTAGCCCTGGTTGGGATTGAGGGCTTTAAAGTTTTGGTGGTAGTCCTCGGCGGGGTAGAATTTCTTCAGCGGAGCGATCTCGGTGGCGATGGGGTCTTTCCAGTTCTTCTGGGCGGCGGCTTTGGAGGCTTCGGCGATCTGCTTCTGCGCTTCGCTGAGGTAGAAGATGGCGGAGCGATACTGTGTGCCGTAGTCGTTGCCCTGGTAGGCGGTGCCTTTGGGCAGGAGCTTGCCGTGTTTGACCATGTCTTCCTTGGTGACGCTGGTGGGGTCGTGCGTGTCCCAGAAGAGGTCGATGATCTCTTTGTAGGTGATGATGGCGGGGTCGAACTCGAGCTGGATGACTTCGGCGTGGCCGGTGTCACCAGTGCAGATGTCCTCATAGGTCGGATTTTCGGTCTTGCCGCCGGCGTAGCCGCTGACGACCTTTTTGACGCCTTTGACGAGGAGGTACTGTGCCTCGACACACCAGAAGCAGCCCCCGCCGATGATGGCGGTTTCAGTTTTGGCGTCGGCAGCAGAGGAGATGGGGGCGAGAGAGGCCATGAGGAAGGTGGTGAGAAGGGTGAGCGCGGTTTTCATGGTGTGGATACGAACGAGTTCGAACGATGAGTCAATCATCCGTCGTGTGAGAGGCGAAACTTTCGGCGGAATTCCCGGTGGGGTGGAAATTTTTGGATTCATCTCGGAAGTTAGCTCGGAAAATCGTGACACCGACATCGGCCTGAAAGGCCGGAGGATTCCAGCCCAGGGCGAAAGCCCTGGGATAACGCGGAGGCCTATCAGGAATTTGGTGATGCACTCTGAAAGAGCGCGGGAGAGCTGCAGCGGCCTTTCCTGCGCTCATTCAGAGCGCGACCTTCGCTGCATGATTTCAACTGCTCCGCCGACCCAGGGCGGCACTCGCCAAGGCTCGCTTGCCCTGGACTGGACTCCTGCGCGCCGTTGGCGCGGCCGGATGCGCTGACTTGAGCCAACACGAGCGCACGAATTTCCCGGATGAACCAAAATGAATCTGGGAGCAGGAACTGCGAAGGAACTCAGACTCCTGCTTTCCTGCCTTCCTCATGTGTTTATGCTGGGAGAATGGATGAACTCTCGACTCTCTGCGCCCAGGTGGGCGAAACGACGCTGCGCGGCATGGTGGCGGCGTTTTACCGGCGGGTACGGACGGATGACGTGATCGGGCCGCTGTATCCGCCGAATGACTGGGAGAATGCGGAGAAGCGGCTGGCGGATTTCATCGTGTACCGTTTCGGCGGACCGCAGACCTACATCGAGGAGCGGGGGCATCCGCGTTTGCGTGGGCGGCACATGCCGTTTGCCATCGGCGTGGCGGAGCGAGATCGTTGGATGAAGTTAATGGGCGAAGCGATGCAGGAAGTGGGGATTCCTGAAGACGCGGCTCCAATCATCGGGGCGTTCTTTGCGCAGGTGGCGGACATGATGCGGAATCGTGAAGGGTGATTGAATCGCCGCAAAAAGAGGCAAAGAATGAAAAGATATGAAGAACGAACTGCTGATTCTCGCCCCGTTGCCGGATTTTTTGCTGGAACCGCTGCGGGCGGCGCATGTGTGTCATGATTACTTTCATGCGGAGGACAAGGCGGCGCTGCTGGCGAATGTCGGCGCACGAATTCGCGGGATCGTGATGTCGGGGGGCAGTGTCTCACCGATGGCATTGCTGCCGAAACTGCCGAAGCTGGAGATCATCAGTATGTTCGGCGTCGGTTATGATAATGTGCCAGTCGATTGGTGCCGCGCACATAACGTTCGCGTGACGAACACGCCCGACGTACTCACGGAGGATGTGGCGGACGCGGCGAGTGCGCTGGTGCTGATGACCAGCCGGCGGCTGATCGCGGCGAATCGCTTTCTGCATGCGGGCACATGGACGCAGGGGCCGTTTCCGCTGTCGCATGCGTTGCGGGGGAAGCTGGCAGGCATTCTGGGTCTGGGACGTATCGGCAAGGCGATCGCGCAGCGGCTCGAAGCGCATGGGATGAGGATCGCGTACCACGGCCGCACGCGGCAGGAGCTGAACTGGGAGTTTTTTGAGTCGCTGATCGAACTGGCGCGCGCGGCGGATTTTCTGATCGTTGCCTGTCCGGGTGGCGAGAAGACGAAGCATCTGATCAACGCGGCGGTTTTAGAGGCGCTGGGAAGCGAAGGCACGCTGATCAACATCGCGCGGGGCTCCGTCGTGGATGAAGCGGCGCTGATCGCAGCATTGCAGCGCGGCACGATTCGCGGTGCGGGGCTGGATGTGTTTGAAAACGAGCCACAGGTGCCGGAAGCCTTGATGCAGTGTGGAAACGCAGTGCTGCTGCCACATCTGGGCAGTGGGACACATGAGACGCGGCGTGAGATGGCTCGGCTGGTGGTGGAGAATCTGGCGGCGTATTTCAGCGGGAAGGCGCTGCTGACGCCCGTGTGCTGAGGTGACGTAGGGCGGATGTGTTGGGCGGAGACGATGCCGTGGTTCTCACTGTGAACGTCGCCCAACTATCCGGCTGGTGGCGTCATCGCATACTCCCCAGCCTGCGCACGCCCCCAGACCAGCCGGATAGTTCGGCGAAGGCCAGTCTTCCTGTTGGCGCAGTCTTGTGCGCCGAACACATCCGCCCTACGCGCGCCCGCAGCCCCCCCGCTCCTTGGCTTCTTGGCCGAAAGGCTGCTTGCCCTTCATGCGCGAGCCACTATTTACCTGCATGGGCAAAATCATTCTCGGAGCATTTCTCGCCGCCATCGCTGTCTTCGCGTGGGAGGCGGTGTCGTGGACGGCGCTGGGCTGGCATGAGAATGGGTTTCGTGAGTTTCGCGACGAATCCACCGTGGCCGAAGTGATCAAGGCGAACGTGACCTCGGGGCATGGTCTTTACATGCTGCCGTCGATGGAACCGGCCTCGAAGATGGCGACCGTCGAGGAAAAAAAGGCGCACGAGGCCAAGCAGGCCAAGGCGATGCAGGACGGCCCGTATGTTTATGCGATCATTCGTCCGGGCAAAGGCGAGATCAGCATGGGGACGAACATGATCCTGAGTTTTGTGCGCACGCTGATCTGCGCGTTGTTGATCGCGGCGCTGCTGAGCCAAGCGGCGTTGTTTTATCCGGCACGCATCGCGTTTGTGGCAGCGGCAGGATTGTTTGCGGGGCTGACGAGCGATCTGCCGATGTGGATCTGGATGGAGCAGCCAGCGCGAGATACCATCGTGAACATCGCGGATCATGTGATCGCGTGGATCATCGGCGGTGCGGTGCTGGGGATTTTTGTGGGCAAGGATCCGGTGGCGGAGCGGTGAGAGATGAACTGCTTGCGCGACGGCGGGGATGCAGCACTCTTGCCGCGTCATGATTGATCTAAGCCGCATCCGACGCTACACCGACGCGATTGCCGAGCGGTTCAAGCCGCAGCGCATCGTGCTGTTTGGCTCCCATGCTTATGGCAGGCCCACGGAGGATTCGGATGTCGATCTGCTGGTGGTGATGCCTTTCGACCGCAGCCAAGGACGCAAGTCGGCGGAAATCAGGCAGGCGTTGAGTGCGGGGTTCCCGCTCGATCTTATCGTGCGGACACCTGAAGACGTGCAATGGCGTCTGGAGCAGGGGGACTGCTTTCTCCAGGAAGTACTCACCAAGGGCAAGGTCATGTATGAAGCCGCTCTCGCTTGAATGGATCGGCAAGGCGGAAGGTGATTACGCCGTTGCGATGACGGTCATGCGCAGCCGCAAGTCCCGCATCCATGACGCGGTGTGTTTTCACTGTCAGCAGTGTGTTGAAAAGATGCTGAAGGCCAGGCTGTGTGAAGATGGCGTGTCGTTTCCCAAGACCCATGACATCGAGGTGGTGCTGAATCTTCTGCTGCCGGCCTATCCGTTGTGGGCGGCATTGCTGCCATTGGCTAAAAACCTCAGCGCTTATGCCGTTGATTTCCGCTATCCGGGCGATGCTGCCACTCCAGTCGAGGCCAAGCAGGCGATGAAGGAGTGTCGGACGATTCGTCGTGAGGTACGGCTTTCGTTTGGGCTGCCGGTTTAGCATCAATGCCGTTAAGCAATAATGACACCCCTATTCCCAGGTGCAAATCTGGCCCCTCACCCCGACCCTCTCCCCGGAAAGAAAGCCAAACGCAAAACAAGTCTCTCGCCGGGGAGAGGGAGCCTGACGCTGGCGCACGGTATTCAGGTCCCTCTCCCCGCGAGAAACGTGTTGCGCAAACAGGCGAGCTTCGGGGCTAGCGAAGCGCCGCGAAG
>NZ_JBJXFV010000049.1:0-7199 GCF_046154365.1 Prosthecobacter sp.
GTTCTTCTGAACGCCATGAGGCATAGGCCAGCGCGGCACGAATGTCGTCCATTTCCAGATAAGGGTAGAGAGCGAGCAGTTCATCCTCACGACAGCCGGAGGCAAGCATGCCGGTGATCATGCCCACAGTGACACGCATGCCACGGATGCAGGGCTTCCCGCCCATAACTTGCGGGTCCAGGGTGATGCGTTCGATCTGCGGGAATGTCATGCGGAGAAGGTAGCAGACGGGATTGTTTTGGCAATCACCTCACTTTTTGACCTCTGCCGTGATGCCAAACAGCGGCAGCGATTTTTTCACGGACTGATACACGCCCCAGCCAAGCGGCATGGTGATCCAGGTCCAGGCGATGAGAAGAAGAATGGCTTTCATGGCAGATCAGGCTTTGGCGTTTTCAGCGAGGTGGTATTTGGTATCGACCGGACGGACGAGCAGATTGGCGATGAGGCCGACGACGAGCAGGCCGACCATCAGGTGAAAAATCGAGTTGTAGGCCTGTTCGGGCGGCATGGTTTTCTTGTTTGCCACGGAAAGCCGGTCCACGAGCTGTGGTCCGATGATGGCGGCCATTGACCATGCAGTGATGAGACGGCCATGAATGGCACCGACTTGATAACTGCCGAACAAATCGCGCAGGTAGGCCGGAATCGTGGCGAAACCGCCGCCATACATCGTCAGGATCAAACCGGTGGCGACGACGAACAGCATCACGCTGCCGTGTCCCTGCGTCCACGGCACGCTGGCATAAAGCGCGGCCCCGAGGATGAAATAGATGCAGTAGATGCCTTTGCGCCCGACGATGTCGGACATGGAGGACCAGAAGAAGCGCCCGCCGAGATTGCAGAGCGAAAGCAGGCCGACATATCCAGCCGCAGCGGCAGGCGTGACCTTGAACATGTCCTGAATCATCGGTGACGCCTGGCCGAGGATGCCGATTCCCGCGCTCACGTTCATGCAAAGCACGATCCAGAGGAACCAGAACTGCGGCGTCTTCCATGCGGTATCGACAGCCACGTTCGCATTCGTCACCAGCGGTTTCACATGCTCCTTGGGCTCCCAACCTGCGGGCTTCCAGCCTTCAGGAGGCACCCGAACGATCAATGCGCCGAAAACCATCGAGATCACATACAGTCCGGACATCACCAGCAGCGCCTCACTGGCACCCACCGAGGTGGCGGAGGCAAAATGCTTCATCAATTCCTCCGCCAACGGTCCGCCGATGAGCGCTCCGCCGCCGAAACCCATGATCGCCATGCCGGTCGCCATGCCGGGCCTGTCCGGGAACCATTTCATCAAGGTGGAGACTGGTGAGATGTAGCCAAGACCGAGGCCGATGCCGCCGATCAAGCCATAGCCCGCATACAGCAGCCAGAGCTGATGCCAGCGCACCGCGAGCGAGGTGAGCACCAGGCCGCTGCAAAAACACAGCATGCTGGCGAACATGGTTTTGCGTGGGCCGCTGCGTTCGACCCATTTGCCAAAGAATGCCGCCGAAAGGCCGAGCAATGCCAGCGCGATCGAATAGGCCACGCCGACATCCGCCTCTGTCCAGTCACCCACCCCGGGGGCCGTGATGCCGAGCGCCTTTGCCAGCGGCTTCTTGAACACGCTGAAGCCATACACCTGACCAATGCACATATGCACGGCAATGGCGGCGGGAGGGACAAGCCAGCGGCTGAATCCGGGCTGGGCGATGGTGGCTTCACGGGAGAAAAAACTCATGGTGGGTCGGTGGTAACGGTTGCGCCGTGGGTTTTAGCGGGTCGGCAGGCGCTGTGGCAAGGAAAGATTAAGGATCGACAAGAAACGCCGGGTTTCATACGTTCGTGCTGTGAACTGGCAATTCTGCCGGCTCGTAACCACAAACCATACTCCACCGATGAAAACTCTGCTCACCGTCTTCGCTCTCTCCTTTGCCTCCGTCGCCATGGCGGCCGACAAATGCCCCATCAGCGGCAAGCCTGCTGATTCCAGCATCACCAGCAAAGACAAAGACGGCAAAACCGTCGCCTTCTGCTGCGAGAAGTGCAAAGCCAAGTTCGACGCCAAGAACAAGTAAAAAACACTGCGCTGACATTCTCAGCGTTTGAAAGGCGGAACCGGGCAGCCGGTTCCGCTTTTTTGTCTCAGCGTTTCCCGCTTCTCTCGCGCAGGAATTTTTGATGCCCGACTTGGACGAAGTCAGCGTCACGGGCGCGGTTGAGTGCCTCATCCAGGCTGATGAAGCCATGGTTGGCCAGATGCATTAGGCTGTCATCAATCGTATGCATGCCGTCCGGGCCGCCGATCTGGATCAGGTTGCCGAGTTGTGACAGGCGGCGCGAGCGGATGCAGGAGGCGATGCCTTGATTGCACACCATCACCTCGGAGGCCATGACGCGGCCTGGCTGGTCATGGCGCACGATGAGTGACTGACAGATCACGCCTTTGAGCGAACTGGCGAGCTGTGAGGCCACGAAGTCCTGCTGTTCCTCCGGGAAGGCGTCCAGAATGCGCAGCACCGTGCTGGGGGCATCATGGGTGTGCAGCGTGCTGATCACGAGATGGCCGGTTTCAGCCGCAGTAAGCGCGGTGCGCATGGTCTCCAGGTCGCGCAGCTCGCTCACGACGATCACGTCCGCATCCTGACGCAGTGCGCTTTTGATGGCCGCAGCAAAGGTGTGTGTGTCTGCGCCCACCTGACGCTGGCGCACCAGACTGCGCTCGTGCGAATAGAGGTACTCAATGGGATCCTCAATGCACACGATGTTTGCCTGACGGCTGCGTGCAATGTGCTGGGTCAGGGCGGCCAGGGTGGTCGTCTTGCCACAGTTGCTGGTGCCGGTGATGAGGATCATGCCATCCTTGAGCTGGGTGAAATCTTCCACCGTGGGGCCGTGGCCCAGGTCGCGCAGCGCGGAGATCGTGGCCGGGATGTAGCGGAAGGAAGCTTCGATGCGGCCCAGCACATAGCAGGCGTTGCCGCGGAAGCGGCCGAGATTTTCCACCTGGATGGCGAAATCCAGCTCCCACTTCTGCTCCAGTTCCGCACGCTGGTTCTCCTTCAGCACCCCGAAGATCAGCTCGCGCAGATCGGCGACGTCCAGCACTTCGTCCGCCACGGGCTGAAGCACGCCGTTGATGCGGCCCATGGGCGGTGAATTGGCGCTGATGTGCAGGTCAGAGCCGCCACGGTCGATGACCATGAAGAGATATTCGATGAGATCGTGATTGCGCATGAATGTGAATGGCGGGTGCTTGAAACGAATCAGGAGATGCCACGGGCCGCACGGCGGAACTCAGCCTCATTGCCTGCTGCGGCAATCGCCGTCTCCTCGGTGATGACTCCCGCTTCGTAGGCGGCTACGATCGACTTTAGGAAGCTCCGGCAGTTCGGATCCCCCGCGCGCGTCATGTATTCGTTGATGTCGGAGATCGAGCGCCGGGCGATCCAGTCACGCACCGCGCCACCGTTTTGCAGGTGCTCCACGAGCAGTGTGAGCTTGTCGTTGACGTCCGGCACGAGTTTCTGGCAGAGCACCCCGACCAACTGATGCGACAGCAGGTGCAGGCCGATTCCCACCTGGTCCGCCGGGAAGAGATTCACAAATCGCTCCATGGTGTCCGCCACCGTGGCCGAATGCATGGAGGCGATGACCAAGTGTCCGGTTTCACAGGCCTGCAGCGCGGTGAAAGCCGTCTCATGGTCGCGAATTTCCCCCACGTAGATGACATCGGGTGCCTGGCGCATGGCGGCACGCAGGCCGCGCGGGAAACTGGGGGTGTCACGCCCCACCTCACGCTGCGTGAACATGCAGCGGTTGTTCGTGAAGATGTATTCCACCGGGTCTTCGATCGTCACGATGTGACGCGCCACATGGGTGTTCATCCAGTGCAGCAGTCCGGCCAGCGTTGTTGATTTTCCCTGTCCGGTGGAGCCGGTGACCAGCACCATGCCATGCTCTAACTGCCCCCAGCGCGTGAGCAGCCACTCGGGCGCGCCCAAAGTGCTCAAGGACGGCATGTCCGTGCGGATGCGGCGCAGCACGGCAGCCATGCGGCCCAGCACCTTGTGCAAATTCACGCGGAAGCGGATGTGGGAGCGCGAGACCAGGCCGGAGTCCTTGTCCATGTCATTCAGCGTGTCCCCGCCACAAGCCTGCCACAGCCCGGCCATCTGCGGCAGCAGCAGCGGCTCGTCACCGAAGATCATGAGCTGCTCGGCGATCTTCATGCGCGGCACCTCGCCTTCCTGGAGAAAAACGTCGCTGGCGGCGTGGTCTTCGGCTGCTTGCAGGATGTCGTCGATGGAAATGGCCATGGGAGAAAACGCTAGCGGTGGCTTGCACGCCGCTCAACCCCGCAGTGCGTTTTTCGTTACGCGCTGACTTGGCTGTGCCAAGTCAAGCGGGTGCGTCGCCAGAGCGATGTGCCAGGTGCTCGTAGGGCGGATGTGTTCGGCGCACAGGACTGCGCAAACAGGCAGAATGACCTTCGCCGAACTATCCGGCTGGTCTGGAGGCCTGCGCGGGCCGGGGAGTGTGCGATCACGCCACCAGCCGGATAGTTGGGCGGTGTTCACGCTGAGAACCACGGCATCGTCTCCGCCCAACACATCCGCCCTACATCAATCCGGCGATGCACACTCTGCGGACGCACGCGCGTGATACTCAGGAAGTCTCACGTCTTCTTCTACGAGGACGGTCCCGCCAGCAGCTCGCTGCAATACCACAGCATGCGCGGCAGATGAAATGGCCCCTTCCACATGTTGCCCTTCAGTTTCACCGATGGCGTGCCATCGCGGTGCAAATAACCAAACCACTCGCCATGCTCCGCGTCTGGGAAGTGCGCGAAGCTCCAGTCATGCACCAGCTTGTGCCACTGTGCATACTTCACGTCACCCGTGACGTGCCAGGCCAGTAGCGTGGCGATGATCGCCTCATTGTGCGGCCACCAGAATTTCATGTCATGCCAGTATTCCTGCACCGGTTTGTTAAAGACATCGCGGAAGTAGAAAATGCCGCCGTGTTCCGTGTCCCAGCCGCGCTGCCACATGCCGTCGAGGATTTGCAGCCCCAGCTTCGTGTAGCTCTTCTCCCCACGCCAGCGGCCCTCATGCAAGATGAACCACGCGCACTCCAGCGCATGCCCCGGATTCAGTGTGCGACCATCAAAGTGATCGATGATCGACCCATCGGGCGAAACGATCTCCATCAGCGCACCAATGTCCGGCTTGAAGAAAAACTGCTGAATCTCCAAAATGAAGCGATCCACCCACTCCGAGCACGAGTGGCCGGAGATCTTCGCATCGCCGAGATTCACCCGCAGCTCCTGCGCCGTCGCGATCCCGATCATCAGCGCGCCGATGCCCATCATCGGCCGCGTATTCGGCTCGATCTTCGGCTGCATCATCCCCGGCTCGAAGCTGTGCTTCAAATACGTCGCAAAATCCCGCCGTGCCCGCTCCGCATAGCTCTCATCTCCCGTCGCCCTCGCATACGCCGCATGCGCGATCGCCGCGAAGGCCTCGCTGAACACATAGCGCCGCATCCGCAGCGGCCGCCCCTCCCGCGTCACCGAGAAGAACAACTTCCCATCCGTCGCATACCCATGCTTCTCCAAGAACGCCAGGCACGACCCCGCCGCATCCAGCCAATCACTGCGCTTCTCCACCGTGTTATACAGCGTCGCAAACGTCCACGCCGCCCGCCCCTGGAACCAGATGCTCTTGTCCGTGTCCAAGATCGACCCATCCCGATCCAGCGACGTGATGATGCCATCAAACTCACGATCCATCCCATGCTTCAGCCAAAACGGCATCACATCATGCAGCAGCGTGTCGCGGTAGAGCGACTTCAGGTTCTGGCGGTAAACAGGATCAGCAAGCGAGTCAGGCATGCGCCCATCTTGAACGCTCCACCTCAAACGTCACGCATTCCTTCAGCCAGACAATGCGGTCAGCCACGGCATCAGCCTTGGTGGCGTTCATGGGAGTTCATCGCCGCGGTCTGGCGGCACGTTGGGGATCCGCGCCATGATGCGATCAAACTCCGCCAGGTCAGCCCTCGCGGCACGCTCACGGAGATAATCCATGGTGGCAAACGAGGACAGCTTTTCAGCCGCCGCACATACCAGGAACTGGTTCAATGAATAGCCATCCTTGGTGGTCAGCTCTTGGATGCCGTTACGGAGTGAGTCAGGAATGTCGATGGAGAGCGTGGCCATAAATCAGGTTCGGATAAGGGTTAAAGCCTCTGCTGGCGTGATCGCCTGAATGCCGAGCGATTCACTGCCTCTAAAGTGGCGGGTGTTGTTCGTGATTATGTAAGGCGTGCCAGCGGCAAGAGCCAACTCCAAAACCATGTCATCTCCAGCATCCATGAGATAAGGACGCCATGAGAAATAGACCTTCTGCTGGACTGCAAGGGCACACAGGACATCAACGACGACCCCAATGTCCCGCGCATCCAGCGCCGGCACCATGCCTGGTCTGGTGGCAACGTCTTCATACTCCAAAGCCAACGCGACGGACAAAGCGATCTTGATCTGTCTTGATCGGATGGCTTGGAGCACCGCATGGCTCGCTCCGGCGCTGGAGCGCAGAGCAGAAATGAGGACGCTGGTGTCAAAGACTGCATACATCTGGTGCCAATCATCAACCAAACTGGCGGGCAGACAACGGGATTGTTCACTCCGCTTGGTCCGCCAGGCGCATATTCCGGCCATTCACAGATGAAGCCTGTCGCCATCCCATGCCTCAGCCAAAACGGCATCACATCATGCAGCAACGTGTCGCGGTAGAGCGATTTCAGGTTCTGGCGATAAACAGGATCAGCAAGCGTGTCAGACATCCGCCCATCTTGAATGCTCCGGCACAAACGTCACGCATTCCTCATCTAGAAAGCGTGGAACGCTCGCGAATCAGGCGACGGCGAGCCGGAGGCGCCGATGACACGACAAATGCCATGCGAGCCGTTGCCTGCACCTTGGGCGCTAGCCTCAATGCCGTTAAGTAATCAATGTCATTAAGTTGAGGCACTTCTCATGATGTGTTCCCGCAGATTCAGATAACCCGCAGATTTTTTTCCGGATCCCAATCTGCGGGTTTTCTGAATCTGCGGGAACTCCTTCTTAACTTAATGACATTGGTTAAGCAATAATGACGCCCCTATTCCCAGGTGCAAATCTGGCCCCTCACCCCGACCCTCTCCCCGGAAAG
>NZ_JBJXFV010000153.1:0-6940 GCF_046154365.1 Prosthecobacter sp.
TTCTACTTTGGTATATTCTGAAGTTTGAAGTATCCAACGTTGGTAAATGCGGTTAAACAGGAGCGGGATGGTTCCTGTTGGGTTGTTGCGATTGGCGCAGCGCAAAGACATACCAGCCTTCTAAAAATGACCCTGCGTCCAAATTTCTTTTTGCCGTCGCAGAACGTTTCGCCGCCTATTGCAACAGTGTGACCGCCTTCTTTCGCACGGCTACCGGCAACGCTTCCGAGCATGCGCGTGTTTATCTCCACGGTTTGATGCAAGCTCGGCATCGGGCCAAGAACATGGAACGCATGGAGGAAGCCGTTGCCGGAGCTGACTATGAGGGCTTGCAGAACTTCTAACTAAACATGCGGCCTGGAGCGCTGCGCATGGCGCTGATGCGCCTGCTGCTTGACTACCACGAAGCGCTGCGGCACGAGATCCAGCAAACCGTGGATGACAAAGAAATGGCCCGAGAGGAATTGCAGGCGCAGGCGGTTTTATTCGGGAGGCAATGCCCCCCACGAAAGTGAGGTGCCCGCAGAAGTGAAAATCAGCCTCTTGATGCGTTTGTATGGCAATGAATCCCATGAACCGCCGCTCCTTCCTCACTCAAGCCGCCGCTTTCGGCACCGCGCCTCTTTTCGCGAACAACACGCCCGTCCACACGCCGAAGGGCAAGGCGGAACATTGCATCTTCATCTGGCTCGGCGGCGGCATGGCGCAGATCGACACGTTTGACCCGAAGAAGCTCGGTGATAACAAGAGCAAGCAGAAGATCGCCGGCTCCATGTACAAGGCCATCGACACCAGCGTGCCGGGTGTGCAGTTGACCGAGCATCTGAGCCGCACGGCGAAGGTGATGGAGCATGTCACGGTGATGCGCACGGTGAATCATGCGGTGATCGATGAACATGCCTTTGCCACGAACATCGTGCATACCGGACGCATGATTTCCGGCAATGTGGTGTATCCGAGCATCGGCTCAATCATCGCGCATGAGCGTGGCGCGGCGAATCCTGAGGTGCCGCCATATATTTTGATCGGTTACCCGAATGTGAGCCGTGGGCCGGGCTTTCTCGGCGCGAAGTCGGGCTACGTTTATCTCACCGACACCAACACCGGCCCGTCAGGTTTCACGCGGCCTGATTTTGTCGATGCTGACCGTGCCAGCACGCGTGCGAAGCTGCTGCAGCCGCTGATGGAGCGCGCGCCGAAGGATTCAGCCATCGCCGACTACCAGACGGCTCAAGCCCAA
This sequence comes from Prosthecobacter sp., assembly GCF_046154365.1. Taxonomy (GTDB): domain Bacteria; phylum Verrucomicrobiota; class Verrucomicrobiia; order Verrucomicrobiales; family Verrucomicrobiaceae; genus Prosthecobacter. The sequence goes on from NZ_JBJXFV010000153.1 coordinate 1,241, forward strand.
GCCTTGAAGCTCTCCGGGCCGCAGTTCATGAAGCATTTCAATCTCAAGCAGGAGTCGGCAGACCTGCGCAACGACTACGGCGGTGAGTTCGGCCAGCGTTGCTTGCTCGCGCGTCGTTTGGTGCAAGCAGGCGTGCGTTTCATCGAGGTCTCGCACAACCTCAACTTCATGAACGGCACCGGCTGGGACATTCACAACGAAGGCAGCGCCAATCAGCACCTGCTCATCCAGGAACTCGACACCGCGCTCGCCGCGCTCATTCGCGATTTGAAGACACAGAAGCTCCTCGACAAGACGCTCATCGTCGTCGGCACCGAGTTCGGTCGCCCGCCGGAATTCGACGGTCGCGGCGGACGCGGCCACCAGGGCACCACGTTCTCGATGGTGCTCGCCGGTGGCGGCTTGAAGCACTGCGGCGCGTATGGTGTCAGCGATGAACTCGCGAAGAAGCCCGTCGAGAACCCTGTGCCTCTCGTCGATTTCCACGCCACTATCCATGCCGCGATGGGCATCGATCCCGCGAAGGAACTCATGGACGCATCGCGTCCGGTGCCGATCACGGATGGTGGCAAAGCGGTGGCAGCGTTGTTTGGCTGATCAAGCAAAACGGTCAAGCAGTCAAGACTCGTCAAGAAGGTCAAGACGGGCCCCTTGACCACCTTGACACTTTGACTGCGAAGCCTTGACTTCCATCAACGTATCCTTGCGGCATGAAATCCACTCCGCTTCTCTGCGTTCTCGCTCTTTCCACCACGTTCCCCTTCCTCCACGCCGCCGATGACGAAGGCTTCGTGCCCATGTTCAATGGCAAGGACCTCAGCGGCTGGGTAAACGCCAACTGCGCCCCCGAAACCTGGAGCATCAAAGACGGCGTCGTGAGCTGCACCGGCATCCCCACCGGAGCCATGCGCACCGCGAAGCAATACGAGAACTTCATCATGGAGTGCGAGTGGCGACACCTCACCAGCGGCGGCAATTCCGGCGTCTTCATTTGGGGCAGCCCCATCTCCGCGCCCGGCGTGCCTTTCCTGCGCGGCATCGAGGTCCAAGTGCTCGACCACGGCTACATGAAAAAAGCCGACCCCACCAAGCCGCGCTGGTTCACCACGCATGGCGATGTCTTCCCCATCCACGGTGCCACCATGGAGCCGCACGGCGACCACAGCGGCCAGCGCAGCTTCCCCAGCGAGGAACGCAGCAAACCCTCGCCCGAATGGAACCACTACCGCATCACCGGCAACAACGGCACCCTCACCCTCGCAGTGAACGGCAAGGTCGTCAGCGGCGGCGACAAGTGCTTCTGGCGCAAAGGCTACCTCGCCCTCGAATCCGAAGGCGCACCCGTCGAGTTCCGCAACGTCCGCATCAAAGAACTCCCCTCCACCGGTGCCACCGCCGCCGACACCGCCCCGCTCGACCAAGGCTGGAAACATCTCTACAACGGCCTCGACCTTCGCGGCTGGAAAGTGCCCACTGGCACCGAATCCAAATGGAAAGCCTCCAACTGGAACCTCAAACTCGACTCCACTGGCGGCCAAGAAGGCCCCGCACTCTGGAGCGACGCCGAACTCGCCAACGGCGAGTTCATCGCCGACTTCCAACTCTCCAAATCCGCCGACCTCACCAAAGCCTGCACCGGTTTTTGTGTTCGTGGCGACCAGAATCCCGCCGTCCTCATCGGCAGCGGCAAAGCCCCCATCGTCTTCGGCCCCGACCAAGTGAAACTCGGCAAATGGTATCGCCTCCGTCTCAAACTCGATGGGCAAAAGGCCACCGCCACCCTCACCGAAACTCAGGACGCCAATCCGCAAGTCCTCGAAGCTACACTTGAGGGCCACCCCAAAGGCCCCGTCGGTATCGCTGACTTCGGTACGCCCGTGACTTTCGCGAATTTCTTCATTCACGAGTAATGAAGATGGAGAACGGGCCGGACTAAACCCGTCATTGAGCGCTTGCCCACTGATTCACCGCGCCGCCGTCTTCGCGCTGCGTTTGCCAAGGCAGATGAGGCTCTTGTCGCCGCGGATGAAGATCTGGCCTTCGCTCAAAGCCGGTGAGGCGAAGACTTTTTCGCCGAGTTCGCTTTCGGCGAGGGTTTCATAGGTCTTGCCAGGCTTCACGGTGCGGAGCGTGCCGGTGTCGTTGATGAAATAAACGTGGCCTTCGGCGCTGGTGAGGGAGGCGTGGTGCTCGCGCAGGCGCTCCTCCCACAAGATGTCGCCGGTCTTGGCGTCGAAGCAGTGGCCGATGCCGGAGTCGGAGACGATGAGGAAGTGCCCGCCCTCGATGATGGGCGATGGCACATAGCTCACGCCTTTGTTCGTGCGCCAGACGATGTGGGTGTTGGTGACGTTGCCGCTGCCATCGGGCTTGATGGCGAGGAGATGATGCTCGGGGAAACCGCCGGTCATGTAGAGCAAACCGGTTTGATCGCTGAAGACGAGCGAGGCCACAAACTGCTCGGTGGGCCCGTCGATGATCCACAGCAGCTTGCCGGTGCGTGGATCGTAGCTGGTGACGCACATCGTGCCGCTGAGCACCATCTGCGTGCGACCACCGATGTCGCGAATGAGCGGCACGCAGTAGCTGCGCGTGTGGTTCGGCCGCTCAATGCGCCACAGCTCTTTGCCGTCGGTTTTGGCGAGAGCGACGATGTAGCCATCGCCATCGTGGTCGCAGTTCACGATGACCTTGTCTTCAAACACGACAGGGCTGGAGCAAAAGCCGTGCTTGCTGGAGAACAGCCCCGGGCGCACCTGCCAGAGCTGTTTGCCGCTGAAATCGTGCGCGGAGATGATGACCGTGCCCTTTGGCACCTCGCCTTTCGGAATCTCACGGCCTTCATTCGCTTTTCGCGTAGCATCGGTGGGCGTGTTGTCGAGGAAGGCGGTGAAGATGCTCTGTCCATCCGTGGCAGGCGTGCTGGAAGCCTGGCTGTTCAGGCGGTGGATGCTTTCGATGGGTGCTTTGACCACGTTCGACTGCCACAGCAGTCTTCCCGACGCACGCTCGAGACAAACCAGCACGCGCTGCTCCGTTTCCGCCACCGCAGCGACGATGAAGATGCGATCCTGCCACACAATCGGCGACGCATGCCCGCTGCCGGGCAGCTCAGCCCTCCACGTCACGTTGCCTTCAGTCGAAATCGGAAAGCCCGTGTCTTGAGAGGTGCCGTCGAGTCGCGGCCCACGCCACTGCGGCCAGTTTTCAGCGAGGAGCAGCGAAGGGCTGAGAGCGAAGAGCAGAGAAAGGAGGACGCGAGGGGAGATCATAGAGTGAAGCAGAACGATGGGAGGCAGGCGGAGCTTGCGAGAGTTGGAGCGCGAGTGTGTCGAAGACCACTCGCCACTTTGGTGGTGGGCGAAGGCGGCAGGAAAGCATGGCGAGTAGAATACTCGCGCTCCTCAGCTCTGCCGCGCCCGGATGTCGAGCAACTGCTTCATCACATGGCTAAGCTTGCCGTTCCAGTCGGCGGTGCCAAAGGCGTCATGCACGTCGCGATACAGCGCATACAGCTCACGGTACACCGCCACGTTTTCGGGAATCGGGTGATACACCTTCTCGCGGATGGCGGTGACTTTGGACTGGAGTTCCTGCCAGGTGCCCGCTCCGGCTGCAACAGCACCGAAGATCGCGGCACCGAGGGCGCAGGTCTGCTCGCTCTGGCTGACTTTCATGGGCTTGCCGATGATGTCGGCGTAGATCTGCATGAGCGTGGCATTCTTGATGGAAAGACCGCCGGTGTTGATGACCTCCTCGATCTTCACGCCGTATTCCTCGACGCGCTTGATGATCGTCAGCGCCCCGAACGCGGTGGCTTCGATATAGGCGCGGTAGATTTCGTGCGCCTCAGTATGCAGCGTCTGGCCGAGCAGCAGGCCGGTGAGACGGACATCGACGAGGATGGTGCGGTTGCCGTTGTTCCAATCGAGCGCGAGCAGACCCGTCGCGCCGGGCTTCTTGCCCGCCATGGCCTGCTCCATGTTCACGAACTTCTCGCCGACACTCGCGCCATAGCTGTCAGGCACGAGGTGATTGACGAACCACAGAAAGATGTCGCCCACGGCGCTCTGACCGGCCTCAATGCCGTAGTAGCCGGGCAGCACACTGCCATTCACGATGCCGCACACGCCGGGGACATCCGCCAGCGACTTGCTGGTGGGCGCAATCATCAGATCACAGGTGCTGGTGCCGAGAATCTTCACGAGTGTGCCCTCCTTGATGCCAGCGCCGACCGCGCCGGTGTGCGCATCGAAAGCACCGACACAGATCGCGGTGCCTTCCTTCAATCCGAGACGCTTCGCCCACTCAGCGCAGAGACCACCAGCCTTCGTGTCGGCGGTGTGGGCCTCGGAATAGAGCCGATCACGCAAATCAGCGAGCGCGGGATCGAGCTTGGCGAGGAATTCCTTGTCCGGCAGGCCGCCCCATTCAGCGCTGAACATCGCCTTGTGACCAGCGGCACACACGCTGCGCTTCAGCGTGAGCGGATCGGTGTTGCCGGTCAAAACGGCGGGAATCCAGTCGCAGTGCTCGACGAAGCTGAACGCGGCCTCAAAGACCTTCGCGTCCACACGGCGGAGGCGCAGAATCTTGCTCCAGAACCACTCGCTGGAATAAATGCCGCCGCATTTGGCGATGATGTTCGGCCGCATCTCATGACCGAGCTTGGTGATCTCCGCAGCCTCGGCATGGCCGGTGTGGTCTTTCCACAGCCAGACCATCGCGTTGAGATTGTCTTTGAGTTCAGGCAGCAAACCGAGCGGCGTGCCGTCGCGATTCACCGGGATGGGCGTACTGCCCGTGGTGTCGATGCCGATGCCGACGACCTGCGCGGCATCGAAGCCTGGCACCTTGGCCCGCGCCTGCTCGAAAGCGCCACGCGTGACGCTTTCGAGGCCATCGAGGTAATCCTGCGGATTCTGCCGCGCCACATGCGGGTCACGCGCATCGAGCAGGATGCCCATCTCGCCGCTGGGGTAGTTAAAAACGGTCGAGCCTACCTCCGCGCCGTTGTCGAGGTCGATGAGGAGAGAGCGGCAGGAATTCGTGCCGTAGTCGATGCCGAGGGAGTAGCGCTTCATGCAGGTGGATGGGGTGGAGTGCGAGAGATGCACCACGCCCCCCACGCGGCCAAGAGTTTTCAGATGGCCCGGCTTTGAAAACGCGAGGCATCGCTTGCCAAAGGCAACCCACAGGCCAGCACCGATGCCACACACAAATCGGATTCATCTGCGGCTTTCCTGAATCTGCGGCAAATCTGTCAAGCAGTTGCCTGACCCCGTTTCCCCTGGGTCGGCGGAACCATGTGCCGTATGGTCCGCAGGTCGCGCTCTGCAAGAGCGCAGGAACGGCTGCGGCAGCTCTCCTGCGCTCTTTCAGAGCGCCATGACCTTGAGCTGGATGGCTCCACGTTTTCCCAGGGCTTTCGCCCTGGGCTGGAATCCTGCGGCCCTTCAGGCCGATGCGCGCACATCCACCCGGCGACATCCCACCTGCGAGGGGCACTGGCTGCTGTGGCTTTCTGACACGCGGCAGCGTCCTGGAGTGCGGTGGCAGAGAGGCAAGGGCATGGCCCTTGCCTCGGCGACACCGCTTTCGCCGGAGGTGGGGATGCTCGTATGAGGATAGACTCCCGTCAGCGGCGCATGAGCGGTGTTTCTGCTCCGGCGGAGCTTTGGTGGTCTTCGGGGTCTTATG
>NZ_JBJXFV010000162.1:0-7761 GCF_046154365.1 Prosthecobacter sp.
GGGTCAATAATGAAGGGTTCGAGCAAGGCCCATTCGGCATCACTCACATCGCTGGGATAGTGGCGTTCCATCCATCAGCCTTCGCACCGTTATGGTGGCTCTCAAGTTTTAACGGACAGGCTCTCAGAGGCGAGGCGGGCAAGCAGGGGCTGGCGACGACGGGGAATGCGAAGGACAAGAAACGCGAACGCAAGGAACTCGTGGACAGCGCGGACACGCTGGCGAAGGCGATGACCCACTGCCTGCGCGAGGCACGCAACGAGGCGGAGGCGGACAAGTGGGACCTGACCACCAGCGAGTGGCGTGACCTGCCGGACCTGGACCTCAGCGAGAAGGCGGAGCTGCTCGCGCTGGCGGCGGCGGAGCTGGCCAAAGGCCCGCAGAAGGACAAGGCGCTGGAATACGGCATCGACGATGAGGCGGCTGTGGCCACGGAGAAGGAGCGCATGGACTTTGTGGTGGTCATGAACCTGCCAGTGAGCAGCATCGCCGGACGCAAGGTGGTGTCGTTAGGCATCCCGAAGCTGGTGAAGCAACTGCGGGAGAAGCTGGGGGAGATGAAGAATCTGATCCTGCAGTTCCGCAAAGCGGCTGGCGGGGAGGCGCTGATCACCGCCTTCCGTGAGGCGACGAAGAATCGCCTGGGCAATGGCGGCGGGGACGATGAGGAAGATGATGAGGAGACGCCGCCTGCTCCGCCTGCGGGCTGAACGAGAGGAATCATTTTTTCACCGCTCCGATGCCAGGACGATCCGGCATCAGGAGGTTGCCGTTTTCATCATACTCGATGCCGGTGAAATCGTCGTTGGCGACGTAGAAGTGGCCGTCGAGGTCGATCCAGTCGGCCCAAGGAGCAAGATGCGCGGCGGCGGTGGTGCCGAGGCTGGTTTCGATCATGCAACCGAGGAGAATTTGCAGGCTGTGCTCGCGCGCGGCGGCGATCATGGCCACCGCAGCGTCGAAGCTGCCGCATTTGAGGAGCTTAATGTTCACGCCGTCGATGAAATCGGCGAGCGCGGGGATGTCGGCGGCGGTTTGCACGCTTTCATCGGCAAAAATGGGCGGGGCGTTGCCGGGGAGGCTGGCGCGGAGTTCTTCCCAGGCGTCGATGCCGTGGCGATGATGAATCGGCTGTTCAATGAGCGCAGGGCGATATTCGGTGAGCTTGGTGATCATGAGCGCCGCTTCGGTGAGATCCCAGCCGCCATTGACGTCGAGCAGAAGATCGGCCTGCGGGGCGGCGTGACGTGCGACGGCGACGGTGGCGAGATCAAGGCTGAGATCGCCGGAGCCGAGCTTGAGTTTGAGGACGCGGAATTGCTGGGAGATGACGCGGATCTTGTCGGCGAAGACATCGAGGTCGTCGGGGATGCTGAAGGAGCGGCAGCCGGGCGGTGGTGATGAGCGCAGTGGCGTTCCCAATTTGAGTTTGGCAGCAGTCGCCAGGTTTTGATTGGTGGCGTGGCCGATGATGTCGTGCCGCAGGAGATTGAGAGCGAGAGCGGCGGTGCGGGGGAGTTGTTCCGGCAACACGGCTTGGTCCAGAAGCGCCAGGGTTTGCTGCGGGTCTTCGCCGTAGTAGGGAACGAAGGGCGCCTCGGTGGTGTGAATGCCTTCGGTGATGCGCAGCACCTGACGTGAAGCGGAAGTGCCGTGGGCGATGCGGAAGGGTTCGACGAGAGTGAGGGGCTTGAGTGCCGCGTGCATGGCACGGAGGGAGCGTCAAGAAGGTCAAGGAGTCAAGGAATGGTCAAGCTGTGTGGCTACGAACTGACCGATGAAGATATAGAATAGCTTCACGACCACTGGCACAAGAGCGAACCTCCGAGAGTGAAATAAGCCGGAACATCACAGCGACACGCCCCGCTTCCACGGCAGGAAGTCGTCTTGGCCTAGCGCCACAGCCTTCGGCGTGTAGTCGCCGCTGGCGGTGGCGATGACGAGTTCGAGCATGTCTTCGCCCATTTGCTCGACGGTCTTGGCACCGGTGATGATGGGGCCGGTGTCGAAGTCGATGAGGTCGGGCATGCGGCGGGCGAGATCGCTGTTGGTGGCGATCTTGAGCGTGGGGCAGACGGGATTGCCGGTGGGGGTGCCGAGACCGGTGGTGAAGAGCATCATGTTGCAGCCGCCGCCAGCGAGGGCGGTGGTGCTTTCGACGTCGTTGCCAGGCGTGCAGTAGAGCGTGAGGCCGCCGTGCTGGCGGATGGGCTCGGCGTAGTCGAGGACATCGACGATGGGACTGGTGCCGCCTTTTTTGGCCGCACCGGCGGACTTGATGCCGTCGGTGATGAGGCCGTCGCGGATGTTGCCGGGGCTGGGGTTGGCATCGAAGCCGGAACCGCAGGCTTGGGCGGTGGCTTCATACGCACGCATGAGGCCGACGAATTTATCGGCCAGTGCGGCGGTGACGCAGCGGTCACTGAGGCTTTGCTCGACGCCGCAGAGTTCAGGGAATTCGCTCAAAACAGGCGCACCACCGAGCGCGGCGAGGAGATCGGCGGTGTGGCCGATGGCGGGATTGGCGGAGATGCCGGAGAAGCCATCGCTGCCGCCGCATTCGACGGCCATGATGAGATTGCTCAATGCGCAGGGCTCACGCGTCTGTTCGTTGGCACCGGCGAGACCGAGGAAGGTGTCGCGGATGGCGTTCGCCATCATGTCGCGCTCGGATTTGCTCTTCTGCTGCTCGTAGATGAGCAGCGGCTTGTTCATCTGCGGATAAAACGCGGCGAGTTCCTGCTCCAGCAGGCTGACCTGGGCGTGCTGGCAGCCGAGGCTGAGCACGGTGGCTCCGGCGACGTTCGAACTGTTGATGTAACCCGCAAGCAGACGGCACAAAGCCTGCGCATCCTGGCGTGTGCCGCCGCAGCCGAGGCCGTGCTCGAGGAACTTCACGCCGTCGATGTTCTTGAAGACACGGGCGGTGGCGGTGGAGGTTTCCGCTTCGAGCATGGCGGTTTCGATTTGCGCCCTGGAGGCACCTTCGCGCTGCATCTGCACCAAACGATGCGCGAACTGCTCATAGGGCGAGGTTTTGCCGTAGCCGAGGCTGCGGGTGAGCGCCTCGCGCATGAAGGCGAGGTTGCGGTTCTCGCAGAAGACGAGCGGGATGACGATCCAGTGGTTTGCGGTGCCCGCAGGGCCGTGGGAACGCTTGAAGCCGTTGAAGGTGCGCGATTTCCACTTCGAGACATCGGGCGGCGTCCAAGTGTAGTCGCGCTGCTTGCCGCTGAAGGCGGAGGTGGCGTGGACGACGTTGTGCGTGTGAATGAGGGCACCTTTGGCGATAGGCTGCGTGGCTTTGCCCACGGTGACGCCATACATGGTGACGAGGTCGCCCACGGCGAAGTCATGCGCGGCGAATTTCTGCTTGGAGGGAATCTTTTCGCGCAACGTCCAGGTGGTGCCGTTTAACGAGACGTTGGCTCCGGTTTCGAGATCGCGGAGGGCGACAATGGCATCGTCGGCGGGATGGACTTGGAGGATGGGCGACATCGGAAAAAGTGCTCAGTGCTTAGTTCACAGTGCTCAGACTGCTGGTGAAGTTGAACTGAGCACTGAGCACTGAGCACTTGGAGGTGCCAGTGATTTTTACCGGCAGGGGAAGGGAAGGCTGAATTTTGAACTTTGCTCTTTGGACTGGAACGGCTTAGATCGTGGATATGCTCGAAATCAACAATCTCTCCCACGTTGTCCCCGGCAAGAACAAGGAACCGCTCCGCGTGCTTGAGCAGGTCAGCTTTCTGGCGCCCGGCGGTCATGTGCTGGCCGTCATCGGCCCGTCCGGCAGCGGCAAGACCACACTGCTGCGCATCCTGGCCGGGCTGACGGAGCCTGAGGCGGGTACCGCGACGCTGCGCACCCGCGATCTGATCAAACAGCCGCTCTATCCCAATCAACTCGGCTGGGTGCCTGCGGGCGATGACAGCCTCATCGAGCATCTGACGGTGCGGGAAAATTTGATCAGCGCGGCGATGCTGCGCTGCGCGGGTGGTTCCAAGGACGAGGTGCTCTCGCGTGTGTCCCATGTGCTGGTGACGGTAGGATTGGAAAACATCGCCACGGAGCGCACTTCCGCTCTGGCGCTGCCGCAGCGGCGGCGGTTGAAACTGGGCCTCGCGCTGGTGGCGGACCCCGTGATCGTGCTCTGCGATGATTTCACCGTGGGGCTGGATGTGCGCAGCGAGCGTGAGTTTGAAGCGCTGCTCAAACTGGTGGCCACCGACCGGCCGGACCGCATCGTGATCCATGCCACCGACTCGCTGGCGAATCTGGGCGCGTATGACACGGTCGTGGTGCTGCATGAAGGCTACGTGGCCTTCCACGGCCCGGCCCGCGCCGTGCCGCACTACTTCACGGTGCCGACGTATGACGAGGTGTATGCGCGTCTGGCGAAACGCCCCGCCCAGCGCTGGGGTGACTCGTGGATGAAGCATCGCGATTCGTATTACGCCGCATTCAAGCTGGGTGCCAAGGCGGAAGAACTCTCCGCCGCCGAGGAAGATCCCGGTGATGCCGACCGCACGCTGGTCCTCAAGCAGCGTGGCGAGGAAGACGAGGTGCAGGAGAAAAAGAAACCCGCCGAGGTCGAGATCAGGCCGATCGTGCCGCTGCCGGGCACCTTCAGCCAGGCACAGCATCTGCTGAAGCGCCGCTGGTCGCTGCTGCGCCGCACGCCGCGTGAGTGGATCATGCACGCCTCGCTGCTCGTCGGTGCGCCGATTGTCGTCGCTTTGCTGCTGATGCCGAACTTGAAGCTGATTAAGGACGTCAAAGGCGGCGCTTCCAATGACGATGTGTTCTGGCCGGCCGCCTATACGGTGTCGATGATCATGCTGATCCAGGTGCTGCTGGTGCAATTCATGGCGGTGCGTCTCGGTGCGCGCGAGATCGCCGGGCGTCGTGCGATTTATGAACGCGAACGCATCGGCGGCGTGAAGCCGTTTGCCTGGCTGCTGGGTTCGCTGCTGTTCATGCTGCCCATCATTCTGGTGCAGAGCTTCTGGATGGAAATGTTCCTCGATATTGTCGCCGGCAGCCTGCCGGGAGCGGGTTCCGCCAAGCTGCTGCTGCCCGCACTTTCCGGCGTGGCCTTTGCCACGATCTGCCTCGGTATTTCGGCGAATTCAAGCAGTGCGGAGCGGGCGCACAGCATCTCGCTCACGCTGCTCTGCGCGAACGTGCTGTTCTGCGGCGCGCTGCTCGGTTTCCCGCAGGTGATCGGCCCGGTGGTGCATCCATTCATCACTGCGCACTACGGCTGGTCGGGCATCATCGACTCGATGCAGGGTTCGCCCTCCTTCAAACCTATTGATGCCTTCGTGAAGACCTGGTTCGCCACGCCGAATCTCGCCATGATCATGCTCGGGGTTCACGCTGTCGTCGGTATCGTGCTCGCCTTTGTCGGTCTGCGTCGGCGTGCGTAGCGCTTCGCGGTCAAGATAACGGGGTCGTCAAGTTGGCTTCGCCGTCAAGGAGTCAAAGGGGGCAAGTATCGTGCCCATGAGCATTCGAGATCTCGACTCTTGACGATCCCTTGACCTCTTGACCACTCCTTGACTTCTTGACCTCTGGTTCTCTCCTCCCATGCTCAACTTCGTCCGCTTCAAGCACGCCCGCTTCTCCGCCCGCTTCCCCGACACGTTTCGTTACTCGCGCTCGCACTACTGGATGGCTCCGGTGGAAGGCGAGTCGAATCTGTGGCGTGTCGGCTTCACCAAATTCGCCACACGCATGCTCGGTGAACTCGTCGATTGCGAATGGAAACCCGCTGAAGGCGGCCCCGTGGCCCCCGGTGACAACATCGGCTGGGTCGAAGGCTTCAAGGCCGCCTCCGATGTCTATTGCGTGATGAACGGCGCCTTTGCCGGCGGCAATCCAGAACTCAAGGTCGATGCCTGCATCGTCCGCAGCGATCCCTATGAGCAAGGCTGGCTCTACAGCGTGCGCGGTGAGCCGGAGGCCGAGTCACTCGATGTGCAACGCTACATCGACCTCCTCAGCGGCACGATCCAGCGCATGGCCGAGGAAGGGCATGGGGAAGAGGGAATGGCGGAAGAGTAGTCAAGGCAGTCAAGATGGCTCCGCTTGACCGTTCCTTGAAATGGGGCTGTCTTGCTCCAAGTCTTTACTTGTTGCTGCCAGACTTAGTTTCCCTGAGCTTAAGCCATGCCTGCCGAATCAGAACAGATCGAGCACCCACCGAGAATATCGCGCCGGTTGTGGTGGGTGTTGGCGCTGGTCGCGGCACTTTTGGTCCTGATGTTCATCGTTGCTTATGACTCGAGAGCAATCGTATTGAGTGACGGAACCGAGGTTCGGTATTTGGGTTTTGTCCGAGGGCAGCCTTTGCCTCATTCGGAATTTGAAGAGGCCATTTATGCATACTCGCAGGACAATTTTGACCCACCTGGAACCCTCGAAGTTTTGGAGCGAGCTTTCAAGCAACGAGGCATCGACCAGCCTGAGTATTGTCATGCACCTCTTTTGGTTCTTGTCCCAAAATAGTGGCTGGCAACGGTGGAGGAAGCGAGGCAGAGAGTGCCAATGGAAGCACATGAAGAGCACACTGGCGATGAGTTGAAGCAGCACTATGCAGCGATGTTGGGATTAAAACGCCCGTGGGTGGTGGGGCAGGTGGAGCTGCAACTCGGGGCCAAGCGACTGGAAATTCATCTGGCTGAAGAGCCGCAGGCGAGCTTCGACTGCCCGGAGTGCTCGAGCGACTGCTGGCTCCACGACCATGCGCCAGCACGCCGCTGGCGCCACCTTGATGCGATGGGGTTTGAAACGCTCCTGGTGGCAAGCCTGCCGCGGGTGAAGTGTCCCGAGCACGGCGTCAAGACGGTGAACGTGCCCTGGGCCGGGGCGCACAGCCGCTTCACGCTGGCCTTTGAAGCCTTTGCCATCGCGGTGTTGCAGGCCACGGCCAGTCTCAAAGCCGCCGCAGGCCTGCTGGATCTGAACTGGAAGAGCCTGCAGGACATCATGGATCGTGCGGTGGCGCGCGGGTTGGCACGCCGCAGCGGTGCGCAAAGTCGGTATGGATGAAAAGAGTTTCGGCAAGGGCCAGGACTACATCTCAGTGATGTGCGATCTGGACCAAGCACGCGTGCTTGAAGTGGTGCCAGGGCGCGACACCCAAAGCGCGCGCGAACTCTGGCAGCAACTCCCCGAGCCAGTGCGTGGGCGGGTGGAGGCCGCCGCGATGGACATGAGCGCAGGCTACCAGAGCGCCACGCACATCGAGGCCCCGCAGGCACGCATCGTGTTCGACAAGTTTCACGTCGCCAAACACCTCGGCGAGGCGGTGGATCGCACGCGGCGCGCCGAGCACAAGGCGCTCACGGCCCAGGGCGGCGACACCCTCAAAGGCACCCGTTATCTCTTTCTCTACAACCCGCAGAACCTCAGCGCCGAGCAATCAACGAGCTTCGAGGCGCTGCTGCAAATCAACCTCAAGAGCGGCCGCGCCTGGGCCTACAAGGAACTGTTCAGCGAGTTTTGGAATCAACCCGGAGTGGAGGCCGCGCGCACGTTCCTCAAGGACTGGCTGGGCAGACGCGAGCACAAAAAGTCCAAGGCGCTTGATCATGCCTCGGGGAGCTGGTACAAGAAGGCACACCTTCACGCATGCGCCACTTCAACGCCCCCGATTCACTCGCACAAAACAGCCTCTTTGACTCGGCTGTCCTTGATGGCACCGCATGGTGGGCCACGCATCTCACGCCCAATGCCCTGCGCCATCTGCAAGAAGGC
>NZ_JBJXFV010000178.1:0-5344 GCF_046154365.1 Prosthecobacter sp.
GCGGAGTTTGAGGACTTCAATCTGAAGACGGAAGTGCGCACGCAGGAAGGCAGCAACAGCGGCATCTACCTGCGCGGCATCTACGAAGTGCAGATCATGGAGAGCTTTGGCAAGCCGCTGGATTCGCATCACATGGGCGCGCTGTACAGCCGCATCACCCCGAGCGTGGCGGCGGAGAAGCCGATCGGCGAATGGCAGACGCTGGACATCACGTTGGTGGACCGCCATCTCACGGTGATCCTCAACGGCACCACGATCATCGACAATGCGCCGGTGCTTGGTTGCACGGGCGGTGCGATGACGAGCGATGAGTTCAAGCCCGGCCCGCTTTATCTGCAAGGCGACCACACGAACGTGGACTACCGCAACATGGTACTGCGTCCGGTGGTGAAGTAGGCTGTAGTTCGCGCCAGGGGTGTGAGAGTTGCATCAAGCGGCTTTCGTGGCGTCGTTGCAAAAGTGCTCAGTGCTCAGTGCTCAGTGCTCAGTCGGATGTGCGGCTGGCGTTTTTTGACTGAGCACTTGGCACTGAGCACTTCGCCTCACGCGCCGAGACGCTCTAAAACGTGCTTCACCGCCTTCTGGCGGTTGTCCACGCCGAGCTTTTTGAAGATGTGCTCCACATGGCGATTCACGGTATGCAGCGTCACGTCGAGGTCTTTGGCGATCTCGGCGTTTGTCCTGCCTTCGCAGACCCAGTGCATTACCTCGGCCTCACGCACGGTTAGATCGAGGCTTTGCAGGCGTTCGAGGGAGATTTTGGCGGATTCTTCGCGCAGGAGCAGAAAGCAGCGGCCTTCGGCGCAACGGGCGAGGGAGACGACCTGGCGGGAGACGTGGTTTTCGATCTCCAAGGGCGCGGTGCTGGCGTCAGGCACGAGCTGGGCGGCCAGCCAACTGCGCACCAGCGGTGGCAGCGCGTAATGGGCGGCACCGGGTGCGCGCTCCAAGGTTTTGCCAAAGAACCAGTGCGCGGCTTTTTCGCCCTCAAGCACTTCTCCCAGTGTGGAGACGATGATGAGGTCGCAGGCCACGCCGCCGGGTGTGCCGCGCTGGGCTTCCGCCACGACCTCGGTGATCTTGCCGGCCATGGTGCTGCGGTGCAGGGGGGCCTGCCGGGCGTTGCAGAAGGTGAGGCGCTGGTTGGCGATGCGGATTTCATCGCCATGACGCAGGCGGCGGGCGCTGGTGAGGCGCAGGCCGTTGACCAGGACGCCGTTGCGACTGCCGAGGTCGTTGAGCCACCACTCGTCATTGAGGCTCATTAGCACCGCATGACGGCGGGAGGCCTGGACGTTGTTGATGTGGATGTCGTTGTCCGACCGGCGGCCGATGAAACAAGGGCCGGACAAGGGCAGCGCACCGCCGCTCCACTTCAAACTGGCCTGGGGTTGCTCCGGTGGCGGCTGGACTGACGACATGGGGTGATTTTGCGCGGGAGATGAGGCAATGCAACGGGCGCAAAAAAAAGTGCGTTTTATTGGCAGTTCTGCCAATAGCGCATTTTCGCGTTTCAGGCGATGCATGGCGTGTTTCAACTCATTCACGACCATGAAAACCAATGCTCTTCCTTCAATCCAGGCGCTGTCCTCCAGGGCCTGCACTGCCGGGCCTGCGGCGTCGAGAACCGATTCTCCTCCGTCTGCCGCGAGCGCCAAGCGCCCGTTCTGCATGCTCTGCGTGCATTGCCCGAAGTGTGCGGAGAGTCCGCGCACCGTCACCTGTCCGTTGTGTGTCGAATGCCAGTTGTGCTCGCTGTCGAGCCGGTGTGAATGAGCGGTGTGTGGGATATTTCTGGTAGAAGGCAGGTATGGGGGTCGTTTTAATCAGCAACCAACCACACCCACCATGAACACGATCCCTTTCCCTCCAAGAGGACAGGCGGCCTCGTTTCAACCGGCCGTCAGTGCTAAAAACGCCGAAGCGCGTTTTGTAAACCGCAGTCTCCATCGCGTCTGGCAGTTGCGCCGGATGCAGGCCACCTTCCTCCGGCCATTCCGCATCGCACTCCGCCCGCTGCTCGTCTGGCTGCGGCAGGAGCATGTCTTCGTCAAAAGCGGCCAGCAGGGTGCTCCGCCCGTCGGGCTGCAATTGAAGCAGTTCAGTTGGGAAACGATTGCGGCAGGCGTCATTCTTCTCCCGCTCGCCTTCATCCTGCTGCTGCCGCTGCTGATCCTGATCTTCCCGGTCGCCGTGCTCATCGGTTTGGCGGCTGCTGTCGCTGCGGCCATGCAGACCGACGCGGACGATGCTGAGCATCACACGCTGACCTGGCACGCGATGCATTGAAAACACGGGCTTAGACGCATGTCTCCCATCCAGAGGTTTTTCACTCGTCTGCTGCCGTCCGCATGGGCGCGCAGTATGGAGGCGGAGTCGCGAGAGTGGATGGTGCGGTGTGAATGCGGGCATCAGCGGTCGATTTGGGACATGGGCGGCATCCGTTGGAAGGCCTGCGGCAATCCAAGACGCTACATGACCTGCCCGGCGTGTGGAAAGTCGAGCTGGCACCGGGTTTCCAAAGGCGGAGACACCTGATTCGACAGAAAGCAGCCAGCGGTCGATGAATGCAAAAAAGTGGGTGTCAAACCTGCTGTCATGGCTATTGCTGCACGCTCCCCGTGCCCCTTTTAGATTCCATGAACACCCCCCAGACCTTCACCACCGGTTCCGGCTCCTCCGGCAAGTTTTACTCCCTCCCCGCTCTCGAAAAAGCTGGCATCGGCAAAGTCTCGCGTCTGCCGGTTTCCATCCGCATCGTGCTGGAGTCGCTGCTGCGCAATCTGGACGGCAAGAAGGTCACTGAGGCCGATGTGAAGAATCTCGCGAACTGGAATGCCAAAGCGCCCGGTGAGTATGAGATCCCGTTCACCGTCGCCCGCATCGTGCTGCAAGACTTCACCGGCGTGCCGTTGCTGGTCGATCTGGCCGCCATGCGCTCGAAAGTGAAGCAGCTCGGCAAGAACCCGAAGATGGTCGAGCCGCTGGTGCCGGTGGACCTTGTTGTTGACCACAGCGTGCAGGTGGACTTCGCCGGAACACAGCAGGCGCTGAATCAAAACCTCGCGCTCGAGTTTGAGCGCAACAAGGAGCGCTATCAGTTCCTCAAGTGGGGCGAACAAGCCTTCAACACCTTCAAGGTCGTGCCTCCCGGCATCGGCATCGTGCATCAGGTGAACCTCGAATATCTCGCCAAGGGCGTGCTGGAGAAAGACGGGGTGTTCTATCCCGATTCGCTCGTCGGTACCGATTCACACACGACCATGATCAACGGCCTCGGCGTCGTTGGTTGGGGCGTTGGCGGCATTGAGGCGGAAGCTGGCATGCTCGGCCAGCCGGTGACCTTCCTCGTGCCGGAAGTCGTCGGCGTTTACCTCAGCGGAGCGCTCAAAGAAGGCGTCACCGCCACCGACCTCGTGCTCGAAGTCACCCAGAAGCTGCGCAAGCTCGGCGTCGTCGGCAAATTCGTCGAATTCTACGGCCCTGGTGCTGTCAGCCTGCCCGTGACCGACCGTGCGACCATCGCGAACATGGCGCCTGAGTATGGCGCGACGATGGGCTTCTTCGGCGTCGATGAAGAAACCGTCGCCTACCTGCGCGGCACTGGCCGCAGCGAGGAGCTTTGCAAGACCGTCGAGGCCTACTACAAGGCGCAGGAGATGTGGGGCATCCCCACCGCGAAAGGCAGCATCGAATTCACCACCGAGATGGAGATCGACCTCAGCGGCGTCGTGCCCTGCGTGTCCGGTCCGAAGCGTCCGCAGGACCGCATTGAGGTGCCCGCATTGAAATCCAAATTCAACGAACTGCTCATTGCCGATGTGAAGGCAGGCGGTTTTGGCAAAGCACCGGCCACGCAGGTCGTCGAGCATCTTGGCACTTCTTCAGCTGTTGGGCTGGACGTCACTGGAGCGTCCGCAGGTGTGGACGTCGTTTCTGACCGGCCTTCCTATGACGTCACCGTCGATTCCAAAGGCGGCATCAAAGATAGCATCACCGACGGCAGCGTCCTCATCGCCGCCATCACGAGTTGCACGAACACCAGCAACCCGAGCGTCATGCTCGCCGCCGGTCTCCTCGCGAAGAAAGCGAACGCCAAGGGCCTCACGGTGAAGCCCTCGGTGAAGACCAGCCTCGGACCAGGCAGTCGTGTCGTGACCGATTATCTCACCAAGACCGGCCTCCAGGTCGAACTCGACAAACTCGGCTTCCAGACCGTCGGCTACGGCTGCACCACCTGCATCGGCAACAGCGGCCCGCTTGATCCCGGCATCGAAGACGTCGTCAAAGGCGAAGACGTCGTTGCTGCCAGCGTGCTCTCTGGGAACCGCAACTTCGAGGCCCGCGTGCATCAAAGCATCAAGGCAAACTTCCTCATGTCGCCCCCGCTCGTCGTCGCCTACGCCATCGCTGGCACCGTCGATATTGATTTGAGCCAAGACGAACTCGTCGCTGGCAGCGGCGTCTATTTGAAGGACATCTGGCCCACGCTCAAAGAAGTGCGCGATGCCATGGAGTCCGCCCTCAGCCCCGATGTCTTCCGCAAGCTCTACACCGACTTCGCGTCGCAAAATCCGAAGTGGAATGAGATCAAAGGCGGCGTCGGCGAGGTCTTCGAGTGGGACGGCAAATCCACCTACATCCAGCATCCGCCGTTCTTCGCTGACTTCAGCATGACCCCCGGCGACATCACCGAGATCACGGGCGCACGCCCTCTCGGTATCTTCGGCGACTCCGTCACAACCGACCACATCAGCCCTGCTGGTGCCATCACGAAGGCCAGCCCCGCAGGCCGCTTCCTCCTCGAACACGGCGTCACCCAAGCCGACTTCAACAGCTTCGGCAGCCGCCGTGGCAACGACCTCGTCATGACCCGCGGCACCTTTGCCAACGTGCGCATCAAGAACCTCATGCTCGGCGGCAAAGAAGGCGGCGACACGCTCCTCCAACCCGCTGGCACCGAAATGAGCATCTACGACGCTGCCGAGGCCTACAAAGCCGCAGGCACACCGAGCATCATCCTCGGCGGTGAAGACTACGGCATGGGCTCCAGCCGCGACTGGGCCGCCAAAGGCACCCGTCTCCTCGGCGTCAAAGCCGTCATCACCAAGAGCTTCGAGCGCATCCACCGCAGCAACCTCGTCGGCATGGGCGTCCTCCCCTGCACCTTCCTGAACAAAGAAGACTATGATCAAGTAAAAGACCTCGCCGATGCCACCTTCGACCTCCTGGGCCTCTCCAACGACTTCAAGCCCATGAGCGAAGCCACCCTCCGCGTCCACAAGTCCGACGGCAGCACCCTCGACATCCCCGTCGTGGTCCGCATCGACACCCCCGTCGAAAT
>NZ_JBJXFV010000182.1:0-122849 GCF_046154365.1 Prosthecobacter sp.
GAGCGATGCGCTGATCTCTTTGCGTGCGCTTTACCTGACGCCCTCACGCTGGAACCACTTCTGGCAACAGCACTCCCAGCCGTCTGCTTCTTCGCTTTAATCTACATCATTCCGGCGACGCACCCTCAGTTACTTCTTCGCCACTTCCTTCACGCGGATGCGGATGGGATTGGAATAGACGATGAATGTGGCCTCTTTGGGCGCGGCTTTGGCGGTGAGGTCTTTGACGAGCTTGTCGGCAGTGGCTTTGGCGGTGTCGGCGGCTTTGACTACGGCGGTGGCGGCTTTGACGAGATCGGCTTTTTTGGGCGTGGCATCGGCGTTGGCAGCGTCGAGTTGCTTTTTGGCGGCTGCTTGAGCTTCGATGGCTTTTTTGGCGTCGGCTTCGGCGGCAGTGAGTTCTTCAACGTTGCGGCGGATTTTCATCTTGGCGGGGCCTTGGAGGATGAAGCCGTAGTCGCCGGGGGCGAGCTTGAGAGTCTTCACATCGAGCGTGAATTTGCCGGCGACTGCTTTGGCGGCGATGTCGGCTTCGGGGGCTTTGGCGGGGTCGATGAGGCCGAGGGCTTTGAGCTTGAGGGCGTCGGGGAAATCGGCGTGGCGGGTGACTTTGAGGGCGATTTCGAGTTTGGCGTCGGCGGCGACTTCGAGGAGGTCGGTTTTCTCGGTTTGGATGAGTGCGGGTGAGGTCTGGGTGCTGACGCCAAGCGCAGGAGCGCCGGTGGTGCGGTAGAGCAGGTTGTCCTTGGTCGCGTCGGCGACGGGGAAGCTGACGAATCGGCTTTGCGGGATGCCGCTGAGGATGGTGCCGCCTGCGGGAGCATCGGCGGTGGCTTGGAAGGCGATGTAGCCGAGTGACTGGCCTTTGCCGATGAAACCGCCGAGGCAGGTGACGCCTGCGGGCAAGTTTTCGGCCTTCAATTCGATGGGTTCGCTGAGGGCGTTGCGATTGGGAGCAATGACTTCCAATGCGGCGATGCCGTTGCGCGGCACGTTGGCACTGCCGAGATCACCGGTCTTGGCTTTGGCGGCACCGGTCATCACGGCATTGATGGCGATGACAGGGGCGGGCTTCGGCGCTTCTTTGAGGATGCGGAGTTCAAAGGGGTTGGTGGAATTGAAGGCGTCGCTGATGGAGATGCGGAAGATGCCATCGGCTTTGGCTTCAAAGGCATACGAGGGATCGCGGCTGGCGATGTTGATGCTGGGCACGGGTGTGATGGCGGGTGCGTCGGCGATTTCGGCCTGCGCGGTGAGGACTTCCTTGCCATCGGCTTCTTTTTTGACGTTCTCGATGATGAGCTGTGGATCGGTGGCGTGGCCGAGCTGATGCGAGTGGACTTCGATGATGAATTTGTCGCTGGCTTTGAAGGCGAGATCGAAGGAGTGCGGTACGCCGTGGGGGAGGAAGGAGTCTTGGATGGTCTGGCTGATTTGGATGGGACGGATAGGACTGATGGGAGGAATGGGACGGATGGTGGGTGCGCGGTCGGTGAGGGTGACGCGGAAGCCATAATCATCGCCGGCGCGGAACATGAGGTCATTCAAGCGGAGGCGGTAGGTGGCATCGGCTTTGGCGGTGAAGGTGAGGACGCCATCGCGCAGGTGGGCGAGTTCGCGGCCGGTGGGGGCGCTGAGGGTGGCAAGGAGTTCGGTGCGGGTGTCAAAGCGGCGACCGCTGAAGGTGGCGGTGATGTGCTGGCCGGCTTTGGCGTCGATAGTGAACCAGTGAGGCGTGGCGGCTTTGAAGCTGCCTTGAATCACCGAGTTGAGCGCGACTTTGAGGGCCTTGTCGGGCTTGGCGTTGGTGCCGGGGGAGTCGATGGCGTCCAACGTACTGATTTCGAAGACGCGCGGATTGGAGACGCCGTAGCGGCCGACGAAGCGGAGATCGTAGAGCGCGGGTTTGAGATCAGCGGGCAGCGCGAGGCTGACGACGTTTGGCTTGGTACTTTTGACCGGGATGGAGCGTTCGTTGAGCAGGATGGCGATGGGCGCATCGAGGTCAGTGCCGCGAAGCGTGAGTTCAATGGTTATGCCCGCTTTGGAGCCGAGAGGAGCGATGCCGGTGAGCGCTGGAGTGGGGAACGTGGCCTGGGAGAATGCGGAGGCGGCGAAGGCCAGCAGGATGGCAAACTGAAAATGGAGAATGGAGAATGGGGAATGGCGATGATGCATGGCGCGGGTGTTCATTTGGCAGTTTTCAGTTCCCCCATTCTCAGTGCTTCCATTTCATGAAGGCGGATGAGGGCATCCGCACTCCGCATGAAGCGGCGTTCTCGATCAATGATTGAACAAGAACTCCTTCGTGTTCAGCAAGGCCCACAGGATGTCTTCATAGGCTTCCTTTTTGCCTTTGAAGGCTTCGTCGCCGGTTTTGCCCGCGGATTTCTTGTCGAGATGCGCGTGGGCGAATTTGACTTCGTCGGCGTTGGGTTCGCGGCTGAGGGCGATGTGGTAGAGGTCGGTGATTTTGTCGTCGTCGGGGCGATTGTCCTTGGTGAGGGCATCGGCGCGACCGTTTCCGCGTGAGAGCTGGGTTTGGATCTCGGCGGCGTTCAGGAGGTGCAGACTTTGTGCGAGGCTGGCTTCCTGGGTGCGCTCGCATTCGCAGGCGCTGGAGGAATCAGGACGGCCGAAGACGCTGAGGAAGTAGTTGCTCTGGTTGTAGCTGTTGTCGGGGAGGGCGACGGCGCGGGTGCCAGGGGCTTGGCCGGCGAAGTTGGTCTCAACATCGAGCAGCGTGTTGACGGAGTCGTAAAGCACTTCGGCATTGAGGCGTTTCGGATAGTAGCGGCTGAAGTTCTGACGGTCCTTGGCGTTGTGCGCGTTCGGAATGGCGCTGAGCTGGTAGGTGCTGGAGTTGGTGATGGTGCGGATGAGCTGCTTCATGTCGTAGCCGCCTTTGATGAAGTCGGCGGCGAGTGCGCTGAGGAGTTCGGGGTTCACGGGTGGGTTGGTTTCGCGCATGTCGTCTTCGGGTTCGACGAGGCCACGATTGAAGAAGTGCTTCCAGTAACGATTCACGAGCGTGTGGGCGAAGAAGGGATTGTCTTTCTGGCTCATCCATTCGGTGAGGGCCTGACGCGGGTCCTGCTCGGGCTTCAGCTTCAAGGCGGCGGCACCGAGGCTGGTGGGCATGACGGCTTCTTTGGTGCGGATGTTGGTGGTCTGCGCGACGCCGCGTTTGTGGAAGATCATTTCTTCGCCAGCGAAGGCGGAGGGCTTGCGGCTGACGTTGCTGAAGAACGCGGCGAAGCCATAGTAGTCCTGCTGGCTCCATTTTTCGAAGGGATGATGATGGCACTGGGCGCACTGCATGCGGGTGCCGAGGAAGAGCTGGGCGACGTCTTCCATCTGCTGCTTCATCTCTTTGACCTGACGATACCAGGCGACGGGCGGCTGCTGGTCGAGTTCACCGGAGGCGGTGACGACTTCACGCACGAACTGGTCATAGGGTTTGTTGTCGGCGATGCTGTCACGAATCCACGAGTAGAAGAGGTAGCTGCCGCGCGCGAAGGTGGGCTGCGTGCGCTGATTGCGCAGCAGGGCGCTCCATTTGTTGGCGAAGAATTCGGCGTACTCGGGGCTGTCGAGCAGGCGGTCGATGAGGACGCTGCGTTTGTTGGCATCTTTGGAGGCGAGGAAGTCCTTCATCTCGGGCGCGGTGGGCAGGCGGCCGGTGATGTCGAGCGTGACGCGGCGCAGGAAGGTGCCGTCGTCGGCCATGTCGGAGGGCGGGATGCCGATGGTCTTGAGCTTGGCGATGACGAGGTCGTCCACGAAGTTGCGCACGGGCGGCAGTTTTTCCACGGGAGCGCCGAGCGGCACGGTGGCGCGGAAGGTGCTGACTTTGCCCTGATAGCGGACCATCACGGCGACATCGCCAGGATAATCAAAGAGCTTTACGAGGCCGCCTTCGGTGGTTTCGGCCATGCTTTTTTCGTTGGCTTCATACAAGGCGCGGCGGGTGACGTCGCGCGTGCTGCCGTCGGTGTAATGGGCGGTGACTTTGAGCTGCTGCTCGGCTTTGAGCGGCAGGGTGAGCTTCGCAGGTGCGACGCTGATGCTGGCCATCTTGGGATCGGTATCTTTGCCATACGGCATGCCTTCGCGAATCCAGCGCGCGAGGTCGGCGTAGTCCTCGGACTTCGGATCGAGCTTCTTGCCGCCGCCATGCGGGAGCTGCGCGGTGCCTTTGGTGAGAAACAGGCTCTGCTCCGGCGATGCTGGAAAGACACGACGACCACGCGCTTCTTTGACGATGTGCTCATAATCCTCCTGCGGCTCAAAGCCGAGCAGCGAGAGCTTGAAGCCGTTCTGGCCGCCGGACTTGCCATGACAGCCGCCGGAGTTGCAACCAGCCTTGGTGAGGATGGGTACGATGTCGTTGGCGAAGTTCAATGCGCGCGGTGCCTCGGCAGCGAGGCAGGGCGCGGCGATCAAACATGCGGCGAGGGTGGGAAGGCGGTGCAGGTTCATAACAAGACAAACCTACGGGCCTGGGGCGGGAATCTTGTCGGGGGATGATGAGATGAGGCGAAGATCATCACTCATCAGGCCACGCCGGATACGGCTTCGTCTGCCCCGGCTTGAGTCCGCCGACATGCTGAATCGTTTCCTCGTAATCCTTGTGGCCCGGACTCATGAAGAATGCGGCATCTCCAACGGCTCCTTGACCGTCTTCTGCGCGAAGCATGACGGTGATCATGCGGTCAGCAGACATGCTGGCGATTCCAATCGTCTCCGCCGTTTCGCCAGAGATTGGTGCGCTCGTTAAAGAGCACGCCGTCAGACCGATGATCACAAGCAGAACGAAAATCGCTTTCATGCCCATCAAGCAGTCGCCAGCACGCGTTTGATCGCCTTGGGTTCTTTCTGCGCGACTTGAATCAGCACGCGGGCCGCGCCGGTCGGCTTGCGGCTGCCCTGTTCCCAATGATGCAAGGTGCGAATGCTGATGCCGAGAAACCCAGCGAATTGAGATTGCGACATCGACAAGGCAGAACGCGCCGCCACGATTTCTGTCTGCGCATTCCACTGGGCTTTCTTTTCGCCCTGATACTTGTGCGGATCGACCTGCGTGCGTTTGACACTGCCATCAGGTTGCTTGGTCAGCCGCCAGACGCGGGCAGGTGCTTTTTCACCACGGCGCACCGCGCCAGCCTCACGGATGGAGGATTTGATTTCTTCGAGAGTTTTCTTGTTCATACGAGGTGTTCGGTGACGAGTTGCTTGAGCTGACGAGTCATCTGCGAGTCCAGATCCTCCATTTCGTTCTTGGCATAGAGATGGAGCAGAAGAATCTGGCCTTCGGCAGTGACGTAGTAGTAGATGAGTCGGAGGCCGCCTCGTTTTCCACGGCCAGAACCCGCCCAGCGCAGCTTGCGAAGACCTCCACTGCCTGGGATGACGGCGCCGGATTCGGGACGCTCCATCAAATGAAGCTGCAAATCCAAATACTCATCGTCATCGCCGAGCAGCGACAGATTCTTGGCGAAGTGGGAAAACTCAATGAACTCCACGCGCCTCTATACTCCAATGGAGCATTGATGACAAGGCTCAAACCAGCTCCGCCATCGGCAGGTGCCCATCCACGAGATACTGCGGCCTGCCGGTGAGGTCAGTCAGCGTGGCTTTCGTCACGTCGATGCCGAGCTGTTTATAAAGCGTGGCGAAGACTTCGCCGAAGGCGACGGGGCGGTCGGTGGGTTCACCGGCGTGTTTGTCGGTGGCACCGATGACCTGTCCATGACGCATGCCGCCGCAGGCGAGGAGGGCGGAGGCCACGCGCGGCCAGTGATCGCGGCCGCCTTTGGCGTTGATCAACGGCGTGCGGCCAAACTCGCCCCAGACGACGACGGAGACGTCTTTATCGAGACCCCGCTCGTGCAGATCGGTGATGAGGGCGGTGAGGCCGCTGTCGAGCAGCGGGAGGTCTTCGCGGAGCTGGCCGAAGTTGTTGGAATGGTAGTCCCAGCGACTGAAGGCGAGCGTTACAACACGCGCACCGGCTTCGACGAGACGACGTGCGGCGAGAAAGTGCTCCGGCAGGCGTGGACCACCGTCGTCGCGGTTGCGGTCCTCGCCTTTGCCATAGCGGGCGACGATGCGCGGGTCTTCGCGGCTCAAGTCGAGGGCGTGGAGCAGCTTCGGACTCGTCAGCACATTGAGCGCCTGCTCATTGAAGACATCCACGCCGCCCATGAGGCCGCTGGAGTCGAGATCGCGGCGCAGATTGTCGAAACTGCCGAGCAGCGACTTGCGATCACGCAAACGGTCGAGCGTGATGCCATTCAATGACATGTCCTCTTTGCCCGCGCCTCGGTTCGCTTGAAAGGGAGCATGCGGGACACCGAGGAAGCCGGGATCGCCCGTGCGTGCCCATTCCATGTGGCCCATCTTCGGAGCGAGGCCAACGAACGCGGGCATCGCTGGATTGGCACTGCCCTGCAATTTAGAAACGACGGATCCAAGCGAAGGCCAGCCGCCGGGAGCTTGTTGCTTGAATTTACGACCCGTGAGGCACTGAAAGGCATCATGGCCGCTGTCGCAGTCGGCCAGCGAGCGGATGAGCGTACACTTATCCATCATCTTGGCGAGGCGCGGCAGGTGCTCGCAAATCTGGATGCCGGGGACATTGGTGGAGATGGGTTTGAACTCGCCGCGAATCTCGCTCGGCGCATCGGGCTTCATGTCGAACATGTCCTGATGCGATGGACCGCCCGGCAGGAAGATCATGATCACTGCCTTGTGCGACTTGCCCACCTGCTGCGCCGACTCGGCACGCAGCACATCATTGAGAGAAATGCCGCCCATGGCGAGGCCGCCGATCTTGAGGAAGTTGCGACGCGACACGCCATCGCAAAAGCCGTCGCTGGGATGTGAGTAGATGTTGAGCATGGCTGGTTGGAGTGCCGCAAACCTACGGTTCGAGGGATGGGACTCTTGCCGAACTGTGTTCGTCTGAAAGTGCTCAGTGCTTAGTGCTCAGTCAGAACGACGCTTCGGGTTGCTTGACTGAGCACGAAAGGCTAGAGCAGCGGCACGGCAGGCGTTGGGAGAACCATGAGCGGACTGATCGGACACACGATGTATGGCCTCCTCGCGGCGAAAGCCGCGAAAGGACGCGGCCTGTCCATCACACCGATCATCGAGCGGCATCTGCCGAGCTTCCTGTGTGGCGCTTACATCGGCTGCGACATCCAGGTGATGCCAGAAGCCGTGTGCGTCGATACGGGACGCGAGGTCGGCTTCGGCACGGTGCCGCTGGAGAAAAGTCCCATCACCGGTGGCGCGGTGAGGCCGTGGTTGCTCGTGCATGACGGACAAATGTATCGTCCCAAGCAGATTCACGAGTTGTTCTATGGCCGTGCGCACCTAGTGGCCGGCATCACCAAAATTGACGGGTAATGTGTTTAATGCTTCTTAACCATTTCATGTGTCAGTGGTAGAGGTCTCGGATGTAGAAATATCGCATCCGTCGGACCCCTGAAGAACGTGCCGAACTCGAAACCTTTGTCGCCAAGGGCAACGGCGCGGTGACCAAAAGGCAACATGCTCATATCTTGTTGGCAGCAGATGCCACCGGTCCCAACGGTGAGTGTCTCGACGAGGAGATTGCCCGTGTTTTGAGCGTCTCGATCTCGACCATTGAACGAACGCGGCGGGCACTCTGTGAGCATGGACTAAAAGTAGCCGTGCATGGATGGCCTGTTTATCGCAAGGTGCCCCGTTCCAAGTTCGATGCGAAAACCGAGGCCCAACTGGTGGCGAGCGCTTGCAGCAAGGCCCCGGAAGGAGCCGCACACTGGACGCTGCAGTTATTGAGTGACCAGCTGGTCAAACTCAAGATCGTTGAGAGCATCAGCCCCAGCACCGTCGGTCGCCTTTTAAAACAAACCGCTGCTCTAGCAGTTCTTTAGAACTCGCCATGCCGTCTCTACCTGAAAAAGACCGCCTCCTTTTGCTCCAGGAACTTTGCTCGCCATGGTAAGGCCGCTATGGCCGCCAAACAAACACGCATTCTGCTCGCCGATGATCACGCTGTGGTCCGCAACGGCTTCCGCATGATCCTGGCGGCACAATGGGACATGGAGGTCGTCGGCGAAGCCTCCAACGGTCGCGAGGCGGTGGAAATGGCCGAAAAACTCACACCCGATGTCGTGGTCATGGACGTGACCATGCCGGAGTTGAACGGCATCGAGGCCGCGCGGCAGATCACCAAGTCGCTGCCGAAGACCCGCATCCTGGCGCTTTCGATGCAGAAGGACTCGGTTTATGTGCGCGAGATGCTGCGTGCTGGCGCGAAGGGCTATCTGCTCAAAGACTGCAACGAAGGCGACTTCCTCGCCGCCGTGCGGGCCGTGGCGGTCGGCAAGGGCTGGCTGAGCCCCGAGGTGAGCGACGCGGTGCTCGATGACTACCGCAAGCACGTCACCAATCCGATTGACCTGCTCTCCCCACGCGAGCGCGAGGTGCTGCAGATGATCGCTGAGAGCAAGACCAACAAGGAGATCGCCACCACCCTGAGTTTGAGCGTGTACACCATCGAGGCGCACCGCGGCCGCATCATGGAGAAGCTCAATCTGCATTCCATCGGCGAACTGGTGCGCTTCTCCATCCGCAACGGCCTCATTGACTGAACTGGAGGCCGCCGCCATGCCCTTCACCTTTTTCCGCATCACCGAACGCCATGTGCTGCGCAGCCTCGTGCTCGGCTTCGCGCTGGTGATGGTGCTGCTGGGCGCGGCGGGCCTCATCGCGGTGCGGCAGAGCCAGCGCATCCGGCTTAGCGTGGCGCAGCTTGCGCGTGATCAGCTTCTCATCGCCCGCCTGCTGCATGATGTGCAGATGGAGGAGAATGCGATGACCGAGGTGCTGCACCAGCTCGCGCAGTTTCATCCGCAGCAGCACGACCACATCACGCTGCTGCATGATCTGGATGAGAGCGACCGTCAGCTCGCCCGGCTGTCCGCTGAGGCGCGGGCGGCGGCGGGTGACGCGCTGTGGCGTGATCTTGACGCCAGCGTCAAAGCCTTCACGCTGGAGGCGCACCGCGTATTGGAGACCGCCCGTCCGGTGCCGCGTGAAAAACTGGAATCCCTGTTCGTGCATCACGATCATGTCGTGGATCTCGTCAACCGGCTCATCCAGGCCAGCTCGGAGCGTCTGGCGCAGGCGGAGCGCCAGATCGAGCAGCAGTCGCAGGATCTGGGTGATGACGCAGCGCTGCTGCTTGGCTCCAGTTTCGTGCTGGCGGCGATTTGCGCCATGCTCACCATCGCGTTTGCCCGCAAGAGCATCCAGCGCATCCAATGGCAGTCGGAGGAGCTGAACCGCGTCTCCTGGCACATGCTGCAGACGCAGGAGGAGGCCGCGCGGCGCTTCTCCCATGAGCTGCATGACGAACTCGGCCAGTCGCTGGCCGCCGTGCGTGCGAACCTGACCAGGGGCGCCACGCATGATCTGGATTCGCTGCGGGCGGACTGCCTGCACCTCGTGGATGAGTCCATCGCCAACGTGCGTGAGTTGTCCCAACTGCTGCGGCCCGTCATTCTCGATGATTTCGGCCTCGACGCCGGTCTGCGCTGGCTGACGGAGAAGTTTGCGCAGCGCACGCGGCTCCAGGTCGATTACGCCTCCGACTGCACCGATCGTTTTGCCGATGAAACCGAGACGCATCTCTACCGCATCGCCCAGGAAGCGCTCACCAACATCGCCCGGCATGCAGAGGCCACGCGGGTGGGCGTCACGCTGTCATGCCGGGATCGCAGCATCCGCCTGAGCATCGAAGACAACGGCAAAGGCATGCCCGCCATCATCGCGGACAGCATTTCCAGCCCCAGTCTGGGCATGGTCGGCATGCGCGCCCGCGCGCGGCAGTCCGGCGGCGAACTCAGTGTGACGGACGTCACCCCGCGCGGTCTGCGCATCGAAGCGGTCGTGCCGGTGCGGCTGGCCGGCCCGGTCGCGCAGGTCGATTGAACTAACTGGCGTTCAGGCTATATCGCCTGAAATAACCCACCAGCCCTGTTAGTTGCTACACACCTTTTTAGTCACTCTGCCCGCATGTCTTTGCCTCGCCTCGCCCTTCGCCACCCGTGGTCCATCATCGTTGCCGTCATCGCGGTGCTGCTTGGCGCATGGGTCGCAGTGCAACGCATGGCGCGGGATGTCTTCCCGCCACTGGGCATTCCGACGATCTATGTGGCGCAGCCGTTTGGCGGCATGGATGCGCTGCAAATGGAAGGCTACCTGACCTACTACTACGAGTACCACTTCCTCTACATCACCGGCATCGAGCATGTGGAGTCGAAGTCGATTCAGGGCGCTTCGATCATGAAGCTCCAGTTTCATCCGGGCACGGACATGTCTGCTGCTCTCGCGGAAACCATCGCCTATGTGAATCGCTCGCGCTCCTTCATGCCACCGGGCACGCCGGGAGCCTTCGTCACCCGCTTTGATGCGGGCAGCGTGCCCGTGGGCAATCTGGTCTTCTCCACCGAGAATCCGAACCGCTCCGTGGCGCAGATGCAGGACGCGGCGCTCAATATGGTGCGCCCGTTGTTCGCCACGCTGCCCGGTGTCTCAGCGCCGCCGCCGTTCGGGGGCAGTGCGCGCACGATTGTCATCCAGGTGAAGCCGGACCGCCTCCGCGCCTACGGTTTGTCGCCCGATGACATCGTTAGTGCGATGACCGCCGCCAACACGATCAGTCCCAGCGGCAATCTGTCGCTGCCAAACAGCTATCCCATCGTCCCCATCAACGCGGTGGTGAAAAACATCCAGGATCTCGCCGCCGTGCCGCTCAAAGTCACGCCGCAGGGCGCGGTGTATGTGCGCGACATCGCCACCGTGGCCGATGATCACGACATCATCACCAGCCACGCCCTCGTGAACGGCAAACGCACCGTGTACATGCCCGTCACCAAACGCAGCGACGCCTCCACGCTCAGCGTCGTCGAGCTGGTGAAGAAAAACCTCGGCAAATTCAAAGCCGCCTGCCCCGACGACATCAACGTCAGCTTCGAGTTCGATCAAAGCCCGTGGATCATCCGCGCCATCAACGATCTCGCCAAAGAAGGCCTGCTGGGAGCCGCACTCACGGGCTTGATGGTGCTGTTGTTCCTGCGCGACTTCCGCAGTGCGGTGATTGTCATCATCACCATCCCAATCGCCATCGCCGCCTCACTCCTGGCCCTCTGGCTCACCGGGAACACGATCAATCTCATGACCCTCGGCGGTCTCGCCCTCGTCGTCGGTATTCTCGTTGATGAAGCCACGGTCGAAATCGAAAACATCCACCGCCGCATGAAACAGGACGTCACCAGTCCGCCAGATTCTCCAACCTGATCTCCACCCGATGCGGCGCATTCATCTCCAGCAAAAACAGCGTGGTTCGGCCGACCGCCGTCAGGCCGAAGATGCGCCCATTTTCCATGCTGAAGTGCTCCGCCCACAATTGAGTGCGAGGCTGAAACAACAGCACCACCTGAGCACCGTCGGGATCAATGCTGGCAAGATTCGGTCCCTTGAGCCAATTGCAGTGCCTGCAGGACAGCGCCAGATTTTTCAGCAAGTCCGGGCCGCGATGCTGCTGAGCGATCACATGCTCGACATGGTAAGAGTAGTACCCCTCCCAAGACTGCTTCATCCGGCAATACTCGCAACGGTGTCCAGCACGTTCACGCACTGCCTGCCGCAATGGTGCAGGAAGACTCATCAGGCGGCAGCTTGCAGCTTCTTGCGCGCCTTGGATTGCAGGATGCCCAGGAAGTTCGCGAACATGATGCAGCTTTGGTACTCTTGCCGTTCCTCGGTAGTGAGAAGTCCTTCAGTCGCCCTGTCCCCTAGATATTCCAGCCGCTCCTCCTCCTGGGGTGAGGCACGGAGATCAATGAGTGCCTTTAAAGCCTCTTCATTCATGGTTTCGGCCACGCTGGCAAACTTGGAATCAAAGTCGGCAGGAATCATGTCCCCATTCAATCACCTCGCTCCAGCCGTCGCAACCTAGATTTCCTGATGTCCGCACCTGATCCACGCTCCAACAATCGCCTGCGCCGCATCGTGCTCGATGCTTCCGAAGAAACCATCGGCCCGCGCTCGCTCTCGATGCTCTGCATCCTCGCCGTGTTCGTGCCGAGCTGTTTCATGACCGGTGCCGCGAAGGCCCTGTTCATGCCATTATCGCTCGCCGTCGGCTTTGCCATGATCGCGTCGTATCTGCTTTCCAGCACCCTGGTGCCCATCCTCAGCATCTGGTGGCATCAGCAGCCTCGTCCGGCGAGTCAGACACGTCCGACCATTCAGACATCACTGCGCTGGCTCTTCCTCCCCAGCATCACCACGCGTCACATCCTCGTCCCTGCCTACCTCGCCGGCACCGTTTTCGCGCTGATGCTGTTCTTCCCGCGTCTCGGCAGTGAAATCTTCCCGCAGGTCGATGCCGGGCAGCTCCAGCTTCGTTTCCGCGCACCCGCCGGTACGAAGCTCGAAACCACCGAGCAGATCGCCAAACGCATCCTCGCCACCATCGCCGATGAAGCCGGTGCCGACAAGATCGCCACCACCATGGGCCTCGTTGGCGTGCATGCGCCGAACTATCCCGTCAATCTCATCCACCAATGGAACAGCGGCCCCGAAGAAGGCCTGCTGCAAATCCAACTCAAAGACAACAGCGGCGTCCCCGTCGCCCCATTGCGTGAAAAATTGCGGGAACGTCTCGCCCGCGAACTCCCCGATGTGCGGCTCTCCTTTGAGCCTGCCGACATCGTTTCGCGCGTCATGGCGCTCGGCTCGCCCACGCCCATCGAAGTCGCCGTCAGCGGCAAAGATTTCGCTGCCAGTCGTGCCTTTGCCGAACTTGTACGTGAAAAACTCAGCGCCATCCCCGCGCTGCGTGATGTGCAGTTCGGCCAGACGCTCGATTATCCCAGCGTCGATGTGAACATCGACCGCGAGCGCGCCGGCTTGCTCGGTGTGAAGATGAACGACGCCACGCGCAGCATCGTGGCCGCCACCACCAGCAGCCGGTTCACCGTGCCCAACTACTGGGCCGACACCAAGACCGGCATCAGCTACAGTTTGCAGGTGCAGGTGCCCACCGAGCAGATGAAGGGCCTCGAAGACCTGCGCAATCTGCCCATCACCGCCAGCAAGGCCACCGTGCCGCTGCGCAATTTCGCCAAAATCAGCGAAGGCAACGTCATCGGCCAGTACGACCGCTACAACATGGCCCGCACTATCAGCGTCACCGCCAACATTCACGACAGCGATCTCGGCAGCGTCGTGAGCGCGGTTGAACGAGCCCTCGCCCAGCTCACCGCACCCGCTGGCGTCAACATCGCTCTGCGCGGCCAGGTGCCGCCGATGAAAGAGCTGCAAAGCGGCCTGCGCACCGGTTTGCTCATCGCCGTCGTCGTCATCTTCCTCCTTCTCATCGCCAATTTCCAAAGCGTGCGCCTCGCCCTCATCGTCGTCAGCACCGTGCCCGCCGTGCTGCTCGGTGTCGTGCTCACGCTGTGGCTCACGCAGACCACGCTCAACATCCAGAGCTTCATGGGCGCGATCATGGCCGTCGGTGTCGCCGTCGCCAACGCCATCCTCCTCGTCACCTTCGCGCATCGTGCGCAGCTTGGCGGTCTCGCCCGCAAAGACGCCGCGCTCGAAGGTGCCACGTCGCGCATTCGCCCCATCCTCATGACCAGCCTCGCCATGATGGCCGGCATGATCCCCATGGCCCTCAGTCGCAGCCAGACTTCACCTCTCGCCATCGCCGTCCTCGGCGGACTCGCTTTCGCCACCGTGGCGACCTTGCTGGTACTGCCTGCGGTGTATGCGCTGGTGGCGTCGAAGATCGCCACATTGGCTTCTTTGGAACCAACAGAACCAGCGTGATCCAAAGTGCTCAGTGCTCAGTGCTCAGTTCTCAGTTCTCAGTTCTCAGTGCTCGGTGCTCAGTTTCCCATCATCCCTCTTCCGACGCATCAATCCCATCTACTGTGCACTAAGCACTGAGCACTCCACACTTTCCCTCCCATGCGCCTCCTGATCTTCTTCCTTCTCACCACACTCGCCGGAGCGATCGAACTCCCAGCCACCAAACCTACCACCGGCCTCATTCATCGCTGGGTGACACTTCCTTCCACACTCGCACCGTGGCAGCAGGCCGTTCTTTACGCCAAGGTCACCGGCTACATTGACAAAATCACCGTGGATAAGGGCGACACCGTCAAAGCGGGCCAGGTGCTCGCCACCATCGAGATTCCTGAACTCCAGGCCGATCTCGCCAAGAACAAAGCCGAGGTCGCCGCTGCTGACATCGAGGTGAAGCGCATGCATGAGGCACGCGCGAAGTCGCCTGATCTCGTGCTGCCGCAGGCCGTGGATGATGTGGAGGCCAAGCTCGCCATCGCCAAGGCCACGCTCGAACGTGCCAGCACCATGCTGGCCTTTGCGCAAATCAAAGCGCCGTTCGATGGCATCATCACCATGCGCAGCGTCGATCCAGGAGCACTCGTCAACGCCGGCACCAGCCAAGTGTTGCAAATCGTCGATGCCAGCACGATTCGCCTGCAAATTCCCGTCACCGAGATGGAATCCAGTCTTGTACAGGTCGGCAAGCCCATCAAAGCGCAAATCGATGCCACTGGTGCCACGCCCATCGAGGCCACCATCTCCCGCATCGCCTACGCGCTCGATCCCGCCACGCGCACCATGCTCGCCGAGGCCGATTTGAAGAACGCCGACCTCAAACTGCGCCCCGGCATGTATGCCAGCACCAAGATCGCCGTGGAGAAACACGAACAAGCCACGCTCATCCCCGTGGCCGGACTGGTCATGGAGAAGACCAACGCCTTCGTCTTCAAACACGTCGATGGCAAAGCCATCAAGACCGCCGTGAAGACCGGCTTCAATGACGGCACGAATGTCGAGATTCCCGAACTCAAAGCCGATGACGTGATTCTGCTGCCGGGAACAACATTACTCACCGACAAACAACCTGTTTCGATCAAGCCATGAAACTCGCCCTTTCCTTTCTTTTCATCGCGACACTCGCCCATGCCGATCCCGCGTTCGTCGATCTGCGCACGGTGATGAAGCTCGCGGGCGCGAACAACGACGAGATCCAACTCGCGCGTGCGAAGCATGACGAGGCAGTGGCGGAGTCGAAGCAGGCGTGGCAGCGCTTCTGGCCGGCGTTGAGCCTTGGTGCCGGTTATCGCGGGCATGACGGGCGGTTGCAGGACATTGGCGGCAACGTCTTCAACGCGAACAAGCAGCAGTACAACGTCGGCACCGGCGTGATGATCGACTGGTCGCCCGGTGACATTTATTATGCGGCCCTGGCCTCCAAACAGCGCGCTCTGGCCGCTGAACACCTCGCTGAGAAGGCACGCATCGACATCGTGACGCAGTCGGTGGAGCGTTACTACGATCTGCTGGCCGCTGAAGCCTCGATGGTTATCATCCAGGACGACCTGCAACTGACCGAGGACTATGCGAAGCAGCTTGGAGGTGCCGTGGCTGCCGGAACGGCCTTCCGCGCTGATTTGCTCCGTGTTAAATCGCAGATCAGCCGCGCGAAGCTCGCCATTCGCCAGGGCGAGGAAGCACGCGATCTCGCTGCTGCCAGACTCGCTGAAATTCTCCGCCTCACGCCCGATGCGGCGCTGCGTCCGGCGAAATCCGACCT
Organism: Prosthecobacter sp.; assembly: GCF_046154365.1. Taxonomy (GTDB): domain Bacteria; phylum Verrucomicrobiota; class Verrucomicrobiia; order Verrucomicrobiales; family Verrucomicrobiaceae; genus Prosthecobacter. The sequence continues at coordinate 15,698 of NZ_JBJXFV010000182.1, forward strand.
CGTGCCGGTGAGAATGATGTCTGGCAAAGGCGTCGCCACGATGATCTCACTCGCGCAGCAGCACCGTCCCGAGATGCAGGCCGCGCAGGCCATTCACAGCTCGATGGATGCGGAAAAAGACCGCGTGCGCATCGCGCCGATGATTCCGAGCGTGCAGGCCGGTTACACGATGGGCGGATTCGGCGGTGGCCCCGGCGTAGGCGGCCAGCAGTGGGGCAACTTCGGCCGGCAGCAGGATTTTTACGTCGGTGTCGGCTGGAAGATCGGCCCCGGCGGCCTGCTGGATCGCCAGCGTCAAAACATTGCCAATGCGCGTGAAGAAAGCGCCTCGCTGCAAACCAGCCAAGTCCGAGCCGCCATCGGCCGCGAAGTCGTCGAGGCCGCCACGCGTTCGCAATCCGCCAACGATCAGATCAAGATCAACGACGAAGCCGTCGATGCCGCCGAGGAGATGACCAAGCTCGCCAAGGAACGCCAGGCCAGTCAGCTCGGCGTCGTGCTCGAATACCTGCTGGCACGTGATGAACTTACCCGCGCCCGTCAAAGCCGTGTGAAGGCCGTGACGGATTTCAACAAGGCCCAGCACGCGTTGAAGCGTGCGGTGGGAAGGTAGCTCATAGCTTGAACGGCCACTTCGACATCAGCCACACGGCCACGGTGTGGTTGTTTTCCCATACCCTGCCGCCCCGCCGCTGGAGGGTCTGCTCCATGAAGCCGATCTCGAGCTTGGTGGTGTCGCTCAATTTGCGGCCAAGGCCGATGAAGGCGCGGTTTTGATCGAAGTAGTTCATCGAAACGTTGGCACCGAAGTTGAAGAAGGCTTCATCCCAGAGGGCGAGGTACCATTTCTTGTCATCGCTGAGCGGAATGGTGGTGCGCAGCATGTAGCGGATGCGGTTTTCGTAGCGCCAGTTCAGCACGTCCCCGGTGCTCGGGGCCACTTCGCCGATGCGGCGCTGCTCGAGGCGGAAGCGATGGGTCCATTCCAGACCAAGACCCTTGTGCGTGTAGGCCACCTGCTCCCAGAGGCGATTCTCAGGAAACTCGTGGGCGATGGGAATGTCACCATACGGATGCGTCTCGACCCAGGCGTAACCGGCAGTGACGGTCAAAGCGGGACTGATGGCGTAGTTGATGCCGGGGCGTAGCAGGAGCTGCTGCCAGTGCTCACCGAAGTCGGCACGGCGGACCTGCGACTCCAGGTGCAGACCCCATTTACTGCCGAACAGCGGATGATCACCAACGTAGTTGAGCCAGAGGTTGTCATTCGACTCCGTGTGGTCGGCGGCGGAGGCGATGTGGGCTCCCGCGAGGACGGCGGCGGCAATCAAGAGGGTGAATAAGAGACGGCGGATCATGATGAGGCAGGTTCTTTGCGAAGTGGCAGATGAAGTGGCGGCGGCGTTCCCGATCGCCGCCGCCGGTTTCAACACCAACGGGAAATTTCCAAATGAAATGGGATCAGGCAGAGGGGCGCAGCACGCGGGCGGCCAGGGGATGGGAGGAGACGGCGCTGTGTTCGTCGAGACCTTCGATGATCAACTCGCGATTTTCCAGTTTCCAGTCCTGGGCCATTTCTTCGAGCTTTTTGAGCGCGGAATGATCCACCAGATGGGTTTGGGAGAGGTCGATGCGCACTTTTTCATCCTTCATGGCCAGCAGTTGTTTGCGCAGCGAGAGCCAGTTGCTGAAGACGACGGCTTTTTTGATGGTGAGGACCGGATGGCCGGTAGCCTCACAGCGACTCAGCTCTGTTTGTGGAAAGAACAGATTGCCGAGGGAGGTGCCCTGGAACATGTGCAGCACCAGTTTCACGAGAATGCCGACACCGATGCCGATGAGCAGGTCGGTGGCGAGCGTGGCGATCATGGTGGCGAGGAAGACGGCGAGCTGGCATTTGCCGACGTGCCACATGTGATAAAATTCCTTCGGCGAGGCGAGATTGAAGCCGGTGAAGACGAGCATGCCTGCAAGAGCGGCCAGCGGGATGTTGTTGAGCAACCACGGCACACTGGCGACGAGGATGAGCAAGAGCGCACCGTGCCAGAAGTTGGCCCAGCGGGTGCGGGCACCGTTGTTGCGGTTGGCGGAGGAGCGCACGATCTCGGAGATCATCGGGATGCCGCCGATGCACGAAACCAGCGTGTTCGCTGCGCCGACGGCGAGCAGATCGCGGTTCAGATTGGTGCGGCGCTGCCACGGATCGAGCAAGTCGATGGCCTTGGCGCTCAGCAGCGACTCCAGCGTACCCACCAGCGAGTACATCACGATCCATTTGAGGCTGGCCATGGAGGCGATGCCTGAGAAGTCCGGCCAGGCGATGCCGGTGAGCAGGTTCATCGGCAGGGCGACGAGATTTTTCGGACTGACGACATACTCATGCCCGTGGAACTGGTACATGTGCTGATGCTGAATGTCGAAGTAGAAGGCCAGCGGGGTGGCCACCAGCAGCACCACCATTGGTCCGGGGATGGCCTGCACGAGCTTGTTTTTGATAAACAGACGGCCAAACAGCAGCAGCAGCGAGATGGCACCGATGAGCGCGATCTCAGGATTCATGTTCATGATGCTGTGCGGAATCTCCGCGAGCAGTTCCAGCGGCTCCTTGGCATGTGCGGCGACGCCGAGGGCGACGTGCGCCTGCTTTGAGATGATGATCACGCCGATGGCGGCCAGCATGCCGTGAACGGCGGCCACCGGGAAAAATTCGCCCAGCGTGCCGAGCTTGAAAGCCCCGAACAGCATCTGAATCACCCCGGCCACGAGGCCGACAGCCAGCGCCTTTTCATACCCAAGTTCCTGCACCGTGCCGAGTACGATCACGATCATGCCCGCCGCCGGGCCTTTGATGGTGAGTTCGGAGTTGCTGAGAAACGGCGTGAGCATCCCGCCAATGACCGCCGTGAAAATCCCCGCGATGGGCGGCACCCCGGAGGCGATGGAGATGCCAAGACAGAGCGGCAGCGCGATGAGGAAGACGAGGAAGCCGGAGAGCAGATCCTTGCCCAGGTAGGTCTTGAAGCCGGCGAAATTTCCGATGGGCTTCGGCCCGGTGAGGGTGGTGATGGGGGTGGGAGCTGACATGGTGTGGGTGCGTATTTTGACGCTCCCATTGAACCACGGCTCCCCGCCTCAAAAACATCCCCTCCACAGGGTATTCTCATCCCCGGTTGAGGGGATGTGGCTAAAGCAGTTCCAAGAAGCGCCGCACCAGCTCGTAGGCACGTCGTGCCTGCATGGCCTGCGTTTCCAAATCCTGCGCAGCATGGAACTCCACAACCTGCTGCGGCCCAAAATCAGCCACGCTGGCAAACTTTGCGCGAAGAATCTCCACCGCACGCTTCACCACTTGGTCGTCCAAACGCTGCTGCCAGTCATGCGCGAGTCCTTCGATGCCCGCAGGACTATTTTCCAGGCAGTAACACAGATCGTAGCTGTCCTTTGGCTTATCCCGGCCTGCGATAGCGTGGGCTTTCATCACCATAAAATCCGCCAGGGATGCCACACGGAGACACACGGTGTTCTTGGCACCACGCACTGATTTGCCCGTGAGTGGCAGACTCACGGGTGCATGAAAGGCTACGCCGCATGCATCCGCCTGGAGCACACGAAAGCCCTCCAACATCTTCTTGGTCCGCCTTTTCAGCTTCACCTCTTTGTCGGCCAAAAACTCGACTTCCACCTCGATTAGCGTCCCGCCATCCTGCAAATCGACTTCGACGATAAATTGGAAATCTTTCACGCCATGCCTGTAACGCTTATTTTCCAAAAGCAGCTTGAGCATGTCGGCGTAACGCCCGTCTTGCAGTCGCCGCGCATCCAGCGCGATGTCCACATCAATGCTTCCGATGTGGGGCTCCTCTGCTGAAGGCAGAAGCAAATCCGGAACCCAGCCGCCGATGACCACGAGGCAGTCCACATAGCTCGCGAGCACCTGTCCTAGATCGATCAGCACACGTCGCGCGGCTTCCACCTGACGGGCGCTATAGTCATCCTGATGGCGTGGCTCATGCATCATTTCTTCGGGCCTTTCTTTTGCCACGCTGGCTTGAGCATCTTGTCCAAGACCGCCTCTGCCGCTTCTTTCCCGCGTCCGCCACAGTGCATGAGGTCCACGAATGTCTGGGCCGCATTGGTGCATGGCAGCGCCGCCGTGCCGGTCTGTGGCAGGTAAAACACACCACTGTCTTCAGGAATGAGCACCACCAAATTTTCGCCAGAGTCCACAGGCTTAGCGTCCAGAAGCTCAGCCATCTCGTCCTCCCATTCAGCACCCACATACAGCCAAGTCTTTGGCTGCCGCACATGCGGAGCTTGTTGTTCAGCGGCAGAGAAGGCAGCCAGCGCGGCGTGCCCCTGCGCCACATCTCTCAGTCGTGCCAGCGCCGTATCCAGCGCTCGCCCTTGCTTGAGTGTGAAGTAGCCATGAAGCGAATGTCGCTCAAAGCGGTACGCCTCTGACCATGCAGCTAACATCCCAGGCGCATCACTCACTCGGAAGCCGCCTTCTGCATCCGCTGCCAGATAGGCCTCTTCACGCAGATGCAGCACCAGTTTGTTGATCAGGCCGATGCTCACCGCTGGCTGACACCCCACCTGAAGCGCACGCTGGGTCCAGCGACGGCCTGTGTTCTCGATGGCTAACAAACTGCGCACCACACGCGCTGCCTCCGCCGAGTTCAGTTTTGCCACCGGCTTCGGCCGTTGATGCGTGGCCTGCTGTCCGCGGCGCTCGATATAAAGAGCACCCGGCACGTTCAGGCGGCAGTTCCCCGCAAGGTCGAACCAACTCCAGCCATGCTGCTGGCAAAGCTCCGCCACTCGCGGTGAGATCAAAGGGGCTGCCAGCACGGGTATCCGTAATGTGCGATCACCGTCGGGATGGAACGTCTGCTTGATTGAGACATGCGGAAAGCGTGACGGCCTTGGCAGCTCATCACACTCCACCCACAGCTCCGCACGTTGCTGTTTGGGCAGCGGCACAACGGCCATGAGATCAAAAACACGCCCATACGCCGCCGGATTCACCGACACATCCCAACCTTTGAGCCATGCGACGCTGCCCAGCAGCTCACGCAACTTCTGCGCCAGTGCTTTTTCAATGGCACGGGCCTGGGGGGAGGCTTTTTTGGCAGTTGTCTTCGTTTTCACGGTTCCGTGAACATGGGCAAATTCGTGAGCATCGTCAATCAATCAGTTCAGCATTCATCGCCGATCATCCCCACCAACCCAGCATGAATACCCCTTCTCAAAGGGATGGTAGTGTCTTACAGACTGCGGTTCATTGTCAGCATACCGTGTCATCTCATTCCTCCATCCCCTCCGACCGCCGCGAGCAACTCCGGCATGTGCTCGACCACGCGGCGCATTACCTGCCAGCGCAGGGCCCCATCGGCGTTTTCATTCATCACAACACGCTCCATGCCTTCCAGCACGAACCGTTTGAAAAGGCGGTGCTGGATGCCGCGCAGTTGTTCAAGACGGAGCCGTACATGTCTGAAGAGGCGTATCAAAAGGATCGTGGACGTGGTCGCATCCTCGATCAGGACATCGACGACACTCTGCGGCGTGAGCCGGACGCGGAGATCATTCCGGGCAGGCTGACACGCCGCCAGCTTCGTCGCGCACTGCTCATTCCCGGCGTGCGCCGCGTGAATGGCATCAATATCTCCTGGCAGATCGAAGAGGGCGACTGGCTTGCCGCTTTCCGCACCGATCTCGATGCCACCGCTGCCAGAGCGCTCGCTGGCGACAAGCCGCAGGCACTCTGGGATGTGTGCGCCGCCCGGGTGAAGCCGCCGCCGGCTCCAGCGGTGGAACAGCCCAAGCGCCCGCGTGATGCCGTGCTCGCACAGCATGGCATCGACATGGATCTGCTCATCCACCCGCCGCTCATCCGCCTCACCGGTGCCTATCTTGACCAGGGCATCGCCTACTGGCCCATGCCGTTGCGTGAGGGAGGCTTACTCAAAGCCGCGCGGCAGATCATGCCGCAGCCGCTGGCGATTTTTCCTGCGCGTCTCAGCGGCGTGCGTGACGCCTTCCTCAAGCAGGAGGCCAAAAAAATGGATGCAGAGGCGGTCGTGCTCGATGCGCTGGAGCAGCTCGTCGTCTTTCCGGGCCAGTGGGAGGAATACATCATCGCCGAACTGCTCGCGCTGCCGGGCTGGGCGGGACTGGTGCGCTGTCTCGAGGTGGATCCCACGCTCGCGCCGCATGACCGCGTGCGCTGCTCGCTCATGGAATTTCTTGCCCTGCGGCTCACCTACACCGTCGCCGCCCTGGCGGACATCGCCGGCGACACCACCGCCTGGCATTCCTGCCAGCCGCCGCCGCCGCTGGTTGATCCCTTCACGCACATCGCCCGTCTGTTTGATGCCGCGCAGCTTCTCGGCCTCTCCAGCGCCACACTCAAAGCCCTGCCGGATTCCGAATTCAACCGCCTCTGCGATGAATTGTACGCTTGCAACGAACTGGAGCGTCGCCGCCTGCTTCACATCGCCTATGAGCGCCGCCACGAGCGCCAGATTCTTATTCCGCTGGCCAAATTCCGCGCTCTGCCGCGCACCGAACCGCGCAGCGACCGCCTCGCCGCGCAGGCCATCTTCTGCATCGACGAGCGCGAAGAGTCCATCCGCCGCGCGCTCGAAGAAGTCGATCCCAGCATCGAAACCTACGGCGCGGCGGGTTTCTTCGGCTGCGCCATTGATTACGCCGGCATTGATGACGCACACGGCGTCTCGCTCTGCCCCGTCGTCGTCAAACCGGCGCATGCCGTGCGTGAGCAGCCCGTCTTGGAGCACGCCCACATTGATGAGAAACGCCAGTCGTTGCGCCGCGCCTGGGCCAAGTACACTCACAATAGCTACATCTCCTCCCGCACACTCGTGCGCGGCTGGATCAGCACGGCGTGCCTCGGCTTCCTCTCGTTGTTTCCGCTGGCCATGCGGGTGCTCAGCCCGTTGTCCTATGCGCGCTTGATGGCGAAGCTCAACGACCTGTTTCTGCAGGAGCCGCGCACCGAGCTGGCTTTCACAAGAGAGGGAGAAGCCTCCAAGGACGCCACCACCGGCCTGCTCGCCGGTTTCGGCACGCAGGAAAAAGTGGACCGCGTCGCCGGCGTGCTCGGCCCTGCCGGGCTGCATAAAGGCCACGCGCGTATCGTCGTCGTGCTCGGTCACGGCAGCACCTCGTTAAACAATCCACACGAGTCCGCACACGACTGCGGCGCTTGCGGCGGCCGGCGCGGCGGTCCCAATGCGCGTCTGTTTGCCGCCATGGCCAATATTCCCGCCGTGCGCGAAGGTTTGCGCGCCAAGGGCATCATCATCCCGGACGACACCTGGTTCGTCGGCGGCTACCATGACACCTGCAACGACAACATCGACATCTTCGACTTCGATCTCGTGCCAGAATCGCATCGCGGTGATCTCGCCCGCGTCCGCCAGTCGCTCGATAAAGCACGCGCGCTCTCCGCCCACGAGCGCTCCCGGCGTTTCGAGGCTGCTTTCCCCAATCGCACTGCCGCCACCGGCCTGCGCCACGTCCAAGATCGCGCCGAACAACTCGGCGAGCCACGTCCTGAGTACGGCCACTGCACCAACTCCGTCGCCATCGTCGGCCGGCGTGACACCACGCGCGGTTTGTTCTTTGACCGCCGTGCCTTCCTCATTTCCTACGACGCTACCAAGGACGCGGAGAACAAGGCGCTCGCCGCCGTGCTCGGCGCGGTCATTCCCGTCTGCGGTGGCATCAGCCTCGAATATTACTTCTCCTTCGTCGATAACGAAGGCTACGGCTGTGGCACCAAGCTGCCGCACAACGTCACCGGCCTCGTCGGCATCATGAACGGCTTCCAGGGCGACCTGCGCACCGGCTTACCGCTGCAAATGGTCGAGATTCACGAACCCGTGCGCATCCTCTTTGTGGTCGAAACCACGCCAGAGCGCGTGCTCAGCACCATCCATGCGAATCCGCTGCTCACGGAGTTTCTGGAGAACCGCTGGATCCGTCTCGCCACCATCGACCCCGATGATGCGCACATCGAAATCTACCGTGGCAACGGCGTCTTTGAACCGCTTGAAGGCGATGAAGAACCCCTCCCGCTCGCCCGCTCCTCCTTCGACTACTATTCGGGTAAAATCGAGCATCTGCCGGTCGCACGCATTGATCCGAAGCTCGGGAAAGCCGCTTAAATCACCGAATAGCCTCAAGCGCACGCCCGCAGGCTCGTCCTCGTCCTCCTACTCGAACTCGTCCTCGATTCTACCACTCCCTTTCACACCTCTGGCTGCCGAACCCCTCCACAGCATACTTTCCGTCACTCGAACCTCCCTTCTGCTCCCCATCCGATTTGATCGAAGAAGAGTTCGAGTAGGAGGACGAGGACGATAAAACTCCACAGCTCCCTTTCCACCACTCGATCATCCCTTCAGCTCTCCACCCGCCATGATCGAGGACGAGTTCGAGTAGGAGGACGAGGACGACAAAACCCTCCCTTTCGCCACATGCCCCCCGAAAAACTCCTCCTCCTCATCCTCGTCGCCACTCCCGGCGTGTTGTTCCTCTCGCTCGGCCTTCTGTGGCTTCTGGGCGGTGCCATCCCGGAGCGCGCCATGTCGCGGCTCACGAAAGGCGTCTATGCGCTGCTCACCATCGTTGTCGGCATGATCGCCTGGCAGATGTGGCAGACGGACACGCCATCCATCCATGTTTCGCTTGGCAACTGGTTCACCGTCGGCCACTACGGCTTTCCGCTCTCGCTGCTCATCGACCGGCTCTCGCTGCCCATCGTCGGCATCACCGTCGTGCTCACCGGCATCGTCGGTGCGTTCTCCGTGCGTTATCTGCATCGTGATCCCGGCTTTCACCGCTTCTTTTTGCAACTGCACCTGTTCAGCTTTGGCGCGCTGCTCATCTTCACAGCCAATTCGCTCGATCTGCTGATCGCCGGCTGGGAACTGGTCGGCATCACCTCTGTCTTGCTCATCGGCTTCTTCCAATACCGGCCTGATCCTGTGCGCAACGCGCTGCGAGTGTTCGGCATCTACCGCATTGCCGATTTGAACCTGCTGCTGGCCGTCTTCCTCGCGCATCATTGGTTCGGCACCGCCTCCTGGGATGCCATGTTCAGCGGTGAGTGGCCCGGCCACGTCAGCAATCTCAATGACAACGCGGTCAGTGTCATCGCCGTGCTGTTGGTCTTCGCCGCCAGCGGCAAATCCTCACAGGGGCCGTTCTGCGGCTGGCTGCCGCGTGCCATGGAAGGCCCCACGCCCTCCAGCGCCATTTTTTATGGTGCCATCTCAGTGCATGCCGGCGCATACCTGCTGCTGCGGGTGGAGCCGATCATCCGTTCCTCGTGGTTCGCCACCGGACTCGTCATTTTCATCGGCCTGACGACCGCCGTCCTCGGCACGCTCGTCCATCGCACCTGTGCTGATGCCAAAACCTCGCTCGCCTACGCCTCGCAGACGCAGCTCGGCCTCATCTTCGCCGAAATCGGTCTTGGCTGGACCACGCTGGCCATCATCCACATCATCGGCCACGCCATGGTGCGCACCCTGCAGTTTTTGCGCGCGCCCTCCATGCTGCATGACCACCACCGCCTGCATGCGGCCGCCGGCGGTCACCTGGCTCCCACGGGCGCACAGTACGATTCGTTCCTGCCCAAGTACGTGCAGCTCTGGCTCTACCGCTTCGCGCTTGGACGGGGCTTTTACGACTCCATCGTCGATCGATTCGTCATTGCGCCCGTGCTGTGCGTGGCCCGCTTCCTTGCCATCTTCGACCTTCAAGGGACCACGCCGCCGCGTGGCAATCCCGACGTCTGATTCCTCTCCCCATGGACTTTCTCTCCCTGCCCTTCATCACCATCGGTCTCGCCTCACTTTTGGGCGGTGCCTTGCTTTCCTGGCGTGCCAAGAATCCGCGTCCAGTCGCCATCGCCAGCTCTCTCATCACATTGCTGAGCTTCTTGCTCGCCGCCCGTGAGGTCGCCGCCGCCGGTCACGCCCGGCTGTTTGATCCGCTGCTGCGCTGCTTCGAGGCGGACGCACTCGACGCCATGCCGATGGCTTTTTATGCCGCGCTCACGTTCATCGTCCTGCTGCTCGCGCCCAAGCGTGATGCCGGTGGCCGGGCGCTCGCCGGCATGCTGCTCATCTCCGCCTCCACGCAGACCGCCTACGCCGCCGCGAACCTCGCCACGCTTGCCGCAGGCTGGTGGCTCACCAGCGTGCCGTTTGCGTTCGGCATGTTCGGTCCGCAGCGTGGTCAGAAGGTCACGCAGGTATTTCTCGCCGCCAGTTGCATCGCCTTGACCGCTGGCATCATCCTCATGCACACCGTGGAGATTAATGAAATCTCCCACACCGGGAAACTCGCGTTTGGCTTGCTCATGCTGGCCGTCTTCCTGCGCAAAGGCCTCTTCCCGCTGCATGGCTGGATGGTGCATGCCTTTGAGCACGGCCCGCTGCTGCCCACCGCGTTGATGTTCAACGGCCACCTCGGTGCCCTGCTGGTCGCCCGGGCGGAGGGCACCGCGCTGCCGGAAACCGCGCAGCACGCGCTCGACATCCTCGGCATGGCCGCGCTCGCCACCGCGCTCGTCACCAGCCTGCGCGCCTTCGCGGAAAAGAAGCCGCGTCGTTTGCTCGCCCGTCTCTGTGTCAGCCAGGCCTGCTTCATTCTCGTCGGTCTCTCCACGGTGGATGACAAAGGCATCACCGGCGGCCTGCTGCACTGGATGGTCGTGGCCGTCGCCACCACCGGCCTCGTTTGCATCCTGCGCGCGCTCGAAGTCCGCATCAGCGGCGTCGCCGATCCCGCCGGGCATCTCGGTCTCGCCGTCAAAGTCCCGCGTTTTGCCACCTTCTTCTTTGTCTGCGGTTTCGCGCTCATCGGTCTGCCCGGCACGCTCGGCTACTGCGCGGAGGATCTCATCTACCACGGCACCTTGGAGAATCATTCCTGGCTTGGCCTCGCCTTGCTGTTCACCACCGCCTTCAACGCCATCAATTTCATGCGTCTGTTCGGCCTGCTGTTCCTCGGTGTGCTGCCGAAGCACGTCATCGACATCCCCGATGCCCTGCCACGCGAGCGCTGGCCCCTGGCCGCCTGCATGATGTTCCTCATCCTCGGCGGCCTGTTCCCCAGCACCATCATCCGCTGGCGCGCCGAGGCCGCCAGCGTCATCGAATCCGCCCTCGGCGGCGGTCAGCAGCACGAGTGATTGGGCGGAGAGCGGAATTGTGGCGGCACCCGCTACATTGGGGCTGTGACGATTTTTTTGAGGCAAAGCGGACCCACAAAGCGTAGCAAGTGCGCTCTCAAATTTTCCCCGCATGCCTGCCACCAGCACGAACTCGTCTCCCACACTCTTCAAAGACCTCACTTCCGGTCTCGTCGTCTTCCTCGTCGCCCTGCCGTTGTGCCTCGGCGTCGCGCTGGCCTCCAATGCGCCGCTGTTTTCCGGTGTCGTGGCCGGGATCATTGGTGGCATCCTCGTCGGCATGCTCAGCGGCTCGCACACCAGCGTCAGCGGCCCGGCGGCGGGCCTGACGGCCATCGTCGCCGCGCAGATCGGCAAACTCGGGACTTTTGACACCTTCCTGCTCGCCGTGATGCTTGCGGGCGTGATCCAGATCGTGCTCGGTGTCTGCCGGGCCGGGTTCATCGCCGCTTTCTTTCCTTCCAGCGTGATCAAGGGCCTCCTCGCCGCCATCGGCGTCATCCTCATCCTCAAACAAATCCCGCACGTCATCGGCCACGATGCCGATCCGGAGGATGACATGGCCTTCGAGCAGCCTGACCATGAAAACACCTTCACCGAACTGTGGGCCTCGTTCTTCGACATCCAGCCCGGTGCCGCGCTGGTCGGCGTGCTGTCCATCCTGCTGATGATTTTTTGGGACAAGATCAAGCCGCTCAAAAAAAGCGGCGTGCCAGCACCGCTCGTCGTTGTCCTGCTCGGTGTCGGCGTCAGCCTGTTGCTGCGCAAACTCGGTGCCCCCTGGGCCATCGAGGCATCCCATCTGGTGCAGGTGCCCGTCGCGGAAAATTTCGGGGCGTTTCTCGGCTTCTTACAGTTTCCGAACTTCGCCGCGCTCGCCAATCCAGCGGTGTACACTGCCGCCATCACCATCGCCATCGTCGCCAGCCTCGAAACGCTGCTCAACCTCGAAGCCGTCGATAAACTCGATCCCCAGCAGCGCCATAGCCCGCCGAACCGCGAATTGTTGGCCCAGGGCATCGGCAACACGCTCGCCGGCCTCATCGGCGGCCTGCCCATGACCAGCGTCATCGTGCGCAGCAGCGTGAACATCAATGCCGGCGGCAAAACCCGGCTCAGCGCCATCTTCCACGGCGTTCTGCTCATTGGCTGCGTGCTGCTCATGCCACGCTGGCTCAATGAAATACCGCTCGCCGCCCTCGCCGCCATCCTGCTCATGACCGGCCTCAAACTCGCCAGCCCGAAGCTGATGAAACAGATGTGGCGGGAGGGCAAGAACCAGTTCCTGCCCTTCATCATCACCATCGCCGCCATCGTGCTCACCGACCTGCTTGTCGGCATCCTCATCGGTCTCGGTGTCAGCATCGGCTTCATCCTGCGCAGCAACATGCGCCGGCCCGTGCATCAGACCGTGGTGCATGGCACCAATGGCGATCAGGTGCGCATCGAACTGGCCAGCCAGGTCAGCTTCCTGGGCCGCGCCACGCTGGAAAAAGCCTTGCGTGCTATCCCACGCGGCAGCTCCGCTGTCATTGATGCCACGAACACGGACTACATCGACGCCGACATCCTCGACCTCATCCAGGACTTTCAAAACAACACCGCCCCGGCCCACGGCATCACCGTCGAACTGACAGGCTTCAGGCCAAGTTACTCGTAACTCGCTTGGATTTCGCCAGACTGAAAACACTTTTCGACTCCGCCGCGATCACCGCCAGCGCCGGATGCCGCATCGCCCGCTCCAGGGTGATGAGGTAACACGAGAAGCCGCAATGCACCGGCCGACCGATGGGCCGCAGGCCATAACGACCCACCGCCTCTTCGAGCACCGCCGTCGCGATGGGGGCAAGTCCAAGACCATCCGCCGCTGCCGTTTTCATCAGCGCCGCATCATCAAACTCCGCGACGACACGCGGGCGGATGCGGTGCGAGTCAAACCAGCGGTCGATCTCATGCCGCCAGGCCGTGCGGCTGGCGGGTAGCAGCACCGGGGCGTCCTTCAGCGAGGCTGGGAAGTTCTTGCTCAGTTTTTTCGCCAGCGCTGGAGTCGCGCAGAAGACCACGGGCGATTCGCCGAGCAGATGATTGAAGGCTTTCACCGGCATGGACGACGGCGCGGCCTCGTCCGACAAAACCACATCCAGCCGACCCGCCGCGAGCGAACCCAGCAGCTCCTGCGCATGCCCTTCCGAGCAGGAGAGCTGCAAATTCGGAAACGCCTGCATCGCCGGCCGAATCAGTCGCCACGCGACGAGTTTCGGCAGCGAATCCGTGATGCCGATGTTCAGCCGCAGGTTGCGTGCGCTGCCCTGCCCGTGCAGCGAGCGCACCATCTCCGTGCCGAGGGAAAAAATCTCCGCTGCGCATTCCATCACCAGCCGTCCCTGGGCGGTGAGCTTCAATCCGCGCCCCGTGCGGTCAAAGAGTTGCTCATCGAGGTTCGTTTCCAGCGCCTTGACCTGGGCGCTGATCGTCGGCTGTGAAAGATGCAGGCGGGATGCGGCGGCGCGGAGGCTGCCTGCCCGGGCGACTTCCCAAAACAAGCGCAAGTGGTGGTAGTTGAGGTGCGGATCGTTGAGCTTGGTGTTCATGAGGTATTTCCGAAGTGTATCTTTGAAACATCGAGATTGTCAAAGTGCCATTTGGTTCCTCATTGGACGGCTTTCCCATGCTCCCCACGACCTTCACGCTATCCACCAACCTGCTCGCGCAGCTTGCCGCCATCACCGGCAGTGAGTTTGACCATGAGCGGGCACGGATCGCGGTGCAAAACGCGGCGAAGGCGGACGCGGACCCGCTGAGCCAGCTCGTCAGTGCAGCGGCGGAGGTTTATATGCATGTGTCGCCAGTGCGCCTGCCGCTTTCGGAGGCGATCTGGCAGGCGCATCATGACACGCCGGTGGTTGTGTGGAGCAAGATGGAAGCGCGCTGGGTGGTGATCACGTTTGCTGGCTGGTTTGGGCTGCGCTTGGCGGATGGCGACCACTTGACGCACCGTGTCACCGTCTCGCGCACGCAACTCGCCCGCATGCTCGGCTTGACCAGCGTGAATGAAGTCATGGAGGTCGGCATCGTGCATCCAGAGCGTCCTGCGCATGGCATGAGTGCCCATGCGACTCACCAAGAGCACATGAGTCCGGCGAAGCGTTTCTTCGGTCTGCTGAAGGCCGAGAGGCAGGACATCCGCACACTGCTGGTCTTCTCCATCTTTGCGGGCATCCTTTATCTCGCCGCACCACTCGCGGTGGATGCGGTGGTGAGTAATTTGGCCTTCGGCGGGCAGTCGCAGCCGTTTGTGCAGGCGCTGGTCGTGGTGTCGCTGGCACTCTTCGCCTGTCTGGCGCTCCAGGCCGTCGTCACCGGCTTTCAGTATTACATCTCCGACATCATCCAGCGCCGCATCTTTGTGCGCACGGCCTCGGACCTCGCCTACAGGCTGCCACGGGTCAAAGCAGAGGCGCTCGATGACGTTCACGCGCCTGAGTTGGTGAATCGCTTCCTCGATGTCGTCACCGCGCAAAAAAGCACCTCGCTGCTGCTGCTGGATGGCGTGAATCTCGTCTTCAGCACGCTCATCGGCATGTTGCTGCTGGCGTTGTATCATCCGGTGCTGCTGCTGTTTGTGGCGGTGCTGCTCGTGCTCATCGTCTTGATCCTCTGGCTGCTCGGACGCGGCGCGGTGAAGACGAGCATCAAGGAGTCGATGATGAAATACGACCTCGTGAACTGGTATGAGGAGATCGCTCACTTTCCCTTTCTCTTCAAAGGTCCCGGCGGCTACGGCATGGCCTATGAGCGTGCGAACCAGCTCGCTACGGACTACGTCACCGCCCGTGCCAAACACTTCCGCGTGCTCATGCGGCAGATCGCGGGCCTGCTGACGCTGCAAGTCTTCGCCGCAGCCGCTTTGCTCGCTGTGGGTGGTTATCTCGTCATCAGCCAGCAGATCACTCTCGGCCAACTCGTAGCCAGTGAGCTGATCATGGGCAGCATCGTCGCCGCGCTGGCGAAGATGGGTAAAAAACTCGAAGCCTGGTATGACGCTATGGCCGCCATGGACAAGCTCGGTCACATCTTCGATCTCGAAATCGAACGCGAGGACGGCGAGCAGCCGGTGAAGCAAAAAGGCGGTGCCTTGATCAATGTCAGCGGACTCACCTTTGGTTATGGCGCTGCGCCGCTCTTTGCGGATCGCCACTTCACCATCCAGCCCGGCTCACGCGCGGCCATCGTTGGCCCGCATGGTGCGGGTGCCAGTTCGTTGCTCGACATCCTCTTTGGCCTGCGCCAGCCCACCGGCGGCTTTGTCGCCATCGACGGACTCGATCTGCGCAGTTGGTATCTGGAGGCGTTGCGCGAAAGCGTCATGCTGCTGCGTCGCGACGAAATCGTCGATGCCACCATCGTCGAAAATCTCCGCCTTGGCCGCAACGACATCGGCATGGATGAAATCCGCGTTGCGCTCTCCAGCGTCGGATTGCTCGATGATCTGCTGCATCGCCCCGAGGGCCTGAATCTCCGGCTCAAAATCGGCGGCGCACCGCTCAGCGGCAATCAGCGCACGCGCCTCATCCTTGCCCGCGCTTTGGTGCAGCGACCGCGGCTTCTCCTCATCGACGAACTGCTCGACGGCCTCGACAGCGCCTCCTTCGCCACGCTTTCCACCGCCATCCTCGACCCATCACTGTCCTGGACCGTCGTGCTGACCACGCGTGATCACGACGTGACGAAAAAGTGCGACCAGCTCATCGAACTCGCGCCCTGCCATTTGAGCGATGGCTCTGACCCCAATCTGAAATGACCGCTCATTCCACCGCACCTCCACTACCCGCTTTGTCGCTCGCTGGATCGGCCAAGTTCACGCGCCTTTTCAGTCGCTTGCTCCTCCTCAGCTTCGCACTGCTCGTCATCGCGCTGTGCTTTCTTCCTTGGCGTCAATTCGTCTCTGGATCAGGCCGCGTCATCGCCTTCAATCCACTCGACCGCCGCATCAATATCGAGGCGCAAGTCTCTGGCCGCGTGAAGCACCTGCACGTCACCGAAGGACAGCGTGTGAAGAAAGGCGAACTCATCATCGAGATTCAGGACAACGACCCGAACCTGCTCAACAACCTCAAAGCGCAGCGTGAGGCCATCGAAAGCCGCCGCGACTTCGCGCAGGGCCGCGTCGAGTCACTCATCGCCCAAATCACGCAGCAGGAGCTGGCCAAAGCGCAGGCCATCGATGGCGCGGAGCAGCGCGTCGCCGGTGCCAAGATCGCCGCTGAGACCGCGCTGCTGAATTTCACCCGCACTCAGGATCTGCATGCCAAGCAGCTCGAATCCCAGCGCAACCTCGAACTCGCCACGCTCTCCCGCGACTCCACCAGCGCCGAGCTAAAATCCGCCGCCGCCGCATTAAAGCGCACCAGCAACGACATGGATGCCAGCATCGCCTCCACGCACGCTTCGAAAGGCACCGCCCTCAGCGAAGTCGCCACTGCCGAGCGCGATCTCTCCGTCATCGACGTGCAGATCAATCAAACCGAACGACAGATCATCGAGTCGCCACGCGATGGCATCGTGCTGAACGTCGCCGCGACGGATGGCACTTATTTGCGGCCCGGATCACTCATCTGCGTCATCATTCCCGAGACCGACAGCCGTTTTGTCGAGATCATGGTCGATGGCAACGACATGCCGCTCATTCGTTCACGCAAAGATGGCCAGCCAGGCAGTCCCGTGCGGCTCGCCTTTGAAGGCTGGCCCGCCGTGCAGATGATCGGGTGGCCGCAGCTCGCCATCGGCACCTTCGGCGGCGAAGTCGTCTTTGTGGACGCCACCGACGACGGCAAAGGCAAATTCCGCGTCGTCGTCGGCCCCACGGACGACATCGTCGATCGTGGCGATGGTAAAGGCCCCGTCACCGTCCCCTGGCCCGACAAAGACCGCTGGCTGCGCCAAGGTGCACGCGCCAATGCTTGGGTCATGCTCAACGAAGTCCCACTCTGGTTTGAACTCTGGCGTCAGATCAACGGCTTCCCCCCTGTCGTCTCGAACGACGACGGCACACTCGACCCCACGAAGAAATGAGAAACCAAGTGCTTACTGCTCAGTGTTCAGTTCTCAGTCGCTTCGCCGCTTGGGCGCTGCTGATTTCGTCATTCGTCATTCCCCATTCGTCATTTGCGGCGAAGCCGCTGCTCCTCCCCGAAGTCCTCGCCAGCGTCCAAACCCAATACCCGCCTTACCTCGCGGCATTGATCGAGCAAGACATCGCCAACGGTCGTGTGCGGCAGGCGATGGGTGCCTTTGACCTGAATCTGAATGCTGGCGGCACCATGAACCTCGCGGGCTACTACGACGGGCAAACGGGTTACGCCATGGTCGAGCAGCCGCTGCCATTCTGGGGCGGCAGCGTGTATGGCGGCTACCGATTGAGCAGCGGCTTCCTACCGAACTACAACAAAGACCGCACCGGCGTCGATGGCGAGGGCGTGCTCGGCTTTCGCCTGCCGCTGCTGCGGGACGGCACCATCGACCGTCGCCGCGCCGCGCTCTGGCAGGCACAAATCGACCAGGAACTCGCCGATCCCATCATCCTGCGGCAGTACCTCGACTTCATCCGCTCCGCCACCATCAGCTACTACAACTGGCTCGCCAGCGGCCAGCGCCTCGGCTTGACCGAAGAACTGCTGCGCATCGCCAAAGACCGCGACAGCGCCATCGCCGAGCAGGTGAAGAAAGGTGCCAGCGCCCCCATCGTGCAGATCGACAACCAGCGCCTCGTCGTCAGTCGCGAAATCGCCGTCGTGCAGGCCCAGCGTCGCTTTCAGGCCACCAGCATCGAACTTTCACTGTTTTACCGCACGAAGGACAAAGCCGAGCCCATCATCGCCAAACGTGACCGCATCCCCACCGCCTTCCCACCGCATCCACGGCTCGATGAAACACAAGTCACCGCCGACATCGCCAAAGCGGCCATTTTTCGTCCCGAGATCCGCCGCATCGAGCTCCTTGTCGAAAAGAGCGAAATCGACCGTCGGCTCGCCAAGAACAACCTGCTGCCGAACATCGACATCGGCATCGAAGCTGGTCAAGCCCTCGGCAACAACCGTCCACGCGACCTCGAGCAGAACGAAATCGAAGCCAAGATCGAATTCAAACTGCCCCTGCAACGCCGTGAAGCCAAAGGCCGCGTCGATGTCGCTGATGCGCTCATCGAACGCCTGAACAACGACAAGCGCTTCGCCCGCGACCGCATCGCCGCCGACGTGCGTGACGCCTACAGCGCCCTCATCGCCACCTTCGACACGCTCAAGATGACGCGTCGCAACGTCGAACTCGCCAAACAGCTCGAAGCCGCCGAAAACGAGCGCCTGAAGCAAGGGGCCACCGACTTGCTCGCCCTCCAGATCCGCGAGCAAGCCACCTTCGACGCCCAAGTCCTCGAAGTCGAAGCCCAGGCCGAATACTTCCGCTCCCAGGCCAACTACCGCGCCGCCATCGCGGCCGATGCGCCGGTGAGTTTGACACGGCGTTGAAAAGGGACAGAAGGGACAGAAAAGACACAAAGGACTCGTGAAAGTCCCTTCAGTCCTTTTTGTCCTTTTCGTCCCTTCGTCAGCACTTTAAACTCTCTCACGACACAAAGGACCCGCGACCGTCCCTTCAGTCCTTTCTGTCCCTTCTTCTTCACATTAAACTCTCTTATCATGGACACCCCGCACTTCATCCCGCCACACGGCGGCTATGAGCACCTGCTCTCCTACCAGAAGGCGCTCATCGTGTTTGAAGGGACGGTTTTCTTTGTCAAAAAGTGGCTCCCGAAGTTCGGCGACCGAACGGTGGACCAGATGGTGCAGGCGGCGCGTTCGGGGAAACAAAACATCGTCGAAGGCAGCATCGCTTCGGCGATGTCGAAGAAAAAAGAGATCGAACTCACCAACTGGGCCAAAGCCAGCCAAGAGGAGCTCAAAGAGGACTATCAGGACTTCCTCCTCACGCGAAAACTCAAAGCGTGGCCGCAAACGCATCGCTATGCTCAACGTCTCTCCACCCTCTGCCGCAAACCCGGTGCCGCCTACGCTGACTTCCAGCGCGGCATCGAAAGCGACGACCCGGAGATCGCTGCGAATGTGCTGCTCGGTCTTTGCAAATTCACCATCTTCCTCCTCAAACGCCAGATCGAGAGTCTGGAGAAAGCTTTTCTTCAAGAAGGTGGCATCCGCGAAAGAATGACGGCGGCGCGGCTCCAAGTGCGTGAGCAGCAAAGAAGAGACAGAAAGGACAAAAGGGACTGAAGCGACCGCGCCGCGTCCTTTCTGTCCCTTCTGTCGTTTTCGTCCCTTCTGTCCCTTTTCCCCGATGACGACGCGATGAAGAAGCTTCACGGAGCTTGCTATGATCCAAGTGGATCGTTCAGCCGGGCACGCGTCTTTTGAAGCCCACTCGCGGCGCGATTGGTCAGACTGACATGCCAGCTCGCGGAGAGGCCGGGGCAGCCAGCTAGGGCCAGTGCGGCGGCGGCATCGGTCTTGCGGTGGTGCATCACTTCGTTCGCGGCGGAGATGCTCCATGCGGGCGCGAGGCGTTCCACTCGTTCCAGTTTCATGCCTGCTCGCACGGGACCACCGCTCAGGACGCGGAAATACCAGCCCGTGCGTCCCGTCCGCTCGACTTGTGCGGCCAGATCTTTGATGCGCCAGCGGCGGGCGAGCTTCCAGCATGGCTGACGTGGTTGTGAGACTTGCAGGCGCAGCGCACCGCATTGAAACACATCCCCCACGCACACCTCGCTCTCGGTCATGCCGGTGGTGGTGAAGTTCTCGCCGAATGCACCCGGTTGCAGATCGAGTCCGAGTTCCTCCATCCACGTTGGATAGTGCTCGGATGGATAAACATTGATCGCCTTGTCCTGCCCGCCGTGGTTGATGAGATCGGCCTGCCCGTCGCCTTCGATGCCCAGCGCCGTGACCTGACGCACACCAGCCACCCCCTCTTTAAAGAAACCAGTCGTCCATTCGCGATCCATCGGCTCGACTGCGTCCGGCATGCCAAGTGTGCGTGGCAGGCCGGTCTGGAGGCCGATGATGAGCAGCGCACTCATGTCAGTGGCAAGTGATTGGGTTTCTCTGCGACGGCGGGTTTGATTTCATGTGCGGTCATAACATGCCCAGCGTGTGAGTGCGACGGGCAAAAAATGGGTGCCCACACCAACCCCACGAGTCACTTGCCACCCGCGTTGATTTCGCCTTTGATCTGCGACTCCACTCCTCCACCCACACCATTCCCATGAAAGTTTCTGTCTATGATACCTACGTCCGCCGCACGGATGGCCGCGTGATGCATTTCGACATCCTCGTGCCTGATTCGCAGAAGGATGTCGCGACGATCCACGGCTATGGCCATGCGTTTCTGAAAAGCAAAGGTCAGGAAGGCACCAGCCTAGGCACCCGTGAGTGCCGTTTCTGCCATGTCGAGCAGGCGACCGCTCCCATGGTGAAATCCATCGATGAGCGCGGCTATTACATCATCGAGATGGAGAACTGCTGAGGCGCATCCGTCATGAACGAAGACTCAGGCTCCACCGCACCCGTTCCCGCCTGCTGTGAGGCCTGCGGCAGCCCGGAGGCCGTGCAGATGGCCCATCGCTGGCTGTGTCTGGAGTGCATTTCCGCTGCGGGTTCATGCTGCCCAGAGTTTGGTGCCTGGGATGCGTGGTCACAGGACGAGGGCGTTGCGCCACGGTGTTTTGTTTCCACTCCATGATGAAGCTCCTCTTCCTTCTCCTCACCACCGCCGCGCTTTCAGCGGAAGTCATCGAGCACTGCACGGGCCGTGCGTCCGGCGATGGCGTGTTCGATGTGTGGGGGCGAGTGCATGATGTGAGCATCGGCTGGAACCTCATCTGCGACACCGAGACTGCCCTGCACCTCTCCACCAGCGATCAAAAGCAAGTCCGCGAGCGCATCACGTTCCATCATAACGTCTTCGTGAAAAACAACGAGCGCCAGATCCGCCTCCGCCACGCGAACCGCGACATCGAATTCATCAACAACCTCGTCTTCGGCTGGGGCTGGCAAGACTGGGGCGGCAGCGGCCTGCATATCGCTTACGATGCAGGTGAGGAAAATCCAAACCTCGCCGTCATCGGCAACATCTTCCGCCACATGCCGCAACGCACCTCCAAGCCCGATGAAGGCGTGAAATGGGAACGCGGAACCGACGAAGGCCGCGTCTATTTCAAGGACAACCTCCTTGATGCTGCGGAGACAGATGCCGTTTCCAACACCGAGAAGCCCAAACTCTTCAACGTGAGCATTCAACCGGCGAAAGACCTCGTGAAGACACTTTTGACGAAAGTGGGGCCAAAGCATCGTTCGGCGGCGGATAAGGCGCTGCTGGAGGCTTGCGAGGTTCGTTGAGGTTTTTGGCAGGAAGATTGGATGGGCAGGAAAATTCTCCCAAACCGACTTCTTCTCATTTTCCTACCTCAACAATCTTCCTGCCATAAATGAATCCAGTTGTTTGCGGCTGCCGCGTTAAACGAACTTGTCACCCAATCCTCGCTTGAATGTCGGGAAGGCGCGGGCTGATTCGGACTCGCATGAAAACCATCCTTCTCGCCTCCGCATTGCTCTGTGCCCCGATCATGGCCGCCGATGACACGCCAGTGCCGCCAGAGGTGCAAAAGCTCGTCGAAACGATGGTCACAGCTCTCAAAGGCAGTGATGACACCGCTTTGCGTGGCTGCTGGCATGCGCCGGAGGTCGCTGCCAAGACGGCATCGCCGCCGATGTGCGTGACGCCTACAGCGCCCTCATCGCCACCTACGACACGCTCAAGATGACGCGTCGAAACGTCGAACTCGCCAAACAGCTCGAAGCCGCTGAAAACGAGCGCCCCAAGCAAGGCGCCACCGACTTGCTCGCCCTCCAGATCCGCGAGCAAGCCACCTTCGACGCCCAAGTACTCGAAGTCGAAGCCCAGGCCGAATACTTCCGCTCCCAGGCCAACTACCGCGCCGCCATCGCGGCCGATGCGCCGAGCAAGCTGACGAGGTGGGTTGGCAGGAATATTTTTGGGGTAAGAAGATTTCCCCCCAACCCAATTTTCTTGCCCCAAAATGTTCCTGCCAAAGCCGAAGAGGGTTCCAGCTCCACTTTTGAACCCTGGAGCACGCCTCGGGCGTCTCAGCCGTTCGCTCATGGTGAGGTGTTGAAGTCGGGGCATTCTTCGTCCAGCCATCCAGCTCCATGAAAAATCTCACGGTCAGTTTTTACGACACGAAGCCCTACGACCAGCAAGCCTTTCGCGAGGCCGCGAAGGAGGTGGAGGGTATGGATTGGCGTTTCCATGACTTTCGGCTGAACGCGGAGACGGCAGCCTCGGCGTCAGGGGCGCAGGCGGTGTGCGTGTTTGTGAATGATCGCGTGGACGCGGCCTGCATCCAGGTGCTCGCGGAACATGGCGTGCGCCTCATCGCGCTGCGTTGCGCGGGGTTTAACAATGTCGATCTCGCCGCCGCGAAGGCGCATGGCATCGCGGTGGTGCGTGTGCCTGCGTATTCACCGCATGCCGTCGCGGAGCACACGGTGGCGCTACTGCTCACGCTGAACCGCCAGATCCACCGCGCCTACAACCGCGTGCGCGATCTCAATTTCTCGCTACACGGCCTGGTGGGCTTCGATGTGTTCGGAAAGACCGTCGGCATCATCGGCACGGGAAAAATCGGCCAGGTAACCGCGGAGGTGTTTCGCGGCTTTGGCGTGCGCCTGCTCGGCTACGATCCGTTTCCAAAGCCCGAGTGGGCTGCCACATGCGGACTGAACTATGTGCCGCTGGATGAGCTGCTGGCACAAAGTGACGTCGTGAGCCTGCACCTGCCGCTCACGCCGCAGTCCAAGTATCTCATCAACGAGCAAACCGTGGCCCGCATGAAGCGCGGTGCCTTTCTCATCAACACCAGCCGTGGCAAGCTGATCGACACCACCGCCGTGATAGACGCTCTAAAGACCGGCCACCTCGGCGGCGTGGCTCTGGATGTGTATGAGGAGGAGGAAGGCATCTTTTTTGAGGACCACTCCGGCAAGCCGCTGCAGGACGATGAACTCTCCCGCCTGCTGACCTTCCCGAACGTGCTCATCACCTCTCACCAGGCATTTTTGACGCATGAAGCGCTCTCCCAGATCGCCGGGACGACGCTCGACAACCTCCAGCGCCTGCAAACCGGCAAGGCATGGAAAGAAGGCACGACGCTGTGAGATCCATGCGGGCCTCATCCGTTTGCTGATTGCCGCTGAATTGAAAATGCATGACTGGCGCTTCGTTGACTGCGACCCATGCCCACCATCTTGCTTCTTGTGATGCTTTGCGCCTCACGGGGGCGTCACTTGAATTTGGACTCACGAGCGCGGAGGCGGCGGAGAGGCGGCGGCGTTATGGGGAAAACCTGGTGAAGGTGCGTGGCGGCACACCGGGGTGGTTGAGGCTGTTGCGGCAGTTCACGGCGCCGCTGGTGTTGGTGCTTATCGCGGCGGCGCTGGTCACGGGCCTTCTCGGTGAATGGGTGGATGCGAGTGTGATCTTCATCGTCGTGGTGGTGAATGCGGTCGTGGGCTTCCTCCAGGAGTCGAAGGCGGAACATGCGCTGGAAGCGCTCATGAAAATGGTCGTGGCGGAGGCGGTGGTGAAGCGTGATGGCAAAAAAGTCCGCGTGAACAGCACCGAACTCGTGCCGGGTGACATCGTGATGCTCGCAGGCGGTGATCGTGTGCCGGCGGACATTCGTTTGCTGGAAACGAAGAGCCTGCAGATCGACGAATCGTCGCTGACCGGCGAGTCAATGCCTGCCAGCAAGCGGCCTGATCCCTTGAACGCGGACACGGTGCTCGCCGACCGCGTGAACATGGCTTACGCGGGCTCTTTGGTGACGGCGGGCACGGGCACGGGCGTGGTGTGGGCCACGGGGGATCGCACGGAGACGGGGCGCGTGGCATTTCTCATCGCGGAGGCGGTGGATCTCACCACGCCGCTCACGCGGAAGATCGCCCGCTTCAGCGGTGTGCTGCTGTGGGTCATTCTCGCGCTCGCGGCGGCCTTGTTTGCGTATGGCGTGCTGTTTCGCGGTGGCAGTGTGATCGAGATGCTCGTGGCGAGCGTGGCGCTCGCCGTGGGCGTGATTCCCGAAGGCCTGCCCGCCGCCATCACCATCGTGCTCGCCATCGGCGTGAGCCGCATGGCCAAACGCCGTGCCATCATCCGCAAGCTGCCAGCCGTGGAGACGCTGGGCTGCACCACCGTCATCTGCTCGGACAAAACGGGCACGCTCACGCAGAACAAGATGACGGTGCAGCGTGTCCATGCCGGTGGCGATACCTTTGAGGTCACAGGCACCGGCTACGAGCCGCGTGGCGAAATCCACGATGCCACGCCGAACCCAATTGATGCCAGCACCAAGCCTGCGCTGCATGAGTGCCTCCATGCCGGGATGCTGTGCAATGACTCCGCCATCATCGAGAAAGGGGGCGTGTGGACGATTGCCGGTGATCCCACGGAAGGGGCGCTGCTCGTCGCTGCGGAGAAGGCCGGGCTGCGCCACGCCGCTATCCATGCTGGCACGCCGCGCGTGGACATGATTCCGTTTGAGAGTGATCACATGTTTCGCGCCACGCTGCACGACCACATGGAGGGCCGCCGCATCTACAAAGCAGGTGCGCTGGAGCGGCTGATCGAGCGTTGCACGCACATGCTGGATGCACGTGGCGCGGTCGTCGATATCGATGCGGATGCCATTCGCGAAGTGGCGCGATCCTTTGCCGCCGAGGGCATGAGAGTCATCGCTTTTGCGCGGCGAGATGGCTCGCATGTCAGCGGCGACCTGGCGCATCATCATGTGAGCGAGGGGCTGACTTTTCTCGGCATCCAGGGTATGATCGATCCGCCGCGCGAGGAGGCCATCGCCGCTGTGGCACGCTGCCAAGCCGCAGGGATTCGCGTGAAGATGATCACCGGAGATCATGCCGTCACCGCGCAGGCCATCGCCAAGCAAATCGGCATCGCAGGTGCTGATACGGTGCCAGCTATCGCAGGACGTGAACTCGCGGCGATCAGCGACGCCGACCTGCCCGAGATCGCCGACCGCACCTGCGTCTTTGCCCGCGTGGCACCAGAGCAAAAACTGCGGCTCGTGCGTGCGCTGCAAAGTCGCGGCCACATCATCGCCATGACTGGCGATGGCGTGAATGACGGCCCCGCTTTGAAGCAGGCGGACATCGGCATCGCCATGGGCATCACCGGCACCGATGTGGCGAAGGGGGCCGCCAGCATGGTGCTCACGGATGATAACTTCGCGACCATCGCAGCCGCCGTGGAGGAGGGCCGTGGCGTGTATGACAACCTCATCAAGTTCCTCGTCTGGACGCTGCCAGTCAGCGTCGGCTTTGCGCTCATTTTGCTCACCAGCGTCGTCTTTGGCCTCACCCTGCCCACACTGCCGGTGCATCTGCTCTGGGTGAATCTCACCACCGCCATCCTGCTCGGCCTCATGCTCGTCTTTGAGCCACCGGAAACCGACATCATGCAGCGGCCACCGCGTGATCAAAAAACGCCGATCTTCGACTTCGCCATGTTCATTCGCACGGGTCTCGTCTCGATCATCATGCTCGCTGGCAGTTACTGGGTGTTTTTTTCGGAGCAAAGCATCGGTGCCAGCATCGCTGCCAGCCGCACTGCGGTGGTGAATGTGGTCGTTGCCGTCGCCAGCGCGTATCTCATCAGTTGCCGTAGTCTGCGCCGTAGCATTTTTAGCATCGGCTTCTTCACGAATCCGCG
Organism: Prosthecobacter sp.; assembly: GCF_046154365.1. Lineage (GTDB taxonomy): Bacteria > Verrucomicrobiota > Verrucomicrobiia > Verrucomicrobiales > Verrucomicrobiaceae > Prosthecobacter. Next base: position 41,745 of record NZ_JBJXFV010000182.1, read on the forward strand.
CTTGCTGTTAGGCATCATCCTCACCTGTTTCTTGCAGCTAGTCTTCACCTATGCGCCGATGATGAATCGTTTCCTGCACACCGCCCCCATTGAAGCCAGCGCTTGGCTGCGCATCTTCGGCGTGGGTGTCACGGCCCTTGTCGTCGTGGAAATCGAGAAGAAACTCCGTGCCATCCGATGAACCGCCCCACTCCGCCTGATGAAGCCCGCTTTCGACTCCTCGTCGAAAACATCGGCGATGTGCTTTGGTTTAAAGAACTCGATCCGCCGCGCTATTCGTATGTGAGTCCGGCCTTTGAGCGCATCTGGGGCCGCAGCGTGGCTCAGTTGCAAAACAAGCCCGACCTTTGGGAAGAGGCCATCCATCCCGAGGACCGCCCGGCGGTGCACGAGGCACTCCGGCAGTGGTTCAGCGGAGAAAAGGCCGACTACGAGGCGCAATACCGCGTCATCAGTGCCAAGAGCGAAGTGCGCTGGCTGGCGGACCGTGGCATCATTCTTGGCCGCCAAAATGGCAAGCCCTATCAGATCGGCGGCGTCGCCCGCGACATCACTGAGCAGCAGGCAGCGGACGCGAATCGCAAAAAGCTCGCCGCCGTTGTCGAAAGCTCGGACGACGCCATCATCACGCTCGATCTCGATGGCAACATCCAGACCTGGAATGCCGGTGCTGAGCGCATTTTTCAATACGCCGCCTCCGAGGTGATCGGCAAATCCGTGTCCATGCTACGCCCGCCGGAGTCAGCTGATGACGAGGCCGTCTTTCGCCGCTACATCCGGCGCGGCAAGCGCATCGACCATTACGAGACGCACCGCCAGCGCAAGGATGGCCGCATCATCGACATCTCGCTCTCCATATCGCCTCTGGTGGATGCCGCAGGCCACCTCGTTGGCTTCTCCAAAATATCCCGCGACATTACACAGCGAAACGTGGACCGCCGCATGTTTGACCGACTGCTTGAGGCCGCGCCGGATGGATTCGTCATTCTCGATGCGCAGGGTCTCGTGCGGCTGGCGAATGCGCGTGCCGTGAGCCTCTTCGGACTGCGGCGCAAGGCCATAATCGGCAGCGGATTTGAAAAACTGCTTCCACCGCATGAGCGCGGCCGCTTTAGCCAACTGCGCAGCGTTTTCCTGGCACGACCTGAGCACGCGGAGCGCTTTCGTAACATGGAGCTGGCAGGCCTGCGCAAAGACGGCAGCAAGTTTCCGATGGAGATCAGCCTCAGCCAAGTCGAGACGCCGGAAGGTGCGCTTATCATCATCGACATCACCGACATCACCGAGCGCAAAACCGCCGAACAAACGATCCGCCAGCTCAATGCCGATCTGGAGGAGCGTGTGCAGCAGCGCACCGCGGAGCTGATGGAGCAGATCGTGGCGCGGCGGCAGCTTGAGGAGGAGATTCTACAGATCAGCGAACGGGAGCAGCGCCGCATCGGCCAGGATTTGCACGACGACCTCGGCCAGCAACTCGCCGGAGCCTGGATGATGGCCGATGTGCTCCAGCGCACGCTGATGGCGGAAAAGTCACCGCAGAGCACCGTAGCCAAAAAGATCAACGAACTGCTGCAAAAAGCCCTCTCGCACACACGCGGCCTCGCACGCGGCCTGCACCCCGTTTCACCGGAACAGGGCGGCTTCACACGGGCGCTGGAAAACCTCGCCGCACAGTCCAGTGAGCTGTTTGGCGTAAAATGTCGCTTCGAATGCCGCGATACCGCCCCCATCCAAACTGAAACCGCGATGATGCATCTCTACCGCATCACCCAGGAGGCTGTGAGCAACGCCGTGAAGCATGGGAAGGCCAAAAACATTCGCATCCGCCTAACCGCATCCGCTTTGACCATCACCGACGACGGTGCCGGAATCAAAGCCACGCTCCAAGGAGATGGCATGGGCCTGCGCATCATGCGCTACCGTGCGGAAATGTGCGGCGGCACACTCAGCGTGCGTAATGGCCGAAGCAAAGGCGTCGTCGTGTCTTGCGAATTTCCACCAACAACCAGCCATGCCGAAGAAAACCAATCAACCAGCATTGCCGCCCAAAAAGCGCGTCCTCGTCGTCGATGATCATCCCGTCTTCCGCGCTGGATTGACCGTCCTTGTAAATCTGGAGGCCGATCTCGCCGTCTGTGGCGAGGCGCATGATGCCGTGCAGGCCATGTCCGCGCTCGAAAGGCTCCAGCCAGACCTCGTGCTGCTCGATATGAGCCTTCCCGGCAAAAGCGGCCTCGAACTGCTCAAAGACATCCGCGCCTTCAGCCCGCAAACGCCCGTGCTCATCATCTCCATGCATGACGAGACGCTGTATGCCGAGCGCGTCATCCGTGCCGGAGGCCGTGGCTACATCATGAAGCAGGAAGGGCCGGAGAAAATCATCCACGCCATCCGCCGTGTGCTCAGCGGTGGCATTTCCGTCAGCGAATCCATCTCCACGCAGATCCTCGATGCGCTTTCCGGCGCGAAGAGCGGCGCGTCCTCCGTCAGCACGCTCACCGATCGCGAGTTCGAGATCTACCGCCTGCTCGGCCAGGGCAAAGAGCCGCATGACATCGCCCGCTCGCTGCATCTGAGCATCAAGACCGTGGACACACACCGCATGCACATCCGCCAAAAGCTCGGCCTGCGTAACGCCACCGAACTCATTCACCATGCCACCCGCTGGGTCGGTGAACAGGGCTGAGAGCCACCGCGGACCCAGACTGAAAAGGCATCAGCGGTTTGCTGAGCATCGCAGGGAAAGCCTGCCTATTGAGGGTGTCGGCATGAAAAGACATGATCTTGCCCATGGAAAAGGGCAAGCCAATCATAAGCAGAGCGTCACGCAGCAGCGATGCCACCATCGCCTCGTTTTCGGTCATCGCCATCCATGACGGCTACCAGGCGGAAATGCAGGTGAATAAAGCGTTCGCTTGGTTACACCAGTGCTTTCGCGCTGATCTTCGGATGTCCTTCAAAGCATGGACTTTTGAAAAGCTGGTGTCCGCTCTCGACATACGCGCCATGTCAGTCCGTATCGGTACAGAGGCGGACATGATCATCATCGCCACCTCCAGCGCCGAGCCTTTGCCAGGCCATATCAAATGCTGGCTGGACTCCATCACTTGGCAGCAGCGTGAGGACAGAGCCTTGGTCCTAGCTTTGGAGGAAGATGCCCACTCACCCTGCGCGCATACGAGCACTCTCTGCGAGGATCTGCAGCAGTGGGCCGTGCGGTGGCACGCCGAGCTCATCTGCTGCGCAGACATCCATCATCAACCAAGCCGCCAATCCATTCTCCGTCGCATCAACGAACGGTTTCATCACGTCCCCGCCTCTAGTCCCGGTCAGTCCGACATGAAGCCAGCCGCAACCATCCCCCTCACCATCCACCAAACCATGAACCAAAACCAAGCCACCATGACCCCGGCGCAGATTCAAGAAGTTCGCGGACTCGCCTATCAACTCTGGCTCCAGGCGGACCGCCCCGTTGGCAGGGAGATCGACTTCTGGCTGTCCGCAGAAAAGCAGATCATCCAGGCCGCTGCTGAGAAGGCTGCGCATGAAACCACTCTCAACGCAGCACCTGCCGCGAAGTCAGTCACCAAGAAACTCAAACCAAACGCCAAACACACGAAATGAAAACTCGCCTTTCCCTTCTTCTCCTCCTCACAGGCCTGCTCGCCTCATGCAGCAGCTATGAAATCAAGTCGGCGCAAACCGAGGAGCACCCCTGTTACAGCACCTGGCATTGGTATCCCCAAAACTCCTGATGCTGTCACAACCGCCGGCAGGAGCCTTCCGCCCAACCCCACCGAGAAAAAAACCTCGGCGGCTCCTGCCGGCAACCTTTTCCACCCTTTACCAACAACACGCTCATGATCATTCAACTCGACTGGTTCGGCTGCGACCCTCGCACCCAATGGGAAACCCAGATCCATCAGACGCTCGAACAGTTCGTCGCTCTCAAGCCCATTTCCCGCGCCGTGGTGCGCGTGGAGCAGCAGCGGGAGAAAACACCGCGATACCACCTCTCCATGATGCTCTGCATCCCCGGCCCGGACATACTGGCGCGCAGCGCTGGGCACACCTTTGACGAGGCACTGCTAAAACTCCACGCCAGCGTGCGCAAAATACTCGCCACACGTCTTCTAAAAGCGCGTCGGCTCACTGGCGCGGCGCGTGGCGTAAAACCCGCGCACCGTGGCTGACCTGCTTATCCTGTTTACCCATCCACCAACCATCATGACTTCCAACCATATTCTCGTGGGCCTCAATCTCACCACTGCAGTCACGTTGCTGTCTGCGGTGATGATTGCCGGCAATGAAACCGTCAGTTCAGCAAACGCGCAATCATCCGCCGCCACTCAGAGTGCGCAGCCTGTCGAGAGCAAGGCAGCGCGGGCACTCAGCCGCGCTGAATTCCTGCCGCTCGAAGCCATCGCCAGGCGTGTCCAATCCATGATGTCCGTGGCCACATTCACACCCACCCGGGTATGGCCGCACGGCGTACGCGATCAGCAGGCTCGGCTCGGCATCTTCCTGAGTAGTGAACGGCCCCTGTTCAATGATTCCACGCCTGCCATGGTGCAGGCCAAGCAGGCATGGGTGGTCTTTGGCCTCGTCGCCGCCGTGAAGTATTCGGAAGGCAGCCAGGTGGGACATGTCGCCTTTACAGACAGCAGAGGAGAGACAGGCGAACGCTGGTACTATGACATCAGCATGGCTGAGGCGCGGGAGATTCACGAGTTAATGGTGCGCGGCATCCTGCGGCCTGAAAATGCGTTCAAGCTCATTGAGGCCGCGTGGCAGAAAATCACACCGCACCATGAATACGCCGTGAATTGAAATGCTTGTCCCCACTTTTATTCCAGACCAACAAATCGTAAGACTCCTCCATTTCCAACCAGCAATGAGGTCCCTCCTACTCATCATCTGCCTCGCCTCGAACGCGCTTGCGTCCAACTACGAACCAACCTGGGCCAGCAGTGTGCCGAAGCGGGTGATCCAGCATACCAATCCAAGCGGGGCTTCACTTGTGAAAGCGGTGGAAGCATTAAAGCCCGGCGACAAGCTTGAAATAAGCTCCGGTACTTACAGCGTCGAGCGAATGTGGGACCTGTTGGTGAGCGGCACGGCGGACGCGCCCATTTGGATCGTGGTCGCCAAGGATGCGCAGGTCATCATCACCCGGCCCGACGATCAACAAAACGTTCTCAATGTCGGTCAAGGTGGTCCCGTGAAGTTCCTCTGCCTGCGCGGCATTGAGTTCACCGGCGGCAGTCATGGCGTGCGCCTCGGTCAGTGCTCGGATGTTTGGTTCGATCAGTGCCATATCCATCACACCGGTCAGGTCTGCCTGAGTGCGAACAGCGCTGACACGAGGCGCCTTTATTTGACCCGCAATCACATCCATCACGGCGCTGGCCATGGGGAGGGCATGTATCTCGGCGCGAACAACGGCGACCACATCATGAGCGAAAGCGTCATCGCGCTGAACCACATCCATGATTGCCGCGGCGATCAAGGCGACGGCATCGAGGTGAAGCAGGGATCTTGGGGCAATCTGATCGCCGAAAATCATGTGCACGACACGAACTACCCCTGCATCACCGTCTATGGCACAGCTGGCAAGCCGGTGAACATCATCGAGCGCAATCTCTGCTACCGCAGCGGCGACCACGTGATGCAGGTGCAGGGCGAGGCCATCGTGCGCAACAACGTGCTCATCAGCTCCGAGGGCTCCGGCTTTGCCAGCACCGATCATCAGGGCAAAACGACGCGCCTCCAGGTCGTGCACAACACCATCGTCAACACCGGTCACGCCTTCAGTGGCGGCTCGTGGAATGATCGCGAGGGCATGATCTTGGCGAACAACATCCTCTACTCGCGGGACAAAAACGCGCTGCACTTTGCCAACGGCAGCGCGGGCGTCGTCATCAAGGGCAATGTCATCCTCGGCAGTGGCGCGCATCATGGCTCCGCACGCGGTCGCGGGCTCGAAGATCTGCCCGGCGTGTCCTGGAATGGCGAACGCCATGACGCCAAGCCCGCGGCGGACGCGCCCTTGAATCAGGCCGATGCCAGCTTCCTGCTGCCGGCCGATTTTCATGGTCAACCACGCACCCAAAACACCAGCGGTGCCATCGCTCCCTAGTTTCATCATGAAAACAACAGCCCTACTTCTCCTTGCCTGCGCGGTGAGTGCGCTCGCCCAGCATCCGCAGCTTCCCACCGGCCCGAATACCGACCTCGGCGGCGCTTTGCTCATGCCGGCGAATGACGAATGGAATCGCGATGTCTCGAAAGACGAGGTCGATCCGCTCAGCGAGGCCATCATCGCGTCCATCGGCGCGGAGACGGGACTGCATGAGGATTTCGGCCTCGTGTGGCAGGGGCAGCCGGGCGGCATTCCATATTACGTTGTCAGTGGTGATCAGCCGAAGGTGCCGATCCACTTCAACGAAGGCAAAGACGAGAGCGATCCCGGCCCCTATCCTATCCCGGAGGATGCTTGGATCGAAGGCGGGCGCGAAAGCGATGGCGACCGCCACATCCTCGTGCTCGATAAGGACAACTGGAAGCTCTACGAGATCTACCGCGCCTTTCCACTCTTCGGTGGCAAAGCATGGACGGCCTACAGCGGCAGCGTGTTTGATCTGAAAGCGCCTAAGCCCCGCCCCGCTGGCTGGACGAGTGCTGATGCCGCTGGCTTGCCGATCCTGCCTGGACTTGCCCGCTACGATGAAATCTGCGGCACGAACAAGCTCACGCACGCTTTGCGCTTCACCGTCAAAAAGAGCCGCCGCGCCTATGTGTCGCCCGCCACGCATTTTGCGAGTCCGCACAAGGACGAGAACCTGCCGCCGATGGGTATGCGTGTGCGTTTGAAGGCCAGCTTTGATACCTCCAAGTTCACCGGTGCTGCCAAAGTGATCCTCGAAGGCCTCAAGACGCACGGCATGATCCTCGCCGACAACGGCGGCGACTGGTTCATCAGCGGAGCGCCCGATGATCGCTGGAACCACGAGGATCTCCTGCCCATCCGCAAGGTGAAGGGCAAAGACCTCGAAGTCATTAAGATGGGACCGATGACAACGCGATAAACCACATGAAACTCCTCCTCACCCTCCTCGCTTCTTCAGCTCTCGCCGCTGAAACGTGGCAGCCTTTTGGACCCGGCGGCGGCGGGTGGATCGAGGACGTCGTGGCGCATCCGATAAACGCCAAAGAAGTCTGGGCGATGACGGACCTCAGCGGCCTGTTTCGCTCACAAGACGCGGGTTTGACCTGGCGAAAGATGTCCGCCGATGTCGAGCGCGGTGTCATGTCGCGGAAGCAGATCGTTTCACACAATCGTCAGTTCGCCATCGACCCGAAAGAGCCGCTGCACATGTATTGGGGCACTTGCGGGATGATCTGGGCCAGTCATGACGGCGGTGTGAGTTGGCAGGAGTCGTATGGTAAAGCTCCGACCATCGGCGATGACAAAACACCAGGTCTCGGCCATGCCATTGCCGTCTCTAGCAATGGCAGCGTCTATGCGCTCGATCACGACAGCACCCTGCGTGTCTCCCGCGATCATGGAGCGACGTGGACCGAACTCGCGAAGCCACCCGTGGCGAAGAACAGCAGCGACACGCCCGCCTTCCCTCTCTTCCTCGCTGATGGCACCCTCTGCGTCTCATGCCGACCATCGCCGGGCCTCGCGATCTCCCAGGATGACGGCAAAACATGGCAGCTCCAGCTCGCCGACAGCATCGTCTTAACCGCACGCGCCACACCGACTGGTAGCGGCTTGTTTGCCTTTGATTCCACCGGCAAACTTCACCGCAGCAGTGATGGCGGAGCCACCTTCTCCATCGTCAAAGAGTCGCCCCACAAGTGGGAGCCCGGCCTGCGCTTTGCAGGCGGTCTCGCCGTCGCAAGTGGTGGTAAAGTCATGCTGTGGGCGCTCGGCGAACTCGTGGTGAGCAGTGACAACGGCGACACCTGGACGCGGCATCGCATTGAGAAAAACTGGGATCGTGGCAGCTATCCCGGCATGAATCGTTACGCCTCGCCCGAGGGCAAATGCAGCTCGATCGCCGTCACTGCGGACGGCAGCACTTGGCTGAAATGCGACAGCTCGCTCATGTGTCGCAGCACCGACTTCGGCGTCAGTTGGACGGGCAGCACCGTGGGGCTGCAAGTGCTCTGTTACTTCCAAGGCCCCGCCATCAGCCCGCATAACCCGCAGCAGGCTATGGTCGCCGCTTTGGACCAAGGCGTCTTCAAAACCAATGATGGAGGTGCCTCGTGGCAGCCCATGTGCATCCAGACGGAATGGTGGAATGACAAGTGGCAGAACCACGATGGCAGCGTCGTCAAAGCCCACCCGAAGAAGCCGCAAACGTGGTTTGCCATCATCCACGGTCACGGCGGCACGCGTCATCCGCGTCTGCATCGCACGGATGACGGTGGCGAGACATGGAAGCTCGTGCTCGACCTCAACGAGAAGTTCGGCGGCGAGTGGGGCAAGTGGCTCGACGACAGCGAAATGGGCGACCTCTGTTTTGATCCGACGAATTCCGACATCATGCACCTCGCGAACTACCAGCTCGGTGTTTTCAAAAGCGAAGACGGCGGCGCGACATGGAAGCACACGCTGAAAACGAAGAACGGCCTCAGCCTTGTCACCAGCCCCAGCGGCCAGCACATCTATCTGCAATGCCTCAAGCGCAGTGGTCTCTATGCAAGTCATGATCGCGGCGAGACCTGGGAGGTCGCCCATGCCGCCGATGGCGTGGATGGTCTCGCGCATCATCCAAAGGACGAAACCACCCTCTTCATCAGCGATGGTCAGCACGAGAACTACTGGAGCTACAAAGGCTCGCGCCCCGCCAAGCTGCTCAAAAGCACCGACGCCGGCAAAACCTGGACCCAACTCGCCGCGCTCGACAGCGGCCCGCTCTACATCGACCCCGTGAAGCCGGACATCATGCTCATTAGCACCCTGCACGGCGGCAAAGGCATCCTCCGCAGCACCGACGGTGGCCAGACGTGGCACGATTTCCATCACGACGCCCCCAGCTATACCGCCCGTGGCTTCACCTACGGCGGCAAGCCCGGCAGCGTCATCTATCACATGTTTGGCAACATGGCCAGCACCACGAAACTCCATGACTAAACTGCTACCTTTCTTTCTCCTGACCACCTTGCATGCGGCGGACTCCACCATGTCCGGGGAGGTCACCACGCCGTTTCCCACGATCACGAATCTCGCCGTCGAATGGCAGATCGAGGGCGATGACGATCTTGATGCGACTTGCGAGATGAAGTTTCGCCAAGTCGGTGGCACCGAATGGCGTGATGGAATGCCCTTGCGGCGTGTGCCTGCTGGATCGAGTCAGAAGACCAATCCGATCATCACTTGGACGAATCGTTTGAGCGGCAGTGTCTTTGATTTGGAAGCCGGAACGGACTACGAGATCGCATTGAAGCTCCATGACCCCGATGGCGGTGATGCGACGAAAATCGTGATGGCATCGACACGGCTCGAAGCCATCGCCAAAGTCGATGCAGCCATCAAAAACGGCACTAAGGCCGATTTGAACGCCGTGAAGCCCGGTGAGGTGCTTTTGCTGGCTGATGGCGATTACGGCGCGGCGACGTTCAATCGCGATGGCGAGCCGGGGAAACCGATTGTGTATCGCAGCACGAGCGGGAAGGCCGTTTTCAGCGAGATCAGCCTCACGAATCGGAAGTGGGTGTATCTCGAAGGTGTCACGGTGAACGGCCCAGTGCGCTTGAACGGCACCGAGCACTGCGTCGTGCGGCGCTGCACAATTCGCTCGCAGTTTGGCATCAAAGCCTACAAGCCGGGCATGATGAACGCCTGCATCGAGGACAACACCATCACCGGCATCCGCGATTGGAAGCCGGAGATCATGGGCGCGGGCGGCGACAACGAGGGCGAGGGCATCCAGTTCACCGGCAGCGGCAGCGTCATCCGCCACAACCGCGTCACCGGCTTCCGCGACTGCATCAGTCACATGGAGGACGACGGCGCCGCGCAGCAGACGTGCAACGACATCCTTAACAACGACCTCAGCGCCGGTCTCGACGACGGCATCGAAGCCGACTTTGCGCTGCACAACTGCCGCATCATGCGCAACCGCCTCACCAACTGCTTTGTCGGCATCTCCTCGCAGCCCGGCCTCGGCGGTCCGAACTATTTTATGCGCAATGTGATGTTCAACATCATCCACGAGTCCTTCAAAATTAGCCGCTTCAGCCAAGGCGATGTCATCATGCACAACACCGTGATCAAAACCGGCGATGGCCTCGGCATCCACACCAGCGAGCCGTTTGATCATGCCGTAATCACCCACAATCTCTTCATCGGCGGCAAACCACCCGCCGCGACCTACGGCGGCTACTCCACCGGCCGCGGCCGCGCCGTCGATGTGCAGCACTTCGGCGATCACTGCGTCATCGACCACAACGCCTATGCCGTCATCGGCATGCCCTTCGAAGGCAAAATCCGCACCTGGACCTTCACGAAGCTGCCAGGCACCGACTACGAGCAGCATGGACGCGTCATTGAGGCCTCCGCGCCCTACCCAGAAGCCCCTGCGAAGCTCCACGACGCCCCCGATCTTTCCACACTGACGGAAGCAGGAGCCTACGCAAGCGAAAGAGTGCCAGTGTATGGGCCTCGGAAGTAGGCCTCACTTTCGCTTCATCAGCTCCCGCAATATCGCATTTGGGAATCTTCGGCTCGGCGTAATCGCATAAAAGCTTTCTTTGATCTGCGGGAACTTGTACCGCTCGACAAGTGCGCGGCTTTCCAGCTCGTCTTTGACCACAACGGGCGGCACGAGGGTCACGCCATTTGTTTCGCGGGCCATGAGTCGCAGCATGGCCATGTCATCGACTTCGGCGGCGATGATGGGACGGATGCCGGTTTGATCCATCAACACGTCAAAGGCGGCGCGAATGCTGCTTTCGAGGCTCGGTAGCACGATGGGTGTAGTGCGCAGGTCCTCGGGGAAGCGGAAAGGCTTCATGCCGCGTGTTTTGTGCCCGACGAGACTCACAGGCTGTTCATCGAGTAGATGGCTATGCCAGCCCGTTTCGGCATCGCGGCGCACGGGCGTGTTCGAGAGCACCACATCGAGCGTGTGGGTCTGGAGTTGTGCTAATAGCTCTCGCAGCGTGCCGGAGTGAATGATGAGCTCGACGTCATCGCGAGTGAGCAACGGGCGTAGGAAGCCAAGCTGGAAGTTGCGCGAGAGATTGGATGCCGCGCCGACGCGCAGGAAGCCGCGACTGCGCTTGGCGCGGTTTTGCATCAGGTCAGCGAGTTCCTCGCCACTGCGGAAGATGGAGTCCGCATACTCCAGCGCGATGCGGCCCGCCTCGGTCAAAACAAGCGCCTTGTGCTTCCGCTCAAACAAGGGCTGGCCCAAATTTTCCTCCAAACTGCGGAGCTGCACGCTCAGCGCCGACTGTGAGAGTTTCAGATGCTGCGCCGCCTTGGTCAGGCTGCCATCGTTGGCGATGGCGCGGAAGTAGCGGAGGTGATGGTAGTTCAAAAAGGCCATGAACTCACATTTAGCAAAACGAACGATAAATGCCAAATCTTGAATTGGAGAGAAGGGAAACTTTTGGCGATAGCCTGCCGCGTCACCACATCCACACACTCCTATGACTCCGCTTATCCACATTGCTCCTCAACTACTCTCCGCCCCCGAATGGATCACTCCGATGCTCTTCCTCATCACGGTCGGAGCCTGCATGTTGCTGCAAGAGGGAAAACTGGCAGCGGAAGGCGCGGCCTGGGCTGCGCGGTTGTTCTTTGCAGCCGCCGTCTTCCTCGCAGGCGCGGTGGTGCTGGCCGGGCCGATGCGGATCGAGCTTGCGGCCTGGGGGCCGGCAAAGCTAGCGCTGTTGATCGACCCACTCTCGGCGCTGATGCTCACGCTGGTCAGTTTCCTCGGCCTCATCGTCACTCGTTACTCCATCAATTACCTCGAGGGTGATCCTGGACAGGCGCGGTTTTCCCGCTGGCTCGTCATCACACTGAGCAGCGTGCTGGTGCTCGTGGCATCGAGCAATCTGCTCATGTTCACGGCCGCATGGATCGCCACGAGCCTGAGCTTGCACCAACTGCTCACCTTCTACCGTGAAAGGCCTGCGGCGGTGATCGCTGCGCGGAAAAAATTCATCATCAGCCGTCTGGCGGATGCGTGCATGATCACGGCGCTGGTGCTGGTGTGGCACGGGCACGGCACCTGGGAGTTTCATGAACTCTTCGCGAATCCTGTCGGACCGCACATGGGACTCGTGGCCGGATTGTTCGTCGCTGCGGCGATGCTGAAGTCCGCGCAGTTTCCCTTCCACTCTTGGTTGCCTGACACGCTGGAAACGCCCACGCCGGTCTCCGCGCTCATGCATGCGGGCATCATCAATGCGGGTGGCTTTCTCATCGTGCGTATGAGTCCGCTCATCACTCAGTCGCCAGTGGCGCTGAACACCCTTGCGCTGCTCGGTGCCTTCACGGCGCTCTTCGCTTCGGTCATCATGATGACGCAGACGAGCATCAAAAAATCGCTCGCCTGGTCCACGGTGGCGCAGATGGGCTTCATGATGCTGCAATGCGGCCTCGGTGCCTTTGCACTGGCGATGATGCACATCGTCGCGCACTCGCTTTACAAGGCGCATGCCTTCCTCAGCAGCGGCAGCGTCGTGAACCTCACAAAATCGGCCTGGACGCCGGTAGGGCGGCCTGCGGCGCATCCGCTGGTGGTGCTGGGCTCGCTGGCGGTGTCCATCGCGGTTGGCTTTGGCATGGCAACAGCTCTCGGGGTGACGTTGCAGAGTGATCCCGGGCATACGCTGCTCATCGTGGTCTTCATCATGGCAATGGCGCACCTGCTGTGGACGCTGTGGAGCAGCAGCATTCGCCAAAGGCTCATTCTGCGCGGGCTCGGCATCGCGGCGGCGGCCACGGCGGCGTGCTTCGCGCTGCATGCGGGCTTTGAGCATCTGCTCGCGGCCAGTGTGCCGGCCTACGCACCGCTGCGCAGCGGAGTGGAGCATGCGGTGATATTTCTCGTCGCGCTGCTCTTCCTCGCGGTGCTCGTCTTCCAGTCTCAACTGCCCGCCTGGGCCTCACGCCCGGCCTTCGCACGCTTCTATGTGCATGCCAGCAACGGCTTCTATCTCGGCACGCTCTTTAGCCGCCTCACGCAAAAACTCACTGCCTGATCAATCTTCCTGCCAACTCCATCAACGCCATGACCACTACCCTCGAAGCCCCCACTGAACTCATCATCGTCCAACCCGTCGTCAAGACCGCCGTCGCCACGACAGAGAATCTAAACTGGCTTAAGCTGGCCCGCCACGCCTGCCTGCGCATCCCTCCGCTGTGGCCGCTGCAGAGTTTCGTGGCGGTGAATCCCTTCGTCGGTCTTGTTAGCAAGCCTTTCGCAGAAGTCTGCGACCTCATGCAGCGCGTCACGAGCGACAGCATGCTCATGAGTGTGGAATACTTCCGCCAGCAGTTCGCCAGAGGTCGCATCACCTCCCAAGACCTCGCTGAAGCGGTAACGCGCTCAAACTCTGACCTCACGACCTCGCAGTTGCTTATTTGGCTGAAGAAACCCGAGCCTTATCCTGCCAGCGGCATGCAAAGCCTCGCCGATGTCGCCACAGCGAAGTTTCAGCGGAACTGGAGCGGCCTCGTCACTGAAGAGATCTCCAAATGGTGCGCCGCTTACTTCGACGAAGGCCAGGCCGCCTGGCGCATGCCGTGGAAGAAGCTGCCGCTCTTCGCTGCATGGAAGCAGGCCTCAGCCATCGACGCCACACCGGAGATGCTCGGCTTCAAAGGCTTCCGCAAGCTGATCGCCGAGCTGCCGGAGAGCGCCACTGAAGCCATCCCCGCGCTGCTCGACATGCTCGGCATCACCCCCGCCAGCGCCGAGGACTATCTCCACCGCCTGCTCATGACGCTGCCCGGCTGGAGCAGCTATGTACAGCATCATGTGCGGGAAAAAGCCACGCACGGCAGGCACGACGAATCGCTGATCGACCTCCTCGCCGTGCGGCTCGTGTTTGAAGTCGCCCTGCTGAACCAGTTCGCGTCCGTCGGCATCCGCGCACACTGGACCGACAGCCTCACCGGCAAAACATCCGGTCTCAGCCTCACCACGCAAAAGCAGCTCCTCTGGCACAGCGCCCTTGAAATCGGCTTTCAGCGTGAGCTTTGCGCCAAAATCACCTATGCCGCGCAAAACAGCTCGGACAGCAAACAGGCACGACCCGCTGTGCAGGCCGTGTTTTGCATCGACGTGCGCTCCGAGGTCATCCGCCGCTCCTTGGAGAGCGTTTCGGCCGGGGTTGAGACCCTCGGCTTCGCGGGCTTCTTTGGCATGCCGATCGAATATGTGCCCTTCGGCCAGAGGCACGGCACCTCGCAGCTTCCCGTGTTCTTTTCGCCAAAATATCGCGTGCGCGAGCACCTGCCGCACGCCACGCCGGAGCAGGACAAGCACGCACGGCGGCAGCTCCAGCTCGGACGCCGCGTGTCGCACTCATGGAATGCCTTCAAGACCTCCGCCGTGAGCTGCTTCAGCTTCGTCGAGGCTGCGGGTGTCGGCTACGCATGGAATCTCGTCAAAGACAGCTTTCAACTCGGCGGCAAGAAGGACGCACACACCTGCCACTCCTGCGCCGCGCCGAATCTGCATCAGCACAAGCGCCTCGCGCACGATCCGATCGACATGCAGCCAGAAGCTGGCATTCCGCACGAGGATCAGGTGCAACTTGGACTCGGTGCGCTGAAAAACATGGGCCTCACCTCGAACTTCGCCCGCCTCGTCATGCTCTGCGGCCACGGCAGCAACACCACGAACAATCCGTATGCCGCCGGACTCGATTGTGGTGCCTGTGGAGGTCACGCTGGCGATTCCAATGCCCGCGTCGCCGCCGCCATCCTCAATCAAGCCGCCGTCCGCGCTCAACTGGAGCAACACGGCATCTTCATCCCGCACGACACCCGCTTCATCGCCGCGCTGCATGACACCACCACGGACGAGATCAGCCTCTTTGACACCGACTCCGTGCCGCCCTCACACGAGACCGACCTGCTCCAGCTACAACTCTGGCTGGATCAAGCCGCGCAGCACAACCGCCTGCAACGCGCCACCCATCTCGGCATCAGCAATCACGAGACAGCCGAGATCGAAAAGCTCATCCACCAGCGCAGCCGCGACTGGGCCCAGGTGCGGCCTGAGTGGGGCCTCGCCGGCAATGCCGCATTCATCGTCGCGCCCCGCGAGCGCACCCAGAGCCTGAATCTGCAAGGCCGCGCTTTTTTACATAACTACAACCACCGTGCCGACACCACCAAGAGCACGCTCGAACTCATCATGACCGCGCCCATGATCGTGACGAACTGGATCAACCTGCAATACTACGCCAGCACCGTGAACAACCGCCTCTGGGGCAGCGGCAACAAAGTCACGCACAACGTCGTCGGCACCTTTGGCATCCAGCAGGGCAACGGCGGCGATCTCCAGTCCGGCCTGCCGCTGCAAAGCGTGCATGACGGCGAAAACTGGATGCACGAGCCACTGCGCCTCAGCGTCTTCATCGAAGCCCCACGCTCCGACATCGACGCCGTCATCGCCAATCACGAAAGCGTGCGTCAGCTCGTCGAAAACGGCTGGCTGCACCTCCACGCCATCGAAGACGAAGGTCACACCATCCTGCGGCGTGCGGAAAACGGGATATGGGTGTGAGTACGCTCGGCCGATGAAGTTCCAGCGGATGCGGCCTACAGACAGTGGCGTCAGCCGCCACAGGGCAAAATACGAGGTGGCATCATGCTTCGGAATTCTCTAATTGATGCTTTGAGTTTGTGGACTCGCCAAAGCATGAATCAGGAGCAAAAGTAGCCCTGCCTACCATGCCACACAACCAAGCCCCACTCTCCGTCACCCTGCCCAAAGACCTGACCGCCAGCCTCGTCGTCTTTCTCGTCGCCCTGCCGCTCTGTCTCGGGGTGGCGCTGGCCTCGAATGCGCCGCTGTTCTCGGGCGTGCTGGCGGGAATCATCGGCGGCATTGTCGTCGGTTGGCTCAGCGGCTCGCACAAAAGCGTCAGCGGGCCTGCGGCCGGCCTCACGGCCATCGTCGCGGCGCAGATCGGCCAGTTGGGGGCTTTTGAGACGTTTCTGCTCGCGGTGGTGCTCGCGGGGGTGATTCAAATCATCATGGGCGTGATGCGCATGGGTTTCATCGCCGCGTTCTTTCCCGGTAATGTGATCAAAGGCCTGCTCGCGGCCATCGGCGTGATTTTGATCTTGAAGCAGATCCCGCACGTCTTCGGCCATGATGTTGATGCGGAAGGCGAAATGAGCTTTTTCCAGCCTGACCACCGCAACACATTCACTGAGCTGCTGGACACTGTTTTCGACATCCAGCCCGGCGCGGCGCTGGTGGGCATCCTCAGCATCCTGCTGCTGGTGTTGTGGAATCGGATCAAGGTGCTAAAAAACAGTCCCCTGCCTGCCGCGCTCGTCGTCGTCATCATGGACGTCATCATCAATCTCATCCTGCGTCAAAACGGCAGCGCGTGGTCCATTGCCGCCTCCCATCTCGTGCAGGTGCCGGTGGCGCAGAATCTCGGCGCGTTCCTCGGCTTTTTGCAGTTCCCGGACTTCGCGCAGCTCACGAATCCGGCGGTGTATGCTGCGGCCTTGACCATCGCCATCGTTGCCACCTTGGAAACGCTGCTAAATCTCGAAGCCATCGACAAACTCGACCCTGATCAGCGCCTCGCGCCGCCGAACCGCGAACTCATCGCCCAGGGCATCGGCAACGTAACCTCCGGCCTCATCGGTGGCCTGCCGATGACCAGCGTCATCATTCGTTCGTCGGTCAACATCAACGCTGGCGGCAAAACCAAGCTCAGCGCCATCATGCACGGCGTTTTGCTGCTGCTCTGCGTGCTGCTCATGCCCGCATGGCTCAATGAAATCCCGCTCGCGGCACTCGCGGCCATTTTGATCATGACCGGCCTCAAGCTCGCCAGCCCCAAGCTACTCCGCCAGATGTGGCGTGAGGGGAAGACGCAGTTCCTGCCCTTCGCCATCACCGTCATCGCCATCATCTTCACCGATTTGCTCATCGGCATCCTCATCGGCCTCGCCACCGCCATCGGCTTCATCCTGCACAGCAATCTGCGCCGCCCGCTGCACAAGGTCATGGAAAAACACGTCAGCGGCGACGTGCTGCGCATCGAGCTAGCGAATCAAGTCAGCTTCCTCAACCGCGCCTCGCTCGAAAAAACCCTGCATGAAATCCCGCGTGGCGGCCACGTCCTGCTCGATGCGCGCCACACCGACTACATCGACCCCGACGTGCTCGATCTCATCGAAGACTTCCGCAAGACCACCGCCGCCGCACACGGTGTGCAGCTCAGCCTGGCCGGCTTCAAGGATAAATACGCGAAGCTCGAAGATCACATCCAGTACATCGACTTCACCAGCCGCGACGTGCAAAGCGCACTCACACCAGCCGCCGTGCTGGGAATCCTGCGTGCCGGGAATCAGCGCTTCCTCAGCGGCGAGCGCCTTGAGCGCGACTACAGCCGCCAGGTGTCCGCCACCGCCACGGGGCAGTTCCCGATGGCCGCCGTGCTCGGCTGCATCGACTCACGCGCCCCGGCGGAGGTCGTCTTTGATCTTGGCCTCGGCGACATCTTCAGTGCTCGCGTGGCGGGAAACATCGCCACAGCCGAGCTGCTCGGCAGTTTGGAATACGCCTGTGCTGTGGTGGGAGCCAAGCTCATCGTCGTGCTCGGCCACACCAGTTGTGGTGCCGTGAACGCTGCCATCGATCTCCTCGTCGCTGCGAAAAAAGCCAGTGAAGCAACCCCTTGCGGCAATCTCGACGGCCTCGTCACCGAAATCCAGCAAGCCATCAATCCCGCCACGCTCAAGAAGCCCGACCAGTGGGCCGCTGGCGAAAAAGCCGGCTACGCGAACGAAATCTCCCGCATGAACGTGGTTCGCACCATTCGCGTGATCCGCCAGCGCAGCGCCACGCTGAACAGGCTCGTCGAAGAAGGCAAGATCGCCATCGTTGGTGGTCTGTATGATGTGGGAACCGGACAGGTGGATTTCTTCCAGACGCCGGAATCCAGTCTGGCGAAGTTGGAGCTGCCGATGACAGCCGTGGCATGAGGCGCACCCTGCCTCGTCCCATCATTACAGCAGCATCTGCCGGACACGGTAAACTCGGCCCGCCACGCCGCAGCCTTCATTCATCGGAGGAATTGTAAGCAAATTCTTACATATTTTTGAAAACATTTGGTCGATGGGAGTCTAAAGTAGCAACAACCACCGCCGGCCATGAACGCCAACCTCCATCTTCCTTCACGGGGGTGGAGCCGTGCCGAAGCAAGCACGAAGCACGGTTCAGGGGGAGAAAAAACGCCGCGCATCGGCTTGGTGCTTTCCAGCGGCGGTGCACGTGGTCTGGCGCATGCGGGTGTTATCCAGGTGCTTGAAGAAGAGGGCATTCCCATCGCCGCCATCGCTGGCTGCAGCATGGGGGCTTACGTCGGGGCGCTGTGGGCCGCTGGACTCAATGGCTTGCAACTCGAAGCCCGGGCACGCGAGATCAAAGACCGCAAAGCGCTCAAAGCACTGCTCGATTACGTCATTCCACCGTCAGAAGGCCTCATTCGCGGCGAAAAAATCCGCCGGCACTTCGAGCGCGATCTCGGCACCAAGACCTTCGCCGAACTCGAGAAGCCGCTGCTCGTCATCGCCACCGATCTCGACCGCCTCACGCCGCACGTCTTTGATTCCGGCCCTGTTTCGCCTGCGGTGCATGCCAGTGGTGCCATTCCGGCCATCTGCGCTCCGGTGCATCTCAATGGCCGGCGCTACACCGACGGCGGCGTCTCGGAGCCGCTGCCAGTCACCTTGCTCAAGCATCGACTGCATCTCGACCATATCATCGCCGTGAACGTCATGCCGATGCCCGCCGACTTTGAATCAACTCTCGACAGCACCTTCGTGACGGGCGGCAAAGCGACGAACAACGTCTTCGTCCGCATCTTCCGCTTGATCTGGCACAAGCTGAACCTCCTCGCCTATGGCAACGTGCTTGACACCTTCCGCCGCGCTTTGATGGCCGCTCAGCTTCGCCTCATCGCCAAAGAAGAAGCCGCCGCCGATGTCGTGATCCATCCGCGCTTCACCACCTCGACGTGGCATGACTTTGAAAATTTCGGGCACTACCTGCAGGCCGGTCGCGATGCCGCCACCGCCGCACTGCCGGCCATCCGTGCCCTGCTTCGTCCCGCAACACTCAACCAGGAGACAATCAGCCATGAAATTGCTCCAGCACACACCCGATTGGAATGCCTCGCCGCCTGAGGTCTGGAAACACTGGCAGCTCGCGCGTCTGCGTGACTACCTGAACCGCCGCGTCGTGCCCTTCAGCGCGCACTACGGTGGCCTATTCAAAGCGCACGGCATCCATCCGCTCGACATCAAATCGCTCGATGATTGGGGCCGCGTTCCGTTCACCTCGAAGCAGGATCTCGGCAAGCCGCGTGACTTCGTGCTCATGCCCAATGAAGCCGTGCTGCGTCGCGAACCGGGCATGATCTTCGATGCGCTGCTGCATGGTCGAAAAGCCGCCAAAGAACACGCCGAGGCCGAATTCCGCCCCATCCTGCTCACCAGCACCACCGGCCGCAGCGCTGATCCCGTGCCCTTCCTCTACACGAAGCACGATCTGCACAACCTCGACCTCAGTGGCACCCGTTTGATGCTCGCCGGTCGTTCGCAGCGCGAGTTTCGCCATATGAATCTCTTCCCGTATGCGCCGCACCTCGCCTTCTGGCTGGCGCATCATGCGGGACTCGGCTTCGGCACCTTCATGCTCAGCACCGGCGGCGGCAAAACGCTCGGCACCGATGGCAACATCAAGCTCATCGACAAAATCCAGCCCGACATCCTCATCGGCATGCCCACCTTTATTTATCATGTGCTGCGTGAGGCCCATGAAACCGGCAAGCACTGGACCAATCTGAAACGCATCGTCCTCGGTGGCGAAAAAGTCGCTGATGGTCTCCGCGCCCGCCTGCGCGATCTCGCCACGGCACTCGGCAGTCCTGATGTCCACGTCATGGCCACTTATGGCTTCACCGAAGCCAAAATGGCCTTCCCCGAATGCGTCGGCGATTCTCACGAAGCCAGCGGCTACCACCTCAGCCCCGATCTCGGTCTCGTCGAACTCATCGACCCGAAAACCGGTGAACTCGTTCCCGATGGTCAGTCTGGTGAGATCGTCTTCACACCGCTCAATGCGCGCGGCACCGTCGTTCTGCGCTATCGCACCGGCGACATCGCCGAAGGCGGCCTCACCTGGGAAAAATGCCCCAACTGTGGCCGCACGTGCCCGCGCCTGCTCGGTCCCATCTCCCGCGTCAGTGAAGTGCGCGAGCTGCACATCGACAAGCTCAAAGGCACGCTGGTGAACTTCAATCTGCTCGAACACCTCCTCGACGATCAACGCGGCATCGCCGCCTGGCAGATCGAGCTGCGCAAACGCAATGACGACGCGCTCGACACTGACGAAGTCCATCTCCATCTCACCGCCGAACCCGGCGTGCGTGAGGCCGACCTCGAACTCGCCGTCTCCCGCCGCTTCCACGAAGCCACAGAGATCACACCGAACGCTCTCCACTTCCACTCGCTCGCTGAAATGCGCGAGCAACTCGGCGTCGGTCGTCTTCTCAAAGAGGAGAAGCTCGTCGATCACCGCCCTAAATCCAATGTCCTGCAACCCGCCCTCAGCTCATGAAAACTCCCTCACTCGTCATCGTCGCCGCCGTCCGCACGCCGTTCTCGCGTGCTGGCAGCGATCTTGCACATCTTGACGCCGTCGAACTCGGCCGCCATGCCGTTGCGTCACTGCTCACGCGCACCGGCATCGATCCCATGCTCGTCGATGAAACCATCATCGGCTGCGTCGGTCAGCCGCCGGAAGCCATGAACATCGCGCGAGTCATCGCCTTGCGTGCCGGTTTGCCCGAATCCAAGCCTGCCATGACGGTGCATCGCAACTGCGCTTCCAGTTTGGAGGCGCTCACGCTCGCACACGCCAAAATGTGCGCTGGTCAGGGCGAAGTCTTCGTCGTAGGCGGCACCGAGAGCATGAGCAACATGCCGTTCTACTTCTCACGCCCCGCAGTCGCCAAATTCACCGCCATGAGCCGCGCCCGCGACTTCACCGGCCGCGCCAGAGCAGCGCTGAATTTCCGTCCGGCTGACTTCGCGCCTGTGATCGGCATCAAGCTTGGTCTCACGGATCCCGTTTCCAATTTGAACATGGGTCAGACTGCTGAACTGCTCGCGCGCGAATTCGGCATCACGCGTGACATGCAGGACGCCTTTGCCATGCGCAGCCATCTCTGCGCCACACAGGCGAATCACCTGCTCAACCAAGAAATCGCCCCCATCCTTGGCAAAAACGTCGTTACGACCGACAACGGCATTCGCGCCGACTCCAACCTCGAAAAACTGGCGAAGCTCAAACCGCTGTTCGACACGCTCACCGGAAGCGTCACTGCGGGCAACTCATCGCAGATCACCGATGGAGCCGTCGCATTGCTCGTCGCCACCGAAGAAGCCGCTGCGGCACACAATTGGAAACCTCTTGGCCGTCTCGTCAGCTACGCCGCCACTGGTTGCGATCCATCGCGAATGGGCCTTGGTCCTGTTCGTGCCATGGATGCGGCGTTGCATCGCAGCGGTTGGAATCTGGGTGACGCCGATGTCATCGAGGTCAACGAAGCCTTCGCCGCGCAGGTGCTTGCCGTCATGAAATGCCTCGCCGATCCCGCCAGCGCCCGCCGTGCCGGTTTGGAAGGTCCGCTCGGCGAAATCGATCCAGCGAAGATCAACGTCTGCGGTGGTGCCATCGCGCTCGGTCACCCGGTCGGTGCCAGTGGCGCACGGCTCGTGCAAACCGCGCTCAACCAACTCCATGCGACCGACACCAAACGTGCCGTCGTCAGCCTCTGTGTCGGCGGTGGTCAGGGCATGGCCGCTTGCCTCGAAGCACTATGAATTTCAAGCTCATCAACCGCATCCAACTCGCCATGAAAACGCTCCTTATCGACCGCCCCTCCGTCATCCATGATCCACCACACGTCTTGGAGGACATCATCCACGGTCATCCTGTGGTGCCGAAGCATTTCAAACTCGACATTGATCACGATGGGATCGCCTGGCTGCTGTTTGATTCACCCAAGTCCTCGGTGAACGTCTGGAATGAGGAAACGCTGCGTGAGTTTAATCATCATCTCGAATGGATCGAGCACGACACCCGCGTGAAGGCATTGGTGCTGCGCAGCGGCAAAGATCGCATCTTCGTCGCCGGTGCGGATCTTAAAGCCATTCGGAGCATGCCGCATGCACGAGTGAACGATCTCATCTGGCTCGGTCAGGCCGTGTTTGATCGTCTCGCCCGGCTGCGCATGCCGAAAATCGCCGCGATTCACGGTGCGTGCATGGGTGGCGGCTTTGAAGTCACGCTCGCCTGCGACTGGCGCATTGCCAGCGATCACGAATCGACGAAGATCGGCCTGCCGGAGACACAACTCGGCATTCTCCCGGCCTGGGGTGGCTCCACACGGCTGCCGCGACTTCTTGGCGTGCGCAAAGCGCTCGATCTCATCACCAGTGGCAAGCTGCTTAATGCCTCCGCCGCGAAACATGCGGGCCTCGTCAGTCATGTGGTGGCTCCTGAGCATCTCGAAGCCCTCGCTCGTCGTCTCGCCCGTGAAAAACGGCCTGAACCTCGATTCAGCCTCGAAAACCTCTTCACGCCGATCATCCGCCATCTTGCCACGAAGCAGGCATTGGCGAAAACACGCGGGCTGTATCCCTCCATCACCAAAGCCATCGAAGTCGTCACGCATGCGGTGCATGGCACCATCGACGACGGTTTGCTCCTGGAGCGCAATGCGGTGGCAGAACTCATTAAGAGCCACGACAGTGCACGGCTCATCGACCTGTTCTTCAAGCGCGAAGAAGCCAGCAAACGTCCCGCAGTTGGTGGGACGGCGATTCCCATTCACGATGCCGTCGTTATCGGCGCAGGTGTGATGGGCGCTGGCATCGCGCATGCACTCGCTTCGCGTGGCGTTCGTACGCTCATGACGGATGTCACCAACGACAGCCTCGCGCGTGGCCTGGAACGAATTCATGGCCTCGTTTCAGATGCCACGCGCAGAAGGCTCGTCACCAAGGTTCAAGGACGTGACACACTCGACCGCGTCAGCACCACGCACACGCCGGTGCCGCTGAATCGCCATCACCTCGTTATCGAGGCGGCCACGGAGAGCATGGATTTGAAGAAAAAGATCTTCGCCGATCTCGCTGTCCGTGTTTCGAGCGACACCATTCTCGCGACTAACACCAGCGCTCTTTCTATTGCCGAACTGGCGAAGACCGTGCCGCATCCTGAGCGCGTGATCGGCCTGCATTTCTTCAACCCCGTGCATCGCATGCCGCTGGTGGAGATCATCACGCTGCCGGAGACCGCGCCTGATGTTCTCGCCACCGCCGTGAGCTTTGTGCAGAAGCTCGGTAAGACGCCCATCGTCGTCAAAGACAGCCCTGGCTTCCTCGTGAACCGCATCTTGGTGCCATACCTGATGGAAGCCGTGCATCTGCACGAAAGCGGCGTGCCGGTGAAGGACATCGACGACGCCATGCTCGAATTCGGCATGCCCATGGGTCCGATGCGTCTTCTGGATGAAATCGGTCTCGATGTGGCTGCTCACGTCGCGAAGACGCTCGCGGCGGCTTTCCCTGATCGTTTCCCACAGACTGACGCACTCGACAAACTGGTCGCTGCGGGTCATCTCGGCAGAAAAACCGGCCAGGGCTTCTACCGCTATGCAAACGGCAAGGAGATTGCGCCCGAGCGCCATTCCGCGCTGCCGCATCACGAAAGCATCCAGTCCAAACTCGCGGTGCTGCTGAGCCAGGAGGCGATGCGCTGCCTCAAGGAAGGCATCGCCCGCAACGCCGACGACATCGACCTCGCGATGGTGTTAGGCACCGGCTATCCGCCGTTTCGCGGCGGTCCCATCACTTTCGCCCGGGACACGGGCATCATTGATTATTGAACCACGAACAAGAGAACAAGGCCATGAACCCTGCACTCGAAGAAACCAAAACTCTCATCGACACCTCCCGTATGAATGCGGGCCAGCGTGCCGCGCTTGAAATGGCGGAAGGCGCCCGCGATGAACGTCGCAACACCGGCCTCGCCGCCGGCATCTTCTTTGGCGAATCGGATTTCGACAAGTTGCTGCCGTTTCCCAAACAAAGCGTCGAAGATCACGATCAGGGTGATGCTTTCCTGCATCGCCTCGAAGCCGTGCTCGACAAATATGCTGATCCTGATGCCATCGACTCCACCGGCGAGATTCCCGACGAGTTGTTGAGCGAACTCGCGAAGCTCGGTGCCTTTGGCATCAAGATTCCCGTCAGATACGGCGGCCTTGGTTTGTCACAGACAAATTACTCACGCGCGGCGATGCTGCTCGGCAGCCGCTGCGGCAATCTGGCCGCGCTGTTGTCCGCGCATCAATCTATCGGTGCGCCGCAGCCGCTCATTTTGTTCGGCACGGACGAGCAGAAGGCGAAATACCTGCCGCGTTGTGCGCGTGGTGAGATCAGCGCGTTTGCTTTGACCGAAAACGAAGTCGGCTCCGATCCGGCGCGGATGAAAACCGAAGCAAAGGTTGATGGCGATGATTACATCCTCAATGGCGAGAAGCTGTGGTGTACGAATGGCACGAAGGCAGGAATGATCGTCGTGATGGCGAAAACGCCACTGCCTGGCAAACCGCATGCTACTTCGGCTTTCATCGTCGAAACAAGCTGGCCCGGCGTCGAAATCATCCACCGCTGCCGCTTCATGGGCCTCAAGGCGCTCTACAACGGCGTGATTAGTTTTGAAAACGTGCGTGTGCCTGCGGCGAATGTGATCGGTGGCGTTGGCCGTGGCCTTAAAGTGGCGCTGACGACGTTGAACACGGGCCGCATCACGCTTCCCGCTGCCTGCACCGGTTTGTCGCAGCGCTGTCTCGACATCAGCACGCGCTGGGCACGCAGTCGCGAACAATGGGGTCAGCCGATTGGCCGCCACGCGGCTGTGGCCGATAAGCTCAGCCGCATGGCCGCCGATACCTTCGCGATGGAGAGCATCGTGCGTTACGTCTCCGCGTTGGTGGATCGTGATAAGCATGCCGACGTGCGCCTTGAAGCCGCTATTGGCAAACTCTGGGGCAGCGAGAAGTCCTGGCGCATCATGGATGACACCATGCAGTTGCGCGGAGGACGCGGCTTTGAAACTGCCGCTTCACTCAAGGCGCGTGGTGAAGTGCCCGAGCCGGTGGAGCGTCTGTTCCGCGACTCGCGCATCAACACGATCTTTGAGGGCAGCAGCGAAATCATGCGCCTGTTCATTGCTCGCGAAGCACTGGAGCCGCATTTGCGGCTGGGTGCGGAAGCGGTGAACGCCACTTTGCCATGGAAGACACGAGCAAAGGCCGCGATGCGTGCCGCGCGCTTCTACGCGACATGGTATCCGATGAAGTGGCTGCCGTTTGGCTCCGGTGATGCCAAAGAGCGGCTACATCCTGCTTTGCAGGCCGATCTTGATGCCGTGGCACGGCTCAGCCGTGTGCTGGCTCGTCGTTTGTTTCTCGCGATGGCGCTCAATGGTCCGAAACTCGAAAAGCGGCAGGTGCTGCTCGGCCACTTCGTTGATGTCGGTGCGGAGCTGTTTGTGTGGAGTTGTGCTTTGGCGCACGCTGAGGCCAAATTCACGGATTCATCGATGCCGGAGGCCGAAATTGGGAAGCTGGTGCGCTTGGTGAAGTTCTTCGGCAAGATCACCCGCGAGCGTGTTGCGGCGAGTTTTACCAAGCTGCGCACCGGACTCGATTTGGAGAGCTGGAAGGTGGCGCAGGAAGTTTGAACTGGCGTGAATGATGCTGGCTGGATTATATCGTGGCCGGTTCTTCGAACCGGCCACATCCAACACAATCATCCAGCGTCATGCTCAAAGAATTCAAAGCATTCATCCTCAAAGGCAATGTCATCGACCTCTCCACCGGTGTAATCATTGGCGCGGCTTTCACCGGTATCGTCACGGCTTTTTCGAAAGGTATCGTGGAGCCGCTCCTAGCGCTGTTTGGCGGCGGTCCGAGCCCCAAGCTGACAATTCCGATCAAGGAAACGATGGTCGAGGTGGCGAAGCTGGGCGCTGATGGCAAACCGGTGATCGAAAGCGGCAAAGCGGTGATGGAAACGGTGCCGAAGATCATTGAACTCGATCTCGGCCTGATCGTCGGTGCCGTGATCAGCTTTCTCATCACGGCGGCGGTCGTCTTTTTTGTGATCGTGAAGCCAATCAACAAGCTGATGGCGCTGACGAAGAAAAAAGAAGCCGAAGCACCGCCGCCTGCGCCTGCTGCAGACATTGTGCTGCTCACGGAGATTCGTGATTTGCTGAAGAAGTAGCTGGTTAAGGCGACTCGGCTTCTTCGCTGCGTTCCACGAAACGCATGGCGTGGTCAATGAAGCGCAGGAGCACGTCGTCGGTGGGGCCGTTGCGGTTTTTGGCGATGATCAGCATGGCCTCGCCTTTCTTTTTCTCCTCGGCTTCCTCGTCTTCGACTTCCATCTTGGCTCCGGCGTAATCGGAGCGGGTGAGGAGTCCGACGACGTCGGCATCCTGCTCGATGGAGCCGGATTCGCGCAGGTCGGAGAGCACAGGGCGCTGGCCTTTGCGGGATTCCACGGCGCGATTGAGCTGGGCAAGGACGATGATGGGGACGTTGAGTTCCTTGGCGAGGCCTTTGATGCCGGCTGAGATTTCAGCGATTTCGATCTGGCGGTTGTCCTTGGCACGACGGCTGCCGCTGGTGACGAGCTGCAGGTAGTCGATCATGATCATCTGAATGCCGTGCTGCTTTTTGAGACGGCGTGATTTGGCGCGCATCTCCATGATGTCGAGACCGGGTGTTTCATCGATGAAGATCTGGGCCTTTTGCAGATCACGCGTGGCTTTGGCGAGTGCGTCTTGTTGTGCGCGAGAAAGCAGTCCGCGCGAGAGATCCTGCATGCTCAAACGTGCGCGTGAGACGAGCAGACGACGAACGAGCATGGTGGCGCTCATTTCGAGACTGAACACGGCGCAGGGCGTGTTGCAGTCCACGGCGATGTGCTCAACGATATTCATCGCGAGCGAGGTCTTGCCCATAGACGGGCGGGCGGCGATGACGAACATTTCGCCGCCTTGCAGGCCGGAACTCATGCTGTCGAGCTTGCTGTAGCCGGTGGAGAGGCCGCGAAGCTGGCCGGGGTGCTCCAGCATGTATTGAATGCTGTCGATGGCATCCATGACGTGGGTGGAGAGCGATTTGATGCCCTCCTGAGCGCCGACGGATTCACGCACGGCGAGAACCCGCTGTTCGGCGTGGTCGATGACCGTGTCGATGTTTTCATCCATCTGCTCCTTCCCGTGCTCGTAGGCATGATGGATGTTCAGCGAACTGGCATGGATGAGTTCGCGTAGGATGTGTTTATCCAGGACGATCTTTTTATAATACGGAAAGTGCGAGGGGATCGGGACGAAGGCGAACAGCTCCGAGATCGCTGCAGCACCGCCGACTTTGTCGAGCAGGTTTTGATCACGCAGGGCATGGGTGAGCGTGACGGGATCGACTGGCAGATTTTTGTCGTAAAACTCCAGCAGCTTCTCGTAAATGGTGCGGTTGGCGTCGTGATAAAAAGCGAGCGCGGGGAGCGTCACGCGGCATTCGCTGAGGCGCTCGACGGGATCCTGAAGCAGGCAGGAGAGCACGCCTTTTTCTGCCTCGTCACTGAAGGGCAGGGCGCGATTGAAAGAAGCCAGCAGCTCTTCCGCAGAGGGGATTTCGTTGCGTTTTTTAAAGTTCTCGCGGCTTGGTGCAGGTTTGGTGCCACCGCTTGGCGGTGTGGCGTCTGTCGCGGAGGGAATGGGGTTTTCGGCCATGGAGGGCATTCAGAATGGCAGGCTCAAGGAATTGCGTCAACGCCGCACGTTTTGAAGTTTGTGTGTGAGAATGTGTTAGGCCTAATAATATACTTTCATCAAAAGCTTGATGTGTATGGGGTTGCAGCCGAAAAATGAACACCTCCGGAATTACCGGGTCAAACGCCCCTCCATTAACCAACCCATATGTTACTCACAGCAATCAAACTCAAACTCGTGGCCCTCGTCGCGGTCGCCGGCATCGATACTGCCGAAATGCCCACCGCATCCAAGGACTTCGTCAGTGTTCTCGAAACTCTGAAAGTCGAACAGGACAAGGGCGCAAAGAATCCTGGTGGCGGCGATGCCGACATCAACAAGTCATTCAATGACGCCGTCGCCAAGGTGCGCGAACTGGCGCAGAAGGATGATCCCGACGCCACTTATGCGCTGGCCCACTGGGGTGTGCTCAGCGGCGCGAACATCAACGAGGTCGCCGCGCTTTACCGCAAGGCTGCTGACAAAGGACATGTCCTTGCGAAGGCGGAACTCGCCCAGGTGCTGATGCAGGCTGGTGCGCAGGATCCTGCAGCGGTGAAAGAAGCGATCAAGCTGATCAAAGAAGCAGAAGCCGCTGACAGCAGGGTTGCCCGCCGCATGCTGGCACAGCTGCATCTCCAAGGTGTGACCGAAGGTGAAAAAGGTGTCGTCGTTGTGGAGAAGAGCGTGGCAAAAGCCAAAGAACTGCTCGATAAAGGCAACAAAGCTGGTGATGGCGAGGCCACTCTTGGTCTGGCACAATTGTACTCCGCAGGCGTGGAAGGCATCCCGCAGGATCATCAACAGGCACTCAACTATCTGATCGAAGCCGGTAAACAGGGCAACGCAACCGCCCTCAGCACCTATGGTGCCCGCCTCCTCAATGGTGATCCTGACACCAAGGAAAGCCCGAAGCTGGTGAAAAAGGATGTGGCCGAGGCACTGAAGATGTTCAATGACTCCGCCGACAAAGGACTTGCCGCTGCAAGCCGCATCCTCGGTCAGATTTATGAAAACGGTGTCGGTCCTGATGGGGCTGATGTGAAACAGGACGTGACGAAGGCGTTTGAATACTTCACCAAGGCCGCGAATGGCAAAGATCCGCAGGCGCTGTTCCGCCTCGGCAATGCGTTTGAAACCGGCATCATCAAAGACCCCAAGGGCAAGCGTGACGACAAGGACAACATCCTCATCCAGCCGAATCCCAAGAGCGCCCTCGACCTCTATCGCCTCGCCGCGCAGAACAATCTGGCCGAAGCCTTCTACAACGTTGGTGTCTATTATGAAACCGGCACGGTGGTGGACAAAGATCCCGTCAAGGCATTCACCTTCCACATGAAGGCCGCGACAGCTGGCATCGCGCAGGCGATGAACCGCCTTGCCGGCCTCTATGCTAACGGCACCGGCACCACGCAGGACTTGGTGGCCGCCGCCGGCTGGTATCAGAAAGCTGCTGAGATGAACTTCGCTCCGGCGCAGATCGCCCTTGGCATCATGTATGAACAGGGTGCTGGCGTGCGCCAGAACCGCACCGTGGCCATGGGACATTATTCGGACGCCGCCCAGCAGGGCGTCGCTCTTGCCATGCTCCGCCTCGCCAACCTCTATGCGGTGGGTGTGGTTCCCGGTACGCCGGACTTCCCCAAAGCCTGGGCTTATGCCAAGCAGGCTGACGACATTGCCCAAAAGAGCGGCAACAAGGCTGACATTGATGTGACCGCGAACGTCATCAAGCAGCTTGAGGACAAGATGAAGGACACCGACAAGGCCGAGGCCACGAAAATTTACGACAAGATGCCGAAGCCACAGGATGCTGGTGCCACCGCACCTACCGCGGCCCCGGCTCCTGAAGCTGCTCCCGCGAAAGGCGGCGCTCCGAAGAAGAAATAAGCGCTTGTCAAAACAATCGCCTTTGCTAGTCTCCGGCTCCCCAAAACAGGGGAGCCGGTTTTTTTTATTTCCGGGGCATTAGCTCAGTTGGTAGAGCGCCTGCATGGCATGCAGGAGGTCAGCGGTTCGAACCCGCTATGCTCCACCAAATCACGCACAGGATCACCACCATGAAGCACCTGCTGATCTTGGTCATGATCGCGAGCGCAGTCTGCCTGCCGCTTCATTCGTCCGCACGCGAAGTGCAAAGCCACGGCCTGCTGTTTGAGCAATGGCTGCGCGACACCTTCTTCGGCGGTTACAAACCACAGAACTACACGCAGAAATGGGACATCCCCGCCACGGCCAATCCTGATCACGGTCGCATTCCGGTGAATCCGAAGGCCGCGAAGTATGGCACGCCCATCGGTCTTGGTGATGCGTTGCGGCAGTTTGAGATCAACGAAACCTTCCTGCTCATCGTCGGCTTCTGGGAGCAGATGACGCCCACAGAAAAGCGCTGGACGAATGTGCAGGCTGTCACCGTGGCTCCTGAAGCTTGGAAAAAACTCTGGCTGCCGGTCACGCAAGCTGACCTCGACAAGCTGAACGCCGTCATCAAAGACAAGTCCCTGAGCCTTGAGGTAGCACGCAAACGTGCGCAGGAGATCAAATCACAGCCGCCTTTCACCGCCGCTGTCATCCAGGTGAATCCGAAGATCGACGCCAGCCAGCGCCGCCTGCAATGCAGCCTGCGGTTTGACGATTTTTTCAAGCATCTTGCCCCGGCGGCATCAGCCGCACCGCTGCCCAGTCCGCAGATATTTGGCGTCCCCGTTCCCGCTCAATTTATGTCTGCGCCGCGGAAGCTGACCCCGCCCTGATTGCGAAGGAACTCAGATTGCAGTTAGACACCCTGATTTTTCCGCTCAATATCCTTGCCGTTTCAACGGGGTTTGTTAACACATCGCCCCAACGCAGGCATTTTTATGAAGTTCACCATCAGCAAGGAATCCCTCCTGGGAGCCATTAACCAGGTTCAACATGTGGTCAGTTCACGCACCACGCTCGCCATTCTCTCCAACGTCCTGCTCAAGGCGAAAGACGGCGTGCTCGAACTCACCACCACCGACCTGGATGTCGGCGTGACCTGCTCCGTGCCTGCCGAGGTCGATGAACCCGGTGCCACCACCCTCCCGGCACGTCGTCTGGCCACCATCATCCGCGAACTGCCGGCGGAGGAGATTGAGGTGAAGGTCGATGAGAAAAACGTCGCCTCCATCCGCAGCGGCCCCAGCTTTTTTAAGGTGCTCGGCCTCACCAGCGAGGAATTCCCAGCGCTGCCCCGTTTCGATGATGCGCGCGAGTTCCGTATCGAGCAATCCGTGCTGCGTGACTGCCTGCGCAAGACCAGCTACGCCATTTCCACCGACGAGACACGCTATGTACTCAATGGCATCCTCTTCTCCTTCAAAGACAACGCCCTCACGATGGTCGCCACCGACGGACGTCGTCTGGCGATGGTCGAGCAGGAACTGGAGTTCCCGCAGAGCCAGGAAATCGACATCATCGTGCCCACCAAGGCCGTGAACGAGCTGTCCCGCCTCCTGGGTGATTCCGGCGAAGTCGCCATCCGCGTCACCGGCTCGCAGGTCGGCTTCGATCTCGGTGACGGACTGCTCGTCAGCAAGCTCATCGACGGCAACTACCCCAACTACCGCCAGGTCATCCCTGGCGAATCCAAGGAACGCATCCCGCTCGACCGCGAGGCGTTCCTCCGCGCCATTTCGCGCGTGTCCCTGCTCGTCACCGAAAAGTCGAACTCGATCAAATTCATCTTCACGCCCGGCAACGTCGAAATTGTCGCCACCTCGCCCGATATTGGTGAGGCGCGTGAATCGCTCGCCATCAATTACAAGGGCGCGTCGATCACCATCGCCTTCAATCCTGAATTTTCGATGGCACCCTTGCGCAATCTCAGTGCTGACGAGGTTCACCTGCACCTCATTGATGAAATCAGCCCTGGCGTGCTGCGCAGCGGCACCAACTTCCTCTATGTGCTCATGCCCATGCGCGTGAACGCCTGATCCTGTTCGATTTCCACCCACCTGAACACGCCAATGAAACGTTGCCTGCAAGCCTCCCTGCTGATCGTGACCGCAGCCAGCATGGCTGCATGCTATGGTCCCACTCCTCCCCAGCCCAGGGGCGCACGCGGTCGTTCGCTCGATGTACCTCCACGCTATGGCGTCTCCCAGGAGCAGACACAGTATTTTGAAGGAGTAACACAGGCGGACCCTGACGCGGCGGCAGTTCAGCCCCCGAATCCCAATGCACCAGTGACGGGCGACAACGTCACGCCACCGCCGACCAATGACAGCACCACGGCGCCACCACCAGTCGCCGTCACGCCGCCCACGAACACACCGCCGCCCCAGCCTGTCGCCCCTGCCGAGATTCCTTTCGCACAGCGTATCACTGGGAAGCCTGGCTTTGTGAAAAGCCCGTTCGATCCGAACGGCCAAGCCATCGACGTGCGCGACTTCCAGTCCGGTCAGAAGGCCAAATGCCCCTACACCGGCAAAGTTTTCCGCGTGCCATGAGACCTGCGCCTCATGCGCGGTTGGATGCAGCAAAGGAATGCCACATGAGGTGATTCCTGCGCCATTTACCTCCGTCTTGTGTCCATCGAACGTTCCATCGCCATCCTCAGTCCCGGCCTGCTCGGCGGCTCACTGGCCAAAACCATCCTGCAGCGCATGCCCGGCATGGAACTCCGTATCTGGGCGCGGCGTGAGGCAGCGGTGGCGGAGGTAAGACGCGAATTCCCTGCCGCCACCACCAGCACCAGCATCGCCGAAATCATTCACGGGGCCTCCCTCGCCGTCTTGTGCATGCCCATCCAGCACATGCCGGACATCGCACGCCAGATCGTTGCCGGTGAACTCGCGGATGATTTGATCGTGACCGATGTGGGCAGCGTGAAAGGCAGCGTCGTCGCCGCCTTGGAGCCGATCTTTGCGGGCACCAAGGCCGCCTTCCTCGGCAGTCATCCCATGGCCGGTTCCCAGCGCACCGGCCTCGCGCATGCCAGCGGCGACCTCTTTCACCGGGCCGCCTGCCTGCTGACACCCACCGACACCACGCAGCGCGCACACCTCGATCGTCTGCGCACGTTCTGGATTAAGCTCGGCTGCCGCGTGCGGGAAATGACGCCGCAGGAGCACGACCGCACCGTGGCGCGCATCTCCCATCTGCCGCACACCATGGCCGTGCTCACCACCCTCGCCGCCCTCGGCAAGGATACAGGCGTGCTCGACAGCTCCGCCGGCGGCTTCCGCGACACCACCCGCGTCGCTGGCGGTGATCCCGAAATGTGGGCCGGCATTCTCCTGCACAATCGCACCGAGGTCATCGCCGCGCTCCAGGATGCCTCCGGCGCGTTGCGAGAGCTTCTTGAAATGCTCCAGACCATGGACGAAGAAGCCCTCCGCCGTTTCCTCACGCAGGCCAAAGCCCTGCGCGATCTCCTTCCGGCGGGTTGACGTATCATGGCCAGCCTCAAGTCGAAGAAACTCAAAAGCATCCCCGCTGAAATCACCGTTCCTGGTGACAAAAGCATCTCCCACCGCTCCGCGATGTTCGCCGGACTCGCGAAAGGGACCACCATCATCGACGGTTTCCTCCCCAGCGAGGATTGCCTCTGCACCGTGCATGCCATGCAGGCTCTTGGCGCGACCGTAGAGCCACTGGAGGAAGCGGCAGGCATCGGCCTCGTCAAACTCGCCATCACCGGCAACGGCCTGAAACTCAAAGCTCCCGACCAGCCCGTCGATTGCGGCAACTCCGGCACCACCATGCGCCTGCTCACTGGCATCCTCGCCGGCCAGGACTTCAAAACCGAACTCTTCGGCGATGCCTCGCTCTCCAAGCGTCCCATGAAGCGTGTCGCCGACCCCCTCGGCCAGATGGGGGCCATGATCAGCGGCCAGGGCGAAAAAATCTGCGCGCCCCTCACCATTCGTGGCGCTCCGTTGAAATCCATCTACTACAAGCTCCCCGTCGCCAGCGCCCAGGTGAAGAGCGCCATCCTCCTCGCCGGCCTGTTCGCTTCCGGCAAAACCACCGTGGTCGAGCCCATCGCCACCCGCAATCACACCGAGCGCCTCTTCACCCACTTCGGCATCAAATGGCTCCGTGAAGACGACTGCGTCAGCGTCTATGGCGGCCAGGAACCCCGCGCCACCGACATCGTCGTCCCCGGCGACATCTCCAGCGCCGCGTTCTGGATGGTCGCCGCAGCAGCCTCGCCCGGAGCGCAGATCACCATCAAAAACGTCGGCCTCAATCCCACCCGCACCGGCATCATCGACATTCTTCTGCGCATGGGCGCTCTCATCACGAATTCCGAAACGCATGCCGAAGGCGAACCACGCGGCAACATCATCGTTCGCGGTGGCGATTTGAACGCCACTGTCATTGGTGGCACGATCATCCCCAACGTCATCGACGAACTGCCCATCCTGGCCGTTGCAGCGGCTCTCGCCCGTGGCAAAACCCTCATCCGCGACGCCACTGAACTCCGCGTCAAAGAAACCGACCGCATCGCCGCCGTCGCCGCCAATCTCCGCCTCATGGGCGTCACCGTCACCGAGCATCCCGACGGCATGGAAATCGAAGGCGGTGCCAAACTCCAGGGTGCCACGCTGCCCTGCTTTGGCGACCACCGCATCGCCATGGCCTTCCTCGTCGCCGGCCTATTCGCCGAAGGCATCACCACGGTCGAAGGCACCGAGTGCATCTCCACCTCCTATCCCGGCTTCGAGCGTCACCTCGACCTCTTCCTGCTCGGCGACAACGGCGCACGCCCGATTCAAGTCATGTCCACCGTCCCGCAGCCCCTCGTGGACAAAATGAACCGCGCCAAACAAGCATGAGCGAGTCCCACTCAGTCATCACCATCGACGGCCCTGCCGCCTCCGGCAAAAGCAGCATCGCCCGCCTCGTCGCCCAGCGCCTCGGCCGCACCTACGTCAACACCGGCAACATGTACCGCGCCATGACCTGGGCCGTGCTCCAAACCGGCATCGACCCGCAGGACGCCGAGGCCGTTCGCGCCGCCGCCGCCGGCATCGTCATCGACTCTCCCGTCGTTGATGGCAAAACCCAGGTCTGCATCGCCGGTCACGCTCTCACTGACGCCGAACTCAACAGCGACCCCGTCAATCGCGCCGTCTCCCTCATCGCCCGCGTCAACGAAGTCCGCGAACGCCTCGTCGCCGATCAGCGCGCCCTTGTCGCCCTCGGTCCGCTCGTCATGGAAGGCCGCGACATCGGCTCCGTCGTCTTCCCCGACAGCCCCCACAAAATCTACGTCGATGCCAGCGCGGAAGTCCGCGCCAGCCGTCGCGGTGCCCAAGGCCATGCCGATCAGATCGCCGAACGCGACCGCCTCGACAAACAGCGCAAAAACAGCCCCCTCGTCATCCCCGCCGGTGCCACCGTCATCGACAACTCCCACATCACCCTCGATCAGGCCGTCGAGCAGGTGATCGCAGCACTGCGGCTGCAATGACGAATACCGAAACCAGAATGCCGAACGAATTCCGCATGACGCATGAATTCCAGTGGGTGACACCGGCCAGCCACCTCGGCGGTTCGTCATTCGAAATTCGTCATTCGTCATTACGCCGCGCCCCAGCGCCAGTTTCTTCCCATCCTCCCCCTGCGGCGTCATGAACTTCAGCTACTGGCTCGGCCATCGCTTCTTCCGCGAACTCGCCCGCGGCCTGTTCGACTTCCGCGTCATCGGCGGCGAAAAACTGCCCATTGCCGGCCCCGCCATCATCGCCAGCAACCACGTCAGCTTCCTTGATCCCCCCCTCGTCGGCATCGCCTTCGATGAAGTCGTCCATTCCTTCGCCCGCAAGAGCCTCTTCAATCATCCGCTCATGGGGGCGGTGCTCCGCAGTTGGCAGGTCTTCGGGGTTGATATCGACAAGCACGACACCGCCGCCCTCAAGCACACCATCCGTCTCCTGCGCACCGGCGAAAAAGTCGTCATCTTTCCCGAAGGCACCCGCAGCCACGATGGCAAACTGCTGCCCGCCGAAGCCGGCGTCGGCCTCTTCATCGCCAAAAGCCAGGCTCCTGTCCTCCCCGTCCGCCTTTTTGGCACCTACGAAGCCTACCCTCGCGGTGCCAAGACCCTCCGTCCCGCCCAGATCACCCTCGTCATCGGTGACCTCTGGCAGCCCGACCTCAAAAGCTACCCCCAGACCGGCAAAGACCTCTACCAAGTCCTCGCCGACGAAGTCATGCGCCGCATCGGTGAGCTGACCCTGTGATTTAATCCGCAGCATATACTGCGCGTCATCACATTTTGTGAAACGGAGGATTGGCCGCAGATTCAGGAAAACCGTAGATTACCAGACAAAAAAATCTGTGGCTTCCCTGAATCTGCGGCAAAATCACCAGTCTTGATGACTCCAAGTATAACAGGCTTGCCACGGTCGCGCCTGCAAGGGTACAATCATTTCCCATGCGTCGCCCCGCAGCGAACCCTCATCTCAATGCACTCGCCGAACA
This sequence comes from Prosthecobacter sp., assembly GCF_046154365.1. Lineage (GTDB taxonomy): Bacteria > Verrucomicrobiota > Verrucomicrobiia > Verrucomicrobiales > Verrucomicrobiaceae > Prosthecobacter. The sequence continues at coordinate 78,338 of NZ_JBJXFV010000182.1, forward strand.
CACCGAGTGGGAATGGCATTTTGCCCAGTTAGCCGAGTTCATCCATAGCCACGGCCATGCCGACCTCGGCACCCATCCCGTGACCGACTGGCTCCAGCGCCAGCGACACGCCACCCACCTCAAACAGCTCTCTCCAGATCGTCAGCAGCGTCTGCGCGACCTCGGCATCGACCTCGATCAAGACGTCACGCTCCACGCCGAGGAGCCGGAGGCCGATGAACTGCCGCTCAAGGCCCCGGCCCAGAACCTCATCGCCCTCTGGGAAACCCGTTACGCCGAACTGTGCGCCTACCAGGCCGAGCACGGCCATACCAACGTCACCAAGAGTCAAAACCGCACCCTTGGTCACTGGCGCGATGTCCAGCGCGATTTTCGCCGCAAAGGCATGCTCAAACCCGACCGCATCGCCCGCCTCGACACCATCGGTTTCGAGTGGGAAGCCCCCGGTCGCGAAGACCGCACCCGCGACGAGTGGCACCAGTACCTCTGGGACGAGCACTTTCAGCGCCTCGTCACCTTCAAAGAGCGCTTCGGCCACGCTCATGTCCCCGTTCAATGGTCGGAAGACCGCCAGCTTGGCGAATGGGTGGCCTTCCAACGGGATCAATCACGCCGCCAGCGCCTCCCGGCTGACCGCTATCAGCGTCTCGATGCCCTTGGCTTCGTCTGGAAACCCGCCCCCCGCTTCAATCAGCCCCCTTTCCCGGCGGAACACGCCCCAGATCAAAAAAAAATCGCCCTCTGGGAGACCCGTTACGCCGAACTGTGTGCCTACCAAGCCGAGCATGGTCATACCAACGTCACCAAGGGGCAAAACCGCGTCCTCGGTCACTGGCGCGATGTCCAGCGTGAGTTCCGCCGCAAAGGCATGCTCAAACCCGACCGCATTGCCCGTCTCGATGCCATCGGTTTCGAGTGGAAATCGCCCGGCCGCGAAGACTGCTCCCGCGAGGAATGGAACCAGCACCTCTGGGGTGAGAACTTCGTCCGCCTCAGCGCTTTCAAAGACCGCTTCGGCCATGCCCAGGTGCCCCAACGCTGGCCCGAGGACACCACCCTCGCCACCTGGGTGGCTGATCAACGCAAGGCAGGTGCCAAAGGTCGTCTCCCCGCCGACCGCCGCCAGCGTCTTGATGCCCTCGGCTTCGACTGGAAGCCCGCCACCCGGCCCATGCGTGCCGATCGCGGCAAACCCCGGCCCAGTGTCACAAAACAAGCCCGCTGGGAGCAGCGCTATGCCGAACTCAGTGCCTTCAAACAGCAGCACGGCCACACCCGCGTGCCCAACAAGCGTCCGGCAGTCGCCCAGCTCTGCAATTGGTGCTACTCCCAACGCGCCTTCCGCCGTCAGGGCGTCCTCAGCGCGGACCGCATCACCCGCCTCGACGCCCTCGGCTTCGATTGGGACAATCCCTCCAGCCCCGGCAAAACCTATCGGCAGCATCTGGCCGACGCATGGGACGCCCAATACGCCCGCCTCACTGCCTTCCATCAACGCTTCGGTCACAGCCGCGTTCCCGTCTCCTGGACGGAGGACAAACCGCTCGTTACATGGGTCGAAAAACAGCGCAAAGCCGCCCGTAAAGGGCGCCTCAGCACCGCACATCGTGCCCGGCTCGACGCCCTCAGCTTCGTCTGGAAACCGGACAACAGCCCCGTCTTCTCCCCGCGCCCCGACCAGCACGGTCCCAAACCCGCCCACGACGTTACCTGGCTCCGCCACCTCGACAGCCTGCGTGCCCTCCACCAGCAGCACGGCCACCTGCACCCGTCCAAGACGCGCGACCCAGGGCTGTGGAACTGGTGTGCCGCCCAGCGCAAAGCCCGCCGCACCGGCACCCTCACACTCGCCCGTCAGGCGCAGCTTGAGGCCATCGGCTTCGCGTGAATGAACGCTGCAAAGTAGCCAGGCATCTTTCGGTGTCCGCTCGGCAAAGGCCAGATGAATCCCGATGATGCGAAGATGCTGCTGAAGAAGGGCTACAGCGGCCCGATCTCACTGCATCTCGAATACCTCGAAGGCAAGGCCACCGACCCCGCCGTGCTGAAGGAGTTCCGCGCCGCGCATGGGCGTGATGTAAAGACGCTCAAGGGCTGGCAGGGATGGGCGTGAGACCCCTGTTGAAGTTTGATGTCAACGGTTGCGGCACGGAACTGGCTTTTACCGGAAACCCCTTCAGTTAGGCCATGATTTTTCGCCTTAGAACCCTGACGAAGCTAAAAATGGCGACAGCGCCGCCAGTCCATCCTTTTCGCCGAGTGGGGTTACCTGGGGAAAGGCCGGCTCCAGCGGCGCGACTTCCGCTTTGACAGCCTCACCCAGTCGTCGGCCTACAGCGCCGAAGGCTTGCTTTTGGCCCACATTGGCAGGCACGAAATCTTCACCCCCGCCAAGACTTGACCGCCGTTGACGGTGAGTGATTTCGACAGCAACGATGAGTAAGACCGCCGCAGACATCCCCGCCCCGAAACCCTAGACAGGGAAACGCCCATGCCGAAAAAGAAATCACCGAACAGCGTGCGTCTCCGTAACAGCACGGCGGAGTTTCTCACCTTCGCCTATCAGACGGGCGGCGACGGCGTGGAGGTGCGGGTGCAGGATGGCACGATCTGGCTGTCGCAGAAAAACATGGGGCTGCTCTTTGAGACGACGCCGGAAAACGTGCTGATGCACCTCAAGAACATCTTCGCTGAGAAGGAATTGGCTGAAGATTCAGTTGCTAAGGTTTTCTTAGCAACTGCTAAAGAATTCTTAGCAGTTCAAACCGAAGGGAAACGCCAGGCGCACGCGGGACTGCTGAAGGTGGGGCAGCCGCGGCGCGTGGTGAAGCAACTCAGCACTGGAGACCAACCATGAGCAAACCGAAACGGAAAGTGACCGCAAAGGAACCGGAAGCGCTGTTTGGGCGCGTCGTGTCCATCCTCGATCAAGCGCGGGGCAATGTTGTCCGGGCAGTGAACAGCAACATGGTGCTGGCCTACTGGCTGATTGGGCGGGAGATCGTCCAGGAACTGCAGGGCGGTGAAAAGCGGGCGGCGTATGGCAAGAAAGTCGTCGAAGACCTGTCTGCACGGCTGACGGAGCGGTATGGGCAGGGTTACGCGCCCACCACGCTTCAGAATTTCCGGCGTTTCTATGTGGCCTATTCGGATCGGATTTTGATTTCCTCCCCGGTGGGAAGGGAATCTGGGTTCGACACTTTGGATCCCAAAATTATGTGCCCACCGGGCGCACAATCGTCCGAGGTGGAGATTTCCTCCCCAGTGGGGAGGAAATTGGTCCGGCCAGACAAAAGTCACCCGACGGGTGGAGAATTTGGCCAAACTCAAATTGTGCGCCCAGTGGGCGCACAATTGGCCGAGATGGGAATTCAGTACCCAGCGGGTACGGAATTGGATGTGGCGGCAATTCCCTCCCCAGCGGGGAGAGAATTGGCAGTACCCCAGAAAAGTCGCCCGACGGGTGACGAATCGCCGCAGGGATTCTCACCCCAGCTCACTTGGTCGCACTACCGCGCTCTGATGCGGGTGGAGAACCTCGATGCGCGGGACTTTTACGAGCATGAGGCCATCGCCGGAGGCTGGGACAAGCGCACGCTGGAGCGGCAGATTCAGTCGTTCTACCACGAGCGTCTGCTCAAGAGCACGAAGCCCGAGAAAATGCTGGCGGAAGGCCGCAAGCTGCAAATCCCCGGCAGCACGCCCATCGAGGCACTGAAGCATCCCTATGTGCTGGAGTTTTTGGGACTGCCGGACATCGCCGAATTTCACGAGTCCGACCTGGAGCGGGCCATCATCACGCACCTGCAACGCTTCTTGCTGGAGCTGGGCAGCGGTTTTGCCTTCGTGGCCCGGCAGAAGCACATCCGCATTGAGGAACAGGACCGCTACATCGACCTCGTGTTTTATCACTGTCGCCTGAAGTTCTACCTGCTCATTGACCTCAAGGTGGGTGAACTGACCCATGGGGATGTGGGTCAGATGGACGGCTATGTGCGGATGTATGACGACCTCTTTGTGGCCGCGGATGACAACCCGACCATCGGCCTCATCCTCTGCACGGAAAAGAACGAGACGGTGGCTCGCTACTCCGTGCTGAGTGACCGGAAGCAGATCTTCACCTCCAAATACATGCTCTGCCTGCCAACGGAGGAACAATTGCGCTTGGAAATCGAGAAGGAACGACGGCTCATCGAGGCCGCGCTGGAGGACAGTGACGATGAGTAAGACCATCGAAGTCATCAAGTCCGTGCTCATGGAGCTGCGCATCGGCCAGCGACTACTGGCGCGCACACAATGCGGCCTTGAGATGCCACGAATATTTGGAACAAAAAGGAAACTGGATGGCGGAGGTCAGGTGAATCCCGATGATGCGAAGATGCTGCTGAAGAAGGGCTACAACGGCCCGATCTCACTGCATCTCGAATACCTCGAAGGCAAGGCCACCGATCCCGCCGTGCTGAAGGAGTTCCGCGCCGCGCATGCGCGTGATGTGAAGACGCTGCACAATTGGCTGGGATGGGCGTGATACTGGGCCTCACCCCTTCCCATTCTTTTCTTGCGCTGGTTGCCCCGATAAGGCAAAAAGCCAGCCAGCTAAAAACTCTGCCGCACCACCGTTTCCATCTCCACCCACTGCCGTGACTGACGCCACCAAGCAACTCACCCAAGCGCTTCAAGAGCTGACCAGCCGCAGCCAGCACGTCGCGACCAAGCCGCAGCTCGCAGCCCCTCAGGTGATCACCGCCGACCGGTTGCAGTTCTCGAAGGAAGTCGAAATCTATCTGGAGCAGAAGCACGCCTACTCAGAAAAAACGCGCCATGTGAGCGTGGGCAGCTACTGATCCCTCGTCATTCCATGAATCCGGCCCATCTGTCGTTTCATCAGGGCAAAAAAAGCGGGGCAACCCTTGCGGATCACCCCATCGCAATTGCGAGTAGTTGCCCGATTGTCCTCATTCCAGCGCCAGCGTCAACTATATTATCCATCTTCATCCCATGAGTGACGCCGCCGCCCTCCCACCACCACCGCCGCGCAAACGTTGCATCGTCTATGTGGACGCCTTCAACTGGTATTACGGCGTCTTCATCCACCGTCCCGCCTGGAAGTGGCTAAACCTTCAGTCCTTCTTTGAAACCCTCCGTCTGGACGATGATGTCGTCGCCGTGAAACTCTTCACCGCACTCGTCGAACCCAAGCGACACCTCAGCCCTCGCCGTGACCGCCAGCAGCGCTACTTGAAGGCGCTCACCAGCCTGCCCAAGGTCCAGATCATCCATGGCAAGTATCAGGAGCGCACCGTCACCTGTCAGGCACGGGACTGCATCCGCCATCTGGAGTATCAGGTCGCGGAGGAAAAGAAGACGGATGTGAACATCGCCGTCCACCTCATGGACGATGCCATCAAGGACCGGGCCGACACTCTCATCATCGTCTCTGGCGACTCCGATCTGGAACCAGCCGTCGAGTGGGTGCGCCAGAACCACCCGCGCATCAAAATTCACGTCTATATCCCCGCTCTTGAGGATGAGCGGCAGCAGCGCCGCAACGACAACTACCAGCGCATGCAGGTGAACTGCAAGCTCCTACCCCTCACCGACATTCCCCGCCATCAACTGCCCGCCACCGTTCAACTTGCAGGGACAGTCAGCATCACCCGCCCGCCCGACTGGTCATGAGACTTTTATCTTCGGCGTTCACTGCTGGCATTTCACGCACGGCGTATTTCAAGGACTTCAAATGGGTCGGACGTGGCAAGATCGAAACCTGTCCGCTCGGCGAAGGCCAGATGAATCCCGATGATGCGAAGATGCTGCTGAAGAAGGGCTACAGCGGCCCGATCTCACTGCATCTCGAATACCTCGAAGGCAAGGCCACCGATCCCGCCGTGCTGAAGGAGTTCCGCGAGGCGCATCTGCGAGATGTGAAGACGCTGAAGGTCTGGTGGGGGTGGGGTGAGCCAAGGCTGCCGATCAAACACGAAACGTGGTGCATGATGAAACCTCGGCCCATAAAGCTATGCCGCACTCGACAGACTTGTTTCTCATCCACAAGTTGGTTAAATCTTGAGAGCGCGCAGTGAAAACAAAAGCAAATACCAAGACAACACCTGTACTCGCTGGCGTGGCAGGAGAGTATTTTGTTGCTGCCGAGCTTTCCCGGCGCGGATACATCGCTTCTATCTCCCTGCGCAATACCCGTGGGATCGACATCCTCGCCACGAACGCCGCAGCCAGTCGTTCCGTGACCATACAATGCAAGACCAGCCAGGCCCGAAACATCTGGATTTTAAGCGACAAGAGCGAGTCATTTCACTCCGAGAATCATTTCTACGTCTTCGTTGCGCTTGGCGAACCATTGGAGCGACCACGTTACCATATTGTTCCCAGCGCGGCAGTCGCCAAGTACGTTCGGGACGGCCACAGCAACTGGTTAGCCAAGCCAGGTCGAAACGGACAGGCGCACGTTGATAACCCCGTTCGCAATTTTCACGATCGAACCAACGAGTATCTCGAACGTTGGGATTTGCTCGACCTGTGACTCGACTTGCGACAAGTAGGCGCGTCTGTCGCGATGGCATTTGAGGGGCAATCCCCCACTTTCTGATCAGATGTGAGCAGTCCACACAGCCCTTGCGTGAGTGGCTGAACGCCATACACTCGGCGCTCCCTTTCCCCCAAACGCATGAGCACTCACGTCAAACTTTACATCCCTGGTCCCGTCGAAGTTTCCCCTGACACCTTTGCTGCGATGACGCAGCCGATGATCGGGCATCGCGGCAAGGGATTCCAGGATTTGTATGCCGAAATCCAGCCGATGCTGCAGACGCTGTTCGGCACGAAGGGGCTGGTGTTTTTGAGCACGTCGTCGGCCTTCGGCATCATGGAGGGCTGCATCCGCAACCTGGTGGCCAAAAAGGTTCTCAATTGCTGCAACGGCGCGTTTTCGGACAAGTGGCACGACGTTTCCAAGCGCTGCGGCAAGCAGGCGGAGGCCTACACCGTGGACTGGGGCCAGCCGGTGATGGCCGATGAGATCGACAAGCGTCTCGCCACCGGCGAGTTCGACGCGGTGACCTTCATTCACAATGAAACCTCCACCGGCGTGCTCAGCCCCATCGCGGAGATCGCGGCGCTGAAGAAGAAGTACCCGGATGTGATGTTCATCACGGATTCGGTGTCCGGTTTCACGACGGTGCCGGTGAATTTCGACGAACTCGGCCTCGACGTGCTGCTCACGGGCAGCCAGAAGGCTTTCGCGCTGCCTCCGGGCCTGGCGCTGTTCACCGCATCGCCCGCAGCGATGGCGCGTGCCGCCACGATCAATGACCGCGGCTACTACTTCGACTTCCTGGAGTTCCAGGCGAACGGCGAGAAGAGCATGACGCCGAGCACGCCGTGCATTTCGCTGATCTACGGCCTGCGCCATCAGTTGAAGAAGATCTTCGCCGAAGGCGTGGACAATCGCTACGCACGTCACACCAAGCTCAACGGCATGGTGCATGACTGGGTGATCCGCCACGGCTTCGAGTTCTTCGCGCCGGAAGGTTATCGCTCCAAGTCGCTGACCTGCGTGGCGAACAACAAGGGCATCGACGTGGCGGCCTTGATCGGCCTGTTGAAGAAGAACCACGGCATGATCATCGACGGCGGTTACGGGAAGCTGAAGGGCAAGACCTTCCGCGTCTCAAACATGGGCGACGAGACCGAGGCCAGCATCGGCACGGTGATCGCCGCGCTGGACGACAGCCTCGCGAAGCTGTGAAGCTGCTTTTCGCGGATTAAATCGTGCGCGGGCTGTATCCGGGCGCATTTTCAGACGTTTTACCTTCTGACATGGCTAAAATCATCCGCGCACTGCTCCCCCTCATCATCCTGGCCGCCTGCGGCTGGTATGGCTGGTGGCTGATCACGCACAAACCGGAGTTGAAGGCGATGGAGACGCGGCCGGTGCTCGTGTCGGTCGAAGGCATCACGTTGAAGAAGACGACGTATCCGGTGCGCGTTGCCTCGCAGGGCGCAGTGCAGCCGCGCACGCGCAGCACGCTGCTGCCGGAGGTGGCGGGGATGATTGTGGAGGTGAGTCCGTCGTTTCGACCTGGCGGTTTTTTTGAGAAGGACGCGGTGCTGATCAAGCTCGATCCGGTGGATTACGAAACGGCGGTGACGGTGGCACGAGCCGCTGTGGCGCTGGCGAAGGTCACGCTGGTCGAAGAGCAGGCGAAGGCCGAGCAGGCACTGGAAAACTGGAAGGCGCTGGGCCGCCAGGGCACTCCTGGCGAACTCGTCTCACGGACACCGCAGGTCGCACGCGCCCAGGCCGATGTGGCCGCCGCCGAGGCCCGCGTGGTGAAAGCGCAGCGTGATACGCAGCGCACGATCATCCGTGCGCCGTATGCGGGGCAGGTGCTGGAGCAGACCGCCGATGTGGGCCAGTATGTGACGCCGGGCACCACCCTGGGCCGTATCTTTGCCACGGACTTCGTCGAAGTGCGCCTGCCGCTCCCGGAACGCGAAAGTCAGCACGTGAAGCTGCCGGAACGTTATCGTGATGCGAATGATGTCCTCCCTGCCGCGAACGTGAAACTGCGCACGACTGCCGCTGGCAAGAGCGTGACGTGGAATGGCCGGCTGGTGCGCGTGGAGAGTGCGCTGGATGCGGAAACACGCCAGACCACCGCTGTGGCGCAGATCGACAACCCCTTTGCCAAACGCGCCGATGGTGCGCCGCCGCTGAAGATCGGCCAGTTCATCGAGGCGGAGATCGAAGGCGATGCATTGAACGATGTTTTTATCATTTCCCGTGCCGCCGTGCGTGCGGGAGATGAGATCATCCTCATCACGCCGCAGAACACGCTGCGGCGCATGTTTGTGGAGCCCATCTTCGGCACGGACAAGCACATCGTCGTCTCCGCCAACGCGGCAAAAGCGCCGAAGGAGGGCGACGTGCTGTGCATGACACCGATTCCGTTTCCGGCCGACGGTGCCCGTGTTTCTGCTGTGATCGACGGTCAGCCGACAGGCGGCAAATTTGCCGGAGACAAGACGCCGGAAAAAAAATCCGCGATGCTGACGCCGCAGCCGAAGCCGCTGCCATAGCGGCAGCCTCCGCCGCTGAACATCCCCTTATTATCGTCTGGAACAGACCCCGCCGCTGCAATTTGTCGAGCGTGAGGACATCGAACGCGTGTGCTGCTACCACTTGGTTTATAGCGGTCGTGGCGCGGAGTTGATCAAAGTGCCCCACGCAAAGACTCGATGTCTGCGGCGGCGGCTTCCGCGTGCGCGCCTTGCAAATGACCGGAGATCTCTCGGGTCCTGACCCTTCATGTTTCTTGAATATGCAGGAGATTGGTCTTGCTCAAGCAGCGTGATGATCACTCAGCCTAGTTGCTATGAAAATTTGGCAACAAGGCCTCTGACAGCAAGATTTTGCATGTCGGAATTCTTGCTCTACTCACGAATTTCTGTCAGCATTCGGCGAAATCATGCGGAAAAGTTCTTTCCGCATCGACACACAACATTCATCTCCTGCAAACCATGAAAGCCTCACGTTGTTCCACCGCCTGCGCCATGCGTGCGCTCGTCATGCTGTCGGCCACTCTTGTGTTGTGCCAGTGTTCCATGCCATCCCGTCAGGCCTGGCAGTACATTAAAGCAAACGGCCTTGTGACCTACTGGAACTACGAATCACAGCGCCAGTCGCCACCGCTTCGCACCAGCACTGCGCATCCGCAGCGCTATGCCGCCACCCGCAGCAGCAGCTCCGCGCCGCGCTACGGTGCCACCACCTCGTTGTGGTCGTCGTGGTGGTGGGGTAATGGAACGACAAACCGTGTTCCATACAGTTCAACTCGGTCATCTGGTTACTCGCAAAACCGCTACTACAGTGCGCCCTCCTCAAATTCCGGCAAAGTCGCCTCGCGCTCTGCCCCTCGTAAGAAGTCCAGTGGCAGTTCGAATGACCGCAGCCCGAGTGTGAATATTCCCTTGGAGGAGCCATCATCGGCACCGCAGGTCGTAAATAACAATCCGCCCGCCAGCAAGTCGAACCCGTCTCCGACCAGCAATGGTGGCGCTACCGCCAAACCCGCCGCCGATATGCCCTACGGCACGTCTATTCCTGGCCGAGTCAACATGGTCAACAGCCCGTACGCTGGCAAAACCCAGCTCGTGGATGTCTCCGGCATGACCACTGGCCAAACGGTCAAGTGCCCCTACACCGGCAAGCTGTTCAAAGTGCCGCCGTCGCAGCAGGCCGCCGCCAGCAAGACTGAACCGCGCCAAGAGCCGAAGGTCGAGGCCCCCAGTCCCAGTTCCGAGCCAAAACCGGACGACAAGAAGCCTTGATCCGTCCGCACGGACCACTGAAACGCCCGCATTCGCTCCAATCGGCCGGAAACCAGCCGTAATTGGTCTTGATTCGACCTTGATCGGTGGAACTCTTGCCGCCCTCAAACTGCCAAAGACAACCGATCATCCATCATGGGTCAACAACTGAACAAAATCGTCAAACGCCGCCGCCGTAAGCTTTATCTCGCCCGTAAGAAGGCCCTCGCCAAGGCTGGCGTCTCCCGCAAAGCGCGCACCGCCAAATCCGAAGCCAAGCCCGCCAAGAAAGCTGCGGCCAAGAAACCTGCCGCCAAAAAGGCCGCAACCCCCAAGGTCAAGGCTGTCGAAGTCGCCGCCGAGGCCGTCGCTGCTCCTGAAGCTGCCGCTCAGGAATAACCGGCGCTCAGCCCGTTTTACTTCCAAACCAAATCACCGTCACGGCACTGCCATGGCGGTGATTTTTTTGTGGCCTTCGAAGCGGTTCCGCAATTAACGGAACCACAGGCTCCCGCTTCCCGGATTCGACGGCGCATTCTGCGTGGAGTTCGAATTGTAGCCGTCGTAGTAGCCGCGTTCAAAGCTGGAGCGGTAACGCGGATCATAGCGGCCCACCTGCGCCGCCGGATCAGCCACGCGTCCGCCCGTGCGATCACGCAGACCGTAGTCGTAGCCCTGATTGTAGGCAGGATCGCGGGCAGGCGGTTGTTGCGCCGCACCCTGATTGCCGTAGCCGAGTTCACCCTGGCTGTGGTTCATCAGGCTGTAGCCTTGGTTGTAACCATCGCGGTAGGCCATCTCCGTGTTGCGATCAAAACGCGACGGGTAGCGATTGTAATTCTGACTCTGGCGCTGCTGCGCATCCGACCGCCCATCCTGCTGGCCAACTTCATAGGCCTGGCGGTTCAGCTGCGAACCCTGATCACGCATGTCCTGGCGATAAGGATTGGCATACGGATCACCACCGCCCGGGCCATAATAAGGATCGACACATTGCGTGAGCAGGAGCGGCAGGGCCAGCGAAGCGAGGAAGGGTGATTTCATGAGATGAGCTTGATCGTAAAAGCCGACCTGCCTGGTGGCAAGAGCGCAATCTCCGACGCAGTCATTGCTGCTTTGTTTTCATGCAACAGTTGTCGGCGCTGGGGCTCACTAGAAAACTCGAGGTGCCTCGTTGCGGATGACACGTTTTGGCTCTCCCACTTCTGGCATCCGAAAAGGTAGATGCAATCGCCAGTGTTGCGTTACTTGCGCAATTTTCGCCGCTTTGCAGTTAACGCATTTTCATTGGACCACCAGCACGAGTACAAGCTCACGACTTCGTGATCTTCAAATCATCAATGTAGATCCAGTTGTCGGTTTCGATCTCGGGATGGCGATACATGCCGAGCTTGAGGAAGTGCTGGAAGTCGTTGTGCATGTTCGGGCCGGTGGCGGTGGCGACGGGTTTTGACATGTCGTCGAAGAAGAAGGTGGCTTTGCCGTCGGCTTTTTGCGACCAGCGGATTTCAACGGCGATGCTGTGCCATTTGCCGGGCTCGATGAAGATGGGGCCGTGTTTCTGCGATTGATCGGGGCCGTAGGCGATGCCGATGCCGAGCTTGCCCTGCAATTCACCGAGACCGAGGAGAATGGGCGGACTCTTGGAGGCAAAGCCGTCCCAGCTTTCGCCACGGGCACGATCCGGCTGGTCGTGCCATTGGCCGATGATCCACCAGCGGTTCTTTGGCGCATCGGACACGAAACCCTTCGGCACCATGAAGCGCCACGCGTAGCGCACGGGGTCGCCCTGCTTGTGCGGGTAATCGACGCTGACCTCGGCACGGATGCCGCCATTGAGTTTCTTCTGGCCGGGGAACACATGCATGCCGAGGTGCTGGGACGCGCCTTCGCCGATGATGGAGACGTTTTCGACGGCAGGGACTTCAATGTGAGCGAACTCCAGCAAATCATCAGGCACGACGCTGCGGAGATAGGTGAGTTCTTTCTCACGCGCGGCGGGACCGGCGCTGCGACCGCAGGAGGTGAGCAGCAGGAGGGTGGCGAGGATGCGGAAGTTCATGGCCGCACAAGCTACTTCTTGCCCTTCTTCGGCGCGTCCTTCTTCTTGCCGCGTGGCGCATCGCTGGTGGGATAAAGCGTCTGCGGATTGGTGGCTTCTCCGGCAGGGCGGCGGGCTTTCGGTGCTTTGCCGCCGATCTCGGATTCCATCTGGGTGGCGAGGGCTTGGAGCTTGGCGACGATGTCGGGATGTTGGGCGGCGAGGTTGGTTTGTTCGCTGATTTCAGTGTCGAGGTTGTAGAGGCGCGGATTTACTTTCGCGTCAGCGGCGGCTTCTTTGCCCATGGTTTCGTTTTGAGTGGCAATGGCGAGCTTCCATGGGCCCTGGCGCACGGCTTGGAGATTGTAACTGGCGAAGTAGTAGTGGGCGTCACGCCGTGACTCTTTGGTTTTGCCAAAGAGCAGCGGCGAGATGTCGCGACCATCAATGACTGGCTCAGCGGGGACTTTGCCGCCAGAAATCGAGACGCACGTGGGGAGCATGTCGATGGTGCCAGCGACGGCATCGCACACGCTACCGGGAGCGATCTTGCCAGGCCACCAGGCGAGCGTGGGCACGCGCACGCCGCCTTCCCAAGTGCTGCCTTTGCCACCGCGAAGCGGCAGTGCGCTGCCGCCGTCGGCGCCTTTGATGAGCCAGGGGCCGTTGTCGCTGGTGAAGACGACGAGGGTGTTTTTATCGAGCTTCAGTTCGCGCAGTGTGTCGAGCACACGACCGACGCTCCAGTCCACCTCTTCCACCCAATCACCGAAGCGACCGTTGGCGGATTTTCCTGCAAAGGTGGCACCTGGGTGGATGGGCGTGTGCACGGCGGTGTGCGGGAAGTAGAGGAAGAAGGGTTTCTCTTGGTTCGTGCGGATGAAACCGAGTGCTTCATCGGTGTAGCGCTCGACGATGCGGCTCTGGGCCTCGTCGTTGAGGAGTTCGGCCACTTTATCATCGCGCATCAGCGGCACGACTTTCGCGCCGGTTTCCTTCGCGGTCTTCTCCATGTCGTTGGAGTAAGGAATGCCAAAGTAGTGATCGAAACCTTGCTTGGTTGGCAAAAACTCTGGCTGATCACCCAGGTGCCACTTGCCGATGCACTGGGTGGCGTAACCCTGCTGCTTCATATGCTCGGCGATGGTCGTTTCGGCGGGATTGAGGCCATTGGTGTGGCCGGGGAAATACACGCCCGGCACGGAGATGCGTGCGCCGTAGCAACCGGTCATCATTTGCGCCCGAGAAACGCTGCAAACGGGCGCGGCGTAAAACGAGGTGAGCTTCATGCCCTCACGCGCCATCTTGTCGAGGTTCGGCGTTTTTTGCTTTGTGGCTCCAAAGGGGCCGATGTCCGCGTAGCCGAGGTCGTCGATGAAGATGATGACGATGTTTGGCTTATCGGCCGCGAGAAGGGTGCTGGTGAGGCAGAGGAGGGCGAGGAGAAGGAGCTTCATGTGGTTTGAGCGGCCTGAAACGTTCCAAATCCCATTTTGTGTCAGGTCAATGCGAGGAGGATTGCGAATGGCATCCCTCTTGCTCTACCAGAGGCTCAGCCAGACCAATCATGACTCCCGCTCCGCTCGATACAGCCATCCCGTCTCTCGGCCCCTGCCTGTTTCACTCGCCGTTGCACCGTATTGGCGGCGTGGAGGCGCCGTTCAAAAGCGGGGCGCGTGACCGCATTTTGTACCACAGCCATCTGCTGGAAGATGGCCGTGATGTTTCGACGCCCAGCTTTGAGGAAGCGGGTGCGCGGGAGATGATCTACTTCGATCCGGCGAAGACGACGGTCGGCATCGTGACCTGCGGCGGTTTGTCGCCGGGCTTGAACGACATCATTCGCGGCATCGTGAACCAGTGCGCGCTGCAATACGGCATCAACCGCATCTACGGCTTCCGTTATGGCTACGAAGGCCTGGTGCAGCGCTATGGGCACACGCCGGTGGTGCTGCGGCCAAGTTCGGTGGAGCAGGCGCACAACTTCGGCGGCACGATGCTCGGCAGCTCGCGCGGCCAGCAGGACATCGGCGACATGGTGGACACGCTGGAGGACATGAACGTCGATATTCTGTTCGTCATCGGTGGTGACGGCACGCTGCGCGGTGCGGCGGCGATTGTGAAGGAAATCGAGAAGCGCGGCTTGAAGAAGGCTGTGGTTGGCATTCCGAAGACCATCGACAACGACATCCGTTATCTCGACAAGAGCTTCGGCTTCGAGACCGCCTTTGCCGCCGCCGTGCAGGCCGTGAAGTGTGCGTACACTGAAGCGACGGGCGCGGTGAACGGTGTGGGCCTAGTGAAGCTCATGGGGCGTGATTCCGGCTTCATCGCCTGCTATGCCGCGCTGGCGGGGAGCAACGTCGATTTCGTGCTCATTCCTGAAGTGCCGTTCGAGTTGGAAGGCGAAGGCGGATTGCTGGAAAGCCTGCGCTACCGGCTCAACAAGCGTGGCAGTTCGGTCATCGTTGTGGCCGAAGGCGCGGGGCAGCATCTCATGCAAACCAGCAATACCACGGATGCCAGCGGCAACCAGCGCTACGGCGACATCGGTCACTTCTTAAAGGACCGCATCAATGCTTTCTTCAAACAGCGCCGCACCGAGGTGAACCTCAAATACATCGACCCCAGCTACATCGTGCGCAGCGTGCCCGCGAATGCAGCGGACAACGTGTACTGCTCACGTTTGGCTCAATCCGCTGTGCATGCCGCCATCGCTGGCAAGACAGGGATGCTTGTAGGTCGCTGGCATGGTTCGTTTGTTCATCTCCCGCTTGAAATGGTGATCCATGGCCGCCGCAAGGTCGATCCCACGCAGGAACTTTGGCATTCCGTGCTGCAGGCCACCGGTCAGCCGCCGGTGATGCGATAGTAGCCATCATCGCTCCGCGTGATGAGCATTGGGCTTTCGCCGAAGCGATGTGCTACCGAAGTTCGTGAATCTGTTTTGCAGGCGGAGCGCTGTGCTCGTCACGCGGAGCGATGACGGCTACTTTCCTGACGGCTACTGTGGCGGCAGCTTCGCGGAGTAATGCACGGCGCGGTGACGATTGTCGTCGAAGGCGAAGTGAAGCCATTGTTTATCAGCACTGACGAAGCCGTCGGGGTAGTTCATGCGGCCTTTGGGGCCATCGACGGATTCCTGCTGGAGCACACGTTGATACGGCCAGGTCTTCATGCCGTCGAAGCTGATCCATAGGGCCATGGGGCTGCGGTGCTTGCTGTTGGGATTGTGCAGGATGGCGACGGTGTCGCCGCCGAGGTTGTAGAGCGTGGTTTTGCTGCCGGGATTGGGGATGTTCGTGACACTGGCGAATTCGGGCCAGGTTTTGCCGCCGTCCTTGCTCTCCGCCTTGTAGAGTAGGCCGCCGAGACCGTCAGCACGGATGACCATGGTGATGCGGCCATCGGGATGCTCGAAGAGATCGTTCTCCGCCCAGCCAAAGTAACGGCTGTTTGGCGTGAGGCGGATGTTGCCGTGCTCGGTCCAGGTTTTGCCACCGTCGCTGCTGATGAGGACGCCGTTGCGTGGATTGGTGAAGGCGCGGTCAAGCGGCGCTTTGTCCTGCTCGTCATCCGGGCCGATGTAATGCTGGAACGGGATCATGATGCGGCCGTCTTTGCAGACGATGTGCTTGCGGATGAAAGTGCGCTCCTTGAGGCGTCCGGGGACTTCCATCGGCTTGCTCCAGGTCTTGAAGGAGTCGTCGCTGGTGAGGAACCACGAGCGCCAGTCATTCGCCCAGTGCTTCGAGTGCGTGGAGAAGAACAGCGTGCTGCGCTGGCCGTGGATCATGAGTTCCGTCGGTCCCTGACCGATGGTTTTGCCTTCGCGCGGGAATCCGACATCGAAGCGCTCCAGCGGCGTCCAAGTCTTGCCCTGATCCGTGCTGCGGGTGACGCCGGTGTAGTTCAGCGGGCTGGGTTCGGTGTCGCCACCGGCGAGGATGAAGAGAATCCACGAGCCGTCGGGCAGTTCGCGCAGCGTGGTGTCGCAGACCATCTTGTTCGGTGTGATGCCGTCGTAAGGGATGCTCTTGAAGTCCTGTTTCGCGTCTTCAATCGCCTGCGCAGCCCATTTCGGATCAGGCGTGATGTTTTTCGGCAGCTTGGGAGCGAGCGCCTTGTTGACCACGGTCTTGCCGACTGTGGCGCGGCGTTTGATCTCCTCCGGGTCCATCGTCAGCTTGCCAAGCTCCGCCTGCTTGAGGATGTCCTCCTCGGTGAACTTCACATGCAGGATCTCCCCGTCGGTGTGGCGGTTCCAGTCATAGAGGATGTGGATGTCGCCATTCGGAGCCTGGAAACCATCGGGATAGGAGACAGAAGCGCGATCATCAATGAGCAGGCCTTTGCCCCAGGTCTTGCCATCGTCGTCCGACAAGAACGCTTTCAAGTTCGTGCGATTCGGCAGCCGCACATTGATCGGCCCATTCTTTACGAGGATGAGTTTACCCGAAGCAAGGCGACGGATGAAGAAGCGTGCGCTGGGGTTTTGGATGGTGGAAGGCTGTGGTTCGCTCCACGTCACGCCTTTGTCGCTCGAAACGCTCTCGCTGATGCCGTCCTTCGTGCGCGCAAGCATCCACAGGCTGCCATCCTTGCGCTCGACGATCATGTGCTCGTCGAAGTCGGTGCGCGGAAAGGCCACACCACTGCGGCGCGTCCACGTTTTGCCTTGGTCAGTCGAAGCGAAGACGTTCGCCATGCGGATCACGTCGAGATCCTTGTGTGCTTCCTGGTCCACGCCGGGACCGCCCATGCGGTCGCGAGTCCAGAGCGCAACCGGGAGCAGCCAGTCACCATTCGAGAGCACTGTGGGCTTGTTCAGCGTGCAGCCATCCGCAAAGCGCACTGGCGCGGTCCACTTCGGCTCGGCGGCATCGGGATCATCGCAGCGGATGAACCAGTCGCCGCAGCGGCCGTCGAAGTAGCCGAGGCTTTGATCGAAGAAGCACCACAAACGGCCCTGCGGATCGGTCCACAGACTGCCCACGAGCGCACGGCGTTCGTAGCGCACGCCGTTCAGTTCACCATCCTGCGGATCGATGACGACACGCGGCTTCGACCACGTTTTGCCATCATCATCACTCGTCGCGAGCATGAAGAAGCCATTCGGCGAATCACCATTGCCGACCCACGCGGCCCACAAGCGGCCTTTCGGTGTGCGGTCGAGGCCGATGATCATGTTGCCGGGGCGTTTGTCCGCGTTGTATTCAGGCCCGGGCTGCGTGTTGATCAGCGGTGGCTCCAGCGCGAGGTCGAGCAGGGCCTTGTCTTGGGCGACGGCAGGCAGAACGAGCAGGGAGAGGAACAGGAGCGTGTGTTTCATGGTTGAGTGCGGAGAGAACGGCGGATGACCGAGGTTTCCTGAGGCTGAACTGCAAATCGTCGTGTTATGTTAACTCATGACGAGCCACTGGTTGATCGCAGCGTCATCAAGGCCTAACATTGGCGACTTGTGGTTGGCAGTTCGCCGCCGGCCTGCTCTTTGAAATTTCCGCCGCTCCGTGCGGCTTCTTAACTTCCTGCGGTGTTCGTTTTCGAGCTTTGTGGCCCGGCCCGATTCATTAGCTACGGGGGCTACGCGCTGAAGTGACATGTCATGCCTTCACTGGAAGACAGAGCTTCATCACGCGGGTTCCCACCTGGTCTCATGGGATACGTGAGCCCTTTGTATTCGGACGGCACAGGCGGGTTTGAAAGCGTCCCAGCTCCGCCTGGGGCGCTTTCTCTATTTTCAGGCACAGCGCTGGGATCAAGCCTTCGGCTTGGTCTGCGGCAGCGGCTTGGGATCTTTGTCACTGATGACTTCGGCAGGACGAACAATCACGCCAACAGGCATCGAGGCCTTCTCCATGTTCAGGAGCTGGCTGACGGTGACGAATTGATAACCCTTCGCGAGAAGCTGGTCGAACATGGCCGGCATGGCGGTGATGGTGGGCGGATGGATGTCATGCGAGAGCATGATGGCACCAGGATGAGCGCCATTGACGAGACGGCTGGTCACTGCCGCGACGCCGGGGCGGCGCCAGTCCTGTGGATCGACGGACCACATGATGGTGGAGTAGCCGAATTCTTTAACTATGAAGTCTTTGATGCGCTGGTTGATCGCGCCGTAAGGCGGACGCACGAGATGCGGACGCACACCGGCCACTTCATAGACGGCATCCTCGGATTTTTTGAGCTCATTGCGGATCTGCTCATCGGAGCGGCTGGTAAGGCTGCAATGCGTCCAGGTGTGATTGCCGATCTCATGCCCTTCCGCGATGATGCGGCGCACGATGGCGGGATACATCTTCACCTGCTGGCCGATGAGGAAGAAGGTGCATTTGATGTTCCGCTCTTTGAGAAGGTCGAGCAGCTTCGGCGTCAGGCTGGGGTGCGGGCCGTCGTCAAAGGTCATCGCCAGTGTCTGCTGCGTGATCTTGACGGAAGAATACGACGTACGCGCACCGGCGGGCGGCACGACGGGCATCGAGGAAGGATTGTTGAGCCGCTTTACCAGTGGATTCTCCTTTTCATCGACTGGCAATGCTTTGCGTGCCTGCTCGATGGCAAGCTGGTCCGGCTTTGCGGCCTTTTGCGTTGTACAGCCGGTGTCGGCTGCCAACATGATGCCTAACCAAATGCTGAGATACATGCGCGGGGGGGTCACAAGGCGCGGAGAGTAACGGCTGAAATTCATCTGCGAAAGCCGGAATTGCTGAAAAAACGGGGATTCACCAGAAGCGGGGGCCTCAAACGCTGGCGGCGGCTGCCTGAATTTCTGTAGCGTTGAGCTGCCGCCATTGCCCGGGCAAGAGATCCGCTGGCAGCATGATCAAGCCAATGCTCTCGCGGTGCAGGCGCAGCACGCGGTTGTTTACGCGGTGAAACATGCGCTTCACCTGATGATAGCGGCCCTCATGCAGCGTCAGCCGGGCGCTGCGTTCGCCCAGGATGACCAGTTCGGCAGGCAGCGTGGTGATGTCCTCGGTGTGGAAGTAGAATCCAGCGGCAAAAGCATCGACAGCTTCGGGCGCAATGGGGTCGAGGGTTTCGACAAGATAAACCTTCGGCACTTTCTCCTCGGCAGCCATCAGCCGTTTCGACCAGCGACCGTCATTGGTGAGCAGCACCAGCCCCGAAGTGCTGCGGTCCAGCCGTCCGGCGAGGTGCAGTGTGTGTTTGTCAGGATCGTCGATCAAATCGAGCACGGTGGGATGTTGAGCGTCCTTCGTGGCACTGAGAATGCCCGCCGGTTTGTGGAGCATGAGGTAAAGCGCACGTTCCGGCTGCTGGATGATCGCGTCATCGAGATTGACCTGCGTGAAACGATCCACGGGATGATGGCTGTCGGTCACGGTCACATCATTCACTCGCACTCGTCCTGCGGCGATGGTGTGATGCGCGGCCTGCCGCCCCATGGCGTGATGACTGGCGATGAGGCGGTCGAGCTTCATGCCGCACACTGGCGCAGGTTTCTACCGTCGGCGGCGGAAAAACACGAAGCATGCGCCGATCAGGGCCAAGGCGGCGCGTGATGGCTCCGGCGCTGCACCCGCGACAGATAACTGATACGTCGGCAGTGGACCACTGCCGAGATTATAGTCATAAGATGTCCCAACGGCACCAACAACGAGAGCGGCAGGCGAACGCAGATGAGCGACGGCGGTGAGGGGAGAACCTGGCAACTCGGGATCGGTGGGAAAAACATCTGAGAGATGCGCGATCAAACCTTGGGTGGCAGACACGGGTGTCGCGCTGGTGTTATTCCATGCCCACACATAAATGGCGTTGCCGCCGAGGGCATTGTGGCTGGCGCGAGTGTCGGCGATGCGGTCGAGTTGAAATGCTCCAGGGGCGAGTGAATCGGGATTGAAGGCGGTGTCGAAGGGCTGAAACGCGGCCCAGATGTCCGCGATATTGCCAAGGTTGAAATGGTTGGTGATGCTGGCATCGCTCATGGTCATGCGGCCGATGATTACGCGGCCAGTGGCGGTGGTGAGGAGCGTGCCTGAGTTATCGGCAAGACCGAATGCGCCATCCCCAGCGGCGTTGAGATTGTCGATGGTGATGGTGGCCGCGCCTGCGGATGCAACACTGAGCCAAAGAGCGGCGAGACCGAACAGCAGATGATTGTGCATGGCAGGAACGATGAGGGATCAGAAACTGCCCTGCGTGAGCTGGACCATCACCGGCGCGCCTTTGCGATAGACAATAAAGCAGCCTTCGGCCAGCGGCGTGGATGACTGGTCCGTGCTACCCGCGCCGATCTTGCGCCAACCGACTCCGGTGAAGCCGCCGGTGGAGTAAAAGTACTGAATGTAGCCTGCGCCATTTGGCACGAGCACCAAGTCGGCGTTTTCAGCGGAGGTGGCACCCGTGAGGCCGTTTGTGGTGCCGTTGTACAAGCCGCTGTTGCCCAGTGTGCGGCCCTGGTTGGTGATATTGGACTGCACCGGGCAGAGGTTGGCGAGGTAGTTGTTGCCCGTCTCGATGAGCACCTGCGTGGGACCGGTCTTGATGGTGCCGGGGAGTGTGACGGACTTGGTCGCGCCACGATTGAAGATGTAAAAGCCATCGGTGAAGTACAACGGCACGCTGGCCTTGTTCGCGGTGCCAGCGCCGATCTGACGCCAGCCGATGCCGGTGAAGCCGCCGGTGGAATAGAAGTACTGATCATACCCTGCGGCGCTGTTGGGGACGCGGATGAGGTCCGCGCTGTTGCTGGAGATGCCGCCGGTGAGTCCGGCCTGATTGGTGGCTCCAAAGACGGTGCTCAGCGTCCACAACCGGCGAATCGTGACGGTGCCGCCGCTCACGATGTCTGCTGGCAGAGCATCCTGCAAAACGATACTGCTGCCACTGGCGAAGGTGCCGGTGATCACGGTATTCATGCCCTGGCGCGGTCCCGGCGTGGTGATTTCGATGAAATGCGGCACGGTGTTGAACTGATTGTTGGTCAACCCGGTGCCAGCGGCGGTCAGCGTGATGGTGCGGCGCGTGGTGTCGGCGGCCACGACATCAAACGTGCCTGCGTACGCGGTTGGCGGCACCAGATTGAGGCCGACGAAGGTGCTGGCACCGGCGGGGAGATTGAGCGTGGTGTAGCCGGAGGGCTCGGAGATCACGGTGGTCTGCGCCAGTGCGGCAGTCGTGGCGGCGAGCAGGCCGATGAGGGACATGGAGATAAATTTCACGAGAGGTGTCGGGTGTTGCTGGGTTAGCGAGGCATGGAGGAACTCCGTCGCTCTAATAGCAGGCACTGCATGCGTGGCGCATGCGGCGCAGACTGCCCAACATGTTCGAGTGACAGTTTGCTCACTGCCTGAACCGTGACATTGGCGCGGACTGCGCGCGGCGTTTGTGACGATTAACTCACTGTCGAAAGCGTCACTGCGTTTCGATGCGCCGGTGCGTTTTTTGTCCTTTGAATGCGGTTCATGCATCCTTGGCCGTCACATTCTTTGCTTCCTGCGCAGTTGTTGCTGTATGCGGTCACATGGCTGTGCGGCAGCATGGCGCTCCTGCATGCGCACGGCACTTATCATGATCTGGAGACGGCAATTTCAGCGCAGATCAAGGCGGAGCCGGACAACGCCGAGCTGTATGTGAAACGCGGTCGTCTGCATCTGGAGCATGCGGACTGGAAGACGGCGCTGATCGATCTGGAGCGGGCCGACCGACTGGCTCCCGGTATGCTGGAGTCAGAACTCGTGCGTGGCGAGGCGCTGGCGCTCGCGGGCCACTGGGAGGCGGCATTGGCGGTGCTCAATGATTTGTTAATGGCACATGCGAACCAGCCGCAGGGCCTGCTGCAACGGGCGCGAGTGCTGAAGCAGTTGAAACAGGACGAGCCGTGTTTAAACGACTACCGCCGGGCGTTGGAGAAAACGCCGCATCCTGAGCCAGATCTGTTTCAAGAAGTGGCGGAGGCCCTGATGGCATGCGGTCATGGCGAGGAGGCCGTGCAGGTGCTCCAACGCGGACTGCAAGCCGTCGGTGCGGTGCCGTCGCTCGTTTTGAAGGCGATGGAGATCGAGACCGCGGCCGGACATTTCGATGCGGCGCTTTCACGCATTGAGGCGATGCAAAAATCTGCGCCGCGTCCGGAGCCGTGGATGGCGAAACGTGCGCAACTACTCGCACAAGCCGGACGCCATGCAGCATCCCGCGCCGCATGGCAGGCGCTCGCCACGCACCTCGCCGCATTGCCGAATCTGGAGCGTGGCTCGCATGCCATGAGCAGGCTCGCGGAGCAGGCGGCGGCGAATCTCGCACAGTCAGTCGCAGCTGCCGCGCCAGCGCCAGCACCGATCATTGCCGTGCCGCCTGCCAGCACCGCCGGACCGTCCATTTCCATCACGACACCACCCGTCCCCATTACCACGTCACCTCCCTCCCGATGAAACGACAAATCCTTACCGCACTCCTCGTGCTCACCGCCTTGGCTGCACAAGCAGTCGATCTCACGACCACCTACGCGGAGAATTTTAACAGCATGGGCACGTCTGGCACGACACCGCCCGCAGGCTGGACCATTCGCGGTGCTCTTGGCGGCGCGAGCACGACATGGACCACCACCATCCCCGCTGCGGGACTGCCGAATGGCACGCAATCGACGACCCTTGTGGCAGCGACTACCTACGCCGCCACGAGCAACACGAACGGCTACAACTATGCACTGCCCGCCTCCACCGCTGACCGCGCACTGGGCGCCTCTCCCACCACGGGTTCTGGCATCGGCGTCCAGCTTTCGTTGACGAACACCAGCGGCGGAGCTTTGACCACGTTTCAGATTGCCTATGACATCCGGCGTTTTTCCACCTCTGCGGCGGCAAATCAACTGCCAGGCTATTGGTTCTTCTACAGTCTCGATAACGGCACCACATGGACGAATGTCGCCGCCCTGAACTCGAACAGCACCACGGTGCCAAACACAACCGGCGTCACCACCGTGGCAAATACAGTTGTCACCCTCGGCTCGAACTGGGCCAGTAGCTCCAACCTCCTGCTGCGCTGGATGGATGATAACGCTGAAACCTACTCGCCTGATCAGATCTATGGTCTGGACAATGTGGTCGTCACCGCAGGCTCGAATGCACTCCCTACCGTCACTCTCACGTCCCCCACCGCTGGCGCAGCCGCCGTGGTGAGCAGTGGTTCCTACACGCTCACCGCCAATGCGGCGGACTCTGACGGCTCGATCACACAGGTGGAGTTCTTGCGCAACGGCGTGGTGATCAACACCGACACGACAGCGCCTTACAACTTCGCCGACACCGGCTACGCCGCCGGAGTGCTCAGCTACACCGCACGTGCGACGGACAACACCAGCGCGGTGACGACCAGCGCGGCGGTGATCGTAAGCGCGGTCACCGATCCAGCGAAGACCGCGCTGTATTTCGACGGCGTGAACGATTATGTCACCATGGGCACCGCAGCGGCGCTAAACGCCGGTGGTCCGCCGAACAACGGTTTCACGCTGGAGTGCTGGTTCCGCAAGGAAGGCACGGGCGTCGTATCAAGTTCCGGAGGCGGCGGTGTGAGCGCGGTGCCGTTGTTTGGCAAAGGCCGCGGTGAGGGTGAGAACAGCAACATCGACTGCAACTACTTCTTCGGCGTCACCACCGGCGGCCTGCTGGTGGCCGATTTTGAAGCGTATCCGGCCTCGGGCATCACCGCCGGGCAAAACTACCCGGTGACGGCGGCGAACACGCCGATCGTGAACAACCAGTGGTATCACGCCGCCGTGAGTTACGACGGTCCCACAACGACATGGAAGGTTTATCTCGACGGTGCGCAGGTGGGCACCGCGACCGCCGCTGCGAATGCGCTGCCGCGTTATGACAGCATTCAGCACTTCGGCGTTGGCGCGGCCTTCAATTCCACGGGTGTCCCCGAAGGCGCCTTCGCCGGGCGCATGGATGAAGTGCGGGTGTGGAACTATGCGCGCAGCGCAGCGGAGATCGCGGCGGCCAAGGACACAGAGATCGCGACGGCGACGGGCTTGATTGGCCGCTACGGAGTCAATGAGGGCACCGGCACGACAACGGCCAACACGCCTGGCACTGCTGGAGCACCCGTGGGCACGCTGACCAACGGCCCGCTCTGGGTCGATGGCGCGCCGTTTGTCTCCAACACAGCACCGACGGTAACGTTGACCTCACCCACGGTGGCTTACAACGGCATGGCCCCCGCCTTGGTGTCTTTTGCGGCGGATGCGGCGGACAGCGACGGCACGATTACCAAAGTGGAGTTCTTCCAGGGCACGACCAAGGTGGGCGAGGACACCACCGGACCCTCTCCTTATACCTTCGACTGGACTGCCGTGGCGATGGGCACTTACTCGCTGACTGCCAGAGCCACGGACAACAACGGCGCGACTGCCACCTCGACCGCCGTGAGCATCACGGTCATGCCGAACTCGAACCAACCGCCGGTCATCACGCTCACCGCACCGGCGAACAACGCCACGGGCATCGGTTCCTCCACCACGATCAGCGCCAGCATCGCCGATCCTGAAGGCGATGCACAGACGGTGACGTTTTATGGCCGCCAGACGACACCAGCCACTCCCGGTGCGGATTTCACCGTCGCCACGCTGCCGGACACGCAATTCTACTCGGAGAACCTCAACAACAATGGCCGTTCCGCCACTTACTTCGCGCAGACACAGTGGCTGTTTGACAACCGGAACTCGGTCGCCATGCCGAACCTCGCCTTCGTCAGCCACATGGGTGACATCGTGCAAAACGGCGATGCAGTCCCCGCTGAGTGGCTCGTGCCTGATGGTGCCATGAAGACCATCGAGAACCCCGCCACTTCCCTGCGCGCCTACGGCATCCCGTATGGCGTGACGCTTGGCAACCACGACTACGGCACGGGCGGCGGCACCGGCTCAACGACTGGTTACAATCAATACTTTGGCAC
Source organism: Prosthecobacter sp. (assembly GCF_046154365.1). Lineage (GTDB taxonomy): Bacteria > Verrucomicrobiota > Verrucomicrobiia > Verrucomicrobiales > Verrucomicrobiaceae > Prosthecobacter. The sequence continues at coordinate 103,626 of NZ_JBJXFV010000182.1, forward strand.
CGCGCGCTTCGCTGGAAGGAACTACTATGGCGGCAACTACGGCACGAATAACAACAACAGCTACCAACTCTTCAGCGCCAGCGGCCTCGATTTCATCGGCATCAGCTTTGAGTATCTCACCGGTGCCCAAAGCACCTGGCAGCCGCTGCTCGATTGGGCGGACGCGCTGCTCAAGGCGCACCCGAACCGCCGCGCGATTATTACCACACATTGGATGGTCGAAACGGGCAATCCCGCAGCTTTCAGCGGCCAGGGCCAGATCATTTACAACGAGCTGAAGGACAACCCGAACCTCTTCCTCATGCTCGGCGGTCACGTCGCGGGTGAAGGCCGCCGCTCAGACACTTTCGAAGGCCGCACGGTCTATTCGGTGCTCCAGGACTACCAGGGCCGCACCAATGGTGGCGACGGCTGGCTGCGCTACTTCATCTTCTCGCCTGCGAACAACACGATCACGGCCAAGACCTACCGCGTCTCCAATCCGGTGAATCCAGCCGCAGGCACCTATGAAACGGATGCCGACAGCGAGTTCACCCTCAACTACAACATGCAGAACTCGCCGACGGACTGGATTCCGCTCGGCACGGTGAATGTGGCTGCCGGCGGCGCCACGGCGAACCTCAACTGGACCGGTTTGGAGGCTGGCAAGAACTTTGAATGGTATGCGACGGCCAATGACAGCATCAACACCGCCACCAGCAGCACGCGGCGCTTCACCACCGCCGCCAATGCCGCGCCGACGGTGGCGCTCACCGCACCGGCAAACAATGCGAGTTTCACCTCACCCGCAGGCTTCACACTCACGGCGGATGCAGCGGATGCGGACGGCAGCATCGCCCGCGTGGAGTTTTATCGAGGCGGCACGAAACTGGGCGAGGACACCTCGGCACCCTATGAACAAAGCGTCTCCAGCCTGCTCGTCGGCAGCTATAGTTTCACCGCCGTCGCCGTGGATAACAACGCTCAGGCGACGCTCTCCGCCGTGGTGAATGTGACGGTGAATGCCAGCGTGCCGCCCACCGTGGCGATCACCGCACCCACGAATGGCGCGAGCTTCGATGCGCTCGCCACCATCAACCTGACCGCAGATGCTGCCGACGCGGACGGCACTGTGACACTGGTGGAGTTCTTCAATGGTGCGACGAAGCTCGGTGAGGACAGCACGGCTCCTTACACCTTTGCCTGGACGGGTGTCATCACTGGCAGTTACTCACTGACCGCAAAGGCCACCGACAACGCCAACACCACGGCCACCTCTGCTGCCGTGGCCTTCTCGGTCACAAACGTGGACAACGTGGCTCCGACCGTCGCCATCACCGCCCCATCGAGCGGCAGCAGTGCCGCGCCGGGTGTGCCGCTCGTGCTGACCGCGACGGCTGGCGACACGGATGGCATCATCAGCAAGGTCGAGTTCTTCGATGGCACAACCCTGCTCGGCGAGGACACCAGCGCGCCCTACAGCTTCACCGTCGCCGCGCTGGCCACGGGTGCGCACACTTTCACTGCGAAGGCCACGGACAACGACGCCGGCACCACCACATCGAGCGTCATCAATGTCACCGGTGATCCTGCGCTGTGGGCTTATGCGCAGAATTTTGACAGCATGGGCACAGCCGGCACCACGCTGCCCAGCGGCTGGTCCATGCGCATCGGCACGACCTCAACTTCAGGCAACGCCGTCTGGACGGACAGCAATGGCATTCTCACCGCCGGAGTCGCCACCTTGGCGGCCAATGCGAACGCGCTCACCGCCATCACAACGCCGGCCGCCAACAACAACAACGGCTACAATGCGGCAGCCTCTGCCGGTAACACCAGCAACCGCGTGCTGGCGACCGCACCGACCACTTTCGAAGGTGTCGCCGCCCAGCTCTCGCTGACCAACGGCAGCGGTGCGGCGCTTTCCGCGATCAGGATCGGCTACGACATCATCCGCTACACCGCCGTCGGCACCGCGAATGAACTGCCCGGCTACTGGTTGTTTTACTCGCTCGACAACGGCACGACGTGGACCAATGCGAGTGCGCTGAACCCGACGCTCGCAAACGTGCCGAACACTGCGGGCACCACGACGATTGCAGCCACGACCTTGAGCCTCAGCGGCACTTGGGCCGCCGGTGCGACGATTCTGTTCCGCTGGGTGGACGACAACGCCGCCGCCACCTCGCCGGACCAGATCATCGGCCTGGATAATGTCGCCATCAGCGTCCCCATCGGCCAGCCGCCGGTTGCGACGCTTACCGCACCGGCCGGCGGCACCGTTTTCTATGTCGGCGACACGATTTCGCTCACCGCCGACGCCAGCGACAGCGATGGCACCATCACGAAGGTCGAGTTTTATCAAGGCAGCACCAAACTCGGCGAAGACACGAGCGCCCCGTATGCCTATGACTGGACCGGCTTCACCGCCGCTGCCTACAGCCTCACTGCACGCGCCACGGACAACGATGGCAACATCACCGCCTCCAGCGCCGCGAACATCACGGTCAATGCCGCGCCAGGCAGCGGCACACTGGCCCGCGGGCCGTATTTGAACCAGGCGAATCAAAACAGCATCGTCATCCGCTGGCGCACGACGCAGAGCGTGGTCGGCCGCGTGCGCTATGGCACGGCCAGCGGATCGCTCACGCAGTTTACCGACGAAAGCTCGGCCAAAACGAATCATGAGGTCAAGCTCACCGGCCTCACGCCTTACACACGCTACTATTACAGCGTCGGTTCGTCGTTTGACACGCTCACCCCTGAAGCGGCGGACACCACCTCGGTCACCACCGGTGCCTACACCATCCCCACGCCCACGGCTGCCGATTACACCTTCCGCACCGCACCCGTGCCCGGCACCGCCACGGACACCCGCATCTGGATTGTGGGTGACTGTGGTCGCGGCAGCGCCACGCAGGCCGCCGGCCGTGACGCCTACTACAACTGGATGGGCAGCCGCGTCCCCGATCTGAATCTTCAACTCGGCGACAACGCCTACAACAGCGGCACGGACACGGAATACCAGAGCGGCTACTTCCGCATGTATCCCACCATCTTCCGCAAGATGCCGCAGTGGAGCACGCTCGGGAATCACGATGCCAATAACACCACGCCCAGCGGCGTCGGTGCGCCCTACTCTTATCCTTACTTCGACATGTTCACCTTCCCCGCCGCCGGTGAAGCTGGCGGCGTCGCCAGCGGCACGGAGCACTACTACAGCTTCGACTACGGCAACATCCACTTCATCTGCTTGGACTCCAACTCCTCCGTGCGGACTGTGGACAACCCCACCACCACCGGCGTCAACGAAGACGGCCCGATGGCCGCTTGGCTCCGCCTGGACATCGCCAGCACCACGAAGACCTGGATCATCGCCTTCTTCCATCATCCGCCGTATTCCAAAGGCAGTCATGACTCCGACACCGAAGGCCCGATGGTCGAGATGCGCACGAACTTCAATCCCATCCTCGAAGCCGGCGGCGTCGATCTCGTGCTCACCGGTCACAGCCATAACTACGAGCGCAGCGTGCTGCTCAATGGCAACTACGGCACCACCGGCACCATCACCCCGGCGATGAAGAAAAACGCCGGCAACGGCAGCACCACCGGCTTCACCACCAGCGCCACTGGCAAGATCCGCAACGCCGCCAACAGCTTCACCGCCACGGCAACTGTTAATGGTGCCGTGATCCCCGCCGACGGCGCTTACATCAAGCCCCTCCTCGGTTCCCGCGCCAACTTCGGCGCGGTGTACAACACCGCCGGCATGTCCGGTCAGGCAGACGGTGGTTCGCTCGACCATAGCGCGATGTATATCTCGTATAGCCAAGTCGGCACGGTGAATCTCGACATCAACGGCAACACCCTCGTCGCCACCTTCATCCAATCCGACGGCAGCGCCCCGGACAACTACACCATCATCAAGCAAGGCGGCTCCACCGCGCCGATTGTCACGACCGCGCCTGCTACCAGCATCGGTGCCACCACGGCCACGCTCAATGCCAGCATCAACCCCACCGGCACGCAGAGCACCGCGAAGTTCCAGGTCGGTGCCAGCACCAGTTATGGCACTGACACGACCGTCACGCTCACGCCGAATGATGATGTCATCTCCCAAGTGGTCAGTTTGAATCTGACCGGCCTCACCCCTGGCACCACCTACCACTATCGTGCCAGTGCCACGAACACCAACGGCACCACCAACGGTGCTGACACCACCTTCACCACGCTGCGCAATGATGCGAACCTCGCGGCTCTGACCATCAGCACAGGTTCGTTCTCGCCCACGTTTGCCGCTGGCACCACGAGCTACACGGCGAATGTAGTGAACGCGGTCAACAGCGTCAGCGTCACGCCGACCGTGGCCGATGCGACCGCTACAGTGCAGGTGCGCGTCAATGGCGGCACCTACGCCAGCGTCACCTCCGGCAGCGCCAGTGCGGACCTCGCCTTGAACGTCAACGCCAACCCCATCGACGTGAAAGTCACCGCGCAGGACGGCACGATCAAAACGTACACCATCACCATTACGCGGGCATCGTTGTTCACCGAATGGGCGCCCTTGCAAAGTCTCTCCCCCGCAGCCGCAGCTCCCACCGCCGACGCCGATGGTGATGGAGTCGCCAACGTGGTCGAGTTCGCCTTCGGCCTCAATCCCACCAGCACTGACAGCACTCCGCTGACCGTCACCGCCGGTGGTGACATCACCGCACGCGGTACGCCGGTGACCACCGTGGCAAGCACCCCCACCGCCGTGGATTTCCGTGCCGCCCATGTCCGCCGCAAGGACGCCACCGCCGCCGGCCTGACCTACACCGTGCAGTTCAGCGCGGGTGACGGCTCCTGGACCAGCAGCACGGTCACGCCCACGGTCGTCGCCAGCGACAGCGAGGTGGAGGTCGTCACGGTGAAGTACCCGCTGTTCCTCAATGGCAAGAAAGCCCGCTTCTTCCGGGTCGTCGTCACCGCACCCTGATCACTCATTAACCTGATTTGCCATGAAATTTTCCCACACTCTCCTTGCTCTGCTGTTGTTCGCCGTCGCTGTGCCAGCACCGGCCGCCGTCATCTACAGTGGCCTGCAAAACATCGCCCTTCCCACCGATTTCGACGGCGTGTACCTCGACATCGACACTGGCGCGTTCAGCACCTCCACCATCACCGGCTGGGACATCAATCCCTTCTTCGGCGGCTCTGCCATCGGCAACAGCGCTGACTTCCAGCCTGCTCGGACCGGCCTCAACAACGATGATCCCATCGTACGCTTGAGTTATGGCGCTCTCGTGAATGCCGACCTGTTCTACTCCACGGGTGAAGGCGGTTCGGGCGATCCCGTCTCGCATCTCGGCTCTGGCAGCAATCAGTTCGATCCCGGTGTCGAAGGCTACCTCGGTTTCAAGTTCACCACGAATGCCGCCGCTGGTCCTTACTATGGCTGGATGCGTGTGGTGCTGACCAACAACACCTCTGGCGGCCTCATCAAAGACTGGGCCTACGACGACACCGGCGCTCCCATCCACACACCCGAGCCTGGCCGCGCCATCTTGCTGCTGCTCGGCATGCTCGGTCTCGTCACACAGCGGCGGCGCAAGTAGCTTGCCTCTCCAGAGGCGAGTTCAGCGCGTGTTTGCTGAATTGCATCCGCTTACTGGGTGTGTCTTACTCGGGATCAAAGGAAACCGAGTCACTGTCGCGGGTTCATTGAATCCGCGTGCTCAAATCTCCCCAAAGTTCTTCTCCCGCACCTGCACGATGGCGTCGAGCATCTTGTCGGCCTCGGCGCGGATGTTAGCGTCTAGGCTGGAGGCGCTGCGGTTGTAGCGGCGAAACAGCAGCTTCAACTGCGCGCGGATTTCATCCTTGGTCATCTTGGGGGTAATGCTGCAAAGCTCCTCGATACTTTTCGGCGGCTCCGCTTTGGCGGCGGCTGGCGTGCCTTTGCTCACCTTGTCGAGCAGGCTGCCCGGCTTGGCGGCGGTTTTCGCTTCGGCGGCGGATTTGCCACTGCCGAGGGATTTGGAGAGGGACTTGAGAATTTTAAACATGACGTGGTTCCTTCGATGGCTGGAGGGTTACTCGATGCGCATGGCGCGAAGATGGTGGCTGCGGCGCTTCAATTCTTCGTCGGTAAACACACCCGCGCCCTTGTAGGTCACGGCCACTTCCTTGCTGCGCCCGGACTGTTTATCGACTACCAAGGCCCGTACGCGCTGGTTTTCGTCATAACTGAACGTCACGGCCACCTCGCAGCCCTTCGGGCGGTTCGGCGGCACTTCAAGGGTGATGCGGCCGATGACATCAACGAACTTCGCTTCCCCATCCTCGCCCTGGGTGATGTCCACCTCGATGACGCGCTCGTTGTCTTCGGAGGTCTGATACACCTGCGAGCGCGAACACGGAATCGGCGTGTTCTTCGGAATCACGATGGAGTTCATCAGCTTTTCCTCCTGAGTTTTCGCGTTGTAAATCATCGCCAGCGTGCCGTAGCTCGCGTTGCAGACTTCTTGAATGCGCGACGATTTTTTCGCGAACAAGGCCGCGCCAAGGGCGACGCACTCGTCCACGTTGCCGCAAGACTTCGGCGTCTTGCCGAACATTTTTTCCAAAATCGTCTTCACCTTCGGGATGCGGGTCGATCCACCAACCAGCACGACATGATCGATGTCGGAAGGCTTTAACTTCGCGGAATCCAGCGCCTGCTCGACGAGAAACACTGTGCGCGTGAGCATGTGGCGGATCAGCTTTTCAAAACCTTCGCGCGTCAGGTCGATGCGGGCGATGCCGCTGTTCTGGTCGTTCGCCACGGTGTCATTCACGCGCTGGAGCTTCGAGAGCATCTTCTTGGAATCTTCCGTGGCCTGCAGGACGCGGCGGCGATGACGTTCGTCGGTGTACAAAGCCGCGCCGGTCTGTTTTTTATACTGCTCGGCATACGCGTCGAGCAGGATGTCGTCAAAGTTGCTGCCGCCGAGATGACGTGCGCCTTCGGAGGTGAGGATTTTGATGTTGTCGCCTTCCACTTCAAGAATCGTCGTGTCCAACGTGCCGCCGCCGAGGTCAAAGACCAAAATGCGGCCCTTCACGCCCTGCGAGTGCGCGTAGTAAACCGCCGCCGCCGTCGGTTCGTTCACCAGGCGCTTCACCTTCATGCCCGCCATCTCTGCGGCGGCGATGGTGCTCTTGCGGGCCAGTTCATTGAAGTTGGCCGGCACGGTGATGACCACTTCGGTGATGTCACCGCAGATCTTCGAGCAGTCGCGCTTCAGCTTGGACAGGATCAGCGCGGAAATCTCCGCCGGGGTCCATTTTTTGCCGTCGATCTCCACCAGATGCTCCGGGTCGTCCATGTAGCGCTTGATCTGGAAGATGGTGCGGTCCGGCTCGCCACCGTCGCGGGCGGCGCTGCCGACGAGCTTCACATCCTCATGCGCGTCGAAGAACACCACCGAGTGCGTGAGACGTTCGCCATCGGCGTTCGGGACGATTTCGGGGTTGCCATCGGGTTTGAGATAAGCCAGCCCGGAGAGGGTGGTACCAAGGTCGATTCCAACGTATTCAGCCATAACAGTGTGTGTGAAAATAAATGCTCCGGGTGGGTGCTACTGACTGGAGGTGCGAACCTCCACTTTGCGCAGAATAATCTCGTGTCCCTCGCCACGCGAGAAGATAAAGCCGGAACGGCAGCTTTCCGTCACCCGCGGCTTCAGTTTGCCCGGCAGTGAATCGACCACGGTAATGCGTTTGCGCAACTCCAGATCGACCTCCGTCCCGGACGGCACATCAAACTCCGTCACGCCGTGCTGGTGCAGGATGTCCTCAAACGAGGCGCGCAGCGTCTTGAGCTGGTTCGGCACGTCCGTGCTGCCATTTGAACCCGCGTAGCGGGAGACCAGGGCGTCGATGAGGTCGATGCGCTTGATGATGTCGCTGGCGAACATGACCACCGTGCTCTCCTCCGTCGGCAGGCCGCGGCGCATGATCTCGTGCTTCTGCTCCAGCTCCTCAAGCTGGCCACGCAGGCGTTTTTCGATGTCCTGCCAGTGCTTGAGCTGCGCCTCCGCCTGCGCGAACTCGTGTTTGCGGCCTTCGAGGCGTGCCAGTTCGGCCTTCGTTTCGTCGATCTGCCCCACCGCGCGCTGGTGCGTCGTGCCGAGGTCGGCGATGCGCTTTTCCAGCTCCGCGATGCGCTTTTTCTGCTCTAACTCGTAGTTCTGCAAGGCGGCGGCCTGTTTCTGAATATCGGCGCTGAATTTCTTGAACTCGGCATCCGCCGCTTCGCGATCTTTGCGCGTCTGTTCGACACGGGCCGATTCGCGGTTCAGCGATTCCTGCGCCGCGTTCAGCTTCACCTGAATCGCGAGATCCTCCTCCGCAGCCTTGCGCAGCGATTTGTTCACTTCAGCCTGCCGCGATTCGAGACCGGTGAGCGCCTGGCCCAAGCCGATAATTTTACCGCCGACATTGATGAATTCACCCAGCTCGTGCTGCCGGGCACCAATCTTCGTTTGCAGCTCTTTAAGTGCCATATCCGCGCCCTGCATGTCCTGCTGCTGCGTGGCGAGTGTCTTGGTGAGGCGTTCTTCGTCGGCTTTGAGATTTTGCACACGGTCTAGCCGCTGGCGCAGTTCGCCTTCGAGTGCGGTGGCCTCTTTTTTGGCCGCCTCGGCCTTCAGTTTGGCTTCTTTGACATCTTTTTCGAGTTGGGTTAGCTGCACTTCCGCTGCGCGTGACTGGTCCTGCGCAGCCTTCAGGCGGGCGGTTTCCTTGTCCACGTCCGCCTGCGCCTTCATCACGCGTTCCTCACGCAGCTTGTGCGCCTGCTCCAACTGCGTGATCTGCTGCTGCAGCTCGCTGAGTTTCTTGTTCTGGCCGTCGGTGGTGACGTTCAGCCGTGTGACGAACTGCGAGGCTTCTTCGCGTTGCTTGGTCAAACTCACCAGCATCGCCTGGATGCCTGCCAGTTCCGTATTCAGGGCTGGAATCTGCTTCCGCAGGTTCTTTTCCTCGGCGCGGGCCTTCTCGGCGGTGGCATCGGCCTCAGTGCGCTTTTGCTCGGCGGTCTGCTGTGCAGCCAGCGCCTTCTCGGCACGCTTCTCGGCATCTGCGGCCTTCGCTTCGGCCGTTTTGACGGCCTTGGTGAGGTCCGTGAGCTGGGAGGTCTCGGTTTTGAGCGTGGCATCGAGCGTGACGATCTCTTTCTTCAGCTTGTCCTGATTGCGTGCCAGTTCCGCGAGCGCCTTGTCCTCCGTCTGGCGCTGCTTTTCGGTGTCCTTGAGCGTTTGTGTGGCTGCGGCAAGGCGGGCATCAATGTCGGCCAGCTCCGCGAGGCGCTTCTCAGCAATGGCAATGCGCTCCTGCACGCCCTTGAGTCGTGTTTCGGCGGCGTTGGCCTCGGCGAGTTTTGTTTTCGTCTCCGCTTCGAGATTGGTGCGCTTGTCGCCGAGGATTTTGTCGAGATTGACCGACTCGATGCGCAACGCCTCGACGGCGGCATCCGATTCCTTGTGCTGCGCGAGGGATTGCTTGAGCGTGGCGGCGGCGGCATCGCGGTCCTTGATCAAGCCGGCCAGCTCGGCCTTCAAATTGTCGGCCTCGGCGCGGGTTTGCGTCACCTTGCCGCGCAGATCAGGCAGCACGGCTTCAAGTTCGGCCCGTTCCTTCGAGAGCCGCTGCGTTTCGGCCTGCAGCTTGTCGCGTTCCTGCGTGGATGCGGTGATAGCGCTGGTAAGCTCCGCATGCCGCTGGTTCGCCTGTGCGAGTTCTTTGACGCGGTCGGCGAGTCCGGCCGTCTGCTGCGTGAGTTCGGCCACGCGGGCTTCGGCGGTGGCGACTTCCTTCTGCCGTTCCGCCATGCGGTCCTGCAAATTCTGATGATCCGACTCCGCAGCGGACAGTTTTTGCTGCGTGGTGGCATGCGTCGTCGTGAGCGTGGCGATGACCATCTCCAGGCCGCTGATTTTTTCCGCCAGCGTGAGCGACTGTTGTGAACTTTTCTCTGCCAAGGCGGCGGCGGACGCAGCTTCCTTCTTTTTCTCGATGGCGGCGGCGGTGGACTGCTCCAGATCGGTTTTGGCCTGCGCCAACTGCTCGCTGAGCTTCTTGTGCTCCGTCTGCACGGTTTTGAACTGCTGCTCAGCGGTGCTGGCGAGTTCTTCGAGGTTTTTCGTGCGTTGCGTGGCGGTGGCGACCTGGGCTTCGCGTTCCTTGAGGTCGTTCTCGGTTTGGCGCAGTTGCTCGCGCAGTTTGCCGATGGACTGCGAAACCTCGGTCTGCTGCTCCTCAATCACGCGCACTTCCTTCTCCGCCGTCTCGCGGCGCTGCGTGAGTGTCTGCGTGAGCAAGGCTTGCGCACGGCCATGTTCGGTGGCGGCGAGCAGTTCGCGCGTGCGTTCGTCGCGATCCTTCACCAGCGCGGCAACAGCGGCCAGAACCTCGGCCTTGTGCGATTCGACGGCTTTGAGTGCCGCAGTGACATCATTGAGCTTCGTATCGGTCGAAGCGAGGTCATCGAGCTTGTTGTTGAGGTCGGCGACCTTGTCTTCGAGGGCCTTGGCCTGCGCCTGCACCTCGGCAACCCGCGTGCCGCGCTCTGCAATCTGCGCATCGAGTTCCGTGCGACGTTTTTCAGCATCCTGCTGCGCAATATCGTCCGCTGCACGCGCATCGCGGGCCTGCCGGTCGATGGCGGCCAGTCTGGCCTGCGCTTCGGTTTGCTGCTGAGCCAGCGCGGATTCGGCATCTGTCTTCTGGGTGTTGAGATTGGCGAGATGCTGTTCGGCAGCGATACGTTGCTGCTCAAGTTCGTCGAGTTGCGTGCGTGTGGCAGTCAAACGCTGCTCGGCAGCGCTCGTTTCGGCCTCGTGGGTCTGCTGTTTGCCCATCAAGGCACCAAGCGCGGCATCCAGCAGGCCGCGCTGGTTTTCCATCTGTCCGAGTGTCTGCGTCAGGGCGGTGAGACGGTCTTCGTTGCCGCGCAGTTCGTTGACGCGTGCGGCAACGGCCGTCTCCTCGCCGCCAAGCTGCGCGATCTGCGTCTGCGCGTGCTGCACCTGCTCCTGCGCCTTCGCGAGCGAGGCATTGGCGGCCTCAATCTCGTTTTGCTTCGTCTCGCGTTGAGAATCGAGCTGCTTGAGATCGACACGCCGCTCGTCGAGCTTCTTGTCGAGGTCTTGCAGGTCCGCGCTGCGCTTGGTGCGCTGCTCGGCCTCGGATTTCTGCGCATCGGCCTGCAACGCGGCGAGACGCTTCACCTCCGCATCAGCCTCGCTGACCTGCTTCTGCAACGCGGCCAGTTTTTGCGACGTGGAAGTCTCGTCAGCGGTGAGTTTGGCGACCGCGGCTTCGCGGGTTTTGGCCTCGTCGGTGGTCTTTTTGAGTGAAACCTGCTGCGTAGCCAGATCACCCTGAACTTTCGTCAGTTCTGTCTGGGTCTTTGTCAGGTCAGCGCGACGTGTTTCGAGCTGCTTGTCGAGGTCTTGCAGCTCGGCGCTGCGTTTCGTGCGCTGTTCGGTCTCGGATTTCTGCGCATCCGTCCGCAACGCGGTGAGACGCTTCACTTCTGCATCGGCTGCGGCGGTCTGTTGTTGCAGCGCGGCCAGTTTTTGGGCGGTGGCGGCCTCGTCGGCGGTCAGTTTGGCCAGCGCGGCTGCCCGGGTCTTCGCTTCCTCGCTGGTTTTGGTCAGCGCGGTCTGCTGCGTGGTGAAATCGACCTGAACCTTCGACAGATTGGCCTGCACCTTGGTAAATTCGGCACGCCGTGTTTCAAGCTGGGCCTCCAGCGCCTGAAGTTCGCCGCTGCGCTTCGATTTGAGTTCGGCTTCGGATTTTTGCGCGTCGGATTGAAGCTGCGTGGCTTCCTTGAGCTTCGCCTCGGCACTGGCGATCTGGCTTTGCAGCGCCGTGAGCTTGTCGTTCGCGGTCGAAACTTCGGTGGCTGCCTTCGCGGCGGCTGTTTGATGCGTTTTGGCCTCGTCGCTGGATTTGGCGAGGGAAACGACCAGCAAGTCGAGTGCGGCACGCTTGGCGATGACTTCGACATCCAGGGACTGCAATTCGGCGCTGCGCTTCGATTTGAGGTCGGCCTCGGACTTCGTCGCCTCGGCTAGCGTCTGGTTGATTTCCTTCGTGCGGGCTTCGGCAGCGGCGATTTGCTGCTGCAACTGGGCCAGGGTGGCCTCGCGGCCCTTGCGTTGTTTGTCCGCCTCGGCGTGCAGGGTCTGCAAGCCTTGCTGCGCGGTGGCGAGATCGGCCTCCGCTTTGGTGACGAGGGTGCGGGTGGAATCGAGCTTGCTCTCGATGTTGCCGAGGTCGCGGCGTTTGACGTCGTGTTTGCCAGCTTCGGCCTTGGCGTTCTCAGCTTCGGCACGGGCGTTTTGCACCTGGCTGCGGGCTTTTTCGAGTTCGCCTTTGTATCCGGTGATTTCAGTCTGCGCTTGGGCCAGTTCTTTGCGGCGCACGTCCAGCGTGGCGTCGAGGGAGCGGATGTCATCGCGGCGTTTCTGCTCGATGTTGTTCTCGGCCCGCAGGGCGTCGCGCTGCTGGCTGAGTTTCTCGATTTCGTCGCGCAATTCGGCGGCCTGATTGGCGGCGGCGGGATCGGGTGCTGGCGCGGCGGGAGCGGAATTAGGTTTGGGAATGAGCGATACGGGCGGCGTGCCACCGGGAGATCTGGGCTGGTCGGTCGGGGCACGCTGCACGACCGGCTTGGTGAGCTCGATCTTGCCAGTCTCAGGCGTGGGCTTCGCCGGCTCGTCCTTGTCGCGGGCGGGGACGCCTTCGGTGTCGCCGCGTTTGCCGTCCTCGCGGGTGGGCTGGCCTTTGGGCGTGGCGACGGCTTTGGAGCCGCTGTCGGGGGCGAGGCCCTTCGGCGCACGCTCGCGGAAACGGCTCTCAAGCTGGCCGAACATGATGCGGTCGCCGCCTTTCACGCGGCCACGCTCGACCCGCTTGCCATTGACGAAGGTGCCGTTGGAGGACTTTAGATCGACAATTTCGTAATTGCCGTCCGGCTGGCGCAGGAACTCGGCGTGGAAGCCGGAGATGAAGGTGTTGTCGATGACGATGTCGTTGCTCGCGTCACGCCCGATGGAGAGCCGTTCTTCGAGGATGTCGAAGACGAACTCATTACCATCGTTGAGATTGAAGGCCAGATATGGCATGCCGGACGCGCAGAGAAGACTGGAGGGTCGAGAGAATAAGGGTGGAAAATCAGTGAATCAAACTTAATGAAACCTGACGTGATGGAAGATGGACGGTCAGGCTATTTTTTCAAAAACCAGTTTGATTGTACCGCATCATTTAAGATTTCTAAAATATGAAGCCCCGGCGATTCCTCAAACATTTCAGTCTGCTGGCGGTGGTTTTGAGTAGTTTGAACGGCTGTGCTGCGGCTCCGACCCCGGTCAGCGGCGGCGGTGCGCGGCTTTCCGCTGCGCAAATCGACCGTGTGGGTCGGCGCATCTGGCAGAATGAGTGCGGCGGCACGGTGGCGGGGCTGACGAGTTGGAACGCGGGGGAGGCGTTTGCCTCGCTGGGCGTCGGCCATTTCATCTGGTATCCGCAGGGCCAGAGCGGGCCGTTTGAGGAGAGTTTTCCGCCGCTGGTGGCCTTTTTGCAGTCACGCGGCATGCCAATCCCGGCCTGGATGCAGGGGGGCTGCCCATGGCCGACGAAGGCGGCCTTTGAGGCTGACAGAAACGGCGCACGGCAGAAAGAGCTGCGCACGTTGTTGAGCCAAACGGTGCGGCAGCAGACGGAATTCATCATGGTAAGGATGGAACGTGCGCTGCCGAAGATGCTGGCGGCGGCGAAAGACCCGGCAGCAGTGAGATCCGCCTTCGATGCGCTCAAGGCCACCCCCGAGGGGACGTTCTGCCTGATCGACTACGTGAACTTCAAAGGCGAGGGCACCAGTTCGAAAGAACGTTATCAAGGCCAAGGCTGGGGCTTGCTCCAAGTGCTGGAAGGAATACCCAAGCAGAAAGCAGTGTGGCATTACCCCGGCGAATTCGCCGAGTCTGCCAAGCGCGTGCTGAGCCGTCGTGTGGCAAACGCACCATCGGAACGCAACGAACAGCGCTGGCTGGCCGGGTGGCACAGCAGGTGCGACGGTTACAAGAAGTCGTTGTGACCGAGGCTAATCCTCCTTCCGCTCGATCTTGATCTTCGGCAGGCCGCCGGTGATTTTTTCGAGCGTGTCGGTGAGGATGTTGCCGTTCATCTCCTTCGAGTGGCGCATGGCCATGCCGACGAGGAAGGCGATCACAAACAGGCCGGTGACGATGATGCCGGTCATGCAGCCGCTCTCGGTCGTGTCGGGATAGCTGTTGGCGGAAGAAGTTTTGCCATACGCACGCCGCACGGGGCTGAGCGCACGGTTCGCTGGTTTGGCGGCTGGCAGCGCTGGCTCGTCGCTGATCACGGCGGCGGGTGCGGGCAGTGATTTGTTGAAGCGTGGGGCGGCGACAGGCTTTTCCTCCAGCACTTTCGGCGGATCACCCGCATAAAACACCGCCTGCACATCGCCGAAGCCGACGCGGTCGCCATCCTTGAGCAGCGCCTCCTCGATTTCCGCGCCATTGACGCGGGTGCCGTTGCTGGAGTCGAGATCCTGCACGAAAGTGCCTTTCTCGGACTGTTTGATGATGGCATGTCGTCCCGAGGAGGAGGGGCAGGTGAGCACGACGTGGCTCTCAGGGTGCCGCCCGATGGTGGTGACATCGTTTTCCAGCTTGTGGACGAGCGTAGTGCCGTCCTCCATGTAAAAGACTACCGAGGCCATGAAATGCAGAGGGGTGAGAGGGTGAAAGTTCGTCCATTTCTGAGAGAGGCACGAACAGCGGAACAGAAACTTGGGATTTTCCTGATGCAATGGCTATGTTCGCATGTGACAGTGAATTTCTCCGCCCCTTGTGTCATGCGCACTCCAGCCTCCCCCCTCATTTTTTCCGCATTTGTCGTTTTGCTGCTGCTTACGCCGCACACTTGGCTGCATGCCGGTGACAAAGAGGATGCCGAAATCGCCGCCCACGCACTGGCCTACGACCAGGAGAAGGAAGAATTCAACATCCGTGCGGAGACTTGGCTGAAGGAACTCGGCCCCAAAACCGGCAAAGCGCTGCGCATGCAGCTCTACAAGGGCAATGAGTACTGCTTCTGCATCGCCGTGCCGCGAAAATCAGGCGTCCATATCACCGCCGCGGTGCTCGATCTCGAAGGCAAGCCCGTGGGTGAAATCCTCCCCGTGCTCGATGGCTGGGGCCTCGTACTCTTTTACAAGCCGAAGAAAACCGGCATGTACATGATTGCCATCCACCAGACCGACCAGGGCAAGCGCAAGGAAGTGCCCTGCGCGATGGTCACCGGGTACAAGTGATCAGCCCACCCTGAAGCTGCCATCCAGCTTCTTCGCGAACGTGTGCAGCACCGCGCCATCCGCCGAGTGATGCGTGAAGGTCAGCGTCTCTGCGGTGATTTGCAGGTGGGTGAAGCCATGCACATCCTTGCCATACGGCATCTGGCGCTCGTTCGGCAGCTTGCGCGTGCTCGCCCCGCCGCCACCGGACAGCAGATGCGTCGTGAAGCGCCCCGCCATCTCCAGATGCTGCAAATCGTGATCGTGGCCGCACAAATACGCATGGACCTTGTGCTCTTGAAACAGCGGCTCCCACTGTGCCAGCAACGCCTTCGTGTCGCCATGCGACCCGTTTGAATAGAGCGGATGATGCCCCACGGCGATCGTGAACGGCGCACGCGGCTTCGCCAGTTCCGCCTTCAACCACGCCAGTTGCTCCTTCTCCTCCGCCGCTGTCATCGAATTGCGCGGCTGCTTGGTCTTCTTGTCCGGGCCGCCCGAAACTGCGGGCAAATTCGTGTCCAGACAGATGAATGTCACCAGCGGCTGGGCCTGCGGCCCCAGATCGAAGCGATACCATTTCGATGGCATCTGCCAGCGCACGCCCGGCTTCTGCGCATACGCGAGTTGCACCTTCTCCCCGCCGGCATTGTCGTGGTAATCGTGATTCCCCAGCACCGCCCACATCGGCCCTGGAAACACGCTCGCCGGATACATCTCCTCGATTTCCTTCGCCCAGCGCTGCGATTCCGTGCTGAAGCCGCTCTTGTCCTTGCTGTAAAAATTATCCCCCAGCAGCCACAGGCCCGCCGGCTTCACGCCACTGTCCGTCACAAACTTCTGCATCGCCTGCGACACCTTTACCTGGTCCTTCCCGCCCGTGCCGAAATCCCCGATCATGAGCAGATGCAGCGCCTCCTTGGCAATCGCCGCCGCAGCCCGATCCGGCCTCACATTCAAAGCGAGTGCTGCGGAGGAGCAGAACAATGTTTGAATGGCACGGCGGCGAGAGAGGGGCGTGGAATGCATGGCGCTGGCTCAAACGCAAGGCCGCGCCACTTTCTCGCAGCCATGCCCCGGCCGCGAACTCACGCAAAAACTCTGTTGCCCTCCGCGCTTAGCTCTCTGCTATCCCGCCCCGCATGTTTCACGTCGCCGAAGATCACGAAGAAGGAGCCGCTGGCCGCATTTCGCGTCCGCCGCTGGCACCGCGCATGCGTTTCGCCTTCTCCAACGAGGGGAAGATGGCCGAGTCGCCGCAGTTCGAGTATCGCCCGCAGCAGCAGCGCATGGCGGAACTTGTCGGGGCCGCGCTCGATGGCAATCATGCCTTCGTCTGCGAAGCCGCCACCGGCGTCGGCAAATCGCTCGCCTACCTGGTTCCGGCGGTGACGTTTGCGTTGGAGCAAAAGCGCAAGGCCATCATCTGCACGCACACGATCAATCTTCAGGAGCAGCTCATCTCCAAGGACATTCCCATCGTCAAACAGCTCGTTGGCGACTTCCACGCGGAGATTTTAAAGGGTCGTGGCAACTACCTTTGCCCCACACGCCTCAAACGCGCCCTCAACGAGTCCGGCGATCTCTTTTCCTCCTCGGAAGCCTCCGAATTGAGCCTCCTGCTCGACTGGGTGGCTGAAACCGAGGACGGCACGCTTAGCGATCTCAATTTCACGCCCAGCGCCCGCGTGTGGTCGCTCGTGTGCAGTGAGCCGCATGCCTGCACGCCTCGCCGTTGCCCGCCCGGCAGCCGCTGCTGGTATCAGGACACTCGCCGTCGCATGGAGCAGGCGGATGTCATCGTGCTCAATCACACGCTGTTCTTCACGTTGCTCGCGTCTGCCGACGAAAACACCAACGAAGACTGCAATTTCCTCTTCCCACGCGACTTCGTCATCCTTGACGAGGCCCACACCATCGAAAACGTCGCCGCCAAGGCCTTTGGCCTGCATCTCAGTGAATCGAACATCAAATTCGAACTCGGCCGCCTGCACAATCCGAAGTCGCGCAAAGGCTTCTTCCAACTCGTCGGCGACAAAGACGGCGTGCGCGAGGTTTTGATGGCCCTGGACAGCGTGGACACCTTTTTTCGTGCCGCCGAGGCCAGTTGCAAATTCAACGCCATGGGCCGCGAGTTCCGCGTGCGCGAGCCAGGACTCGTCGAAGACACGCTCAGCCTCCCGCTGCAACGTCTCGCCCAAAAAGCCATCAAAGCCGGCGATGCTGCCAGCAAAGAAGGCACCAAGCTCGAACTCCTCGACCTCGCCAAACGCCTCAGCGCCATTCGCGTCGGCCTGAAGACCTTCCTCGATCAAGAACACGAAGACCACGTCCACTGGGTCGAGCGCGGCGGCATGGACAATCGTATCGTCTCCTTCCACACCGCGCCCGTCGATGTCGCCCCACGACTGCGGCAGATCTTTTTCGCCAGTCACAAAGCCTGCATCTTCACCAGCGCCACCCTCAGCATCGGCGACGACCCCAAGCTCCGCTACTTCCGCAATCGCGTCGGCGCCGAGGAGGCCCGCGCCGCCTTGATCGAGAGCCCTTTCGATTTCAAGAAGCAGATGAAGCTCTACCTGCTCAAAAAGATGCCGCAGCCCAGCGAGCCCGGCTATCTCGACCAGCTTGAGCATTGGATCACCCATTTCATCGACCTCAGCATCGGCCGCGCCTTCGTGTTGTTCACCAGCTACAGCCAGATGACCGCCCTGGCCGACAAACTCGAAGCTCACTGCGAAAAACGCGGCTGGCGCCTGCTTGTGCAAGGCCGCGGCATGCCACGACATCAAATGCTCGCCGAATTCAAGAACGACACCCACAGCGTCCTCTGCGGCACCGACAGCTTCTGGACCGGCGTCGATGTCCCTGGTGAATCCTTGAGCAACGTCATCATCACGCGCCTCCCCTTCGCCGTGCCCGATCACCCGCTCACCGCCTCACGCATTGAGCATCTCGAAGAGCAAGGCCTCAACGCCTTCACCGAATACAGCGTCCCCGAAGCCATCCTCAAACTCCGCCAAGGCGTCGGCCGCCTCATCCGCACCGCCACCGACAAAGGCATCTGCGCCATCCTCGACAACCGCATCCTCACCAAGCCGTATGGCCGCGCATTCCTCTCATCGCTGCCCGAGTGTCCGACGGAGATTCTGCAATAGCAGCTCAGTTGCGCCGCAACTGGAGCCTCAAGTCGGTGTCGTGCCTTTGGTGATCAGTGTGAAGTCATCATTCCAGCACCCTTCACGGTTCCACCTTCACATCCGGGCGCTGCTTCTTGAAAGCAGTCATGGCGGCTGCGTCGGGTGCTTTCGTGCCGTAGCGCAGGCTTTTGAGCTTTTTGAGCTTTGCGAGCGTTTCTAGGGCGACATCGCTGATGCCATCCTTCATCGCCCTGTAGGCTTGCAGATCACGCAGATCCAGCATTCCGGGCCAGGCCTCGTCTTTGATGGTGCCGCCATTGACGAGTTTCTTCAAATCTTTGAAATGAGCCAGCGCGGCGAGGTCTCCCGGCGTGTTCGCGAAGTAGCTGAGCGTGAAGCAGATGACATTTGGGAACACGACCGCCAGTTTGGGTGCCAGTTCACTCAGCGGCAGGCCCGCGAGGCTGTTGCCAGCAAGATGGGTGATCTTGGACATCGGCACGCTACCAAAGCCCTCGGGCGTGATTTTTGTGTGGGCAATGTATAGGTTGGTTAGTGCGGGCATCGCCCGCAGATGCGGGATTGAGGGGGTGCGTCGTAGAGTAGGCAGGAGAGCCGAAGCACCCCTGCCCCTCATCAAACCGGACGGGCGGTTTTCCCGCATCCGGCTTTCCGAATCTTGTTCATCAGAGGCCATTATGTGCGCCTTGCCACTTTGAGCGGCAGTTGATAGAGCCGATAGCGCTTCAC
>NZ_JBJXFV010000188.1:0-46944 GCF_046154365.1 Prosthecobacter sp.
ATCGATCCAGGGGCGGAATGGCGGCTGCATCGGCATTGGTTTGATCACACGGCCATCGCTGATTTGCTCGGTGGTGATTTTTCGTTGGCTGAGATCCACCGGCTTTACTCATGCCACGACAAGCTCCTCGCGCACAAGCGGGCGCTCTTTGATCATCTCACCGAGCGTTGGCGCGATCTCTTCGCGGCGAAGTATGAGGTGCTGCTTTATGATCTGACGAGCACCTACTTTGAAAGTGATCCTCCGGATGATCCCAAGGACAAACGCCGCTTCGGTTACAGCCGCGATAAGCGCGGTGATTGCGTGCAGGTGGTCATCGCGCTGATCGTCACGCCGGAGGGTTTTCCTTTGGCTTACGAAGTGCTCGCCGGGAACACGACGGATAAGACCACGCTCAAAGACTTCCTCGCTAAAATCGAAGCGCAGTATGGCAAAGCACAGCGCACCTGGGTGATGGATCGCGGCATTCCCACCGAGGAAACACTCGAACTCATGCGCAAGAGCAATCCACCTGTGAACTACCTCGTGGGCACGCCCAAAGGCAAACTCAGCAGCCTGGAGAGTGCCTTGGCGAAGCGCGAGTGGAAGCAGGCACGGCCCAACGTACGCGTGAAGCTGCTGGTGCAAGATTGCGAGACCTACATCCTCGCGCAGAGTCAGGACCGCATCGCCAAAGAACGCTCCAAGCGGCGGCGGCGACTGCGTGCTTACATCGACCGACTCGCCGATCTGAAGACCCGCAAACGCCCGCTCAAACGTGACGCCATGCACCAGTCCATCGGTGCCGCGAAGAGCCGCCGAAAATCACCGCACCACCAAGTAGTGGCCCGAGCCAACCGAGTGCGTGAATTTGCAAGCCATGTAGTGCAGACCTTTTGACCTCGATGTCGCAAAATCAAGGCTTCCAGCTTCGGCGGCTTGTCGAGTTCGCTAAGTCGGGTTAGTGAGGTGTGGTGAAATCACTCCACCACTTTCCGCAACGCCATCACGGTGCCTACTATGTGCTCCTCGGTCTTGTCGCTCCAGCGGGTCGGATGCGTGCCGTAGATCATCGCGCCGCCGCCTTCGTAGCCGCCTTCCTGCCAGATGCGCAGGCTGGGGATGTAGGCCATGACGTCGTTGGTGTAACCGCTGACCCACACAATGGGGTCTTTGACGTCCTGTTTGAGGCGGAGTGAATAATCCACGACGACTTCACCACCGAGCGTGACCCAGGTCAGGTCGTTGCCGATGCGCAGCACCTGCACGGGATACGGATAAGTCGCAGGCTCGAAAAACTGCGTGTGGCGAAGTGAGTGGCGAGCTGCTGATTGGTCTTCGCTGTAGCCACGCTCGCCAGAGCGTGGGCTGAGTTCGTTCGCGTCTCCCGCTCCGCGTTCTGGCGAACGCGGCTACACACCAATCACCACAGCCGCCACGCGACGAGTTCTTTGTCATTCCGCGCAAATACCCGGCTTCCAGCAAAGGCGGGATGTGCCCAGGTTTTGCCGATGATCTGCCAGCGGGCCAGCTCTTCGCGCTTTTCGGGGTTGAGCGTCACATAGACCAGTTCACCGCTCGCGTTGAGCAGCGCGGCGAGGTTTTTCGCTTCATCCATCCACACGAGACTCATCTGTGGGTTGCTGTCCTTCGGCGTGAGCGTGTTGTCATCGCTCCAGAGGATTTTGCCGGTATTCAACTCGAAGGCTTGCAGACCACGCTTCTTGTCGAGCATATAAACGATGCCGTCTTTGAACAGCGGCGCCGACATGAGGCCGCAAATCTCGGTTTCATTTTCCCAAAGAAGTTCAACGCCCGTTCCAAGCCGAAACGCCTTCGCCCCATGCCAATAACCGGAGACGAGCAGCACGCCGCCATGGTAAAGCGGCTGCGCGATGCTGACGCCATACGTGATCTTGTACGGATAGGTCCAGTTCACCGCCCCGCTGTCAGAATTGAGGCTCTGCACATGTTCCGGCCCCCAGGCGATGAGCTGACGTGTCCCAGAATGCGTGAGGATCTCCGGCGTGCAGTAGCCCGCCGGATCAGGGCCGCCGCGCCACAGTTCCTTGCCGCTGTTTTTGTCCAACGCAATGACGGAGCCGTCCTTCGCGCCGACGTGCAGCAAAACGCGCTCTCCGTCGATCACCGGAGACGCCGCAAAGCCCCAGGTCGGAATCTTTGCGCCGCAGGTTTCGACTGTATCGACCTGCCAGAGTACCTTGCCCGTCTTCGCGTCCAGACACGATGCCACGCCCGTCGCGCCCAGCGCATACGCCTTGTGATCCGTGATGTTCACCGAAGCACGCGGCCCGGTTCCGTAATCCATGCCACCATAACTCACGTCCCAGTTCTGCTGCCACACCTCCTTGCCACTCTCTGCATCGAAACACAGCACGCGCTCGATCTCCTTCGGAGTTTTGAGCCGGTCCATGACATAAACCAGCCCGCCACTGACAGTCACCCCACCGAATCCGGCACCAATCTCCTGTTTCCAAAGGCGTTCAGGCTCCTTCTTCGCGAAATCCGCCGGAATGCCTGTGGGATTCCATCGCCCATCGGCATTCACGCCACGCCAGCGCGGCCAGTCTTGGCCGTGGGCGAGGCCATTGAGCAGCAGGATGAACAAACAGAGGTGCTTCATGTGCATAGATCGCGGGTTAACGCGGTTTTTCAATCGAGTGGCGGCGGATGCCTGCCGAGCATGGATTCTTCCGCGCGAATGGCCTGGAGAACCAGACGGTTCATCTTGAGAACATTCAGCGTGGCCCTGCCAACGGGCGTCAAGCCGACGGCACGAACGCCGTCGTATTTGAAATGGTCCTGCCATATTTGCAGGCGCGGGTGAAACAGCCGTACCAGTGTGCCGGTGACAGGATCGTTCGCCACTTGTCTGGCTCCTTTTCGAAGTGAGCAGGACACGCAGGCAAGAGCGAGGTTGTCTAGCGTGGTCGCTCCGCCATCCATTTCTGGGATGATGTGATCGATGTGGAAGATGGCTTCCTGGCCGGCTTGGGACAGCTTGCAGTATTCGCAACGGCTCTTGGCTCGCTGCGTCACTTGTCTGCGAAGCATCGCCGAGACACTCATGCCGCCGCAGCATGCTGCAGCCGCCGCGCTCGTAGTTTGAGCAGCGAGAGCCACTCGGCCATTTCGACGAGACCCTCGGCTTCGCGACGTTCTTTGGCGGTGAGCTTGATGCCCTGGTCCTGTCGATCCAGCAGTTCGTCCAAGCGTCCTTGAACTGCTGCTGGCAGCTTAAGCTGGCCGAGTTCGCCAGTGGAGGGCATCGGCAGATGGATGGTTTTTGGCATGAGGACATTTTGACTTCACCCCAGTTGAAAGTCGAGGGCGAATTCCCCTGTCAAGCCATGCCTCGGACAAAAGTTTTTCACTTCGTGTGCTCATCAGTTGCCGCATGGAGTGGACTCGCTAACTCCACCATTCCCAACCGAGTTTAACTCTTTCCAATTTCCCAACCATGTCTGCTGCCAACGAACTCAACATCAATGTCGCTCACGTCGAGCGTGTCGCCAAGGAACTGGGCCTGCGGGCCATTCAGGTCGGCGCGACGGCGAAACTCTTTGCCGACGGTGCCACGGTGCCGTTCATCGCCCGATATCGAAAGGAAGCGACGGGATCGATGGATGAGGTGCAGATTCTGAATGTGAAGGAGCGCATGGAGCAGCTTGTGGCGCTGGATGACCGGCGTGGAGCCATCGTGAAGTCGCTCGAAGAGCGCAAGCTGATGACGGACATCCTGCGTGCGAAGATCGACAAAGCGGAGACGGTCAATGCGCTGGAGGACATCTTTGCGCCGTTCCGGCCAAAACGCCGCACACGGGCCACCATCGCCAAGGAAAAGGGCCTGGAGCCGCTGGCGGACTTCATTGAGGCCAATTTGCTGACGCAGAGCGTCGATCTGAGCGCTGAGGCGGCGAAGTTTGTGAACACGACTCACGAAACAGAAGAGCTGCGTGTCAAAGATGCGGCGGATGCACTTAGCGGTGCGCGCGACATCATCGCGGAACGCATCAGCGATCATGCGGAAGCGCGTGCGACGCTGAGAAAATTCTTCGCGGAGCAGTCCACGGTGATTTCCAAGGTCATGTTTGGCAAGGAGACTGACGAGGAGGCGCAGAAGTTTCGCGATTACTTCGACTGGAGCGAACCGCTGAAGTCGATCCCGTCTCACCGCATGCTGGCGATCCGCCGTGGCGAAAAAGAAGGCTTTCTGCTCATGCGCATCACGCCAGCGGAGGACACGGCGGTCAAGATGCTCGAAACCATCTTCGTCAAAGGCGGCAATGCGTGCTCCGATCAGGTGAAGCTGGCCTGCGCGGACAGTTACAAGCGCCTGATGAGTTCCAGCATGGAAACCGAGACTCGCCTGGAATCCAAGAAGAAGGCTGACACTGAATCCGTGCGCGTGTTTGCCGACAATCTGCGTGAATTGCTGCTGGCGGCTCCGCTGGGCCAGAAGCGCGTGCTGGGCATCGATCCGGGCTTCCGCACGGGCTGCAAAGTCGTGGTGCTCGATGCGCAGGGGCAGCTTTTGTTCAACGATGTCATTTACCTGCTCGGCGAAGGCAACGGTCTGATGCATGCGAAGACGTTGCTGACGAATTTGGTCGAGCGCTTCAAGATTCAAGCCATTGCTATCGGCAATGGCACCGCCAGCCGTGAAACGGAGATGTTCGTGAACAAGATCGGCCTGCCGAAGGCGATTCCGGTGATCATGGTGAATGAAAGCGGTGCTTCAATTTACAGCGCCAGTGAAGTGGCGCGCGAGGAGTTCCCAACGCAGGACATCACCGTGCGCGGCTCGGTTTCCATCGCCCGGCGTCTCATGGACCCGCTGGCGGAGCTGGTGAAGCTTGATCCAAAGTCGATCGGCGTGGGGCAGTATCAGCATGATGTCGATCAGAACCTGCTCAAGAGCAGTCTCGACAACGTGGTGATCAGCGCGGTGAACGGCGTCGGTGTGGAGCTGAACACGGCCAGCAAGCAGCTCCTCAGCTATGTCTCCGGCCTGAACTCCAGCCATGCGGCCAACATCGTGGCCTTCCGCAACGAGAACGGTCCGTTCAAGACGCGCAAAGACCTGCTCAAGGTGCCACGGCTTGGCGACAAGGCCTTTGAGCAAGCCGCAGGCTTCCTGCGCATCCGCGATGCGGCGCATCCACTGGACTCAAGTGCCGTGCATCCTGAGCGCTACCCGCTCGTCGAAAAAATGGCCGCTGAAATCGGCTGCACGGTATCGGATCTGATGCAGCGCGCGGATTTGCGCCAGAAGATCGATTTGAAGAAGTATGTCAGCGCGGATGTCGGCCTGCCGACGCTGCAAGACATCATGAACGAGCTGGCGAAGCCCGGCCGCGATCCGCGCAAGCAGTTCGAGGTCTTCAACTTTGCCGAAGGCGTCAGCGAGATGAAACATCTCACCGTTGGCATGAAACTGCCGGGCATTGTGACGAACGTGACGGCCTTCGGCGCCTTCGTGGACATCGGCGTGCATCAGGACGGGCTCGTGCATGTGAGTCAGCTCAGTGACACGTTTGTGCGCGATGCGGCGGAAGTCGTGAAAGTGGCCCAGCGTGTGCAGGTGACGGTGACGGAGGTGGATATTCCGCGGAAGCGCATCGCGCTGAGCATGAAGTCGAAGCCGGACTTTGAGAAGAAAGTCGGCAGCGGTGGTCCACGGCCTGCGGGTGCCGCTCCAGGCGGTCAGCGCAGCTTTTCGAGCAGTGGTGGCGGTAATCGCAGCTCTGGCGGCGGCATGGGCAATCCCTTTGGTGGCGGTGGCGGCGGTGACTGGTTCACGGCGGCGGCGCAGAAGGGGAAGAAGTGACTTCCACGCGCCGCGCTGGCTGAACGAGGAGACGTCGAGATCACCGCTGCACCAGCGCCGGTTCGGGATACTCGAAGGTTTTGCCCTCGTAGTTACGGATGACGACGCGTTGCTCGTCACGCACGAGCACGTAGTCGGGATTCAGCGGCACTTTGCCGCCGCCACCCGGAGCGTCGATGACGAACTGCGGCACGGCGTAGCCGGTGGTGTGGCCGCGCAGTTGCTCGATAATGTCGATGCCGTCGGCCACGCTGGTGCGCAGATGCGAGGAGCCCTGGATCAAATCGCACTGGTAGAGATAGTACGGTCGCACGCGGCACATGAGCAGCTTGTGGACGAGGCTTTTCATCACATCGGCGTTGTCGTTCACGCCACGCAGCAGCACGCTTTGATTGCCGAGCGGCACGCCGTGATTGGCGAGGAGGGCGAGGCCATCGCGCACCTCGGTGGTGAGTTCGCGCGGATGATTAGTGTGAATGCTGAGCCAGAGCGGATGATGCTTCTGCAGCATGCGGCACAGCTCGGGCGTGATGCGCTGCGGCAGGAAGATCGGTACGCGACTGCCGATGCGGATGAACTCGATGTGCTTGATCGCCCGCAGGCGCGTGAGCAGTGCGTCGAGTTTGGCATCGGAAAAGAGCAGCGGATCACCGCCGGAGAGCAGCACATCGCGGATTTCCGTGTGGCGTTCGAGGTAGCGGAACGCGGCTTCGAACTCGATGTGCAGTTCCTGCTCGCCCACACCGGAAACAACGCGACTGCGGGTGCAGTAGCGGCAGTAGCTGGCGCAGCGGTCCGTCACCAGGAACAGGACGCGATCTGGATAGCGATGTACGAGCCCCGGCACCGGCATATGGCTGTCTTCGCCGCAGGGATCGCTCATTTCATCGGGATCTTCCCAGGTCTCCTCAATGCGCGGGATGACCTGGCGGCGAATGGGGCAGCCGGGATCTTCGGCATCCATCAGGTTGAAATAGTGCGGCGTGATTGCCATCGCCAGCTTGTTGCCGGAGAGCAAAACGCCAGCGCGTTCTTCTTCAGAGAGCGTGAGATGCTCCTCAAGCTGCTTGAGCGTGGTGATCCGGTTCTTGAGCTGCCAGGTGGAGCTGTTCCAGTCGGCGGGGGAGATGTGTTTGTCTGACCAAAAGCCAGGAGCGTGGGAGCGGAACTCCTTCTCAGGCAGCGTGGGGGTGTCGTGCATGTGCTGCGGGTCGGTGGGGGCGAAGGTTAGGCGCGGGGAAGTTCCCCTGTCAATGAAGGGGGAGCAGTTCCGGCACAAAATTACGCCACCCGGTCCTGCACAGACGCCTTCACTTCCCTTCCCCCGGAAACAGCAGCCAGCGGTCCGCGAGGATCTCTGTGATGTTCACGCAGTGGTCCGACTGCGCCTTGGCGGGAAACGCCAGCCGTACGGTCACCAATGCCTTCGATCCTGGCAGCTTCAGCGCAGGCATCGGCGTCCCATCCGGCAGTTTGTGTGGCAGGGGCACGCCGATGAGGTTGGCCAGGGCGATGCCGAGCACGGTGTTGC
Source organism: Prosthecobacter sp. (assembly GCF_046154365.1). Taxonomy (GTDB): domain Bacteria; phylum Verrucomicrobiota; class Verrucomicrobiia; order Verrucomicrobiales; family Verrucomicrobiaceae; genus Prosthecobacter. Next base: position 7,362 of record NZ_JBJXFV010000188.1, read on the forward strand.
GCTCGATGTAGCCGGTCACGTTGTGCAGGCCATCGGGGCTGCGCAGTTTCACCGCCAGCCAGCGCCAGCCCTCGCTGAACTCGTAGTTGTAGTAGCTGCTCTCGCTGGCGACGGCACGCATGACGACGGACAGCTGCGAATGCTCCTGTTTGAATTCGGGCCACGTCTTCTCGGTCCAGGCCACCCACGATTCCCAGTCGAGCATCAGCTTGCCGTTGCGGTTGCGGTGGAAATTGGCGCGCATCCCGGCATCGGGCCGGGTGGCACAGGCGAACTGGAGATTGAGCACCGTGGAAGTGCCCGCCGTGATGATGCCCGCAGCGAGCAGACCACCATGTTCGGGATCTTTTTGACCACGCTTCTCGTACTGCTCCTGCATCAGCGCTTCGATGCGTTCCGGCGCGAAGACGAAGGGCAGCCGCTCACGCCAGGTCGCGGCTTGCGCATACTTCGTCAGCACCGCCTGCGCCTCGGCCACTTGCGGGGACTCCAGCGGGAGGGATTCATACGCCAGCGCCGCATTGCTGCTGCGCGGATCGTACAGCGGCCCGGCGGGCTTGTTTTGCTTAGCGGCTTCGACTTGGCCGATGCGGCTGAGCGTGGTCTGCGGCTGGGCGGGTGCTTTGGACGCAGGTGTCGCTAAAATGGTGCTCCCGGTGGGTGATTTCGACTGCTGGGGCCGGGAATCGGCTGTTGGCACTGGCTTCACCACTGGGCCACTCAGCAGCCGCAAGGCGTAGTAACCCGTGGCGGCTAGTGCGGCGGCAAAGGCCAGCGAAACGGCGACCAGCTTGAGCTGTGATGTGCGCTGCCGGGCGTTGCCAGTTCGCGGTGTTGGTCTTTGGAGACGAGGCGTGCTCATGCAGAAAATTCGCTTGTTTGTACCCGTCTGCATTCAGGCGCAAGTGCTTGGCCGCAGTGCCCGCACCTTTTTTGTGGAGCGCTCGGGATGGCTTGCTCATAAGTGCAGAAATGGAAGAACTGAGAATGGCGGAACTGAAAATGAAGGAATGGACAGAGCCAAGCCCGCAGCGTCATGCTCATGCCATTTTCAGTTCCTCCATTCCACCCTTCTCAGTTCTTCCATTCAGATTTGCCCGACGTTACCCAGCACATCTCCATGCCCACAGTGTCTTCCGCTCACTCTAAAATTCCTAGGCGCAAAAGAAAACTTGAACTTCCAGCCCATTCCAACGACCCTCACCAGCATGGCAACGCGCCGCTACAAAATCAACCCGGAGACCAAGACGCTGGCAGAGATCGCTCCGCCGACGCCGCAAGAATCCGCCAGGCTGTCGAAGGCGTGCTCCGCCGCGTTCTCCCCGGATTATACGTCGAGAGCGCTCGTGAAGGCTCTGCAACGGCAACAGGCATCGAAAGCCAGATCACGGCGGCAAGTCTCGGCCAAAAGCCGCTCTACTTCGACCCGTGGGGCGCGGAAGCGCAAGCCGCTGCAAGTGGCCTGAAGCCGCATCTGCCCGCTGGCACGAGTGTCCGCGCGAAAAACGGCATTCTCTATGTTTGGCGCGGGGAAGCCGTGAAGCCCATACTGGACGCCGATCGTGCTTTCTACCGGCCCAATAACGAGACGGATTTCGAAGCCATCGTCCGGGTCTCCGAGACGGGCATAAATGGTGAGTTGCTCGGCTACGGTGCCAGACACATCCTCCACCGCCCCGGCGTGCGGGTCATCATTTTCGCGCCTGACCATGTGCCCGTCGTTGGCTTTGTCACCACGCCTGAAGACATGATGAGCAAAGTCACAGCGCGGCTGGCTGATCTGGTGCAGGCCACAGGTCGTGAAGACTGGGAAATCGAAATCGAAGACCTGCCCTGAATGCATGTGCAATCAAACTTCTCATTACCATCTTCCCCATGCCTGACTTCACACACCCCAAACCCATGATCCTCCGCGTCGGCTGGGACAACGCGGACGGGAAGATCAGCCAGCCGCTGGCTGTTGCGGGAGTGTGGTGACTGGGTTCGGCGCGGCAGGTTCTGCGGCAGAAATTGAGGAAATTGTCGCTTGCCCCCCCCCCCCCCGCAAGTGCCAAAGGGGTCGAGTTAATCATCCGTCCAACACATGAAAACACGCGCACACACCACACGTTGTCCGGCTCGTCCGGGATTCACCTTTCATCGGCCTCAGATGGCCGCTTACCTCGCCGGAGCCGCTGGCACCGCCGCCCTGCTGGGCGCGCCGCAGGCGGAGGCTGCGGTCACCGCGGTCAGCTTTGGGTTCGGGACCGAACTCTCTAACCCGCCTGATGTCTTTAATATTGGTAACACAGTCGGACCCGGTTTCGGAACTCTGTTCAGCAATGCAAATCCGACGGTAGTTCAACTTGGAGCCAAAACTTCCTATGGCTGGGGTTCTGTCTACAGTGCGGGGACTGTAAACGGCTATCAAGGGCTTCCCACATTCTTCGCTAGCGGCACGACCATCGGCAATAATTCCAACGGGGTGTTAGGCTCGGCCTTTTTTCAGCATGTAGCCCCCGCTGATTTCACCAGCGACCAGCTCAACAAGAACATCGCATTCAAGACAAGCACCAACAATTGGGGTTGGGCCAATGTGAGCTGGACGGAAGCCAACAAAACGCTCACCATTAACTCTGCCTTTGTGGAGACCGTGGCGAACACGCCCATCACCATCACCGCTGTACCCGAGCCCAGCCGTGCGCTTCTGGCCCTGGCCGGTCTAGGCGGTCTGGCCCTGCGCCGCAGGCGGAAACAGGCGGCGTGAGCCTCCGCTCCGCAGCATCACCTCAACCATCACAAGGGTGCGGGCAGCATTGCCCGCATTTTTTGATCCCATGAGCCAGAAGAAACGTCTCCTACTCGTCGGCTGGGACAGCGCGGACTGGAAGATCATCCAGCCAGCGTCACGGCTGCTTCAAAAGCAACCGCTCTATGAACGCCTCCGGCGTGATCGGCTGGGGGCGGTAGCCGCTGCCGATGAGGGGGCGGAAGTGTGCGTCACTCGTCACGATGAAGTCGGCGTTCACCGTGATGGCGCAGTCGACGAATTTGTCGTCATCACGGTCGGCGGAGATGGTGCGGAAGAAAAAGGACGGCGAAACCTGACGCACATTCTCCGCGTAGGTGGCGGCGAGATCGAGCAGGCGCTCCAACATCTGCCAGCGTGCCAGGCCGGACTCACGGATGATGACTTCTTGATACTCCAGCAGGATGTCGGTGGAGACGGCCCAGGTGAACTGGCCCGCGTGCCAGGAGTTCAGGATCACCGCGAACGGATGCCGCTGGTTGAGCGCCTGCAGCACCACATTTGTATCCAGCACCACGATCATGCCGCGCGCTGCTTCAGGTCAGCACGCACTTCGCGGATGACTTCGTCTAGGCGTGCATATTTGCCCGCCGCCCAGTCTGCGGTGAATCCTTCGCGGACATCCTTCCACAGACGGTCCATCTCCAAACGCGCCAGCACACGCTCGACGAGATCGAGTTCTTCAACGGGCAGTTCGTCGATCAGCTTGTGCAGCACAGGACGCTTCTGCTCTGGAGGTGCGGCGATTGGGGCGTTCATGGCTTGAAGCTATCATTACGCGCCGCAGCTTCCAATCTCAATTTCCCATGACATCACCCGCCGCTCCCAACCCCAAACTCCTCCTCGTCGGCTGGGACAGCGCGGATTGGAAAATCATCCAACCGCTGGTCGATGCCGGGCAGATGCCCGCAATGCAACGCCTGCTGGAACAAGGCACCTCGGGCAATCTGACCACGCTAGACCCACAGCTCTCGCCGATGCTGTGGACGAGCATCGCCACGGGGAAGCATGCCTATCACCATGGCGTGCCGGGATTCACCGAAGTGAATGAAGCAGGACAGGTTGTGCCGGTTTCCGCCGCCACGCGGCGCTGCAAGACGGTGTGGGAGATGCTGGGGGAGCGCGGGCTCAAATCCCATGTGGTGAGCTGGTTCGCCACGCAGGGGGAGCAGCATCCGCAGGGCTGCATCGTCTCGAACCTCTACAACAGCTTCAAGCACCGCGAGGAAGACGCGCCGGAAGACTGGCCGAAGCCCGCGCCGGGCACCTACTGGCCGGAAGACCTCGCCGCGCATCTCAACGAGCGCCGTGTGAGCCCCTGGGACATCGACCCGGATGAAGTGCTGCGGTTGTTCGTGCCCGATGCGCCGACGATTGATCAAACGAAGGACAAACGGTTGTGGTCACTGGCACAACGACTCGCTGAAGCATCGAGTGTACACTCCGCCGCGTGCTGGCTGATGGAAAACCGGCCCGACTGGGACTTCACGGCCATCTACTACCGCGCCATCGACGAGATCTGCCACGAGTTCATGCCCTACCACCCACCGCAGATGCAAGGCGCGCCGGAGGCCGACTTCGCGCTCTACAAAGACGTGGTGAACAGCACCTACCGCTTCCACGACCTGCTGCTGGCCCGCCTGATGCAGATCGCCGGTCCCGACACCGCGATCATGCTGGTGAGCGACCACGGCTTCCACAGCGATCACCTGCGCCCCACCTTCACACCGCGTGTTCCCGCAGGCATCACCGTGTGGCATCGCCCCCAGGGCATCTTTGCCGCCGCCGGTCCCGGCTTCAAACAGGACGCGCTGATCTACGGTGCGCGTCTGCTCGATGTGACGCCGACGATCCTGACCTACTTCGATCTCCCCGTCGGCCAGGACATGGAGGGCCGCGTGCTGCGTGAGGCTTTTGAAGATGCCCCGGACGTGAAGACCATCCCGACTTGGGAAAGTGAATCGAAGCCCCGTCCTTCCCAAACTTCTCAGCTCACTGAGGCCGACAACAAGGCGCTGCTGCAGCAGTTCGTCGATCTCGGTTACATCAACGAGATCTCCGACGATCCCGGCGAGGCCGCCGAGGAGACGAACCGCGAGAACACCTGGAACATGGCCCGCGCCTGCATGGACACCGGCCGCCACGAGCAGGCTCTGCCGATGCTGGAGGACATTTATCATCGTTACCCGGAGCGCCTCGACTACGCCCAGGTGCTGGCCCGTTGCTACCTGCGCCTCGGCCTGCTCAATGAGGCGGAGAAGACCGTCGCGACCATTCTCGAAGGCTTTGGCGACAAAACCGGCGCGCACATGATCCAGGCAAACATCGCCATCGAGCGCAAGCAGCCCGCGAAGGCGCTGGAGCACCTCGCCATCGTCGCCGAGCAGCGTCCGCGAGATCTCGCCTACCTGAGCCTGCGCATTGAGGCGCTGCTCAAACTGCACCGCTGGGAAGACTGCCAGCAGACCTGCCACACCACGCTGGAGGTCGATCCACACAACGCGCTCGCGCACATCGGTCTCGCGCGTTCCGCGCTGCATCTCGATCAGCCGGAAGACGCGGTCGATTACGCGCTCGCCGCCACCGGCTTCCAATACGGCAATCCACGCGGCCATTTCCTCCTCGGTGTCGCCCTGGTCACGCTCAAGCAGTGGGACGCCGCCGCGCAGGCCCTCAGCCTCGCCACGCAGCTCGCACCGCATTTTTATCCCGCATGGCATTATCTCGCCGCCGCGTTACGCGGACAGGGCAACACCGAAGCCGCCGACGGTGCGCTCTTGAAGCTCAAACTGCTCCGCAGCGAACATCGCAAGGCCGAGATGGAGCGCACCGAGCGCGTTCGCCAGGAAAGCGCCGCCCGCGTCCCTGCCCTGGCCGCCGAAGGCCAGCGCCGACTCGAAGAAAAGCGCGAACGTGAAGCCGCCAGCAAAAGCGACATGCCTGCGGATCAGGAATTCGTGCTCGTCAGCGGCCTGCCCCGCAGCGGCACCAGCCTCATGATGCAGATGCTGCGTGCCGGTGGCATGGAACTCATGCACGATGGCAAACGCGCGGCCGACATCGACAATCCCGAAGGCTATTGGGAGTGGGAAGACATCAAGAACCTGCCCAAGCGCCCGCTGCTCATCGAGCAGGCCCATGGCAAGGCCACCAAGGTCATCAGCGCCTTGCTGCCAGCCCTGCCGCCGAAGCACAAGTTCAAGATCATCTTCATGACCCGGCCCGTGCAGGAGGTCGTGGCCAGCCAGTGGCAGATGCTGGAACACAAGGGCACGAACCCGAAGACCGAACGCAAGCATCTTGAAACGGCACAGCAAAAACACGCGCTCGAAATCCTCACCGTGCTGCGCCAGCACCAGCGCGTAAGCTTGCTGGAGGTCGATTACCCCGGACTCGTCCGCGATCCGCAGGCCGGAGCCAGCCGCATCGCTGATTTCCTCGGTGATGAACGTGTCCCGCAACGGCAGTCGATGCACACGGTCGTCAAACCCCAGCTTCACCGCCAGCGCAGCGCATGAAACCGGTGCTCTGGCTTTTCGGCCTGCCATCCTCCGGCAAGACGACGCTCTCGCGGGCCTTGCGTGATCATCTGCAAGCCGCAGGCACGCCGGTCGTGCTCCTCGACGGTGATGACCTCCGCTCCGGCCTCTGCGCCGATCTTGGCTTCAGCGATGCCGACCGCAGCGAAAACCTGCGCCGTGCCGCGCACCTCGCCCAATTGCTCGCCGCCCAAGGAAACACGGTCATCTGCGCGTTCGTGACACCCAAAGAGCACCATCGCGCTCTCGTACGGCAGATTCTTGGCGAGCATGTGCGCCTCATTCACATCGACTGCCCGCTGGAAGTCTGCATTGCGCGCGATGTGAAAGGTCTCTACGCCAAAGCCGCCGCCCAGCAGATGACGGGCATGACGGGCACGCAGGATGGCTTTGAACCACCCGCCCGGACCGATGCGGTGATCCAGACCCATGCCGTGTCGGTGGCGGATGCGCTCAGCGCCACGTTGCACGCGGCACTCAGCGCGCTAGCCTGAGGGCATGCTTCCTCTGCTCCGAGAAATGCTGCACTCGCCGGTGCTGGACATCGTCCAGCGGCTGAAGGGTTCGCTGGGCATGTCGGTCAATGAACTGAGTGCAGCGATGAAGATGAGCTACATGGGCGTGAAACAGCATTGTGTGGAATTGGAGAAGGCAGGCTTTCTTGATACGTGGCGCAGGCCGAAAGGGGCGGGACGTCCTGAAAAACTGTACCGCCTCACGTCGAAGGCGGATGCGCTGTTTCTCTGCTCCGGCCCGGCGCTGACGCTGGATCTGCTGACGACGGCCGAGCGCGTGTATGGCGAAACCGCACCGCCGAAGCTGCTGTACACCTATTTTCAGGCCAAGGCCGAGGCCTGGACGCCCAAACTGGCCAAGGCGTCCACGGTGGAGGAGCGGGCGAAGCTGCTGGCGAAGCTCCGCTCGGCCGAAGGCTGCCTGAGCGCCTGTGAAACGGATGCGCACGGCCATCTTGTCTTGGTGGAGCACCACCGCCCGCTGCGGGCGCTGGCGGCACGGTATGACATGGTCGATGAACTCGAATGCGAGATGATCGAGCGCCTGCTCGGCTGCGAGGTGCGGCGTTCGGTGGAAGAAGTGTCCGGCCTGGTGCGTGTTACCTTTCAAATCAAGACAACCGCGCAGTGAGAATGACAACCGGGAACGCAGGCAGGACATACGCATGGATGAGAGCAGCGGTGGCGGCGGGCATGGGCCTGCTGGCCGCATGCAGTGTGAGCAGGCTCAAACCGGCCTGGCAGCAGGATCCGAACCTCTACCAGCACGGCGTGCCTGCGCGGCCATCGCAAACCGCCACGACACCGCATCTTGTCGCGCGTGTCATTTATGCCGCGCCGGATCAAATCGTCCGTCTGGTAGAACGCCAAGGCGATGTGCCGGACACGCAGCGTGGCTTTGCCCGCATGGGCGATGGCACCCTGGAGCTGGCCTTGCAGGATGTGGCGACGGGGAAATGGCTCGAATCCCATCTCTGCGGCGGCATTCTGTTTGTCGCCGGCCTGCCGCATCAAGCCTACCGCATCGTGCTGAAAAACCGCACGCCGATGCCGCTGGAGCTTGGCCTGAGTGTGGATGGCAAAGATGCTCAAACCGGTGCCGCAGCTTCCCTGCGACGTGGTGGTCTGCGGTTGGAGCCGCATGGCACGCTCATGTTGGAGCAAGCCTCATACGGGCCGCTGCTGTTCAAGGCCGTGAGTGGTGATGCCGCGCTGTTTGACACCCGTCCGCGGGGTCGCACCGGCGTGATTCAGATCGCGGTGTTTCTCGCCGCTGATGCGCCGAGCATTGGTCCTGAGAAGTTGAAAGCCAATCAGATCGCGCCGCTGGGCTTCTTCCCGCTCGGTGCGCCGGAGCGCTATCGCTGAAGCGTTGATGGTCTGGCGTTGATGGTCTGGCGTTGATGGAAGGATTAGCTGCTGTCGAAACTCAGCTTCTGGCTATCAACCATCCACCTTCAACGATCAACTTGATTGCTTGTGGGAGCGGATGCGGCGGTTAAACTTGGCCGCGTTCATGTTTCGTTTCCTGCGCCGACTCCTGCTGTTTGTGATTGCCAGCTCCGTGCTGGCGGTCGGCGTGTACCTAAACACGACCGCGTTTCGCGAGCGCTGGCATGGCTTCGTCACGGGCGAACTGGCGAGACACGGCGTGTATCTCGAATTCGAGCAACTGACGGTGAATCCCTTCGGCGGGCTGGTGGCGCGCGGCGTGCAGGTGTTCAATGATGCCAGCAAACAGCATCTCATCGCGGCGGTGGACCGGCTGGACCTGGACGTGAATTTCGGCAGCCTGATCGAAGGCAGGGTCAAGATTGACGGGCTGGAGCTGCTGCACGCGAGCGTGGCGCTGCCGGTGGATCCGGAGCGGCCGGAACTGACCGTCATTGAGCTAAAGGATCTCAACGCACGCGCCTTCCTGGAGGAAAACCAGCTCGACATCCGGCATGCGGAGGGTCTGCTCTCAGGCGGGCTGCACATCTCGATCAGTGGCGTGCTGGAACTGCCAAAACCGGACCTGGCACTGCCGCCACGGCCCAGTCGTAGTGCCATGGAACGGCTGAGCGCGATGCGGGAGCACCGCGCGCAGATTCAGCACGGGCTGGACTGGCTGGCGCGGTTTCGCGCACCGCATGCGCCGAGTCTGCGCGTGAAGGTGTCCGGTGCGCTGGACCGGCCGCAGGAGCTGCGGGCGGAGCTGCTGTTCCAGGCGGAGGGGCTGACTTTTGAAGACTACGTCTGGCAGGAACTCGTCGCGGAAGCGGAGTATGACGGCGGGTTCATTGATTTGAAGCGGCTACATCTGCGCGACCACCTTGGCACTCTCGATGCCACGGCCACCTGGCGCATGGGCGCGGAGAAACTGCGCTTCCGGCTGACCTCGAGCGCCGATCTGCCGGGCTTGGCGCGGGCCTTCTTTAGCAGCGAGCACCTGCGCGAGGTCGTGTTCTATGAAGCGCCGCAACTGGCGCTGGAAGGCAGCCTGTTCCTGGGCAAAGCACAGCCGGAGGATTTTGTGCCCGCCGAAGTCACCGGCCGGCTCGACTGCGGCCGCTTCGGCAGCCGGGGGGAAATTTTCAACGCGCTCAGCCTCAACCTTGGTGCCACGCGGGAGGGCATGATCGTGCGTGATGCACTGCTCAAGCACAAGACCGGCTCCCTGGCCCTCAACGTGATGAAGCATCGTGAGCAGGGCTTCAAATACGACCTCGTGCTGCGCATGGACCCCAATGTGTTTCTGCCCTTTGTGCTGCTGCCCAAGACGCGCGAAATCATCCAGCGCTTCGGCTTCGACGACACCTCCCACATCGACGTCCATATGGCCTGCGCCGGACCGACGACGAATCTGCGTGAATGCCCTACCTCAGGCCACGGCGTGCTGCGCAACTTCCGTTACAAGGAGGTGCCGTTTGAATCCGTCGAGCTGGATCTGGCGCTGCTCGGTGACATCCAGAACTACAGTAACATCCGTGCCCGGCGCACCGACGGCCCGGCGGCGGCGGAGTTCGTCTTCGTGAACGATCATGATGACGCCAAGTGGCTGCGGCTGGTCAATGTGCAGACCGAGGCCGACGCCGCAGGCATCGTGCGCGCCTTCGCGCCCAAGGCGGCGGACCAGATCGACCGCTACCGCTTCTCCGCCGGCACGGAGGTGACGTTCAACGGCACGATCGGCTACAAGAGCAATCCGCAGTTCAACAACTACCACGTCACCTTTAAAAATCCGGTGGGCGGCGCGCATTACGTGCTGTGGAACGAGGACTATCCCATCACCGCTCCCTATGGTGACGTGAACATCCTCGGCGACGTGCTGAGCTTCGACATCAAAGGGCGGCTGTTTGGCGACACCCTGCATGCCAAGGGTGCCGTGAACCTGGCCGCGAACGTGAAAAGCTATGATGTGGACGTGAAAGCAGGCCGGTTCCCGTACGAGGTGTTTGGCAAAAAACTGCCGTTCCAGAATGTGAACGCGGAGGTTCACAACCGCGACGGCAGCATCCGTTTCGATGTTGCCGCGGACGTGCTCGGCGGCGGCATGACCTTGAAGGGCACCTTGAACGAAAACCGCGAGCCCAACCCCTACGACGGCGAACTGCGCATGAACGCCATCAGCTACCAGCGCTTCGCGCAGGTGTACTCCCCCGGCAACGAAAGCGTGGGCGACATCACCGGTCATTTCAAATTCACCGGTCGCATGAACGACTGGAAGGCGCTCAAGGGCGGCGGCGCGCTCAGCATTCTTAATGGCAACCTCATGGCGCTGCCCGTGCTCGGGCCATTGACGCCCGTCATCGGCGCCATGCTGCCCCCGCTGATCAAGGGCTACAACGTCGCCAAGAGGGCCGACTGTACCTTCGAGGTGTCAGACGGCTTCATCGTCACCCAGAACATCGAGGCCGAGTCCAGTTCCTACCGCATCTTCAGCCGTGGCAACATCGACTTCATCCGTGACGACATCGACTTCAACGCCGAGGTGCGCCTGCGCGGCCTCGGCGTACTGCTGTTTCCCGTCACGCAACTGATGGCCTACAAAGGCTCCGGCACCGTCGGCGACGCGAAATGGCACCCGCGCATCTTCGGCGGCGGCAACAAGGACGAGCGCAAGCCCCCCACCGACGCCGAACTCAAGGCCGCGCAAAAAATCGGCGGCAATCCTTCCAAACCGGCCAGCGAAACCGCCGCCCCGCCGAAACGGAAGCCGCTGTTCGGAAATTGAGGCCGGACATGGCTTTGATCTGCTGAGACACCTCCCTCAAACCGACGCCCAGCACCACGCACGGCGGTGATGATCTTCGGCTCTGCGACCGTCCAGCCGCTGCGGTTCAATCCAACTTAACCGCAGAGGCTAGACGGTCGCAGAGGCTCATTGACATTCCTTGTCACGATGAAGAATCACGACTCCTGCTGCGGGGGCTTTGCCTTCACCATCCATCTGCCGGGAAATCAGGTGGTTCGTGCCACAAGGCCACACTTGCCCAACTGCTCCACCACCCAGCATTGATCCGCCTCCGGCAGCGCAGGCTCCAGCGGTTCCTGGTAATTGAGCTTCCAGTAGCGCCCGTTCCATGAACGGATTCATGCCTGGAAATGGATTCAGGTGTTCCATGGTGCGGATCATGCACCGTGCCCTGCATCCGCGCAACTCCGCCGCAGATGCGAAGCCAGTCTCGTTCCGGCATTACTCCTCAAGGATTCACCACATTCACCGGCGTCCCCGCCAGGAACGCACGCACGTTCGCGGCAGTGATGTCGATCAAACGTGCGCGTGATTCACGGCTCGCCCAGGCGATGTGCGGGGTGATGAGGCAGTTCTTCGCTCCGAGCAACGGATTGTCGGCTTTTGCTGGCTCCATCGACAGCACGTCGAGTCCGGCACCCGCAATGCGGCCTTCATTCAGTGCTTTCGCCAAAGCGGCTTCATCGACGAGCGGTCCGCGACCCGTGTTGATCACAACGGCCTCACGCTTCATCAAACCGAGCGTGCGTTCGCCGATGAGATGCTTCGTGGCATCGGTCAGCGGGCAGTGCAGGCTGATCACATCGCAGCGGCGGAAAATGTCGTCGATTTCGGCGGCGGCGACGCCTGCGGGCGGCGGTTCCTTCCAGGTGCGCTTGGAAGCGAGCACCTGCATGCCGAAGGCGACACCGATCCGCGCCACGGCGCTGCCGATTTCGCCATAACCGATGATGCCGAGCGTGCGGCCAGCCAGTTCGATGATCGGATGATCCCAGTAGCAGAAATCCGGGCATTTCACCCATCCGCCTTGCTCCACGCTCTTCGCTGCATGGCCGACATGGTTCGTCAGCTCCAGCATCAGCGCGATCACATGCTGCGCTACCGCAGGCGTGCTGTAACCCGGCACGTTCGTCACCACGATGCCGCGCTCCTTCGCTGCCACGACATCGACGACATTGAAGCCCGTGGCCGTGACACCGATGTATTTCAAATCCGGCAGCGCGGCGATGATTTCACGCGTCAGCGGTGACTTGTTGGTGATCACCATCTCCGCCCCGGCACAGCGGGCCACGGTTTGATCCAACGGCGTGCGCGAATGCACTTCGCAGGGAGCGATGGCTGCGAGCGGCTGCCAGGACAAGTCGCCAGGGTTCGCGGTATGGGCGTCGAGAAGAACGATTTTCATGTGAGGGCGGCACGCTTAGCCGAAAAAACAGAATTTTGGGAGAAAAAGTCATCGCATGACGATAATGCTCCCGCCATGCGCCCAACCTTGCTCTCTCTTCTCTCGTTCATCTGTCTGTTTGCCTCCAGTGTCCACGCCGAGGACGTGAAACCGCTCAAAGTTCTCATGGTCTGCGGCGGTTGCTGCCACGATTACGAGAACCAGAAGCTGATCCTCAGCGAGGGCATCAGCGCACGGGCGAATGTGGAGTTCACCATCGTGCATGAGGAGGCGCGGGTGAAGGATGACCGCACGCACCAGATCAGCATCTACAAGGAGGCAGGCTGGGCGAAAAAGTATGACGTGGTCGTTCACAACGAATGCTTCGGCGCCGTGACGGACGTGCCGTTCGTCGAGGGCATCGCCACAGCGCACTGGGAAGGTGTTCCCGCCGTGATGCTGCACTGCTCCACCCACAGCTATCGTGCCGCTCAGACTGATGCATGGCGCAAATGCGTGGGCCAGACCTCGATGAGCCACGAGAAGAACCGCGATCTCAAAGTGCGCAACGTGGCCGAGGCGCACCCGATCATGAAAGGTTTCCCGAAAGAGTGGCTCAACCCGAAGGACGAACTCTACAAGAATGAAAAGCTGTGGGAGAACTTCATCCCCCTGGCCACCGCCTACGGCGAGGACACCAAGAAGGACCACCATGTCATCTGGACGAACCAGTATGGAGACGGCCGCGTCTTCGGCACCACCTTAGGTCATGGCAATGCCACGATGCAGGATCCGGTTTACCTCGATCTCGTCACCCGTGGCCTGCTCTGGGCCTGCGGCAAGCTCGGCGAAGACGGCAAGCCGCTGCCGGGCTACGAAGCGAAGCAGAAGTAAGTTCAGCCCTGCGCGACCAGCACTTCCTTCACCACCCGCAGCGCGGATTCCAGCGCACCCTGCATCCAGGTGTGCGCAAGCGAGGCGTGCTCGCCGGCAAAGTGGATGCGGCCTTCGGTTGCGAGCAGATGACGATGCAACGCACCATGCTGGCCGGGATTGAACCACGCGAAGGCACCGCCGCTCCACGGATGACGATCCCAGCTCCAGCCGACGGTGCGCGTGACCATGCCCGGCTCGGCAAGCTGCGGATGCACCTTGCTCAAATGCGTGAGCACCACGTCTCGCTGCGCGGCGGGATCGAGCACACCGAGACGCCGGGCCTGCTGCCCCCATGAGTAGGAGGCGAGAAAAACGGATGGCTGAGCGGAAACGGCGGGATCTTTGGCCTGCGCGTTGTCCGCCGGGTAGTAAGTCGTCGCGGTCGGCAGGTCGGTGAAGGTGCCGCCGCCGTAGATGCCATCGTCCGTCTCCCAGAAGCGGCGTTTCGTCACCGCGAGCACCTTGGTGGACGAGTCGTAGATAAGCTGGCGGAGGCTGCGCAGTTTCGCGCCAGAAAAGCCAGGCGTTTCGATGCGACCGAGCACGGGGCACGGCAGTGTGCAGATGAGGAAATCGCCTTCTTCACGTTCTTCCGCACCGTTGTTCGCGCGATTACGGAAAACAGCGGCGGCACGCTTTCCATCCGCGCTTTGCTCCAGGCGGATGATCTCACAACCCGTGCGTGGCTTCGATTTGAGCTGCGCCACGAAGGCGGTGGCGAAACGGTCGGTGCCGCCCACGATTTCGTCGAAGCTGAGATTCCACACGTTCTCCATCTCTTCGCGCAGGTGCTCGGTAGCGGCGCTGTCGAGCAGGGCTTCTTGGCCCCAGACCACCCCCGCCAGTTCGATGGCTTCGTCGGAAAATCCATCCGCTTCGAGCAACTGGCGCAACGAGAGCCGGTCGAGTGCCTGGCATGCGGGCGTGGTCATGCGGGCGGCCAGCAGGTCGGATTTCTCGGCGGCGGAGAGTTTTTCCAGCCGACTCACCACCGCTGCCTTCCACAGGTCCGCCGGTGACATCTTCCGCTCACGTTCAGTGAGCGCGAAGTGCGGCTTGAGCGTGTCCAAGTCCTTGAGACGAGCGCGATGGCCGCGCAGGTGGCACCAGGCGTTGTCGTTGGTGGAAACGAAGGGCCGCAGCGCCACGCCCAACTCTTTGAGGTAGTGCCGCGTGATCTGGTGCGACTCCGGCACGCGCATGGCCCCGGCTTCGCCGTAAAGACCGTCCTGCAGGCGCAACGTACGCACACGCCCGCCAATGTGACTGCCATCGGCTTCGAGGATCACACACTGATGGCCGCGTTTCTCCAATTCATACGCGGCGCACAAACCGGCGAGCCCGGCCCCGGCGATGATGATCTTGAGCGGCTTCCCGGGCTTCACCGCCGCATCCACCTGGGCCAGCAACGGCGCAGCGGTGAGCGGTGCCGCCGAAGCGAGCGTCAGCAAGCGCAGGAACTCACGCCGCGAAGCCGTGGGTGGAGACGCCGCAGGCACAGAATCCCAAGTTGGCGCATGTGCTGCGTTTGGCATGGGCGAATTCTCTCACAGCCGCCTCCCACCACAATGAACTTTTCGCATCACCCGATTTTACTTCTGTCCGCAATGCGCCCCCGGCCCGTGTTTGCGGAGGTGCAGGCATCCTGAGCTCGGGCGCTGCTTGAACCGTGACCAGGAATGTCCATGAGCCTCTGCGACCGTCCAGCCTCTGCGGTTAATTTGGATGGAACCGCAGAGGCTGGACGGTCGCAGAGCAGAACTGAATGTTTTGTGAAGATGTAAGCCGGATGCAGCGAGGCCGAACCGAGGGCCGTGTGGGCCGGTGACGCAGAGAAGCAGGCGGTTCGTGGTTCGCGCTATCGAGCGATCTCCAGTCCCATGGCATCCGCGGACGGCGTCGGAGACACGGCGGGCTGGATGCCGCGCTGGTAATTGCTGCCATTGAAGACGGCGCTGTGGGAATGTTTGTAGCCCACCGGGTCCAGGGTTCTCCAGATCTTGTGATACCGTTCACTCTTGCACCCTGGCAGCAAGGTCAGGATCAGCACCCAAGCCAGCGAAAGCGGGCGCAGGTGACGTATGGCGGGGCAGCGGCGGCGGTGTTTCAAAGGTGTGGGTGGTTGAGCTTACTTCTGCCTGTAATACGCTCCTGGACCGTGTTTGCGAAGATGATGTTGTTCCAAAATGTGGGCTGGCATCGAATTCAGCGCCGGATTCAGCGAAAACGAGCCGCAGGCCATGTGCGCGCACATTTCGCGGGCGCTGGCGAGTCCAGCGCGGTTTTGCCGCAGGTAAAAGGTGCGTGGTGAAGCGTGGGCTACGTCACAGCACTGCCTGGAGCGCGATCAGCAGGGTTTCGGCGGTGTAGGGCTTGGGAAGGAAGTGTTTGACGCCGGCGTTGACGGCATTGGCTTCTATGCCGTTGGCATTCAGGCCGGTGGCGGCGATGATGCGCACCTCTGGATTGATGCGCATGAGCGTCTGGATGGTGGACGGCCCGTCCATGACGGGCATCATCATGTCCGTGAGCACTGCGGCGATGTCCTGCTTGCGTACGCTGTAGAGGGCGGTGGCCTCGGCACCATCACAGGCCAGCAGCACGCGGTAGCCGAAGGCCTCCAGCGTCTGCCGGGTGATCTCACGCACAGCGCTTTCGTCATCGACGACGAGCACGAGTTCGCCGTGGCCGTGTGGCAGCTCACGGTGAACGGGTGCGGCGGCGTCTGCCGCAACCGCTGCCTGCGCTGGCAGATAGATGCGGAACAGGGTGCCCTGCCCCACCTCGCTGTTAACCCGCAGAAAGCCGCCGTGGCTCTTGATGATGCCCAGCGTGGTGGACAGGCCCAGACCGGTGCCTTTGCCCAGCTCCTTGGTAGTGTAAAAGGGTTCAAAGATGCGCTCGATCACTGCTGGCGGCATGCCGGTGCCGGTGTCCGCCACCTGAATAAGGAGGTGCGGGCCAGGCTTACCCTCGCCGTTAAGGCCGACGTAGTGCTCATCGAGCATCAGATTGCGGGCGGCGAGCTTCAGCGTGCCGCCGCCGGGCATGGCATCACGCGCATTGACACAGAGATTGAGCAGCACCTGGTGGAGCTGGGTGGGATCACCCTGCACGGTCCACAAGTCCCGCGGGATGTCACTGCGCACCTGGATGGTCTTGAGAAAGGTCTCATTGGCGAATTTTTCGATCTCCTTGAGCAGATGGCCGACCTGCACCACCAACCGCTTCCCTTCAACCCCGCGGGCAAAGGACAGCAACTGCCGGACCATGTCGGCGCCGTGTTTGGCGCTGCCTTCGATGGTCGCCAGCATGCTCATGCGCTGCGGATTCTGCTCCCGCAGTTTCAGCAGCTCGATGGACATCATGATGGGGGCCAGGGCGTTGTTAAGGTCATGGGCGATGCCGCCGGCCAGGGTGCCGATGCTGTCCATGCGCTGGGCGCGGAGGAACTGCTGCTGGAGCTGGTTCTTTTCGGTGATGTCGGTGTTGATCGCGAGGATGCCGTGCGGCCGGCCGGCGGCGTCACGCAGCAGGGTCCAGCGGCCCTCGACCAGCACCGGGGTGCCCGCTTTGTTGACCTCCCGCAGTTCACCATGCCATTCACCGAGCCTGACGACGGCGGCACAGGCCTGCTCAAATGGCGCCGCATCGCGATAATGCAGCTCCGAAAAACTGCGACCGATGACTTCTTCGCTGGTCCAGCCGTAGATCTGCTCCGCGCCTTTGTTCCAGTAGGTGATGCGGTGCGCGAGGTCGCGCGTCACGATGGCGTCGCTGGTTTTGTCGAGCAGGGCGGCCTGATCGCGAAAGCGCTGCTCCAGCCTGCTGCGCTCCGTCATTTCATGCCGCAGGCTTTCACATGACTGCCGATCCTTTTCGCGGCTTTGCACGGCCTCCTCCATCAAGCTGATGGCATCAAGCCGGGCCGCCTCCAGCTCCTGCGTGCGCAACTGCACGGAGGCTTCGAGATTGTGCAGCAGCGTGCTCGATTCATGCTGTAGCCGCCACTTTTCTGTCAGCGTGTAGGCGAGTTGCAGCACCTCAGCGGCGTCGAAGGGTTTTTTGAGAATGAGCAGGCGGTCGCGTGGTTTTATCTGCTCCTGCAAGTCGGCCCAGGGGAAGTCGGGGTAGGCGGTGCAGATGACGATCTGCATCGCGGGGCAGATGTGCCAGAGCCGCCGGGCCGTTTCGATGCCGTCCCAGCCTGGCGGCATGTGGATATCGACGAAAGCGACGGCGTAAGGACGGCCGGCGGCCACCGCCTGCTGCACCAAGGCCAGAGCTTCTGCGCCTTGCGTGGCAACGTCGATGGCAAAGTTCGCCGGCTGCAAAACACTGCCAGCCGCAGCGACAGAACCGAGGATTTGGCGAAAAACGTCGTGGATGGCAATGTTGTCATCAATGACCAGGATGCGCGGTTGGTACGCGTGTGATGGCAAGTTCATCAAATTTTCCGGGACCGGCGCCAGGTCAGCACGCTGCGGCAACGTGGCTTCCGGTGATGGCGGACATGCCACGCCTCTGAGCGCGTGCGCTGCCGCAGCATGAGCGCGGTCGATCACTGGTGTTGGGACCGGCTTGAACGCATCGTAACACACCAGCTCTGCCAGCACCTCCGGCACGCGCTCAAACTCGCTGGATTTGTGGAAGAAATGGTCCGCACCAAGCCAAACGCACTGCCCCCGGCTTTCCGGGATGTCGAAATTGGTCAGCACCACCACGACACACGCGGGGTGGCTGCGTTTGATCGTCGCAAGCACCTGCACGCCGTCTCCTTCCGCAAGATTCAAGTCCAGCACCACCGCGTGCGGCTGGTGTACCTGAAACAACGCCAGTGCAGTACTCGCCGAGCCGGTCTCGCCAACGATTTCCACCGGGCAGGATTCTTCGATCAGGCTGCGAATGCGCTGGCGCACCGGCACGGAATCTTCGACGAGCAGTACGCGCAGCACTGCGGGTTTGCCCGCGCTCTTGTGGGTGTTGACGGTGTTCATCGTCCACCAAGCTAGGCCGGGCGTCATCACCGTGATAGGTGTGGAAGGCTGAAGTGCGTGTCGGTAGAATTACTGACAACGCGAGGGGCTGGGCGGTGCGCAGTCTAATCCACC
This sequence comes from Prosthecobacter sp., assembly GCF_046154365.1. Taxonomy (GTDB): domain Bacteria; phylum Verrucomicrobiota; class Verrucomicrobiia; order Verrucomicrobiales; family Verrucomicrobiaceae; genus Prosthecobacter. The sequence continues at coordinate 25,872 of NZ_JBJXFV010000188.1, forward strand.
AAGTGGTGCTGCAGGGCGTAACGCGCCAGCTCCACGTTCGTGGACAGGCCAAGCTTCACGGCGATGCGCATGCGGTAGGTGGCGATGGTTTTTTCGCTCAATGAAAATCCCGCCGCGATCTCTTTGATGGTTTTGCCCGTGGCCACCAGGCGCAGCACCTCGAGTTCGCGAGATGACAGCGTCTCGTGCAGTGCTTGCTGCTGTGGATTGCCGAGCGCTATGGCGAGTTTTTCGGCCAGCGCCACGCTCACGTATTTGCCGCCGGTGAGCACTTTGTTCACCGCGGCCAGCATTTCATCGGCCACGCTTGATTTGGTCAGATAGCCTGCGGCGCCGAGTTTGAAGGCACGCACCGCGAACTCCTCCTCGGGATAGGAACTGAGCATCAGCACCGCCGCCTGGGGCCGCAGCAGGCGTACCTCGACGAGCAGGTCCAGGCCGCTGCCGCCGGGCAGGTTGATGTCCAGTAGCACCAGTTGCCACTCCTGCTGCATGATCAGCTCACGCGCCTGCGGCACCCGGCTGGCCTCGCCGAACACTGCCTGCGGAAACGCCTCAAGCAGAAGCTGCTTCAAGCCCCGCCGCACAATTTCATGATCATCCACCAACAAGGTTTTCATAGGATCTGCCGCGTCATTGGCCGTTCGTCATTCGCCAGCGGCACCCGCACCGCCACCCGCGTCCCCTGCGGCACATTGCGGGTGAAGGTGATCGTGCCGCCACACTGCGCCGCACGCTCGCGCATGCCGAGCAGCCCGAGCGAGTGCGGTGCGTTCAGCTCCGCTCCGGCCATCCCCACGCCGTCGTCGCGCAGTTCGAGGAGCATGTCGCCGCCGTCGGTCTTCAAGCCGATGACCACACTCGTGGCCTGGGCATGCCGCGCCACGTTGGTCAGCGCTTCCTGGCAGATGTAGTACAGCTCACCGGCGGTCTCCGGCGGCAGCGCCGGCAATGACTCCGCAATGACCACCACGCAGCGGACGCCGCTGCGCTCCCGAAACCGGCGTGCCTCCTGGTTGAGCGCGGCCTCCAGGCCCAGATGGTCGAGCGTGCCGGGCCGCAGCTCGGCGGCGATTTTTTGCACCGTGGCGATGGTGGCATCCGCTAGTTCGGAAGCCGCCACGGCGCGGTCCAGCAGCGGGTTGAGCGCAGGCGGCAGGCCGGGGTCTGAGAGCTTCCGCTCGATCCAGCGCACATCCATCTTCAGGCCGGTGAGCAACTGCCCCAGCTCATCATGAATCTCGCGCGAGACGCGGATGCGCTCTTCCTCCCGCGCCCGCTGCAGCCGGGCGAGCAACGCGCGCAACTGCGCGCCGGACTCCGCCAACCGGTGCTCCGCTTGCTTGCGCTCGGTGATGTCGCGCACCACGCCGATGATGGCGGGCTGGCCACCGAGATCCATCAACTCCCCGGAGATCAGGCAGGTGCGCAACGCGCCGGCTCGGGTGCAGAACGTCGCTTCCATCTCGTTCATCCGTCCGTGATCGCACAGGCCCGCCAGGAAGCGCTGGCGGTCCGCAAGATCCGCCCAGAAGCCCAGCCCCAACGTCGTGCGGCTGCGGACTTCGTCGATCTCGAAGCCAGTCAGCCGTGTGAATCCAGCATTGGCATCAAGGATGTGGCCGTCGAGCGTGGTCAGCAGCACGGCGTCAGGGCTGTTGCGGAACACCTTGCTGAACTTCGCCTCGCTCTCGCGCAGCGCTTCTTCCGCTCGCTTCCGTTCGGTGATGCGTTCCGAAAAAATGATCACCCCGCCAATGGCTCCATGACTCGTGTGCCAGGGCCGCATCTCCCAGCGCAGCCAGTCGGTCGAGCCGTCCGCGTGAGGGAACTCATCGGCGGCACTCTTTTCGACCGCGCCGCCGAGGCAGCGCCGGTGGATGACCTTCCAGCGCTCCGGGATGTCTGGAAAAAGATCGTAATGACTGCGGCCGATGACGTCCTGCTCGCACAGCCGGAAGTCGGTCAGCCACCGATGGCTCGCCACGAGGTAGCGCATATCGCAGTCGAGCATCGCGATGGCCGCCGGACTGTGCTCGACGAACAGTCGGAACAGTTGCGCGATCTCGCGCAACGCGTCTTCCGCCTGCTTGCGCTCGGTGATGTCGCGGACGAAGGCAAAATTGAATTCCTGCCCGCTGGCTTGGACGTAGTTGGCATTGACCTCGATGGGAAACACGCGGCCGTCCTTGCTGCGATGGCGCGTTTCAAAGGTCAGCGTGCCGCAGCGCTTCAGCTCCGCCCAATGCGCGGGCCAGATGCCGGGCTGGTAATCCGGGTCGAGGTCGAAGATCGTCATGCCGAGCAGTTCCTCGCGGGAATAGCCGCGTCCCGCGCAGGCGGAGTCGTTCGCATACAGGATGCGCCCCTCGGGGCTGACCCAGAACACCGCGTCACCCGCGTGATCCACGCTGAAGCGCATCATCTGCAGCGCCGCCTCGGCGCGTTTGCGACTGATGGCGACGGCTGCCAGGCCCGTGGCCAGATCCACGCACCGCAGGTCCAGCACCGTGGGTCGGCCCGGCTGACGATAGTAAATCGCGAAGGTGCCCAGCACGCACTGCTGCGCGTCGAAAATGGGCGTGGACCAGCAGGCGCGCAGCCCGTGCGCCAAGGCCAGTTCGCGATAATCCGCCCACAGCGGATCGGTGGCGATGTCCTCGACGGTTACCTGCTCGCGCCGAAACGCCGCCGTGCCGCATGAGCCGACGCACGGGCCAATGCGTAAGCCGTCAATGGCGCGGTTGTATGCGTCCGGCAGACTCGGCGCGGCACCATGGCGCAGGTGCTGGCCGTCACCGTCGAGCAACAGAACAGAACAGAGCATCGTCGGCACCATGGCCTCGATGTGCTCAAGCATGGCGGCGAGCGTCTCGGCCAGCGGCACATCCTTGGCGATCAGTTCGAGCACCTGCGTCTGACTGGCGGTGATCGCCTCCGCCTGCTTGCGCTGCGTGATGTCGCGCGTGATGCCGAGCATGGCGGTGATCGCGCCGGACGCGTCGCGCAGAGGAGTGGCGTGCGTCTCCAGCCAGCGGCGGCCGCCTCTCAACCCGATGATCTGAAACTCGAGCGAGCCTGATTCGCCGAGAAAGACCCGCTCCGTGAGTTCACGAAAGGCCGTGCGATGCTCCGCGACGACGAGCAGATAAACGCAGTGGTTCTCGAGCTGTTGGAATGAATCGGCTTCCAGCATCCGCAAGCCAGCCGGATTCATCTCGATCAGCGAGCCATCGGCGGCCAGCAGCTTCACGCACTCAGGCTCGGTGTCGAAGATGGCGCGCAGGCGGGCTTCGCTGCGCTGCAGCGCAGCCTCCGTCTCCTTGTGCGCACGGTGGTCCTCCAGCAGTTCCTGATGCGTCGTTGTCAAGGCACTGAGCTGCTGCTCCAACTGGCGGATGCGCGCCTCCTTGCCGGGGTCGTCCATGCTGGGGAGGTGGTTCATCGTGATGACCCGGCGCTCCATCCGGGTGGCTGAGGGTGTCGCGCTGCAAATAAGTATGCCGCAGTCCTGATCATTGGTGGATGAGCCTACCCCGGCAGATCACGTTAGCGAGCATTTGCTTCCCTTATCCGGGGACATGCAGAGGCGGTAGCTGGAGACGCTACTTTTTCTGCCCGTAATACGCCCCCGGCCCATGTTTGCGCAGGTGATGCTTTTCCAGAATGTGTTCGGGAATCGAATTCATCGCCGGATTCAACGAGATCGAGCCAAGCGCCATGTGGGCACACATTTCGAGGGCGATGCTGTTATGGAGCGAGTCCATCGCGGTTTTGCCGAAGGTGAAGGGCGCGTGGTGGAGCTGCAGCACGGCGGGCATTTCGAGCGGATTGAGGTTCAATTCACGCAGACGCTCGACAATAGCGACGCCGGTGAAGTGTTCGTAATCATCCGCCACTTCCGCCGGCGTGAGCGCACGCACGATGGGCACCGTGCCGTGGAAATGATCGGCGTGCGTGGTGCCGAAGCACGGCAGCTCACGCCCGGCCTGCGCGAACATCGTCGCATGCAGGCTATGCGTGTGCGTGATGCCGCCGATGGCGGAGAATTCGCGGTAGAGCACCAGATGTGTCTTCGTGTCGGACGAAGGGCGCAGTTTGCCCTCCACCACGTTGCCTTCGAGGTCGAGCACCACGATGTCGGCGGGGGTGAGAGCCGAATAATCGACGCCGCTGGGCTTGATGGCCCACAAACCCGAGGCGCGGTCGATGCCGCTGACGTTGCCCCAGGTCAGGCGGACGAGGCCGCTGGGTTCGAGGGCACGATTGGCGGCACAAACTTGCTCGCGGAGGTCTTGGAGTGTCATCGGCGGCATCAAAGCTCAAACCTCTTACAATTCCACCAACATAAACTGACGCATGCAGCGTTAATACGCTGATCCTTGAGAGTTGACGGGAGAAGCCGCCCCGTTGACCAGTACCCACCTTCACATGCCTGCCACCGCCGCCCCCCCCGCCGTTCCTGACCAGGAAGCCATCATCCAAGCCGCCTCCTGGGTGGTACCGCTCCGCACCGAAATCGCCCGCGTTCTCGTGGGTCAGACGATGCTCGTGGACCGCCTGCTGGTGGCGCTGCTGACCAACGGCCACGTGCTGCTCGAAGGCGTGCCCGGCATCGCCAAAACACTCGCCGTGCGCACCCTCGCGGGCACTTTGAAGGCGAAGTTTCAGCGCATCCAGTTCACGCCCGACCTGCTGCCGGCGGATGTCGTCGGCACGATGGTGTATCATCCGAAGGACGGCACCTTCACCCCACGCCTCGGCCCCATTTTTGCCAATCTGGTGCTGGCGGACGAAATCAACCGCGCTCCGGCCAAGGTGCAGAGCGCCCTGCTCGAAGCGATGCAGGAGCGCCAGGTCACGCTCGGCGAAAACACCCACAAGCTACCCGATCCCTTCATGGTGCTGGCGACGCAGAACCCGATCGACCAGGAAGGCACGTACACCCTGCCCGAAGCCCAGCTTGACCGCTTCCTGCTCAAAGTGCGCGTCACCTACCCGACGCCGGTGGAAGAACGCCAGATTCTCGATGCCATGGCCACCTCGGCACCGATGGTAGATGTGAACCAGGTCACCGATGTCGCCACCATCAGCGCCAGCCGCGTCGTGGTGAACCAGCTGTTCATGGATGAGAAGATTCGCGATTACATCGTCGCGATCATCAACGCCACGCGGCATCCCGAAACGCTGGCCCCGCATTTGAAGCTGCTCATCCGCTGCGGTGCTTCGCCACGCGGCACGATCAATCTCGCCCTCGCCGCCAAGGCACTGGCCTTCCTCAACGGCCGCAACTACGTCGTCCCGCAAGACGTGAAGGATCTCGCCCCGGACATCCTGCGCCACCGCATTTTGCTTTCGTATGAAGCCGAAGCCGAAGGCGTGACCACCGAAGACGTGGTCAAGACGCTGCTGGACAAGCTGCCGGTGCCGTGAGGGCTGGCCTTCCATTTGTCATGACCACAAAAGTCACATGGACGAACCCAAACCTGACAGAAGATCAGGCCGTGGCACTTGCTGCGAGCATTGAGCGTTACGAGAAAATTTGGGATGAACAGTTCAAGGGCAAAACTTGCTCGCCAAAATCGGACAAGTTTGGCACGCGCTGGGAACTCATGGCCAGAATCGCGTTTTCAAAAGCGGCGCTAAATCCCGACACCACGTTCACCCCCAGCGATTTGTTTGATGACGCTGACTGAGTCTTATTGATCCTTCATGCCCACTGCCACCCCCACCGACAACGACGCCAGGCTCACGCGCATCCTCAAGCGCGTGCGGCGCATTGAGTTGCTCACGCGTGGGATGGTGAAGGAGATGCTCGGTGGGCAGTATCATTCGCGCTTCAAGGGCCAGGGCATCGAGTTTGACGACTTTCGCGAGTATCAACCCGGTGACGATGTGCGATTCATCGACTGGAACGTCACTGCGCGCATGAACGATCCGTTTGTGCGCAAATATGTCGAAGAGCGTGAGCTGACAGTGATGCTGTGCGTCGATGTGAGCGGTTCGGGCGACTACGGCAGCCAGGAGGACTCCAAACGCGAGCGTGCGGCGGAGATCGCCGCCGTGTTCGCCTTCAGTGCGGTGCAAAATCAGGACAAAGTGGGCCTCATGCTATTTTCCAACGGCATTGAGCAGTACCTGCCCGCACGCAAAGGCGCACCGCATGCGCTGCGCATCCTGCGGGACATTTTGAACAACGAGCCGAAGCAGCACGGCACTGACATCAAGCCTGCGCTCGATCTCGCACTCGAACGCATCGCGCATCGGGCGCTGGTGATCCTGGTGTCGGATTTCATCACGCCGGATCATGCCTGGGAAAAAAGTTTGCGTGCCGTGGCTGCCAAACATGACGTGGTGGCGGCGCAGATCATGGACCCGCGTGAACTCACGCTGCCGGATGCAGGCCGTGTCTGCCTCGAAGATCCCGAAACCGGCGAGCAAATCCTCGTCAACACCTCCCATCCCGCTGTGCGTGCGCATTATGAAGAACGCGTGGCCAAACGGCAGGATGAACTGGTGCATCTGCTGCGCCGCAGCGGCGTGGAGCGCATCACCGTGCGCACGGATGAAGATTATGTGCCCGCCTTGAAGGCGTATTTCCGCTCACGCAAAAGGAGGAAACGCGGATGACCGGCATGCTGCTGGCACAATTTCCCGGCCCGGAGCCGCTGCCGTATCCGCAACTGCCGAATCCGGCGGAAGTGAGCCTGCCGCCGCCATGGTGGCTGCCTTGGATCGTGGTGGTGCTGCTTGCGTTGTTGATCGCGCTCATTGTGTGGCTGCTGGTCAGGCCAAAGACGCTGCCAGTGGCACCGCTGCGGCAGCCATGGACTTCCGCGTTTCGTGCGCTGAATGATCTGCGTGCGCGCATTCAGACCATCCCGCCGCAGGACGTAAGCCACCGTGTGTCGCTGATCCTGCGGCGTTATCTGCTGGAACGCTACGCGGTGCCCGCGCCTGCACGCACCACGCATGAAATTTTCGACGGCAGGCCGGACCGTGTCCCCGGCGTACCCATTCCACGCGCGCAGGGCTTGTGGCGCGAGCGTTTTGAACCCGTCGCCCATCTTTGCGATGACATTTCCTTCATGCCCGCGCCACGCACGCAGGAGGAATCGACCGCGCTCATCGACCAGGCCATCAACAGCATGCAGGAGGAGAAACCATGACGATCCCCGGCATCCCCAATTTTCAGATCCTGCATCCGCTGTGGCTGCTGCTGCTGCCCCTGGTGCCGTTGTTCGCCATGCTGCGCGGTTCACGCGGCAAGCGTGCGGCGATCAAATTTCCCACCACCGCGCTGCTGCGCGATCTCGGCCGTCCGGCCCGCAACGGCTTCGGCGGCTTCATCTTCGGCCTGATTTTGCTCAGCCTCACCTTTGGCATCGCCGCGCTGTCACGGCCGCAGAAGGTGCTGTCGTTTGATGAGGAAAAGGCGGAAGGCATCGCGATCATGCTCACGTTTGACGTCTCGCTGTCGATGCTGATCGAGGACATGTACATCGGCGGCCAGCCGGTGAACCGTCTCACGGCGGCAAAGCGGGTGGTGGCGGACTTCATCAAAGGCCGCAAAAGCGACCGCATCGGCATCGTGGCCTTCGCCGGTGAAACCTATCTCCCCTGCCCGCTCACGTTGGACCGTGACTGGCTCATCAACAATCTCGACCGCGTGCAAACCCAGCGCGTGGGCGACGGCACCGCCATCGGCTCCGGCATCGCCTCCGCCGCCAACCGGCTGCGCAAGGAAACCAATCCCAGCAAAGTCATCGTGCTGCTAACCGATGGCGCGAACAATTCCGGCCGCCTGAGTCCGCAGGACGCCGCCAAGCTGGCCGCCACGCTCGGCATCAAGATCTACGCCATCGCCTTTGGCACGCCGGGCGTTCACAGCATCCCGGACCCAAAACGCGGCACCTTCACTCCTGTCGGTCAGCAGTTGTTCGACGAAAAGACACTCGAAGAAGTGGCGCAGATCGGCAACGGCCAGTTCTACATGGCCCAAAGCATGAACTCGCTGCAGGAGATCTTTGCCACCATCAACCAGCTCGAAAAAACCAAGATCGAGCGCCGCAAAATCACCGAAACCGATGAGTTATTCCCCTGGCCGCTCGCCGTGTCGGCCATCGCCTTGTTTCTTGCCCTACTGCTGTCACTGACCGTCCTGCATTCGGCTCCCGAGCCGGTCGCCACCTGATTTTCATGACTTTTGCCCACGATCATCTGCTCTGGTTCCTGCTGATCATTCCCGCGCTCGTGGGATTGAAGCTGTGGGTGGATGCGCATGGCTCGACGGCGGAGCGCCTGTTCACCGCCGCACGTTTGCGGCCCGATCTCGTCACTGGCAGGTCGCTGTGGCGCTCGTGGTTGATCTACACGCTCTATGCGCTGGCGATGGCCTGCATCATCGTCGCCACCGCCCAGCCGCGCTGGGGCGAGGAAAAGCTCGAAATCCCCGACAAGGGCCGCAACATCTTCATCGCCATCGATACCTCGCGCTCCATGCTCGCCCGCGACGTGCCGCCAGACCGGCTCACCCGCGCACGTTTGGCCGCGCATGACCTCGTGGTCGAACTGGCAGGCGAACGCGTCGGTTTACTAGCGTTTGCCGGTCGGGCCTACCTGCAAGCGCCACTGACCACCGATCACGACGCCATCATCGAATCCTTGCAGGCCTTTGATCACACCATCATCGAGTGGGGTGGCAGCAACATCGGCGATCTGCTGGATGTGACACTACGAGCGATCAAAACCCTGCCCAAGAGCAATTACGCGCTGGTGATTTTCAGCGACGGTGGTGATGCCGATGCGAACCTCGTGCCCTTCATCCAGCGCCTCACCGCGGCTGGAGTTGTCATCGTCACGGTCGGTGTCGGCACGGAAGGCGGCACCTTGATTCCGAATCCTGAGATCGACGGCGACTACATCCGCGATGAAGCAGGCAATGTGGTGCGTTCACGCCTCGAAAGCGGCGTGCTGCAGCAGCTTGCCTCCGCCACCGGCGGACGTTTCCTCAAGCTCGGCGCCCAGCCACTGAACCGCAACAGCATCCAGCCTGTGCTCGACCGCCTGACCGAGCAGCAGTCCGCCAACCGCCAGACCTCCCGGCCGATTGAGCGCTTTGCCTGGCCGCTCAGTCTGGGTATAGTCCTCCTCATGCTCGCCTGGATCATCAGCGCCCTGCCACGGCCCTCCGCACGCCCGCTCGTGCTGGCGCTGGCCGTCATTGCCTTCGCTCCCGCACCTTCCGCGCAGGCGGCGAATGTGCCTGAAACCATCGCTGCCATCTTCCAACCGAAAGGCCCGGCGCCCGAGGATGCGCGTGAGGCGCTCGAACAACACGATTTCGCCAAAGCGCGGGATCTGTATGAAAAACTGCTCAAAGAAAAGAGCTACGGCGCTGCCGCACGCGACGAGATGCTCTATGGACTCGCCGCCACCGAGCACGCGCTCACGAACTACGACAGCAGCGTGAAGGAGTTCAGCGAGGTGCTGCACACGGAGGACAAGTCATTGCGCGCCCGTGCTCACCGCGGCATCGGCCACACCTTGTATGATCAAGGCGCACGCGGCCTGCAGCAGCAGCCGAAGATCACCATTCAGCGCTGGACCGACGCGCTGCGTCATCTCGACGCCGCGCTCGAACTTGAGCCTGAGAACGCCGAGGTGCGGGCGAATCGCGACCACGTTGCCAAAATGCTCGACGATCTGCGCAAGGTCATGGATGAGCTGAAAAAACAGCAGGAACAGCAAAACGGCAAAGGCCAGAAGGGTGAAAAAGGACAAAAGGGCCAGAAAGGCGAGCAGGGCGAAGGCCAGGAAGGCGATCAAGAAGGCGCTGGCAAAGAAGGCAGCGACCCCAATGGTGAGGCCAAGAAAAAAGAGTCCGAAGGCAAAGGCGAAAAAAAGGAAGGCGACGACGGCATCGGCGGCAAAGACGCCAAGGAACTGCCCGAAGGCCGTCTGCAAGCCGCTGGTGACAAAGAAGGCGAGAAAGACGGTGAACAGGGCAAGGACGGGCAAAAACCCGGCGATGGCGAAGGCGGCGACCAGAAGAAAAAGACCGCTGGCAAACCCACGGATGAAGCCCGCAACCCACGCACCGGTTTCACTCCCGGCGAAGCCCAAGGCCTGCTGCGGCAGTACATGGATGAAATCACCGGCCCGATCATCAACCGCTACCACACCCCGCCCCCGAACAAAAAAGATTGGTGAACCGCGTGTCGCGGCAATGACGAATGACGAATCCAGAATGACGAATGAAATCCCAAGCCCGAATGATTCAAAGCCCCCGACAGCAAGCTGAAATGGACCGGCCTTTCGCCAAGAAAGTTTTTTCGGGCATTCGTCATTGGAGCTTCATTCGTCATTCGTCCTTCTGGTTTCGTCATTCTGCCGTCCTTCTTTTCTTCGCGTTGCTGCATGCCACCGCGTCCGCCGCCACCGTACGTGCCTACATCCAGCCGGACCGTGCGCAAACCGGCCAGGTGGTCAGTTATGTCATCACCGTGCAGAACGGCACGGTGCAAAGCGTGCCGCAGTTGCGCCTTCCAGTACAGGTCGGCATGAGCTCCGGCATCACCACCGCGCAGAACATCGAAATTCGCGGCAACCAGCGCATCTTCTCCACCCAGCTCTCCTGGGGCGTCGCTGGCACGGAACCCGGCGAGTTCGTCATTCCACCCCAAGAGGTGCTGGTGAATGGCGCAATCCTCAAGACCAATGAAGTCCGCCTCATCGTCAGCGAAGCACCCGCCACCCCCGCCCCCCCTGACGGCACCGATGATGCAAACATCCCGCTGTTTCAGATCGAAGTCGGCAAAACGGAGGTCTATCAGGGCGAGGTCGTGCCCATCAGCGCGAAGCTTTTTGTCCCGCGCAGCGTGATGCTGCGCCGTGTTGGCCTCATTGAGGTGAACAAGAGCGACTTCGCCATCGCCCGTTTCCCGCAGCAGGCGGATCAAAGCGAAGAAGTCATCAACGGCATCGGCTACATCGTCATCACCTACCGCAGCACGCTCTCCGCGCTGCATGCGGGCGATTTGAAAGTCGGCCCCGCCGGCTGCGAACTGTTGTTCGAGGTGTATGACGAAAACTCTTCGCGCCAGATGCGCCGTGGTCTGCCGTTTGGCATGATCATGGGCGGTGCCGAGCCGCGCAAACAGGTCGTCAAAAGCCAGGACGTGAAGGTCAAGGTGCTGCCGCTCCCCACCGCCGGAAAACCCGCGCACTTCAGCGGTGCCGTCGGCGATTTCAGCATCAGCGCCACCGCCACGCCGAACGAACTCGCCGTGGGTGATCCACTGGCCGTGGACATCACGATCGACGGCTCGGGCAACTTCGATGCGCTCAATCCGCCGTCGTTGATGCCACCCGATGGCTGGAAAGCCTATCCGCCGCGGCGCTACAATGTCGATGGCCCCGTCGATCCCAATCTCACACCCACCGCACAGCGCCGCATCGGCTACTCGATGGTGTTCGTGCCGGAAAAAGTGCATGCCGAGCTGCCGCCGTTTGAACTGAGCTTCTTCAGCCCCACCGAGAAAAAATACGTCGCCGCGCGCACCGCGCCGATCTCGTTGCGCATCAAGCCCGGTGTCGTGATCGCCACCGCCAATGCAGAAAGCACCGGCGGCAATGTTGAGCCACCGAAGCCGCCGCCCGTGCAGCAGCCAAAGCCGCAGATCAGCGACATCCTCATGACCGTGCCAGCGCAGTCGCATTGGCTGAACTTGGCCGCTAACAGCGCCCCGCTGACCAACAGCACCCGCTTTTGGGCCGTGCAGTCAATCCCGGCGGCGCTCGTGATCCTCGCCGCGCTTTTGGCATGGTTCCGGCGTCATCGCGAACAAACCGCAGGCGGTTTGCGCGGCGAGTTGCAGCAGTTGTGGCGCGGCTTGGAGCAGCGTGATCTTGATGATCGTGATTTCCTTCAGCGTGCCGCCCATTTCATCCAGCGCAGCCATCCTGATGAAATCAAAGACGAGGAACTGCGACAGATTCTGCACCGTTACGAAACGCAGAGCTTCACGGTGGCTCCGACGGCGGCACAAACGCTCGACACCGGCGAACGCAGCCGCATTTTGACCACACTGGCACCACTGCTGAAACGCGCGGCCTTGTTCATCGCCGCCTTTGCGACGCTCACCCTCAACGCCGTTGCGCAGGATGAATCTCCCGACACTCTTTACCGCCAGGCACGCGAAGCGTTGGAGAAGGGCAAGTTCACGCAGGCGCAGTACCTCGGTGAATCGCTCACCCGGCAGAATCCGCCCGCCTTGAGCGCTGCCGTTTTCACGCTCATCGCTCACGCCCGTTACCGTCAGGATGATTTTGGCCGCGCTGCGATGTGGTATCAGCGCGCACAACTCTTGGAGCCGGTGAATCCCGAAGTGCGGCAGAACCTGCGGCATCTCGATGAGAAACTGCGCTTCTTCCGCTTCAGCGCAGACTCCCCGCTCGCTGAATGGAGCCTGCGGCTCAGTAAGAACACCTGGATCATCATCGCCTCGGCAGGCGTGTGGCTCGTCCTGCTGGCCGTCATGGGCTGCATCCTCGCCGCCACGCGCAAAGCCTCCGGCGGCACCTGTGGACTCGTGTTGAGCATCCTCGGTGTCTTGATCTTCATCCCTTCCGCCGCCTTCGCCTCCATCCGTCCCGAGCCCGGCCAGCGGGTGAAGGACATCATGGTCGTCACCACCCGCGAAGTCAGCGCCTACACCGCCGCCACCCTCACCTCCGGCAGCGTCATCGACCTCCCGCCCGGCAGCCAGGTGCGCCTGCTCGAAAAGCGCGGCGCCTGGAGCTACATCGAAATCCCCAGCGGCGACCTCCCCGTACGCGGCTGGGTCGAAGCCGCCACCTATACGCCGCTGTGGCCGTGGGACATGGCACTGGTGCCTTGAGCCAGCAGTTTGCGCACCACCGGCAGCGCCCGGTCAAAGGCATCACGCAATTCCTGAATATCCGGCATCCGCACCGTGGCAAAAGCCGGCTCCATCTGCTCTGACGTGATGTGATCATGCCCGATGAGAAACGCCACGTCCTGCATGTCCTGCTCATCACTCCCACGCATCATCTTGGTGAGGATAAGATCAATCGTGGCCGGACGAAACAGCTTCAACCAGCGCGTGGGCGGACGCAGCACCGGCACGATGTGCTCGTCCCATTCAGGCCGCAGGAAGACCTGATCTTCTTGAAACAAGTGAGTGATGTAAAGGCCCTTCGGCTCCAGCGTTCGATTCGTCACATCGACCGCATCCCAGAATTTTTCGTCATTCACCAGCTCGTCGAGCTGCTGCACCCGGATGATCCCATCGACATCCTGCGTGGTCAGAAATTCAGCGCGTGGATGCTCAAAGCCCAGGCATAAAGCACCACGCCCGTAGATCACCAAGGACACGGCGTGATCCAGCGCCGCATCCAGCGTCTGAATCACCTCGGTGGGATTGTCGATCATGGTGCTCATGCGGCGGCGCTCCGTGTGGGCCGGATCCATTGCATGATCGTCTCCCGACCGCGCCGGGTGAAGCCGGTCATGGCAACGAAGCGGGTGAGGTGCGGCAGAACATCCACGTCCGGCAACGCAACATCTGGCAGCAGGCGGATCAATTCGGTCCAGAAGGCATTCTCCGGCTCTACTTGGCGGCCACACAGCGCGATGTGACGCACCACGGTCTCACAGCGTTCATGGCGGGCCAGTTGCGCGAGCTTGGAGGCTGAATTGCCTTCGGCCGCGAGCATCGCCGCGCCAATCCTCAGCCGGTGCTGCGAATGTGGCAGACCCATGGAGAGCAACGCCACCGCCAGCTCGTTGTTGGAAAGCAACGTTGCCTCATTCACCGCTGCCACCGCCGCGTGAGATTCCTCCCGCACCACCATGGAGTCACCGGCTCCATCGTAATAGCGGCACCCGCGCTGCACCGCCAGCCGCTCCAAATCTCCCGGCACACGCAGCCCCAGCCGCCGCGCTTTCATCAGCAGCGGGGAAACATGGGTCGTGGTGCCGAGACGGCGTGCCAGCGTGTCTGGTTGCATGGCGCGGAACATAACCAACCGCCACCGCGTTGCAATTCGTGATCTTTATGCGCCCGCGCCGCGACCCGCACCGCCACCGGGCTTGCCACCACCGGCACTCGGACGGCTGCCGGCTTCGCGATCGAGGACGAGGAGGCTGGCGGTGTCGTTGTCGGCGAGTTTGAGGCGGTCGAGCATGTCGCCGACACTTTTTTCCTCCTCCATCTGCTCGTTGAGGAACCAGAGCAGCAGATTCTTCGAGGCATGATCCTTCACCTGCTCGGCGACTTCATACAGGTCGTTGATCTGCTGCGTCACCTTCTGCTCCTGCTTGAGACTGTGCTGGAAGACATCAATCGGCGATTTGAAGTCCATCTTCGGCTTGTCAATCGGCTGCAGTTCGACCTTGGCGTCACGGTCCACGAGGTACTGATAAAACTTCAGCGCGTGCATGGTTTCCTCACGGCTCTGGGCGAACATCCACTGCGCGAAACCCACATAGGGGGTCTGCTCAAACCAAGCGGCCATGGCCAGGTAGGCGTAGGAGGAGGACATTTCGTTGTTGATCTGCTCGTTGAAGTGTTTCTGGAGTTTGGGGGAGAGTGTCATGGTGCGGTTGGGTTGAGGTGTAGGGAGATTGAACCAGCTACGACAACGCGGCGCAAGCGAGCACGGACGCTATTTTGGCGGTGCGAGTGAATGCTAGGCCGCCAGTGCGGGACGTATTACTTTCCTTTGAGCCAGCCTGCGCCACGATGGACGGCTTCCGCGATGGCTCCCGACACCGCATCCTCCCAAACTCAGCATCATCCCCAGGTCGTGCGGCGGAATTTCATCTGCCACTGCCTGGAAGGCGGACTGTACATGGGCGGTGTGGCCTTTTTGCAGCCGGAAACGGTGATGCCGAAGATGGTGGAGCAGCTCGGCGGGCGCGCGGCCATCATCGCCATCATGCCGGTACTCCTGCCGGCGGCCTTTGCCATGGCGGGGCTGTTTGTGTCGCCGCGGGTGGAACGCCTGACCCACTTCAAGCCATGGGTGATGACCTTCGGCCTGCTGCAACGGCTGCCGTATCTCATCACCGGCCTGCTGCTGTGGTTCGTGCCGGACGCCGGGCCATGGCTGCTGCCGGTGGTGGTGCTGACGCCGGTCATTTCCGGTCTCATCGGCGGCGTGGGCGTGGTGGCGTGGATGGAAATGGTCACACGCATGGTGCCGGAGCGTGTGCGTGCCGCCGGCTGGGCCGCACGCTACATCACACAGGCCTGCATCGGCATGGGGGCAGGAGCGGTGATCCATCAGACGCTCACGCATCTGCCGGGACAGCGTGGTTATGCGCTGCTGCATCTGATCGCCTTCGGTTTCTTGCTCCTGTCCTGGCTCGCGCAGCTTTTCATGCGGGAACTGCCGGTCGCGCATCACTATCATCCGCATACGGGAAGCTACTGGAGCTATCTGCGCAGCCTGCCGGGCCTGCTGGTGGCGCAGCCACGACTGCTCCGGCTGATCGCCGCGCGTTTCACCGGCATGGGCTATCTGATGGTCGTCTCTTTTCTCACGCTGCATGCACTGCACACCACGGGCCGGCCAGAAGCGGATGAAGGCCACTTCGTTTCCTTTCAGAACATCGGCACGATCCTCGGCAGCCTGCTCGCCGCCTGGCTGGGCTATCACTGCGGCGGCAAAGTGCTGCTCATTCTCTCACGCCTCGTCTGTGTGGCGCTATGTGTCTGGGCCTGCCTGACGCATTCGTTCAGCGGCTTCACCGCCGCCTATTTCATCCTCGGATTCGGCCTGTTTCTCGACCGTGTCGGCGATCTCACGCTCACCGCCGAACTCTGCCCGCCGGAACGTCGCTCCACGCTCCAGGCCGTGCTCGGCTTCTGCAATGTGTGGTCGCTGCTGCTCGCGACGAGTCTCGGTGGCGTGATTTATTCACTCAGCGGTTCGTTTTACCTCGTCGCCATGCTCGCGGCAATTTTATCGCTCATTTCCATCCTGATCCTGCGCGGCATTCCCGAGCCGCGTGATCAAAAGTAGGTAGAACGGGTGTGGCGAAAGCCCGCCCGTTTGCTTGCGGCACCGACAAGGCCACCCCACGCCCAATGTGCCGGGCGGGCTGTCGCCACACCCAGCCTACGCTCACTCCGAGCACTCGATCGTCGCACGCATGGAGACCTGGCACTCCGGCACGCGTTTGTCTGGGCCATACTCCTCGATCTGCTGCTGGCGCAGTTCGGCGAGTTCTTTGTGAACCGTCGCGACGATGACACGGCCCGCGGCATTCACCTCACGCGCCATGCGCAGTGCCAGCTCCGGTGAATGACCAAAAATCGCGCCGAGCATTTCAATGACGTACTCATGCGTATGCACCTCATCATCCAGCAGGATGACATGCCAGGGTGGCTCCAGCGCGGGCGGTGCCATCTGCGGCTTCACACGCGGCTGCTGCGGCGCAACGCGTGGTCGCTTCGGCGGAGCCGTGGCGCAGTGGATTTCAGCGGAGAGAATCATTCTGCACCCACTATGCCTCAGCCTCGCCAGCTCTCAAGCGCCCTCACCACGCGCCTGCGAATGCGATTTGATCCGCCTGATTTGCGCTGGAAGCGGTCCATGCTTGCCGGAGGGAGTAGAGGCATGGCAGTCTTGACCCATGAATCCTTCCATCTGCCGCACTCTCAGCACGATTTGTTTCCAGGCGGGCATGCTCTCCATCCTGCTCTCCATCTGGATCTGGTGGTTCCTCAACGGTGCCGGAAGCTCCTCACCAGAAGAACAGGCGCATGCGGAGCGCTTCGGCATTTTCGTCGGTCTATGGGCACCCACACTACTGATCCTCTCGAACCGCTTCGACCGCTATGCCGACAAGGCAAAGTCGTTGCCAGGACTTGAGCTTGAAGACAAGGACGAAGCGCCCTGATTCTCACATCGGCTCACGCCCAGTCGCTTCGACGAACTGCTGCCGCAGGCCGTTGTAAGCCTGCTGCCATTCATCCACCACGCGCTGCAGCTCCATCACCTGCTTCTCCAGCGTGGTGATGCGCCGCTGGAACTGGTTGCCGGAGGGATCGCGGACATCTTCCGGTTTTTGTGTGCCGAGCAGGGTCGTGGCGGCGCTCCGCGCCTGATGTGGGCTGGCCTGGAACCATCCCAGATCGGACAACCGCGCCTCCGTGTTATCCAGGCAGTTGATGATCGTCACGTTTTCGTCGATCTCGCCGGTGGCCAGGAATTCCTGGATCGTCGCCACGTTCGTCGGTCCATACAGATAGTTGTCCGGCATCTGCACCAGATGATCCATCTGCAGTTCCGCGATCATCGGCGCGCGCTGCCAGCTCATGCGCGCATCATTGGAGATCTTGTCGAGCGGTGAAATCTTCGCATCCGCCGCCCAGCCGCGCAGGGTTTCGAGGTCTTTGGCCTCATAGATGTCCTTGTCCGAGGCTTTGAGCAGATGCCAGATGTTCATGGGCTGAGATTAACCAAAGCCCGGGCCGCTAGCCAAGCGCAAACTGCGGCGGAAATCATGCGGGTGTAGAATTGACGCTGTGACTTCCCTGCAAGAGAACTGCCGCCCTCTTCGTAAAACCGCGCCCCATGATCCGCCCCCTGCTTGCCCTTCTCCTCACCGCCACGAGCCTGCCTGCCGCCGAGACCGCCGTCTTCAGCCTCAAAACGATGACGGCGCAGATGAAATACGACATCGCCGAGCTGCTCGTGCAGCCCGGCCAGCCGGTGCAGCTCACCTTTGAAAACGGCGACGACCTCCCGCACAACCTCGTCTTCTGCCAGCCGGGCACCGATACCGCCGCCATGGCGCTGAAGCAGATGGAAAACGCCGAAGCCGCGCTCAAACGTAACTGGCTGCCCGACGATCCGCGCATCTGGGCACACTCGAAAATGCTCAATCCGCACGAAAAAGAGGTGCTGAACTTCACCGCGCCCGAAAAACCCGGCACCTACCCCTACGTCTGCACCTTTCCCGGCCACGCACTCACCATGCGCGGTGAACTGAAGGTGATGAAAGCCGGCGAAGGCCTCAAAGATCTCCATTTTGCCCTCTACCTCGGCAATTGGAAGGAATTACCCGACTTCTCCAAGCTCAAGCCGCACCGCGAAGGCAAGGTCGATGACAACCTCATTCAGGTGAAGCTCGACGACTACAAGAACGAGTTCGGCGTCGTCTTCACCGGCAAACTCAATGCGCCGAAGAAGGGTTCGTATCGTTTCTTCATCTCCAGCGACGATGGCTCACGCCTCCTCATCGACGGCAAAGAAGTCGTCGCCTATGACGGCATCCATCCCGCCGGTGACATCAAAGAGAAAGGCGTCCAGCTTGAGCAAGGCGAGCACGAGTTCCGCCTCGAA
The DNA here is from genome assembly GCF_046154365.1 of Prosthecobacter sp. GTDB lineage: Bacteria > Verrucomicrobiota > Verrucomicrobiia > Verrucomicrobiales > Verrucomicrobiaceae > Prosthecobacter. The sequence goes on from NZ_JBJXFV010000188.1 coordinate 44,253, forward strand.
TACTTCCAGGGCGGGGGCAACATCGATCTCTACGCTGCGTGGAAAGGCGCGGACTTCCAGATCACGCCGCTGTCGAAATGGCTGCATCCAAACTGGCAAGGCGGTGCCAAAAAGCAGAAAGAATTCGATCCCATCCCGCTCATCGCCACCACCGAGCCAGTGATCTACCGCAACTTCATCCAGGGCGCCGGCAACCGCGGCATCGGCGTCGGCTATCCCGGCGGCATCAACCTCGCCTGGAGCGCCGAGAGCATGAACCTCGCCCTCCTCTGGCGCGGCGCCTTCATCGACGCCGCCAAACACTGGAACTCACGCGGCGGCGGCCACCAGCCACCGCTCGGCTACGATGTGCTGCAACCCACCGGCGAAGTCACGCCCGCCTTCTTCATCACCGACAAACCCGACGCCGCATGGCCGAAGTGGGACAAAACCAAACGCTACGACGGCCTTGCGTGGAAAGGCTACGCGCTCGACGCCAAACGCAGCCCCACCTTCCGCTACACCTGGCACGACGCCGAAATCGAAGAGAGCTTCACCGTCGAAGGCAACGGCAACCAGCCCGACGGCAACGCCAAAGTCATCCGCACTCTGAAAGTCAGCGGCAAACTGCCCGCCAACGCATGGTATCGCATCGCCAGTGGTCAGTTTGAACCCAAAGACGACAGCTTCCTAATCAAAGGCGTGAAGCCTTTCCTCATCACCACCGCATCAGCCCAAATCGCCGGCTCCAATCTCGTCATCCCCGCCAAACCCGGCACCATGACCATCACCTACCAGTGGGTTCAGTAATCTCTCATCACACACTGCTATGAAACGCTTCTCTTTGCTCTTAGCCCTCTGCCCTTCGCTCCTCTTGCCCTCCGTAGCCTTGGCGAAGGATGGGGCTGCTGATCCGCAAGAATCCGACTTCTACAAGATCACCACCTTTGAAACGCCGAAGGAAACTGCCCTCGAAGTCGGCTCCATCGACCTCCTGCCCGATGGCAAACTCATCATGGGCACGCGGCGTGGTGAAATCTGGATCGTCAGCGGCGCTGGCAGCAGCGATGCCTCGAACGTGAGCTACCAGCTCTTCGCCAGCGGTCTGCACGAAGTCCTCGGCATCGCCTACAACCCCAAGGACAAAAACATCTACGCCACCACACGCTACGAGATCACACGTCTCAAAGATGTCGATGGCGACGGTCGTGCTGACGTGTTCGACAATGTGAACGACAGTTGGGGCGTCAGTGGCGACTACCACGAATACGCCATCGGCTCACGCTTCGACCAGGCGGGCGATCTCTGGGTCACGCTCTGCCTCACCGGCTCGTTCAATAGCAATGCCGAGTTCCGCGGCTGGGCGCTGCGCATCAAACCGGATGGCACCATGGTGCCCACTTGCTCCGGCATCCGCAGCCCGGCGGGCATCGGCTTCGATGCCGCCGGCGAAGCCTACTACTGCGACAATCAAGGGCCGTGGCATGGCTCATGCACGCTGCAACATCTCGTGCCCGGCAGCTTCCAGGGCCATCCCGGCGGCAACATCTGGTATGACAAAGCTCCGAACATGGGACCACGCCCGATCGATCCCATCCCCGCTGCCTTTCAAAACGGCCGCAAGCGCGGCGACAAAACCCCGCACGTCGATCCCGGCCGCATGGTGACGGAACGCGAGCGCATCAAGCAGCTCCTGCCACCCGCCGTCTATCTCGTGCATGGCAAGATCGGCAACTCCGCCAGCGCCATCATCTGCGATCTCAGCAGCGGTAAATTCGGCCCGTTTTCAAAACAACTCTTCGTCGCCGATCAAAGTCACAGCAATCTCAGCCGCGTCTTCCTCGAAACCATCAACGGCATCAAGCAGGGCGTCGTCTTCCCCTTCCGTTCCGGCTTCAAGAGCGGCCTCATCGGTGGCCGCATGGATGAAGAAGGCCGCGTCTTCACCGGCGGCAGTGATCGCGGCTGGGGCGCACGCGGTGGGAAGCCCTTCTGCTTCGAAAAATGCGAATGGACCGGCCAAACACCCTTCGAAGTGCATGAAATGCGCGCGCAGGCCGACGGCTTCGAACTCACCTTCACCCAGCCCGTTGATCCAGCCGCCGCAGGTGATCTCAAGAGCTACTCCATGCGCGAGTTCACCTACGCCTACCGCGAAGAATACGGCGGCAGTGAGATCGACGAGATCCTCCCCAAAATCACCGCCGCCAAAGTCGCCGCAGACGGCAAATCCGTCCACCTCACGATTTCACCGCTCACCAAAGGCCACATCCACGAACTCCACCTCGACGGCGTTCGCAGCGCCGAAAAACTCCCGCTGCTACACACCGTCGGCTACTACACGCTCAACGAGATTCCAGCCAAGTAGCGCTCAAGCGTGCGCCAGTGGCCCCTTGACCACGTCCACCTGCCCTCGCGGGGCATGAAGTGCTCAGTTCTCAGTGCTCAGTGCTCAGTCAAACTCACCAGGGCAAATTCAAACTGAACACTGAGCACTGAGCACTGAGCACTCAATGTCATTAAGTTAAGGCACTTCTCATGATGTGTTCCCGCAGATTCAGATAACCCGCAGATTTTTTTCCGGAGCCCAATCTGCGGGTTTTCTGAATCTGCGGGAACTCCTTCTTAACTTAATGACATTGGTTAAGCAATAATGACGCCCCTATTCCCAGGTGCAAATCTGGCCCCTCACCCCGACCCTCTCCCCGGAAAG
>NZ_JBJXFV010000009.1:0-79591 GCF_046154365.1 Prosthecobacter sp.
AAGTTAAGAAGGGATTGCCGCAGATTCAGGGAAGCCGCAGATTTCTCGCCTGAATCGTCTAATCTGTGGTTTTCCTGAATCTGCGGCATTCATTCATGTGCTGTCCTTAACTTAATGACATTGATTCAGCATTCGTCATTTGCGTTCTGCGGTGGTGAGTGGCGTGACGGGATTTTCAATGCGGCGGCCTTGGAGTTCGTTGAGGCGGCAGGTGGGGAGGTGGGGGAGGACGTGTTTGGCGAAGAGATCGCATTCTTCAAGGTGCGGATAACCGCTGAGGATGAAGGCACGCATGCCCAGGTCCATGTAGCGGTTGAGTTTGGCGAGGACTTGATCAGGATCGCCGACGATGGCGCTGGCGCAGCCGCTTCTCGCGAGGCCGATGCCGCTCCAGAGATGCGGCTCGAGGTAGAGATCGGTGCTTTGGGCGCGGAGTTTGTCTTGGCGCTTCACACCGGCGCTTTGGCTGTCCTGCGAGCGCGCTTTGATCTCGGCGCCTTTGGCGACGTCGAGTTTGGAGATGAGGCGATCTGCGGCGGCGCGGGCTTCGGCTTCGGTTTCGCGGACGATGACATGTGCGCGGAAGCCGAAGTCGATCTTGCGGCCATAGGAGGCGGCTTTTTCGGACATGGTGCGCATAGTTTCGGCGATGCGGTCTTCAGTTTCCGGCCACATGAGGAAGACATCGCAATGCTTCGCGCACAAGTCCTGCGCGGCAGGCGAGATGCCGCCGAAGTACATGAGCGGGCCGCCGTTTTGCTGATAAGGCTTGGCGGGTTCGGTGGTGGGGAGGCTGATGTTGTAGAACTCGCCTTTCCACTCGAAGTGGCCGCCGGTGCGCCACAGGCCTTGGAGGATCTGGATGATCTCGCTGGCGCGGGCGTAGCGGACTTCGTTGCTCTCCTTCAGGCCGGGCAGGTCGGAGGAGATGATGTTGATGCAGAGGCGGCCTTTGGCGATGTGATCGACGGTGGCGATGGCGCGGGCAAGCATGGGCGGCCAGACTTCACCCATGCGCAGGGCGACGAGTTGGTTGATCTGCGTGGTTTGTGGGGCCATGGCAGCGGCAAAGGCCAGCGCGTCCTGTCCGGCGATCCAGCCGCTGGGGAGGAGGATATTTTGATAGCCGAGGGCATCGGCTTTGCGGACGATGTCACCACAGTGCTCATAGCTGGAGCGCAGACTGCCGTCGGGCACTCCAAGGAACTCGTAGTCATCTGCGCAAAGGGCGGAGAACCAGGCGACTTCGGCCTTGCGGTCAGGCGTACGGATAGGTAGAGCTGTCATGCAGATAAGAGTGACGAGGCAGGAGGTTTTCCTGCATACGAGAACGACAGCAATTCATGTTTTACTCAAATGCGTAAAAATCCGGTGTTCCAAAACGAGGTGCTCGGCGCGGCCATCCTGCAGGTGCGCAGCGGTCGTGCGAGGTCGCGGACCACGCTGGCGAAGGCGCTGGGCGTTTCGCCCTCAACGGTGGGGATGTATGTGGACCGCCTGATCGCGGAAAATTTTTTGAGTGAATCAGGCGTCCGGCAGGGGCCGATGGGGCGGCCACGACGGCTGCTGACGACGCTGGCTGGCGCAGGCTGGTTTGCCGGGGTGGAGTTTCATGCGTTGCGCGTGCAGGCGGTGGGCGTGGATTTTTCCGGCAGGCAGACGACGGCGGTGGTGCGTCCGCTGCCAGCAGAAGTCACCGCTGACAGCGTGATCAAAACGATTTTGCTGTGTGTGGCGAAGTTGACTGAAGCCATGCAAGGCCCGCTGCTGGCGGTGGGTCTGGGCGTGCCAGGTTTGGTGGACCCACAGGCGGGCATCGGACTGCACTACGCTTTCATTCCCGACTGGAATCAGGTGCCGGTCTCCAGTCTCATCAGCACGCGACTCGGCGTGCCGGTCATTTTGCAGAACAATCTGCGCGCGATTGCCCTTGCCGAGCGCTGGTTCGGCATGGGGCATGATTTGAACGACTATGTGATCCTGGGACCGCGCAGCGGTTTTGGCATCGCAATGGTGCTGCATGGCAAACTGGTGGAGGGGGCGCACCATGCCGCCGGTGAAGTGGGACGCTGGCCATGGCCGCTGGGAGGTGGTGATGGCACCAGCCAGGAACTGCATCATGTGCTCAGCGCACCGGCGACGTGGCGGCGGCTGGCGGGTGTTTCGGTGCGAGAGAAATTGCCGGAGGATTTGCGTGCGGCACTGGTGGAATTTGCAGCAACTGACAGTGCGGAATGGCAGGCGGTCTGCGCGGATTTCGCGCGCGTCATCGGCTGCCTGCAACTGCTCACCGACACCGAGGTCTTTATTCTGCATGGGCCGCTGACGGCGCTGGGGGAGCGTTTTTGCGAGTCGATCATCCGGGCGGCGCGTGCGCTGGCACCCGCGCTGGCCACAGCGCCGCTGAAGGTGGTGCCTTCAGTGCTCGGTGATGATGCCGGTGCGCTCGGTGCGGCGAGTCTGGCGATGGAGGCATGGTCGCCGGCTTGAGCCGAGACCATGCAGTCGGAGGGTGCTGGATGAGGCCCCTCTTACAGGCCGAAGGAGAAAAAATCACAATCGGGACGAGCTGTCGTGTAACTCATCCCGCCGGATCGGTATTGGGAATGGTAATACACCATGATTCGATTCATTTTTTTCTTTCTGCTGGCTGGTTTTACCGCGGTTACGACTGCTGCGGCCGTCACGGTGAACAGCCTTTCACACACGAATTACACTGGCTACGTCATTGCTGCGGACGCGTCGATTTCCGGCGCGGGGACCGACCGGGATGAAATCGCGGTGGAGGCCAACGTGAGCTTTGGCTCTGCGGCGGTTTACCGCTTGGATTGGTCGTTGCTCGATCCCAGTGGCACGGCGGTGGCGACGGCGACGACGACTGCTGCATCACGCAGTGGCACGGTGACAGTCGCACAGACGATCACGCCTTCCGCAGTCAATCGTCTGGTGCCAGGCAAGCTTTACCGTGTGAAGGTGGATGTAGTCAAAGTCATCGGCAACACGCTGGAGGCCACGTTTACCGAGACTACGGGGCAGACATTCATCCATTTCATCGGTACTTCTTCAGGCTCAGATGATCTGAATGTCGTGAGCGAGATCACCGCGATCACGGTGAACCGGGATTACCTGCTGGAATCGAATTCAACGCGGATAACGATCCCGGTGCGGGTGGATTACACGCTGCACCGCTTTGATGACTGGTCGGGAACGAATACGGCGAAGGATGTGGCGCTGACTTTTGGTGGGCAATGGTTGAGGAATAGCGACGGCGCAGTTCAGGCGGTCACCGTGTCGGGGAATACGAAGACGGAGTCAGCGATGGGTAGCTTTGATGCCTCAGCATCTCCCATCGCGCCGAAGGTGGTCACGGGTTTCAAGATCATCCAGGTGGACCCGGCGGCGATCCTCGCGCCGGACAATTACCGCGCCTCTGTTACGATCACACATACGGAGAATACGGTGACGCCTTCCAGTTACACGGGCAACACCATGGATTCGGCCTCGACGTTGACCTATCATTTCACAGGGCAGGTGAATTTCGGCAGCGGCCCCATCATGACGCATGTGACTGATATCGGGGGTGCGCCGGGCACGTTTTTCGGAGCGCTGGTGACGCTGGGCACCTCAGTCGAATGCACGATCACGCCTGCTGCGGGAAGTGGCACAGTGGATGGTGTGAGCGGCTACACTTTCGGCGGATCGACGATCCAGGTGGTTTTGACCGCGAGCGGCATCGCTCAGGTGCGGACGGCCTGGCCTGGTACGATGAATCTCGATCCCGTAGCGACGGCAAATCGCAGCGGTGTGCTCAATGGGGTCGATTTTCAGCGCACCGGCACGGCCTATTTAAATGCGACGGGTGCTCATAGTGAAATTCTGGCATTCCTGCCAGCGGGCATCGGCTGGGCTGCAGACAAGGTCACGGGCCTGCTCAATGCGAGTGTTGCATTTGGCACCCAGAACCTAAATCAAAGCCTCATGCCCTCTGGCACGCTGACGATTACACCGGGTGCGGGCGCATTTTACCTTTGTGAGGAAACGAAGCCGGTGTACATCGAAGCGGCGGTGTTTTCGTGGCTCACCAGTGCGGGAGAGTTTCAGTGCGGCGCGGTATGCAATGCGCACTCGATTCGAAAACCACTGCTCGATTTTCTCAGTAGCTATGCATACGCAGATCCGTCTCTCTCAACGAAGCGCTCGAATGACCACCTCTACAACACCGTCACTACTGCTGCAAATATCAGTGTGAAAAAAGGCGTGAGCAATGGGGCGCAGATCACGGGAGATGTGAATTTGTCTGCCGGTAGCTTGGTGACGCATTTCCCATACGACACGTCGGTCGTGTGGGCGAGTGCGAGTGTCATGCACATCGCGGGTGATATCGTGAATCCGGCAGGGAGCCAGCTCAATGCGCCGTCAAACCTCGTCAACGCGTACAACCAGCACTGCACCGATGAAATCGACTGCACCGGTGCGCGGACGGAAAATGTGACGCTCACTCCGGCGGGTGCGCTGTCTTTTACCGGTGATGGTGGTCTTTACGCTGGCGGTGCGGTGACACAGACCATCGAGTGGGGTTACAACGGTATAGACTTCACGCATCAGGTAAATAGCACGTTCACGGACGCACACTTTCTCATGGCTGGCACCTTCCTGCGAGGGGACCAAAATCTGCTCAATGATGAAGACGGCCCTGCGAACATCCTTCTGAGCGGATTTGATCCTGCCAACCTCACTGTGGCCGAGCGTCCACAGACGACAGCGTACTCGAACGGCTTGGGAGACTACGCGGGCATCAATTTCCGCTGCTCCAGTTTCACCAGCCCGCTCGCCACAGCCTCAAGCCGACTGCAAGGCAGCCTCTTCGGTCCGTATAATCTGACAACACGCAGCAAATACTATACGCGTCTCTCTGGCGTCACCGGAATTCACGAATCACCCACCGGTCCAGGTGGACTCACGCTGGCTGGATATCTTTTCAATCTGACGACCTTTGGTTGTTCTTTTCTCTCCAGTGAGATGGAAGACAGCCGCATCAGTGGCGAACTCGACATCATCACGCCAAACAACTTCACGCTTGATTTTAATGAGCTACGGTTCTCCTGCCTTGGTTCACTTGATTCGTTCGAGCTGGGCAGCGGCTCTAGCGGCACAGATTGCAAGGAGTTCGATCTCTGGAACGCTCTCTTCACACCGCTGGCCGTTTCGTTTGTGGATTCAAGCGCCTGCGGTGCCAGCTCTGCGCCTGGAACTGTGACAATGAAGCTGGGCTTTACCGCGCATGCTTCACACTTCGCGGCAGCCTTCGAAGGCTCACTCGGCATCGAGTACAATGGGCACTTCGCGAAGTACAGCGATCATATGGACTTAGCGGTGCCCACACGGCTGACGCTGCCCTCTGCGCTAACAATGACCGGCGCGAGCGGTGAAGAATACACCTTCTTCCCGGCTGAGGGGGCTTACTTCAATGACAATCCGGCTTCCGGCACTGGCGATGGTGAGGGTTTTTGGAGCCTCTTTGGTACGCTGGATGTGCCGTTTTTTGAGGACATGCGCGTGCATTTGCAGACTCGTGCGGGTTTTACAGCCACGGGAGGCACTGCGCCGGAAATTGCCTCGCCGCTCTACATGACTGGCGGCTGGATGGACACCAGCAGCCAGACGGCCTTTGATGTCGATTTTTTTGACAGCACCCACACCGGTCATCCGGTCGCATTGGCAACTTACCGTGATCAAAGAACGACGACTTATCTCCCACACGCGGAGAAACTCTGGCTTGGCGTGATCGATTTTGATTACCCAGTCGTGTGGTCAAGCACGAGCTTCGACTTCCGCGGTTTCGAGGCCCAAACGCAGAATCTGCTTGTGCTGAGCACCGAGCATCAGCTCGACTTTATGGACGAAAAAACGGCGGAGATTAGCTTTGGAGTGCAATACAGCGGCCTCCCGGAGATCAATCTAGCCAGCATGGCTTTCAATGCCTTGGACGAAGCCACCGGTGTCTCCTCCGCGCTAGTCACCGCAGCAGGCAACGAAGTATTCACCTCCCTCTCGGGAGGTGTGGATAGCTTCACCGACATGCTCAGTGACAAGGCCGAGGATCTCATCGGCGATCTTCTGGATCAGGCAGTGGATGACGTGTTGGATGATTTTTTGGCTGAAGTGAAGACCAACACGCCCGCCGGTGCGAAAATCAACGCAGGTGTGCTCTCGGGCGTAGTGGACCGCTATTTCCGCGATCCGACCAGCGATGCCGTGAAAGCGCTGAGCAGCGTGAGTGACACTACCGCGCTCACGCAGAAGATGATCGCCGACTTCAAGTCCAAGCTCGATTTGATTGAAGACGCCATTGATGCCGTCACGGTGGGTCTCAATACGGATGCTGATCCTGAAATCGACTCCTATGGCCTCTTGGCGAAATACGTGCCATCTGGTGGCACCGAGGCCGAACGTGTCATTTTCCTCAACCTCGCCTCGGCGCTTATCGACACGCTGGCGACAGTCGCTTCCTCAACCGAATTGGGTGACAAAATCCGCGAAGTTCTTGCTGAAATTGAACCGCAGCTCGAGGCGGCTCAAAACGTGCTCCTAGAAATCAAGACGGCGATTGGTGAAGTGCGTGCAGCGCTGAATACCGGTGGCGAACTCGCTGACGAGATCACGAATATCGTGAATAATGCGACGACGCAGATCGAAGCTGCCAGCGATGCTGCTGGTGACTACGCTGAGGAGCTCGTGCTTGCAATGACCGTCGAAGACCAGTCGGACATTGACGCCATCATTGTGGAGTGGAAAGCGCAGATCGCACAGCGCATCACGGACGAAATTTTTGAGAGTCAGTTCGTGACCGACATCCAGGAAGCGATCAAGGAAAAGGTCTATGACCTTCAGGCCGCTTTCAATCAGGCAGTGGATACCGCGTTTGCTGCACTGAATACAATGATCCGCCAGGCGATGAGTGAAGTGCTGGCGGGACTCGACGAGACGATCAACGACAACTTCGTCGGTGATGTGCAGAACTACCTCGGCAGTGGTTCGCTTACTGGCTACGCCCACATCAATGGCGACAGCCTCGACGAGTTGCGCATCGACGCGACCTTCAAAATGGAGGTGCCAGATGCGATGGAACTGGCCGCGTACCTCCAAATCAAGGAACTGGACTCTGATGGCGCAACAAATGCGGCATGCTGCGGCGGCGCTACTGGCGCAAACATCACTGAGGTCAGCATCGGAGCCCTCGATGTGGGCCTTGGCTGGACTGGTGTGAGTGGCGAGGAGTTGCGTGCCGATCTCGGTGTGAAGTTTTCACTCAATAGCAGTGGCTTACCCATCGGCCTCGGTGGTTCGTTTGAAATGACGAGCGGGGAGATCAGCTTCGAAACCTTTAAAATCACCGAACTGGGAGCCAGCGTCATGTTTGGAGCTACGGAGAACTACCTCGCTGCGAAGATCGGCGTCGAGTTTGGTGAGTATCAGATGGCAGGCGGAGTCTTCTTCGGCCACGCATGTTCGCTTGATCCACTGCTCATGGTCGATCCTCTCGTGGCCAGTGTGCTGACGATGACGGAATTTACTGGCGTCTATTGCTACGGCGAGGCGACCTTCCCGGTTTACGGTACTGGCACTTGCCTATTCAACATCAGTGCCAAAGCGGGTGCCGGCGTGTTCTACTTTACCGAAGGCCCAACGTATGGCGGACGCCTCACGATGGGTGTGTATGGTGAAGCGCTGTGTGCCGTTGAGATCGGCGGTGAGGTGTCACTCGTTGGCCTGAAGAGCGGGGATGACTACGCCTTTGCCGGCAGCGGTCGTCTCTACGGTAAAGCAGGTGTCTGCAAATTCTGCCTTGAAGCTGATCTCCGCGCCCAATTCGAGTACACCGATCAGGGCGGCTGGGAGGTCAGTTATTAATGGCGAAATCGTACTCGCAAATTTCTCAAGCATTCCTTCTTATGTATTTCAAAATCTCCGCTGACGACGGCAATCACCGCGCCTTTGGCAAGCTGCATTACGCATGCGTTATTCTGTCTCTGCTGCTGGCTCCGTTTCCGAGCTACGCTCAATCTGGAACAGGAAACTCCCTCATCGTGGCCGGCACCACAACGACGAACGGCAGTGGCAGCTTTGCGTGGATCGCTTTGCAGCCGACGGACCCTTCGGTGGTGATGGGAAAGCAGATCGCAGTGTATCGGAAGAGCGGCGGACCGACTTCCGCCAGTTCGTACTCGCGCGTGGCGATCCTGGAGCCGGCGGCGGATGTGCGAATCATTGGTTCACTGCTTACGCGGGCGAATGTGCTCGGTGAAAACCTTCTGGAGCTAAATTCGGTGCTCTCGGAATTGCTGGAGGATGCTAGTGCGGCAGGGACGGTCACCGTGGCTCAAAAGATGTCTGCCTTCATCAGTGGAGCCTGGGGCGACAACGACAAAATGAAGCGGGTGATGCTCGTCGCACGTCAGCGGCCCTCAGTAGCATTATGCGCAGGCCTAGCCCATATGGAACGGGTGTCCGCAGTTGGGGTGCTGACTTATGAACTGCGAGATTTCAACACTGCCACGAGCACGGACATCGGTGTGGTGGGACGTGTGACGGTAGATCCCGCCGCTCCGCTCGTGCTTCCTGCGCCTGGTGCGCCTGTCGAGCTGCCGGACACGACCTCGAAGGGCAATCTGAATGTTACTTTGCGCTGGGCGACGCCAAACACACTGCGTGACCTAGCACCGCTGCATCATGGCTTTGATGTGTACCGTGTACCGAAGGCTATCGCGATGTCAAAAGGCTGGCACACCACACCGCCGACCACGGTGAATGATTTCACATCTGAGCCGACTGCGAGAAAGATCAATACGCTGGCCATTTTGACCTCCGTGATGCTCACTGCTGCTGAAGCAGCGAATCTGACCAACGACACCGTCTATGTGCACGATGATAACGGCCGCTTCAAAACGGCTGGCACACCATTCGCCGATGGCGCACAATTTTATTACTTCGCCGTCGCCCGAGATCTGCTGGGCAATGGCGGAACACCTTCCCCTGGCACCTTGGTAGAAATCTGCGACCGCCTCCCGCCGAACCAGCCCAAGAAGGTCAAAGTGCGCAACGTGGCCAGCTACAACGGCACCGTGCATGATCAGCGCCTCGAAGTTTCTTGGGAGGCACCGGATGTTGTCCCACCTGAAACCATCGCCGGTTATCGGGTGTATCGCTGGCGCACACCGTCGGAGATTCCGACGAAAGAAAAGCTGCTCAATCGCAATCTCATCGCCATCGTTCCAGCGACAACGCACAGCTTCATTGATGACGGTAGTCCACCTCCGCCTGGTGGGGCTGTGAATGACTACAGCACTCCCGCATGGCCTACAGACAACGGCAAGACGTACTTTTACACCGTGCGCGCGATTGATGGCAGTGTGTGCGGTAACGTCAGCGGCAACAGTCCACCTGTGTTTGGCGTGCTGCGCGACCGTGAAGGTCCTGCGGGATCGAAAGGGGAGGTTTCGTTGAAGTGTTTCGAGCCGTTGGTGAGCTTTACCAGCGCAATGCAAGTGGCGAAGACTGGTCTGAATGCGGATACCGCTCATTTGCAGTTCGTTTGTACCAGTTCGCTAACCACCGGCCTCGCGTGGGCGGAATTCAAGGTTACAACTGGTGGTTCTGAGGTTCTGCTCGGACGGAGCGCGTTTAAAAAAGACGGCACGGGCTTTTTGCGTGTGAACCTCCCGCGCACTCTGCCGAAGTTCACTGGCAACGGCACTTTTTTTTGCCGCGTCGCCACACCTAGTGGCACCGTTTCTGCATGGGTGCCTACCACAGGCCAGGACAACATCACCCCCCAAGCTGGTAAATACATTGAACTGAAGTGGAACACCGTGCTCAACTCTCTCACCCTGCCGGGTGCCGATTGTGGCTGGCGTCACCAGACCACCGATCCTGTCACAGGAGACACGGTCAAGCCCACCGGCAGTTTCATTCCCAGCACCGGCTCACGTGAATGGAAATTGTACCGCCGGGTGAATAGCAGCGCACAGACGCTCATCGCTCAAGGTGAAATCCCCGCCGGCAGCACTGCACCCACCACTTGGACGGATTCTGACCCACCGAAAGCCAACTGCACGGTGTGCTATTTCCTCGAGCTTACCGACGAGCACGGCAATCCCGGTCAGCTCATGCAGCAGGGCGAGTGTGCCACCTTTGCTGATGCCACTGCGTTGCCCACACCGATGCTGGAGCCGCTCAAATCTGTGCCGCCACTGATGAGCGGAAAAATGCAGGTCTCCTGGATGTGTTCGACGGCCGGTGTGGAGCGCTTTGAGTTATGGGTGAGCCGTTCCTCCGGCTCGGCACCTTCTAGCACCGGTAGTGGACTTTCCACCGATTTGGCCACGCATCTGAACATGGTTGATGGCAAAGATTTTGCCGTCTTCCAGACTGCGCTGGCACGTCATCTCAGCCCTACTGGCACGCCGGAGTACAGTGTCGAACTGCCAGTCTCGGTGAGTGACGCTTACACAGTCATGGTCCGTGCCGTTGGCTCCGGTAGCAGTAGCACGCGTGCTGTTGGGGCTTTCAGCAATGTGGAAACTTTCACCTACACCTCCCGCGACTTCACATTGAGTGCGGCGGTTCCTTGGCCGGATCGTCCGCTGCCGCCGCAGGCAGCGTTCCATCCTGGCATTCAGGCCGCACATTTGAACGTTTCAGATCTCGCGCCGTGGAAAGGAAACGGCATCCGCATCGGAGAATACAGTGATCCGCCATTCAACGGCAACACCACCACGGCTCAAACGGATCAGGGTGGTCCCGTCAACACCGCAGTGCATGTCAGTTTCAATCTCAGCAGCGTCCTCAATGTGGAACATTCCATATATGTCAATCAACCGCTCGATAGCGAGGAAGGTGGCAAAACCGTGCTTCCTGGGGCGGTGTTCCCCGTAGCACTCTACCGCGTGCAGATCGCCAATAGCACCTTTCCCGTTGTCTCTGGTGATGTTGTGCAAGTCTCTCCGTTGATGGAGCGCATCGCCCAGATCATCGGCGGCCCGAACAAAGTCGTTACGGATCCTTTCATCGCCATCCTGCATGAAAGCGATAGTCCGCTCACCGGAACCGAGACGCAATACGACCACGACATCTTCCTGCTCGATCGCCAGCCTGTCATCAAAGGAGCCACATATAAGTATATCCTTGTACGTTTTAGCCCCACGAAGGAGATCGAACGCGTGATCGTGACGAACACTGTCGATGTGCCGTTGTGAACTGGTGCCAAAATCAACCCCCTGTTTAAATGAAAACCATCTTCCCTGCCACCCAGCACACGCTGAAACGCCCAGATGCTCAGCAGCGATGCTCGGACCTCTCTGCACTGCTTTCTTTCTGCGGCAAACTTGTGGCGCGCCTGATTTTTTTCATCGCTGCCGCCACTCACGCCGCTGCACCCAGCTACGAAAACGAGCGCGAATTGACTGCCGCCGGTGATTTCAATGGGGATGGTAATGCTGATGTGCTCATCGTTGATAAAGTGACAGGGCTGTATCGCATTGGCTATGGTACTGGACTGATGACGGGGCCGAGTTTCGCCTCTTCGCGGGCCACCGGGGTCACTGACGCCACTAGCATCGCGGTGGGCAAACTTTTTGGCACTGCAGCCGATTCTTTTGCCATCACGGCTCCGGCGCAAAATCGCGTCCAAATCCTTGCTCCGAGCACTGCTAGTTACGTGGAGCCAAAAACGGTGCTCAGTGTCGGTTTGGGGCCTGAAACACTCTGCGCGATGGACATCACCACCGGTGGCGGCAACACTCCTGAGGACGATTTGGCCGCGATCATCACCGGACACCCAACTTTGGCCAATGCGATGAGCGAACTCCGCTCAAACGCAGGATCATGGAGTATTATCGACGTTGGCGACTGCCCATCGTTTCAAACCGTGCGTGGCAATCCGCTCCACACGGCGGTAGGTGGTGCGATCCTGTTTGGTTACCTGCGTGATGCTGGTGCCACGAATGATTTTGTGGCGGTGAATCCCACTGGCGTAGGTTTCACCACCGAATTGAGCCTGCCAGGCTTGGTGGACAACGTTGGCTTCACTGCTGTGCCGTTTCAGAGTCCGAACATGGACCTCGTGTTTTACGTTCCTGGTGTCTCAGCGGTTCAAGTGCGCCGTATTGTGACGAGTGGTCCAGGTTGGGTTTTCTCTGCGCCGTTCACTCATACCTTTGGTGCCCCGGTGGCTCAAATCGTGCAGGTAGCAGATCCGGCAGGTGCGAAAATGCTCGTGCGTTTCTCCAGTGGTATGCTGGCGATCTATGGTTACACCAGTGGCGTTGGCTTCTCCGCTCCAGTCACGCTTTCGCCCACCGGTGGCAGTGGTGTGATCAGCGGCGTGGTGCCAGCAAATGGCTCCTCGCAGTTTCAGGTGCTATATGCCGCCGCACCTGGCCAGCCTTCCACCACCGCCATTTCCTTTGCCAATAACGGTAGCGGCTGGACCCAGACTGCCATCACCACACTGCCAGCGGTCAATGCGTATGCCAGTTATGCCAACGTTCTCCTGCTCAGCGACATGCCATTCCGTGCGGACAATGTTTCGCAACTGCATAGCTATAAAGCGGGAGATTGGAGTGATAGCGTGAGCATCGGCGGCGGTCCCTTCAATGTGCTGGCACAGATCGCCAGCTTTGTACGCAGTGCCCAGGGACTTGGTGTGCCCTCAGCACAGAATGTGGGTACTGCCGCGAGTGCCACGCCGGGTACAGCGGTCAATCAGCAACACCTCCAGTTCTCCATCGTGAACTTTGACAGCACGCTTGGCTCCAGAGTGGAGGACGTGTCAATTTCACCCGCAGCGGGCAGCTTCAGCACTGGCATTGAGCTTAGCTTCATTGGTTACAGTGGCGGCACGACGGTCTATTACCGAATCGGAAGTGCCGGGAGCTTCACCGCATACAACTCCGCAGCCCCACCGTGGGTTTTTACCGACGGTTCGGTCTATTACTATGCCGACAAGCCCGGCACCGGCCCCACGCTGACAAAATCGGCTGCTTACACCTTTACCACGCCACCTGCACTTCAAGACCGCGATGGTGACGGCGTGCCTGACTTTGTCGAAGTCAATAAAGGCCTCGATCCTGATGGCGGCAGCGACTCCGATGCTGATGGATTTAGCGATGCTGATGAAATCAGCGCCGGTACCAATCCGAACAACGCAACGAGTAAACCCGCTACTGATGCGCCTTCGCTTAGCACGCTGCTTGTCGATGTGAGTGTGCGCCGCCAGAGTGCCACTGGACTCACCACTGGCCGTGCGGCCAATGACACTGTCATTACCATCACCGATCCGCTCGGTAACAACCTCGGCAGTGGCAGCATCGGCACGGGCGGTGCGGCGGTTTTGTTTGGTCGGATTACCGTGCTGAATGCCACGGGTGACAAAGGCTACCTGATCGCGCGTACACCGGACAATTTCTCCAACAATCCGTCCATGACCACGTACCCTGGCCGTGCTATGGCAGGAATCGTTCCCGTGTCAGAGGAGGACGGCTGGAGTTTTGGCAGCACGCAGGGGGCACTAGTCACTACTGGCACTGCATGGAGTTTTGGCTCCACGAACTGGCATAATACCTCGACGAATTGGAGCCCCACTGGTGCCAATGCTGGTTACGACGATCACTGGAGCAGCACGCAGCAGAGCTTCACTTTCCCCATTGATGGCGCAGGTGCCGCAGCGCCCAACTGGCTGGCGCAAAACCTCGCGGCTGCCAACCGTGGTGGTCAGCCTTATGCGCAGGTCACTTTGACGAGCGAGACCACACTCGCTGCGCTGATGTTGCGTGAAATGGTGCGTGATCTCTTCGCCGCACGCGGAGTCATTGTCACGGGTGATGAAACGACCGTCGATCAAAATCCCCATGCGCTTCGCACCCGCTCTAGTACTACACCGACAGCTTCTATCGTGCGCATGAGCGCTCTGGTGAGCTATCTAGACGCTGCCTTGTCCCACACCGACAGCACAGCGCTCCGCCAAGTGGCACGTGATGTCTATGCGCGCCACGAAGCTCTGGCTGATGCCGCATTGGGCAGTATGACAGCGCCGCTGACTGCGCTATACGAGTTTGTCACTACGGGTAATTTGCCTGCCGAGTATCTCAGCGGGTCAACTTTCACCAGTGGCGACTACGCCACGGCCAAAGCCCGTTGTGCCGCCGTCCTAGCAGGCTATCCAACCCGGAGCAGCGCTACCTACACACTCGTCACCCGCGCAACGGCTTCACCTGCTGGGTTGACGCTGGTGCAGGACAGCGGCGGCACCCCCTATGTCCTCGTCGATGCCGATCATGATGCCATTCGGCTTCCCAGTTCTGTCTCCCTGGCTGCTGGCACGAGCATGACTGTCTCTGCCTATTTCGACCTTCCCGCCATCGCGAGTTACGCGGTGCTGGAAGTCATCAGCCTCACCATCGATGCGCTGCCTTCCACGATCGATGCAGACAACGACGGCGATCTCCTGGCTGACAGTTGGGAGCGTCGTCACTTTGGCACGCTGGCTTATGGTATGTATGACCGCCTCGATGCTAGTGCCTATACTTTAGTGGAGGAATACTTCCGTTCGACCGATCCACGCAGCGCATTGAGTTCACCAGCGGTTCCTCCGACGAATCTTGAATTTTCCAAATTTGACCTCTCCCTCGCGTCTGGTACACCGACGTTACGTGTGGACTGGCCGGCGGCATACACCAGCTACATCAATGTGAACTTTGAAGCCAGCGACGACCTCCTCAGTTGGGGCGCTCCGCCAGAGCTTTCCGCAACGCTTGCGGACGCTGACACCTTTGCCAAAACGATCGCGCTGGATCGTTCACGCCGCTTTTTCCGTCCGTTGGCAAGTTTGAAGAGGTGATTGTAGGCACAAAAAAACCGGGCGGCAGGATTTGATCCCGCACACCCGGTTGGTGAAACGGAGAATTACTTCTCCAGGGCTTCGTTGGCGGCCTTCCAGCCGGAGATGCCAGCGGAGAGGTGCTTCACGTTGGTGTAGCCGAGCTGGCTGGCGGCGTTGGCAGCGGCTTTGTAGGCGCTGCAGGCAGGACCACCACAATAGGCGACGACGAGGGCACCTTTGTCAGCAGGGAGCACGCTGGCGAGGCTGTCCTTCTGGGTGGCGAAATCAACGGCGGTAGGAACGTGGCCGGCCTTGTAGGAGGCGGGACCGTTCACATCGATGACGGTGACTTTCTTGTCAGCGATGGCCTGCTTGAGGTCGGCGATGCTGATGTCCGGGAACTCGGCGGCGAACACGGAGGAGGCGACGAGCGCGAAGGCGAGGGCGATGATTTTCTTCATGATTGAGTTTGGGTGGGTTGAGTTAGGGGTGCGCGTGGTGGCTGTGCGCGGCAGCGGCCCCGTCTGCCGGGGCAAAGGATTCAATGCGGAGGGTGAAACCAAGGTTTCATGGATTGGTCGTGTGGGACGTTGCATCCGGCGGTTTTATTCCCGGCCTTTGCAGCGTGTGGGTGTCATTACGTTTCATCCGACGAAATGCTGCAAAGAAATCACAGGATGGGGATGAACAGCCGGGCGAAGCCGTTGCGCAGGCGCTGCTGGACCGGGGCGGCGGCCAGCAGTTCGCGGGTGATTTCGCGGCTGACGGCGAGTTTGGCATCCATCTCAGCGCTGAGGAGCTGGCCCAGCTCGGGGTCGTGGCAGGCGAGGTTGAACTCGAAATTCAGGCGCAGGCTGCGTGGATCCCAGTTGGTGGAGCCGAGGAAGGACCACACGCCGTCGATGAGGAAAAATTTGGAGTGGTCGAAGGGCGGTGGGGATTCAAAGATGCGGCAGCCGACGGCGAGCAGCTCGGGATACAAGGTCTGCGCGGCCCAGCCGACGAGCGGGATGTTGTTTTGCGCCGGGGTGAGGATGGTGACCTTCACGCCACGAATGGCGCAGAGCCGCAGCGAGGCCATGAGCGTGAGCGTGGGCAGAAAGTAGGGCGTAATAATGCGCACCTCCTCGCGTGCGGCGTTGAGCGCCGCAAAAAAGGCGGCGGGCATGACCTCCATGTCTTCATCAGGGCCATCGACGATGCCGATGGCGCTGGTTTTGCCGGTGCCCGGAATCTCCGGGAACCATAGCGGTCCTTCGAGCGCTTCGTTGGTGCAGAAGGCCCAGTCTTCGGCGAACACGCGTTGTATCTGCGCGACGATGGGACCGCTGACCTCAAAATGCAGGTCATGCACCGGATGTGCGGGTTTGCGGGCAAGCATGTTGCCTTCGCGGATGTTCATGCCGCCGGTGAAGGCGGTTTTGCCGTCCACCACCATGATTTTGCGGTGATTGCGCAGGTTCATGGTGATGAGGCGCAGGATCATGCGGTTGGGCATGAAGCGCCGCGCGGTGACGCCCGCTTTGACGAGTGCATCGACCACTGGCGGCCAGGAATAACGCGTGCCAGCGTCATCGATCATCACACGCACCTGCACGCCGCGTTTCACCGCGTTGGAAAGCTCGGTGACAAAGTCCGCACCGATGCCAATGGCTTCAAAGATGTAGCTGGCGAGCGAGATGCTGCGCTGCGCGCCACGAATCGCCGCCAGCATGCGCGGCATGGCCTCATCGCCATGGTACAGCGGCGTGACGGTGTTGCCCAGCGTGAAGCAGAAACGCGAGATGCGGTCGAGCGTCTTCGCGAGCTGCTGGTGCTCCTGCGCCTCGCTGCTTTCGGAAGGAAAGGGCAGGGGATGTTCCGGCACGGGATCCAGCCACGGTTCATAGGTGCCGCTGCGATAATGCTTGGCGCGACGGCGCAGGATGTTGATGCCGAGAAACAGGTAGAGCAGCGGCCCGATGAGCGGCGAGAACACGACGAGCGCCGTCCAGAACGCGGCGGAGCGGTAATCATGATGCCGCAGCAGCAGATGAGCCAGAGCGACGACCGCACAAACGATGGAGGCAATGGCGAACGCTGTCGGCCAGAAGGTGAATTCAATCCAGTGCATGATTCAGGATGCGATAAAATCAATCGCCGCGCCACCAGGAGCGCCAGGTGGTGTTGGCAGGCTGTTCGTGCGGTGTTTGCACCGTGGCGTTGACCTGAACTGGATCTTCGCGGTCGGCCGGTGCTGCGGCTGGTACAGCGGTTTTGGCGAAGCGTGACGAGACGGGCCTGGTTTTGGCGACTACGGCGACCTGCGTCGGTGCGCGTGGGCGCAGCACGATTTCTGCCTCGAAGACGGGACTGAGAGGTGAGGGTTGCGATGGCGGTGGCGCTTCGACCGGGGGCATCCAGGGATTATTGGGCACGATGGCAAGCGGCGGATCGAAGGAGGCTTCGCCGGGCGCGGCGATTTGAACGAGAATTTCCGGCACTTCTGCTGCGGGCGCCGTGTCACGCACTAACTCGGCTTCTGGTGCCGTTGTCAGCGCCTGCGGGAGCATCGGCGTCAGATGTATCACGGGCTCTGTGGAAGGAGTGACTTCGATTTCATCCGGCAGGGTGCCGCCTTCAAACACGGGGGCGGAAAAAACCGCCGGCGCTGCGAGGTTGGTCATCGGCACAGGTTGGGTGGAGAACATGCGGCTGACCAAGGAGGGAGATGCGGCGGATTCGTTCAGGCTGGGCAGCGGTTCGACGCCGAGAATCCACGCTGCGTCTAAGGTGGGGCAGGATTCGGTGGCTTCGAGAGCCTGGAGCACTGAGAGAGCGG
The DNA here is from genome assembly GCF_046154365.1 of Prosthecobacter sp. GTDB lineage: Bacteria > Verrucomicrobiota > Verrucomicrobiia > Verrucomicrobiales > Verrucomicrobiaceae > Prosthecobacter. The sequence continues at coordinate 17,700 of NZ_JBJXFV010000009.1, forward strand.
GTTTGGGCTCGAACCGCATTGGCGCGGCTTTGGGCATGCGGAACACGGGTTCGGTGAGAGACGCGAAGGCGTCGTGTGGCGGCGGGGCGACGGTGATTTCAGCCGCGTCATCGGACAGCAAGGACTGCGGGATGTAATCGTCCTCGGGTTCGATGCTGGCGGCTGCTGGTGGCAGTTCGATGAATGGGGCGTTTTCTTCGCGATGAATCTGCTGGGTGAGCCATTGCTCGATCTGACTCTGCGGCTGAATTTTTGGCTGCGCCTGAACGGGTTCTGGTGCGCACGGTGGCGCGGCCTTGGGTGTGCTGACTTTCTTGCGGTTCAGCAATGCCAGCGCGGCGGCTCCAGCGGCCAGGATGAGCGGTGTTTTGTTCATGCGCGAGACGATGACGCCGCCAAGGGCGGTGGCAGCCAGCATGGCCAACGCGCCGGGCGGTTGACCGGCGTGCGTTGCATGATCCGTCGGAATACCCTCTGAAGCCGTGCTCATCCGTAGTGTGACGCGGATGCTAATTCATCGCGTCTGCGGCGGCAAGATGCATCTGGCCCGCAGGTTCACTTGTTGGTGTCGCCACCGCTGGCGACGGCGAGACCGGCGTCTTCGGGCGGGAGGAAGGCTTTGAAGCGGTTTTTGTCGATGGCCTTCATGTAGGCCTCCATCGGCGTGACGTAACCGTCGCGCAGCTTCTGCCAGATGGCTTCGTCCATGAACTGCATGCCTTGGGCCTTGCCGCCGATGATGACGTCGTAGAGCTTCTGCGTGGCACCTTCACGAATGATGGCACTGACGGCAGGATTCGTGACCAGGATCTCATTCACGGCGGCACGGCCCTTGCCGTCGGATTTTTTCATGAGGAGCTGGGCGACGACCCCCTTCAATGAAGCCGCGAGCATGGTGCGTACCTGGCTCTGCTGGTCGGAGGGGAACACGTCGATGATACGGTCAACGGTTTTGCGGGCGTTGTTGGTGTGCAGGGTGCCGAACACGAGCAAGCCGGTTTCCGCCGCCGTGAGCGCGAGGGCGATGGTTTCCAAGTCACGCATTTCGCCCACGAGCACGATGTCGGCATCTTCGCGCAAAGCGGCGCGGAGGCCGTCGGCGAACGATGGGGTTTGAATCGGCACTTCACGCTGGGTGATGATGCTTTTCTTGTTCCGATGCACGAATTCGATCGGTTCCTCGATCGTGATGATGTGGCGGCGGAAGTTGGTGTTGATGTAATCGAGCAGGGCGGCCAGCGTGGTGGATTTGCCGGAGCCGGTGGGGCCAGTGACGAGTACCAAGCCGCTGCGCATATGGCCGAACTCCTTCACCACCTGCGGGATGCCGAGCTGCTCGAGGCTGGCGATTTTGGTGGGAATGATACGGAACACGGCGGCGTAGCCATGCTGCTGGCGCAGGTAGTTGCAGCGGAAGCGATTGTCCGCGTCCATCTCGTAGGCGAAGTCGAGATCGCCTTTTTCTTTGTAGCGGTCCCAGGCGCGCGGCTCACAGATTTCGCGCATCATGGTTTCCATGAGGCGTTCGTCGAGGATTTGGTCGGAGATGGGCTTGATGCTGCCATGCACGCGCACTTTGGCAGGCTGCTTCTGGCTGAGGTGAAGGTCGGAACCGCCCAGTGCGATGAGCTGTTGGAAATATTGGTCAATGATTGGCATGAGACGTTCGCGGTGCGCGGTTGGGTGGCTCAGGACTCGAAGTATTTCTTCATGATCACTTTGTCTTCGGCGCGGGATTCACACTCCTCACGGCTGATTTGGCCGGCGGCGTAGAGATTGCGCAGCGAATCATCCATGGTGATCATGCCGACGCTTTTGCCGGTCTGCATGACGCCGGCGAGCATGTAGGTCTTGCCTTCACGAATGCAGTTGCCGACGGCAGGTGTGTTCACCAGCACTTCGAGCGCCATCACGCGGCCATTGCCGTCGAGCCGGGGCACGAGCTGCTGGGAGAGGATGCCGCGCAAGGATTCGGAGACCATGATGCGAATCTGATCGCGCTGGTCGATGGGGAACACATCGAGCACACGATCGAGTGTGCGTGCGGCGCTGCCAGTGTGCAGTGTGCCGAGCACCAAGTGGCCGGTTTCCGCAGCAGTGATGGCGAGCGAGATGGTTTCAAGGTCGCGCATTTCACCGACCATGATCACGTCCGGGTCTTCACGCAGCGCACCACGCAGCGCGGCGGCGAAGGAGGCGGTGTGGGTGTGAACCTCGCGCTGGTTCACATGGCAGCCTTTGGGCTCGATGACGTACTCGATCGGGTCTTCGAGCGTGATGATGTGATCCTGGCGTTCCGCATTGATGGAATCGACCAACGCGGCAAGCGTGGTGGATTTGCCGCAGCCGACGGGGCCGGTGACGAGGATGAGGCCGTTGTGGAAGCGGGTGAGCGTTTTGGCGGTGTCAGGCAGGCCGAGATCCTCGACGGATTTGATCTGCGTTTTGATGACACGAAAAACCATGTCGATGCCGAGACGCTGCTGCACCACGGAGGAGCGGAAGCGGCCAAAGGCCGGCGAATAGGCGAAATCGACATCGCCGCGTGCTTCGAGCTGCTTGGTCTGTGCTTCACCGAGGAAGCCGTAGGCGAGGCGGCGGGCATCTTCGGCGGAAAGGAGGGCGGCGTTGTCCCAGATCGGCTGCAGATTGCCGTAACGCCGCCAAGCAGGCTGCGCGCCGGTGGCAAGATGCAGGTCGGACGCATCATACTCCATGCAAAAGCGCAGGTATTCGTCCACGGAACCTAAAACGGGAAGGAGGTCTTGAGGAGGTTGGTTGGATTCGGACATGAAAGGAAAAGGCACTGACTAGACTGTCCCGAGGTCAGGAGCGTTAGGAGAAGCTTTCTTGTGCAGGTAGGATTCGAGCCATCGTGTGCCGTAGTTCAAGATGGATTTACGACCCAGCGCGAGAAGCGGGCTGAGCAGCAACGCCAACAGGCCGCGATTCTTAGCGGTGGCGACCAAGTTGTCACGTCTGTTGTTGGGCCAGACAAGTTTGATCAGCGCCAAGCCGGCGAGCGCCGCGCCACCCATCCACAGAGCGCGATGTTTCTCGATGCTGCGTGCAACCAGCGCGTGCGGACTCCATTCCTCCACCGCGAGCGTGGCATGATGCGCCAGAGACGCGCGCGCGGCCTCCAGATCCTGCAACGCCTGTTCCTTCGGCGTTAGTGGTGTTTGTTGCTGGCGAGCCATTCGCGATCCCGGCGGAATTGATTGAAGGTTTCCTCAAAGAACTGGACGCCGCGCAGCCGGTTTTTCAAGCCGGCGAGCAGGAGCAGCCCGAGAAACAGATGCACCGCAGCGCCGATTAACGCGACGCGGGTCCAAGGCCAGCCATTGTATTCGGCGATGAGCCACACCAACGCGGGGGCGGCGAGAATCCAGCTCATGATGAGTGCTGTGAGCGCCAGCATGAACATGCCGACGAGGTTGGACAGCCGTGCACCAGCCTCTTGGCCTTCAATGTGCAGCAGGCGGCCACGGGCCTCGATATACAAGGCGATGGCACGCAGCAGTCCGGGCGCACTGGCGTGTTCCTCGGATGCGGGCGGCGTGCCTGGATTCATGAGCTGTGCGCGATGGAAAATCAGCGACGCAGGATGGAACCGACGACGAAGCCGATGCCGAAGGCGGTGAGCAGAGCTTGCAGCGGCTTTTCACGCGCAAATTTTTCCGCCTCCGCGCGTAGATCAGCATAACGCTCGCGGGCTTCGGTGAACGTGTGGTCGGCAAACTCGCCGGCCTTTTCCTTGATGTCGGTGGCCGTTTGCTCGGCGCTGCTGCGGAACTGCTGCGCGCGAGTTTCGGCGGCGGTGCGGAATTCAGATGCCTTTTGAGTAGCGGCGGCGCGCAATTCCTCGGCGGCTTTCAGCGCACTGGCCTTCGCCGCTTGAAACGGATCGTGCGGCGAGCTGACGCCGAAAGGGGATTCTGCGGTGGGGTTCTCAGTCATGGTGCGAAAAAAAGCTGAAGTGAGCATTCTGGCCGTCCGCACGGTGCGCACAGCCTTGTGTTCGCGAATAAAGACGGTCTCGTCACAATGGCGAGAGGAAAAAACAGTTCGCTGATTTCTTAGCTCAGTTGTTGCGTGCCATACCACGAGTACCGCTCTTCCGCAGGGCGGGCTGCCGACGCCGTGCCAGCAGCAGGGTGCGCTGAAGCGCGGCGTTTTGCTGCCGGTGGGCGGTGAGTTCGGCTTTGGTGGCGGCAAGTTCGGCTTCCAGCGACTGGAGACGCAGTGTTTCCATCGCGGGAAGCGACGGCAGGGAAGATTCCGCAGGTTTGGCAAATGCCGGAGCCGGAGGCTTCGACGGTGCAGCAGGTGCCGGTTTTGCGGCGAGACGGGCCTCAAGCTCCGTGATTTTGGCGAGCATGGCGGTCAGCGACTGGGATTGAGCAACATCCAGGCCTTGCTGGGCGTGTTGATTGCTCTGCTCGGACTGCAGCAGGCGGTGGGAGAGATCACCGCGCAACGCATCAAACTGGCGCTGCGTTTTGGCCCGCCACGACATGGCATCGTGATGAATGGCGGTGAGTTCAATCTGCTGCTCCAGCGCCTGCTTTTCCATCTTCGTGCATTCGCTGTGCATGCGATCATTGTCGCGCAGCAGCACAAACGTGCGGATCATTGCGATGAGAAACAGGCCGCTGAGAACCGTGAGACCAATGAGCAGAAGCTGAACGTCGTGAGACAATGTCTGGAACATATGGAGTTATGCAGTAGGCAGCGTTTCAATTCAATCGCGCAGGCAGTCCTTCGCTTTGATGAAATTTTAACGCCGTAAGCTCTGGCTTCAGGAGATGGCGAGAGCCGGCACCGGCGACACGACGGGTTCAACCGGCGATTCAAGCACCGCCTCAGACTCAGAAGAAGGAGGAGGTGGCGGCGTCACCGCTGCCTGACGCTGCTGGATGTCATGGTAACGCTGTTCAGATTCGGTGAGGCGCTTGGAGAATTCGGCGCGGAAAGCGTCGAACATGCGTTGGAGTTCGCCACGCCAAGCATTGGAATCCTGACGCACGGCGAGGATCTCCTGATGCTGAGTGAGCACCTGTTTTTCCATCTTGGCGGTGCTGTCACGCAGGCGGTTGTTGGTGCGCAGCAGGAAGGTGATCCGCACCATCGCGATCAGCAGCAGGCCGCCGACAATGCAGAGAATAAGTTTCAGCGTGGGGGCATCGAGAACGATCTGAGGGAGGGACATGAAGTGATTGTGAGCACGTTTCGTTCCAAAATCAATCTGGCTTCTTGCTGTTCGGCTTGGCCTTCTTTTTTGCATTTTTACCAATATCAGAGGCTTTCCAAGTGCCGACGGGTAGCACAAGTGCTCGCGCCGCCCAGGCATCCCAACTGGCGACCATCGTTTTCATGCGTTCCGGTTCACTGGCGGCCAGATCATGCTGCTCCGCACGATCTTCCTCGATGTTGTACAGTTCCCATGGCTTTTTTTCCTTCGCCACGATCTTCCACGGGCCGAAACGATGAGCGCGATTGCCTTCGTGCTCCCAGAAGATGGAACGCACGCCGTTGTCCTTGCCATGAAACGCAGGAGCCAGGCTCACGCCTTCCATGGGTTGAATCGTCTGGCCTTTGAATTCTGCGGGATAGGCCGCACCGGCGACATCGACACAGGTTGCCATGAGGTCGATGAGATGACCGGTCTGCTGCTCGATTTTGCCGTGCTGCGCAGCGGGAATACCAGCGGGCCAGTGAGCAATGAGCGGTGTGGCGATGCCGCCTTCGTGAACGTAATGCTTGTACTCGCGGTGCGGCGTGTTCGAGACATTTGCCCATGCCTCACCATACGCGATGTAATCATTCGGCCCTCCGGGCGTGATGCCCAGGCCCTGCTTCACCGGCTGACCATCGCGTGTTTGCTTGGGAATGACGTCCGTCCGAATCGCGTCGGGTGCGATCACTGGAAACGTCTGGCTGTTCGCCTCCGGCAGCTTGAGTTGTCGGCCAATTGCCTCCTGGCACCCCCCGTTGTCCTGAAGAAACAAAATGAGCGTGTTCTCCAGCAAGCGGTGCTTTTCCAGGGAGCTGATCACGCGGCCAATGCCCTGATCCATGTGGTCGATCATTGCGGCAAAGACCTCCATGCAGCGTGTTTCCCAGACTTTGTCCTTCACGTTCGACCAATCACCGACGGTGGGGGCCAGCTCCGCGTTTTTTGCGATCAATCCCATCTCCTTCATGCGCAGAAACCGCGCCTGTCGCACGGATTCGTAGCCTGCGTCATATTTGCCGCGGTATTTGGCGATGTCTTCCTCCAACGCGTGCATCGGCCAGTGAGCCGCCGTGTAGGCCATGTAGAGAAAGAACGGCTTGTCCTTCTGGTCACGCGCATGCTCGTCGATGTAGCGAATCGCGTGGTCGCTGATGGCATCCGTATAATAATAGCGCTGCGGCTGGTATTCAGGATCGGCGAAAGGCGAGATCATGGTGTCATCGCGTGTCAGTGTTCCCGGATCATAAAAACTGCCCGCGCCGGTGATGGTGCCGTAGAAGCGGTCGAAGCCGCGTTGCAGCGGCCAGTTGTGCTTCGGTCCTTCCGGTTTGGCATGCTTCGTGACATGCCACTTGCCCACAGCATAAGTTCGATAGCCTGCCGGTTTTAACACTTCTGCAATCGTGACGCAGCGGTTGTTCAGATCACCGCGATAGCCGTCATGCCCGCGATCTTCCATCATGTGGCCGATGCCCGCCTGATGCGGATACAATCCTGTCAGCAGCGACGCCCGCGTCGGGCAGCAGCGCCCAGTGTTGTAGAATTGATTCAGCCTTACGCCGCGTTGTGCCAGCCGGTTGAGGTTCGGCGTCTGAATTTCCCCGCCATAGCAGCCGAGGTCGGAGAAGCCCATGTCATCTGACATGATGAGGATGATGTTGGGAGCAGCGGCTCGGAGTGCGCTGGCAGTGATCAGAACGAAGAGAAGGGAACGCAGGAGCATGGCTCACCCCAAACGATGCCTGTTTGATGATCTCACACCCGGATCACGATTTTGCCGAAGTGCTGGCCGCTTTCCATGCGCTGAAAGGCGGCGCGGGCGTCTTCAAACTCGAAGGTGGAGTCGATCACCGGCTGCAATTTCACCCGCTCGATCTCCGCGAGCATCTGTGCAAACATTTCGCGTGAACCGACATAGATGCCGTCCAGCCGGATGCCTTTGCGCAGGATTTGCACCGTCTGAATCTCGGCACTGGTGCCGGTAAGAACGCCGATGAGGGCGATGTGGCCGCCGAACCGCGTGGCCTTCAGCGACCGATTGAGCGTTTCGGCACCACCGATCTCAATCACCTTGTCCACGCCGCGTTTACCGGTTTGCGCCAGCGCCCAGTCATCCCAAGCGGGATCGGTCTTGTAGTTGTGAACGGCATCGGCACCGAGTGCGAGGAGACGTTGGGCCTTGTCATCGCTGCTCGTCGTGGCCAGGACGCGTGCGCCGGCCAGTTTGGCAAACTGGAGGGCAAAGACCGACACGCCGCCGCTGCCGAGCACGAGCACCGTTTCTTCCGCCTTCAATGCTCCTCGGGTATGCAGCGCATCCCAGGCGGTGACCGCCGCACAGGGCAGGGTGGCTGCTTCTACGATGGATAGGTGCGCAGGCACCGGCAGCAGGCTTTCGGCACGTATCACCGCAAACTCACGCAGCATGCCATCCACCGCACCGCCCAGCGCTTGGGCGGCATGTGCCTGGCTATACTCGCCGTCCAACCATGTTGGCATGAAGGGGCAAACCACCCGGTCGCCTGCTTTCCATGCCGAAACGCCTTCGCCCACCGCCACCACTTCACCTGCGCCATCCGAGCACGGGATGCGAGGAATCGGCCCGCTGACTCCCTTGATGCCCATGACGTTCATGTAGTCGCGGTAATTGAGGCAAACGGCCCGGACTCGAAGCAAAACTTCGCCGGGGCTGGGTTTCGGCTCGGGCAGCGTCACGGTTTGCAAAGAATTCAGGCCGTCGGTTCCGGTGATTTGGTAGGCTTTCATGGGCTTGGGAAGAATGAAGGCTAGCGGAACTGACCGGCCCAACAAGACGGAAGTTGGTCTCCCATCAATCCCGCACATCGGGCAGTAGCTGGCACTATTTTCTGCGAGAGAAGTTTTTCCCCGCCATGGTGTGAACAAATTGCACCCCAGGGAGGCAGACGCTTGGTTTTCAAGGCGAAAGCGATCTTTGCGAATCAAAAATGAAAGGCGGCCAGCTTCGCCTATCTGGTCCGGCCGCAGCGGGGCGGCATAGGGAATGTACGGATAAAAGCGGAACAATGAATCCAGCTCGTCCATCGGCTTGCGAGCCTCTTGGGGAAGAAGCTGTCGTTAGCTGTCACCTGATGGGATACAGTTGGTAACGCCCGTTAAGTGATCGTGAAATGACTTCATAAATTGCTGAAAGTGAATGATTTAAATGTCTATTTGTATGCTTGGAGGTAGAGGTTTTGGGTGTTGCGGCGGCTTGGATGATTCCAAGCAGGCGGTGACGATACAGTTTCATTAATTTTGGCTCACTTGACGTTCCACGATTCAAAAGCAAGGGTTCCACGCTCGGCGTTATCCACCTAAAGCTAACGAGGTGCCTGAGACGTTCTTTGAATTGCCGATTTAAGTTGGCGCATGTTTGAGAATTCCCAAGCCCATGTGAACAACCTGTCAAGAAGTGGGCTTAGCGTAGAGAGAAAATGCGAACAAACCGATTTGTAGCGTCGGTCTCGTTCTGGTGGATTTCCAGAACCCCAGACCAGTTTTATTCAACCTCTCCTATCTTTATCATTGTCACTTCAAGGGCGGCATGATAGAAACCATGCTCTTCGTGAAATTTACCGTCTTTTGTTTGGTTGCTGTTTGTCTTGCTTCTGCCGCTGTCGTGAGCGCGCAGGAGCCGGTGCTGCCACAGGCGTTGGTGCCGGGGACGTCATTTTATTCCGACGGGCCGCGTGGCTTTTTGAAGCCCAGCAAGTCCATCAATCCGCCGGTTAGCGCGGCGGTAGCTGTCACCGCCCCTTCCATTGTACAAACGCCGACGGCGGAAACCCGTTTGCGTCGTCTTGTGGTGGTCTCTAGCACGATGACGCCGGAGGCGATTCGGGAGGCCATTCTCGCTTGTGGCCAAACTCGTACCCCGGTGACGATGCTGGGCGGCGTGAATGCCCCTGCGCCGGTGCTGACCGATCTTGCCGGGCTGTTCGGCTCCACGGTGACTGCGGACACACAGAAGAAGGTTTTGGAGACGGTGCGCAAAGGCATGGGGGAATCCTCCAAATCCCTCAAGCGCGTGGAAATCGTCGGCTGGCTGCCCAATGAAGGTGTCATGGCGGTGGCGGTGTATCCCGAAGGCTAAGAGCGCTTTCCATGACGCCTGATCCGGCCACCACTGCCGTTCCGCGAGTCCTGCTGGCGGAAGCGAGCCTGCCCTTTCGCCGCGTCATTCGCGAGGCGCTGACGGCCTTCCGAGTTTGCGAGGTGGATGATGCTCCCAGCGGCGAGCGTGCCTTCGAAATGGCGCTGCATCGCGAGTATTCGTTGTTTCTGTTTTCACTCCCGTTGCCGGATCTCGCCGGGGATATGCTCGACCGTCTGCTCAGCAAGGCTTATCCAATGGTGCATCCCGGTGTCCATACCGCGCCGCCGGTGATTTATCTCATCGGTCCCACCGATGTGCTGCGCTTTCAGGAACTGCAGCGCGACGTACGCGTGCGCGGCAGCATGCCGCTGCCACCGAAGCTCGAGGTGCTGCTGGCTGTGACGGCATCGTTGTTGCCAGAACGCCAAGGCCAGACCTTCCCACTCCCGCTACCGCCGCATGTTTCCTGAACCCCTGCGGCACAGCGTCAAAATCTGCGGTATCACCCAGCCACAGCAGGCGCTGGAAATTTTCGCGCTCGGCGCAGACGCAGTGGGCATCAATCTCTGGCCCAAATCGAAGCGCCACATGTCGCTGTCGGTCGCGGTGGGTTCGTTGCAGGACGTGGCGGCGCAACATGCCCTCGTCGCCGTGCTGGTGAATCCCGATGATGCGTTGCTCGATGCCGCCATCGCCAGCGGCTTGTTTCAAGCGCTGCAACTCCATGGCGATGAAACGCCGCGTGCTGTCGAACGCCTCATGCAGCGCGGTGTGAACGTCATCAAGGCCCTGCAAGTGCGCGATGCCGCCTCGCTTGCGCAGATCGGCGAGTATCCCTGCGCCGCGATCTTGCTCGATGCCTACAACCCCGAAACCTACGGCGGTGGCGGTCACGCCTTCCCGTGGGAACTGGCGGTGCGTGCCCGCGAGTTGTTTCCAGCCAAACAAATCCTGCTCTCCGGCGGTCTCACGCCTGATAACGTGCGCATGGCGGTGCAGCAGACGCACCCCGTCGCCGTCGATGTCGCCAGTGGCGTCGAATCCCAGCCCGGCATCAAGGATCTCGCGCAGGTCGCCCGCTTCATTGCAGAAGCGCGGGCCGGCTGGCTCACGTCCTGATCCAGATTGAAGACGATGTGGGCGTTGAGCGGAGGACTTTCTACTGCTTTCCAAAGAGCCACTTGAAGAAGCCGCGCTTGGGCGGCTCGGCGGGCGGCGGGGGCGGTTCGGCTTTCCTCACAACGACGGGACGAGGTTCAGGCGCTGGGCCTTCGATGATGACGGGCATGCCCTGGGTGATGAGCTTGACGAGGCGCACGACATCCCAGTTCGCGGTGCGCATGCAGCCGTGGCTGGAGCTGCGTCCGATGGTCTGCGGGGAGTTGGTGCCGTGGATGCCGATGCCGGCGCGGTTCAGGCCGATCCACATGACGCCGACGGGGTTGTTCGGGCCGATGGGCAGTTCGTAAGCGTTGTTGCTGCGGACGCCGTACTCGAGGACGCTTTTGTCCCAGCGAAAGGTGGGCATCTGTGTGATGCCGACGATGCGCCAGTTACCTGGAGGGGTGGCGAGGTGGCCGCTGCCGGGCGTGATGGGCAGGCTGGCGAGGAGTTTGTCTCCCTCCCACAGGTCCAGCACTTTTTCGCGGGTGTCGATTTTGATAACGCGGGTCAAGTATTCGGGCACTTCGGGCAGTTTGGGCACCTCGGTGAGTGCTTCGAGGAGAAAGGGCTGCACGGTGGGAACTTTGACGACATCGCCGGGCTTGAGGGCGCGCAGCTTGAGCGGGCGGTTGATGAACTCGAGGAGTTCGGGCGCGCTGTGAAAACGCTCGGTCAAAAATTCCAGCAGCGAGTCGTAGGGCAGGTATTTTTTCCGGCTTTGAGCGGAGGGCTGGTGCGGCAGGTCGCCGACGTATTGCAGGTCTTCAGGGCGGATGGTGTAGGTGGTGTAGATTTCCGGCACGCTGGCAAGGTCGAGAGTGTGCGCCGCCATCTCGGTCTCGGGGAGGCCCTGCGCCCGCTGGTAGCGCTTGAGGGCCTTGGTGGTGAACTCACCGGGACGACCGTCGAGCTTCCCCGGCCCAAAGAGCTGTGTGTCGAGGAAGATTTGGAGCCGCAGAATGTCGTCGATGGGTTCCGGCGCTTTGGGCAGCGGATCGGGGATGACGATGGCTGACGCAGCAGTGAATGCGAGCAGCAGCAAGGGCAGAACGATGGCAAGCGGATGTTTCATGGGGGCGGGGGCACGAAAACAAGAGGGAGACCAAACAGCCTTCGTCGGTTTCCATAGCGCAAGAGCGCGGTGACGCAAGAGAGCGAAGTGAAGATGATGCGTTGCCGAAGAAGGCATGAACGATTGATAAGCAGAAACGAGGTCGGAATCGAGAATGCTGAATTTCATCGCATTTGCTGGCGTGACTCCCGGCAAATGGTGCTATGGGGTTCGCTGCAATAAATCCAATTACAGTTTCGAGAAACGGAAGCGCGAACAGGCCCAGAAGGTGGCAAAAGGTTCCTGCGAAGACCAGGTGGGTGTGGACGGCCATCAGCACAACCTGCGCGCATTGAACCACGCCGCACGGGCAACATCCTACACTCCTTGGCGGACATCAGCGCGGCACGCGAGTGCCTCGGCTATGAGATCCAGGTGTCATGGGAGGAAGGTCTGCGCAGAACGTTGGAGTATTATAAACAAAGCGGGGCATGAGCTCATCGGGTGGCTCAATCTTCCCGTATCTGCTGTTTGGTTGGACTGGCTAGGACCAACTGCATTTCATCAATGATGCGTTCGGGTGGAATGAGGGCGGTGGGCGGCAGCGCTTCGGTACTAAACTCACTGGCGTGGATGGCACGGTTTTGTGGTGTCTCGTAATGCCACATCCGAGTTTTTGAGGGGCCGAAAAGCACCACGGTTGGCCGCCCAAATGCTTGGGAGATGTGGGAGGCAGCACCATCGACGGTGAGCGTGATGGTCGCGCGCGCGAGCAGCGCGAGAAAGCCGCGTAGCGTGGTTTGACCAGCAAGATTGCGCACTTGGGAAGCAGGAAAGCCTTCACAGATCTCACGTCCCATGCGCTGGTGCCATTCGGAGGTGCCACTGGAGACAAACACCGGACCGAGATCCATCGCCAGCACGGAGCGGATGACCGAGCGCCAGCCTTCGACCGTCCAAGATTTTCGCTCCCAGCCTGAGGCCGGATTGATGATCACAGCGTTTGTGGCGGATATCTCAGGCTGCACCCACTCGGGAGGCGGTGCATGAAGTTTGGGCGATGTGAAGGTGTCCGAAGCCGCACCGCCCACCGCATCGAAATAAAAACGCGCCACATAGATGTCGTTCAGATTTTCCGATCTGCAGGCGTGAAACAGCAGGCGATGATACCAGCGGATATAAACCTCGGCACGCGTGAGCAACAGCCGATGCCGAGCACGCAGCCGCAGGCTTTTCAGCAATGATTGCGATCCTTGATCGAGGGCGACAACTCGCTTGAAGGCACTGGCAAAATAGCCGGCCCGTTCGCCCCATTGCACCCCCGGCATCAATTCCACGAGCGGTCGATGTCCAGGCAGTGTGTAAAGAGTGACAGGCTCATGATCCTGTGCTGCGAGCCTTGCCAAAGCAGGCTGCAACAAGAGCGTGTCTCCAAGCTGTTTATGGTAAACGACGGCGGTACTCACGGTGAGGGCGCAAGGGAACGGTGTTGTTTCCAGAGGGCGGTGGCGGTCGCAAGTTCCTGCTTAAATTTAGGCAGCGGATAGCTCCAATGCTCGCGTTTTTGAATCGACCGGCCGGCGAAAAGCCTGGCGGCCATGTTGCCGTGCATCAGGGCCAGATCACGAAAGGTCCGTGAAAAGTAGGATTCGCTCCACTGCTCCTCGGTGTCGAGGATGAGGCAGAGAGCACCACTGGCGACGAGCAGGTTGGCGAAGCCTTGGCCGAGCGCGCCGAGAATGAGTGGTGCCGTGGCAAATTTGCGCAATTGTGTGGCGAAATCGAGCTTGCTCAACTCCAGTACTTCGCAGGTTCCCCACTGGCGTTCCACTTCCGCTGCGATCTCGCGTTCATTGAGCAGTTTTCGGTCAGGGGCGTCAGCCCGTGAGATCAGAACAGGAGCCTGGCTGGCAGCGGAAGCATGGGAGAACTGGCTGTGCGTCAGGAAAGCGCACCGCAGCTTGTGCAGAATTTCGGGATCGGCCAGTGCCGTGTCAGTCCATATCTGTGGCGCGTAAAACAGAGACTCCACATGAGTCGTGCCTGCTCCGGCGCGCAGAATGTTCTCTGCTTGGATGCCCATTGCGGCCAGATAGCGTTCCTGCCAGCGTTTCACGCGGTTTCCGAGCAAGATTTTGGGCTGTTTCATTTCAGTAAAACTGTTCTGGGCGGCCATGAGACGGGGCAGGTGGTGCAGAAGAAAATGGCCGTGGTTTTCATAGTTTCTCCCGGCCAGGTAGAAGCAGGGCTCCTTCATTTTTTGGGCCATGAAGTGCAAGGGCCGGCGGATTTTTCGATCTGGATGGTGGCGCAGGCTGGGACAGTTCCGAAGGTGCCTGCCGTTGGCTAAAAAGACCATGCCATCATCACCAGTGAGCAAGGTGTGGTGCAGTTCCCTGCACGACACATCCTGCCAGCACATGTCGAGGGTTGCAGGACAGGCGGGATTGATCCGGTGCTCGAGGGCATTATCCAAGACACGAGTGCCGCGTGCCTGTAGTGTCCAGGTTTGGGCGGCCTGCTGTGTGATTTCCGCCTCCGAAGCCTCATAGACCGGAAAACCAAGCCGCGAAGCGCCCTGGGACCAGATGTCATGAAAGCAGCGCGCTAGGTTCACCATGCACTGATCCATGAATGCTGGGAAGACGGAGGCAAATGATTCCTGCAATCTGTGAGCACAAATCAGTGGACAGTCTCGGCGCCAACCTCGAAAACCAAGTGCATGCCGAGCCTTACCCCGATCTTCATCCCTGTTGAAATCAGCGCCAGGGAATTCGACGCCAAGCTTTTGATGGCGGTGCATCTGGTTGAAGATGACACCCGGGTGTTTGTCGGTGAGACGAAAAGCATACATCGTCTGGCGGCGGGGTTTAAAAATGGGCTGTATGTGGGCAAGCAGGCCGTATTGGGCGGGGCGTCTCCCAATCTCAAAAAATATCATGCGTTGAAAAAGGACGGCCATCGGGTGCTATTCCAGGCCGAGGAGGAACTGCTGCTCGATGCCAGCAAAGTGGACATGAGCCAGTTCCTGATGATGTTTGATCCGCGCTGGATTTCCACGGATGATTATGTTTGCGCATGGGGTGAGGTCACCGCCGCCATGTTCAAAAGCGCGGCCCCCGATCATGCGCCGCATATCATTGCCACCGGCCACCCGAAGTTTGACCTGTGCAAATCCAGGTTCTCACGTTTTTTTGATGCTGAGGTGGCGGATATCAGAAGGCGTTTTGGCGATTTTGTGCTCTTGAACACCAAGTTTGCCTTCGCTAGCAATTTTGCGGCACTGGTCTCGGCCATCAAGGATTTCAGCGATGACAAGCCAGACAATTACTGGCTTGGCTTTTTCAAGTATCACTCGGACCTGCAGTCGGCCTACATCTGCCTGGCTGCCCGGCTGAGCAGGGAACTCGCCGGCGTCAACATCGTGCTGCGGCCCCATCCTGGTGAAAATCCGGCAGCCTATCGAGAGGTGCTACAGGCGTATCCCAACGTGCATGTGCTTACCGAGGGATCTGTTGTGCCGTGGCTTGCCGCTGCACGCGCGCTCGTGCATACTGGCTGCACCACGGCACTTGAGGCCGTGCGGCTCACGCCGACGATTATCAATTACCAGCCGGTGTTCGACGAACACTACGATGAGCCGGGACCGCGCAAAATCAGCATCCAGTGTCGCAGCGAGACAGAGGTCGTGGACCTTCTGAAGTCCGGCACATTACAGGACAAAACTTCTCTGGATTGCTCGGAGATCAACCGCCTGATTGAAAACTACCCGTCTGAAAAGTGCGCGTCTGCAACGATTGCCGCCATTGCGGCGGAGGTTAAAAAACAACTGGGGTCCGCCGAGGCACGCCCTGGAGTTCTGCTCATGACCCGGCTGCACGGCCTCCTGGACAAGCTAAAAAGCAGGCTGCGAACCAGAAAGGGCATGACCAAATACCAGCCGAGCAGCCCTGTATCCATTCTACAGCGGGTCGCCGCCTGCGGGGAGATGCTCGACAAACCTCTGAAGACGCGTTTGCATGGGGATCGGTTCCTCGAGATCACACTCCAGTGACCGCTTCAAAGAACAGGTTTTTCCAACTTGGGCTCTTGGAGGGCCAGCAGCGGATGTCAGGGGTATGCCCCACCACAGTCATGCCGGCCTCGACGGTCTCGTTGACCAGCAGTGTCCCAGCCCCGACGCAGACTTCGTCGTGCAAATGCGACCGGCCGAGCACACTGGATGCACTGGAAAGCACCACGCCTCTGCCGAAGACTGGATAATCGTAGCCAACGGCACCCACCGTGCAGCACTGGCTGACAAAAAAATATTCACCATAGGTGGCACGACCCAGCACACTGCCCACGCCATGTCCCAGCTTGAAAACACGCGGCATGACGACCTCGTGAAAGAGGTCAATCCCATGCAGGGCCTTGTTCAGCAAATATAGCTTCAGCGGCACATGTGCCGGCTTATTCTGCCTCCAGGCAGCATGCCCCGCCCAGTAAAGGAACATGGAGTACTGTTCTGAGTGCAAATGGTCAAAGCAGGGCCGGTCGCCACGCCAAAAATGCCTGTCTTTGATGTGTGCAAAGCAGAATTCCGCAGCTTCCAATGCTTCTTTGACCGGGTGCTCAAGATCGTCTTCCGCCACCACGTTGCCATCTGGAAACAGGCGGTTCAACTGTGCGGCGACATAACTCAGGGTGTCACGGAAAGACAGGCTGCCTTGCATGGGACGCGGTGATGGAAACTGACTTTATGATGTGCGGAGTTTTTAAAACGCCATGAATTTGGTGGCCAGAACTCCGTTGCTTGGAAGCAGGCAGGGGATGCCACCGATGACTGGATGCACGTTGCAGCATTCTTCACAAAACAAATGACCCAAGTGATCGCGCAGAGGCCGCTTGCAGGAGGGGCACCCAAACTTCCGATCATTGGCTGGACCAGCGGTCTTTTTCCGGATGATGATTTGCTGGGACTGGTTGTAGTCCCACGGGCTGCAGGCAAAGAGCGCGTGCTCGACGACCTCGTACCCGAGGTCGCGAGCGATCTGGGGCAGATTGCGACAGTAGCCATGCTCTTCAACACGCTTGCGTGTCGTCTCATTGCCCAGTTCGTAAGCTGGTTCGAAGAGGACGAGCCATTTTTTGGCGATCCGATGCAATTCCATCAGGCATTCACGCTCCCGCCCACCATTGGGCTCGAGGGAGTGCGCGGTGTAGACGATGTCATAAGCATTGTCTGGGAGCGGGATGGAACCGATGTCCCCTGTGAAGAGCGTGACGCCATGGTGACCACATGTCTCGAGATGGCGGCGCGCGTAGGCGGCGCGCGACCATGAAATATCAAATCCAGCCGCGTCAGTGGCTGGGATGCCCAGGTTGGAGATCACGCCAGCGAGCGTGGAGGCCTCGCCGACACCAACTTCGAGCAAGGTGCCCGGGCCGAGCGGGCGGAGCACATCTGCGGTCAACGCGTTCATACGATCTTTCAATGCACGGTACTCCGGGTCGTCCAGCAAAGCGGTGTAGCTGCCGCTTTGCAGATCGTAGGAAAGGAGAATCGCATCCGGCGTGTTGCGGCTGACGCGATTGCGCTCTCGCATGAGGCCCATGAGGTTGATGTTTTGTTGGAGAGCAGATTCCAGCTCTTTGACAGTGGGCATGTCCGGATGGGAGGTGTTCATTTTATCGGGTGCTGGCTGGGTGGAGGCGGCAGAGTTTGGCGCTGACAAGTTTTTCGGCCACAGCGTGGACGGACTGGAAGGAAATGTTCAGTTCGGTGGCGATGGCGGCCAAGGTGCGAGTGCCGTCCATGCGGTATAGGATGTTGAAGAACTGCTCATTGGCCTGCCGGTCCACATACCAGTCGATGTGCAGGCCATAGCGTGACATAAACAGCTCCCCCTTGAACAGCAACTCGGGGACAGCGTTTTTTTCCAGCGCATCGAGCATGGCCATGACCAAGTCGCAGGATTGTTCCAAGTGCTCCGGCCTCACATGACGCAGATCATCGTGATCAGAGTGATACTCGCGATACGGCCAGTCAGGATGGCCATCCGGCAGGATACGATAGAGCGCGGCCATAGGCACGCGGATGCCTGGCGCGTTAAACTGGCGCTCATCATTCATGCACAGGAAAGGAATGACGGTGGTGTCTGGGGCTGCTTGGGTGGCGGCCAGCTTGAAGCAGCGATCAAGCTCGGTTCCCCCCGGGAAGGTGCTTTGCAGGGTGAATGCGTTGCCGCGCGCCAGCATCTCGAGGAAAATGCCGCCGGCGAGTTTTGGGATGAGGTGCTCATGACGGCTGAGCCAGGCGGCGGAGCCGATGGTTTCCGGAAGGATGATGAAGCGGTAAGTGAAACGCCGTGACGGGAGTTTCATCAGCCTGCGCATCACCTCCACGCCCACCACTAAGCCGGAGAGGTCATCGTTGATCTGGCCAGGGTGGCAGAGATGCGTGCAGAGCACGATGCTTTCCTCGCTTTCACCCGGGAGAATGACTTCTCCCACCTTCAACGTGGAGTAACTAAACTCGGTACGGATGACGACGCGATACTGGTCCTGGTCGAGGGCGTCACGCGTCTGGCGGGAACAGCACAGGCCCCAGTCGCGTTCGTAGTATTTGAAGATGAACGGAACGGCCTCCGGCATGAGCGGATGCACATGCAAATGCTTCAACAATTCCTCTCTGGCCACCACGCCGTCGAAAGGCAGTGAATATGATACGACGTGCAGCGGATGATCGGCATGTGAGAAGATGCGGCGGCCGTCGAGGGTCTCCAAATAAGCTTCCTTGCAGGTCCATTTTTCCGGGATGAGCCACGTTAGACATTCACTGCCGGTGGGAAATTCGTGAATGGTCATCGGCAGCACGTTGGCGAGTGCGCGCATGCCAGCGTCGTAGCCATCGGAAACGATGTGGCGATGGAGCGGTCCGAGAACTTCAAGCATCTGCATCATGCTTGCATTCTCCGGGAGGTTCACCTGAGGACAGGGCACTCCGACACGTTCCGCCTCTTTCTCCACGAGCTGTTGCAGCGTTAGCGGCGGTCCTTCGGCGCTCAGCCAAGGGTCGCGAGCGAATTCCTTCTCCGCAAAATCACGGTACTCGCGACAGCCGATGGCGCATACTTCGGCGCGCCCAACGGATTGAACACGACACAATCCAGCCTCGCGTGCCCGCGTTTCAAGCGGGATGCCGTTGGGCGCGCAGTTCTTGGTGAATGGCGCGGCATAATAGGTCCAGGTTTCTTTCCGCTCTTTTCCGCTTTCACGAATGAAACCGGTGAAGAGCTTCGGGAATCGAAACGGCACGTGGCAATGCTCCTCGATGTAATGGCGGTAAGTCGCCCAATACAGTCCCAAGCCCACGGTGACGATGCGAGCATCAGCCTCATACAGCCGGTCATAGACGCTGCCATGGCCGTAACAAGTGCGCGGAAGATTGGTGAGCAGTTTTTCCGCCTGTGGCCCTGTTCCAGCCATGGAAAGCATGGGATCGGCGGAACGGACGGCTCCGGGCTGCTTCCGGAAGAATTCTGTGAACTCTCCCGTTGTTGACGGCGTGTCTTTCAGGTCAAACACCTCCCGTCGGCCAACCGAATAGGTGTAAACGGGAACGAGAATCGTGCCCTGGGGACCCACAGCCTCTCGGAGCGCCTCGTGAAGCACGGCACAGGAGTCTGACATGGTCCGGCCTCGGTCGGAGTAACCGAGACGACCGAGGCTCATGTGGACGAGGATCGTTACACCCTCCTGCACGCCCACTTGGCGCAGCGCGGCGACGAGGTCATCCTTGGAGTAATGGTGTCCCGGGCGGCTCATGCGTTCGCGGGGGCTTGAAATTCGACGAGCAGCCACACGGGAAACTCCGCGGCGAAACGCGCCGCGCGGGCATCCACCTTCGGATTCTCCGGATCGCTGGCCAGTTCCTCAATGCCGATCACCGTGAAGCCGGCGTCGAGGAACGGACGGGTGAGCGTGGCGAGTGGCGGATTGATGCGCCAGTGAGTGTGCAGATACTCGGTCATCACGGTAAAAGGTCGCGCCGGATCTCCCAGCCATGGCTGGATGTAGAACACTGGATGAGGCTCCAGCGAGAGGAAAGTGCCGCCCGGCTTGAGCAGCCGTTTGATGTCCGAGATGAAACGCAGCAGATCGAGCGGCTTGCCGGGCTCATAAGGCACGAAGTAGAACAGCAGTGCGTCGCTCATGTAGATGCAGTCGAACGAGGCGGCTGGTAGCGCGTCGAGAGCACCGGGAGAGTTCAGATCAAGCACTTGGAACGTCGAATCTCCTTCCGCTCGTTCGCTGGCGCGGCGGATGTACTCGGGATTCGGATCGACGCCGAGCACGCTGGCGCCGAGGCGGGCCATTTTTTGTGCGATGGTACCTGCGCCGCAGCCGAGATCGAGGATACGCATGCCCGGCGTGATGCGCCTAGGCAGCCATTGGTCGAGAAAGCGGTCCTGAACTGCGCCGTAGAGGTTGTCTTGCCGGATGGCGGCGAGATCGGGCGTGAACTTCTGTTCCAGCCACCAGGCGGTTGGGTCACGGCGCTCGATGGCGATCAATTGCTGGCCGAGCTGCTGGTGGTAGGTGCCGAAGCGTTGACGGTCGAGCAGTGACTTCTTGACGTCGAAACGAGCGCGGTAACTGGCGAGATCGTCGATGAAGATGCACTGATCCTTGAGCAGCTTGATCAAGGTGGCGTGATCGACGATCTGCGGATCTCCCCAGGTGCCTGCATCTCGTTTGAAGCGGCTGGGGTCGGCCAGCAAGCCGTCGATGTGGGAAAAGCGCCAGATACGCCAGATGCGGTAGGTGGCGGTGCTTTCAACATCCGGATTGGCGAGCACGGTCATTACTTCGGGACCCACGCCGAGGCACTGGCGGGTGAAAACGTTCATAAGCACCCAGCGTTCCGGGTGTGTGGCGGGAGATTCCGGGAAGGAGATGATGTCCGGGCAGATCTGGCTCATGCGGCGGTGGTACGGAGTTTTTCGATGACGCCAATAAGGCCTCCCACGGTCTGAAACTCCTGGGATTGCAGGTCGTCGGCATCAAAACGGATGTCAAAAATATCCTCAAAGTGCGAAACCATGTCGATAATGCCCATGCTATCGACGATTTTGGCATCGAGGTAGGCGCAGGCGAGTTTTTCATCTTGCGAGGCGCCTGGTAGGCCGCCGCGGGAGTCAAAAAATTCGAGGACGATTTGGGTGACGTTCATGGGAGATGTGATTCAGCGTTCGATGGCAATGACTCGCGCCGGGGCACCGTCGGAGCCGAGGATATTGAGTGGCAGGACGACGAGTTCGACTTCGGGGCGGGAGATTTGGCGGAGGTTGGTGCAGTATTCAACAAAGACTACGCCTGCGGCGAGCATGATTTTATGCAGCGGGGAGTCCTTCGGCCCGGTGCGGCCATTGTCTGGGCTGTCCACCTGCGGGGTGTCCATGGCCAGCACACGCACACCGCGTTCGACGAGCCAGTGTCCTGCCTCCTCGGTGATGTAGGGCTGTTCGGTGTAATAGCGCATCGTCCCCCAGTGATCCGACCAGTCGAAGCGCAGGATGAGGCGCTCCGGTTTTTCGTCGCCTAAGCGTTGCTTGAAGTCTTCCACGCCGAATTCCTGTTTTGGCAAAGTCACGGGCGTGAAATTCAGCACGCGCGCTGGACCAACGAGCCAATCGAGCGGGATTTGCTCGATGGTAGGACCGCCTGGGATGAAATGACGCGGTGCGTCGATGTGTGTGCCACAATGGGTGCCCATGACGATCTTGCGCGTTTCCCGATTCTCGATGCCGTGGCGGGCGAGCTGAGTGATCTCGACGACGGGGTGCCAATGCACCGGAAAGGTCGTCATGCCTTCGTGAATGGGATAGCTGAGGTCGATGATGCGAGGTGTCATCGGTACAGGGATTTTAGTTGTTAGCTTGCGCACCTTTGGTTGAAGCCAAAAGCATTCAAAGGGACTACTTTTGCAGGGTTGCCCACTGCTAGGCAGTGATCCGGGACGTCGCGGGTCACAACCGAATTCGAAGACACGATGCTGTGCTTACCAACAGTCGCCCCGTTGAGAATTACGGTATTGACTCCGAGCCATGTGTGATCTCCAATTTTGATGGGTTTGCCCATCTCATTGGGCATCAATGCGGGGGGCAGATCAGGATTGTTGTGCAGGTGGTTGCCGTCGGAAATATAAACGCGGTCGGCTATTCCTGCATGGATGCCTATCTCGATGTCACGGTTACAGTTGATAAAGAAAAAATCGCCGATGGTGGCCCCGTCAGCAATCTTCAGCCGCGGGCAACGTGGCATCCAGATTTTTTCAGGGATGTTGTAAGCGACGGAGGGGTAGTGTTGGGCAAGGTACTCCTTTAACTCCGCGAATGACGTCTGCATGAATATCTTTCCAAACCTTCCTAGACTGACCCAGTTGCCAATGTGAATCAGCTTCGGGTGGGCAATGCTTGTCGGGGTTCGGATTTTCGAAAACGAGCCAAAGTAGCCAAAAGTATCCTTTTCTTCTTCGGTGATGTTCATCTCGAAAGTTGAATTGAAGATTTGTTCCGTATCAGCACGCCTGGTTACCATCTGGACATGCTTGGCCGCAGATTCCACAGCATTTAGCGGTCCTTCTGAATTAGAGAGCCAGCCCGCACGGAGTACTTCGATCGTTATCTCACCACGCCAGCCGGCCTTGGTGATCTTCTGTTGGATGCGGCTTTTCAGATTATCTACATCCGTCACACGAGGACCTCCAAATTCCGCCAGCACTACGAGGTGCTCGTCTTCGCTTCCCATTAGGACACGGACAGCCTGCATATTGATATCCTCGTCCGCAGCCACCAAATGTTCAATTTTCTCTATGTTCATACGGTTTGCACAAATGTTTTGTATTCAGGCATGGTCGTTCTTAGCTCACAAACTTGGGCTGCATCATCCTGTCCGGTGTGCCAGCCCAACTTTGCGAAGAAACGCTGCGCATATTCATTCTTTGAAGTTGGCACAATTGTGCAGAGCACGCTGGTGCAGCCACGCAGCCGTGCTTCGTCAATCAATCTGTTCAGAATGGATTCCTCCAATGTTCTTGTGAAGACACGGCAGCTCATTACCCAGTTTTCAACGATAAGAACTGAGCCTTCACAGCGCGCCGCTAACGCTGAGACCAAACCGTGATTGGAAAATTTATCCTTCAATCGCCCTGCCAGCAGCAGTTTGTCTGGTGAGTTCATCATCTGCTGCAAAGATACTTTTTCATACTTGCGGCCTGTGAGATTGAACTGGTTGGTCTTGCTGAAGAGTTGTTCGAGGCGGGGCAGGTCGCCCTCATGGGCAGGGCCGATCGAGGCCTCCATTGCCAGTCCGCTCAAATGCGCATCGAGATCCACCGACGAATCACCCGTCCGTGTGATCTGCTGAGCGGCGGCATAGCTTTGCGCTCGGGCTAGATCCTCGGTGGTGAAATCCAGCGGGGTAAACAGTTGCAGCTCTTCGATGCGGCGTGGGAAGCCGGCCGGATCGCCGCTCATTTCAATCACGGTGACCTCGGGTAAGACGGCACGCACTTCCTCACACTCGGCGGGATTGTCATCAACAAATACGAGACTGTCTAAACCCAGATTCAACTGGTGAGCAATGGCGCGGATGTTGTCCGATTTCCTCTCCCAGTTACAGATGAAGGCACCGAAGTCGTCCTGCCGCAGTACGGTCTCAGGATGTCTGTTAAATACCTCGGCAGCAGTTTGTGCATGGTTTTTGCTATTGACGGCGAGCACTGTTCCTAGCCGCTGCAATGACTTAAGGTAGCGTCCAAACTCGGCATAGGCTTCGCCTGACGCGGAAACATTGCCCAACTGGATGCCGTCGAGACCGTCATCACCAATTACCCCACCCCATAGCGTGTTGTCTAGGTCGGTAACGAGGCATTTTCGCGTTGTACCGAGCATGCCGCGTAGCAACCCAGCCAAGGCACGGCCATAGTGATAAATGAGACTGGGATCAAATCCATGTTTGCTATGATGATACCAGCGCGAATCATGCCACTGGCGGCGTCCGCAGTTGGCCGCGATCTGGTAAGTGTCTAGCACGCGAATTTCGTGCCCATCGTGTTCCCACAGGCGGTCATTAAGCAACCGGACAAAATTGGTGGCGGACCAATCTAGGCGGCCTTCAAGCCGTCCGAGCGGCAGCACGGACGGCAACTCGAAATTGTGCTGGATGATCCGCGCGCTAGTGGCCACCGCGATGGCATGCCAGCGAGCTCGGCAGGCAGCTAGCACCTCGTCAGCCATATGTCCGATAACTACAGACTCCGCTCCCGCAGGCGGGAAAGAGGTCAAATTTACTGTTCCGGTGGCAAAAAGAACGATGTCCGGCCTAAACTGATAAAGTCCGCTGGAAGGGTCCAGTGGCTCAGACTCAAAAGTATTGTAGGTTCCTTCGTAAATCTCGGCCCAATAGCCTTCGGCCAGTGCCAAAGGGAGCAGCAGTTGCTTAATGGGGTCAGTTGTGTAACCGCCAACCAGTGCAAAGCGGATGACTTTTCCTCCTGTGAGGATATTCCATGCAGCCGCATGTGCCTGTAGTTCGCGGTTAAGTTTTTGCAAGTCGGGAATTTTAAAAGACCCGAGCATGGCGTGCCGCAATGCACTCCAAGCATCATCAAACCTGCCATCTACGGCATGTTTTTTGATGCGGGCGAGCGCGTCGGCAAAGTTCATGGCTGCTTGCGCGCGAGAAAGCCTGCGATTGTCGGACGGAACTCCACAGGCTTTTCCGGATAATTGCACTCAATTTGTGTGTCATGAATTATCCAACCCGCTTTTTCAATCTGGGTTTCGACTTCCTTGGGTGAGCGGTACAAGTAGATGTGATCAGTGTGAGCAGCGTTGATGGCGGCAGTGATGTAGGCCCAGCCGCCGGGTCGAACGGCCGCAAACAGCCCGTGAATGAAAGCCTGAGGGTCTTCCAGATGTTCCAGCACCTCCTGACTGATGACGAAGTCTGCTTTTTGCTCGATGGGCTTTGAGATGATGTCTTGATTGCGTATCTCATAGCGGTCGGCCAGACCGTGTGCTTGCACGACGCGGTAGGTGAACTTGAGGGCGTAATCGCTGATGTCATATCCTATCCCGCGGACCTTGGGCAGAGTTTGTAGAATTTTCTGGGAGTACAGGCCACAGCCGACGCCGATTTCGTAAAAGAGGGAAACATCCTTGGCGATGATCGGCAACAACACATCCGTGAAATGGCGGAGCATTCGCTGATGATGCGGCCAGATTGAATGCGAGAGGTACTGTCCTGGCAGGTAGCGTTTCTCCATGTACTCGGATGAGTGGTAGCACTCTTTAAGCACCTCTTGGTAGTTTGTTGCCTTATAATGGCCATGCTTTTCAAAGAAGACTTGAGCTCGCAGTGCTTCGGTGCAGAACTCGGCATAGCCATCTGCGGCCTCTTCCCATCGCTGGTTAGGCTCCGATCCAAAAACCTTGTCGATGTGTCCGGAAATCTCATCTTCCCAAGCGCTGCCAAACTGCTCGAGACTGCGGTCCCATAGAGTTGCGTATGTTGCGTATTTGGTATGAACGAGCTTGGAAAGTTGCTGGAACGAGGATGGTTTCATGATGGCGTTGCTGGATTGAGACTCCGAATTATGCTGGTGACTTTGCCAGTGGCGAACATGCTTCCGGCTAAATTTTTCACGGTAATTTTGATTGTTATTTGTCCAGTGCTTTGAGAAACGCCGCTCACCGTTCCAGTTACGACGATGGTCTGCGGAGCAATTAAGGGAGATCGGAACTGAAGTTCACAGGACTGCATGATTCCGTGCCTGCCGGGCAGCAGCATTCCTATCAGCGCAGACACATAAGCCCCGATTAGGAAGCCGTGGGCGACGCAGGATGGGTGTCCCTTAGAACGCGCAAATTCCTCATCCACATGCAGGGGGGAGTAATCTCCGCTGAGTCGGGAGAAAGCAGAGACATCTTCCGGTCGGACATGGACTTCAATTCTTTCCTCGTGGCCGACTGCAAGAGATTGTATCGTGTGTTCCTTTGCCGTCATAGAAACGGAGGGAGATCAGGGCTTGACCCCTTTGGCTTGCAAGAGAGTAATCAAATCGCCAACACAAGCCATCTGACCGAGTTCAGTGGTGGTGAAACTGACTTTAAAAGCCTCCTCAAGGGCCACGATGAGGTTAATATGCGCAAATGAATCCCACCCTTCAACATCGGCCGCGGAAAGGGATTCGGAAACCTCCAGAGAGGGGGCATCGAAAACATTTCTGAAGATGGGGGTAACAAGTTTGATCAGATTCGAGCGCATGAGGTTTTGGACATAGCTATGTGTCATCTGCTTCGCAACTTGAAATTCATTATTTTCCTGCGCTTACTGGCCCTCCAAAAGCTCGATCATAGCACCATCCACACCTTGGAGAAGTTCCAGGCGCAGAGATTTTCCAGCGACCGCTAGATCCATGATGCCGGTGGAGTGTAGAGCACCATTTTGGAAGGCCGACACACGATCCCTGTCGATGTTGGAGCATACCATGGAAATAACACGGAAACCCGGGCCATCGAGAAGGCTAGGGATCGCGGTCTTTTCTCGGGGTAGTAGCAATAGGGTTGCACGCCAGTGCGGCATTAGGCTGCGGAATTCGAGCTGGAGGCTGCCCGGAGGTCCGTCCTGCGCAGCGGCGCGCTTGAAGCCGAGACCTTTTTGCCAGAAGCGGCTCGCAGCATCCATGTCGGTGACAAAATGGGTGATCAAACTGGGCACGGGGGCTGTGGCGGCGAATTGCAGCGGGCAGGTGAGGTGACCGAGGGGTGCGTGAATCTGCGGTTGCGGCAGGACGATCTGCATGGGCGAATCGGAGCGGTCTGGCAGCTCATCCGCATAGTGGATGAGCTCGACGGGCGTGCCCTGCCCCGGATGCATGAAGATGAGACCCTGCTCGGTAGATTGAGTGCTCATAAAGGGCCGCTTGCCGGGGTGCGTGGGGATGCTGCGCTGTTCAAACTGCGTCTTCCAGCCGATGGACTCCAAGGTCTGCCTGTCGCGGGTGAGATCCGTGCTCGCCAGGACGATGTGGCTGACTCCGAGGATCATGGTTTTGCCGCCAGCAGTCTTTGGACTTCGCGATTCAGGATCTTGCCCGTGCTGCCGAGCGGGAACTCATCGAGTTGCTTGAGCTTGGTCGGCACGGCGGCCTGGGCGAGATGCTTGCGGCAGTGCTGGAGGATGGAGGATTGCTCGTCGGCCAGGACAAGTTCTGGCTTGAGCTTGAGCACGGCGGCGACTTCTTCGCCATAAAAATCATGCGGGATGCCAACGACGACGGCGTCATCGACCGAGGGATGATGCAGCAGGCATTCGCGGACTGCACGCGGGCTGAGGTTCTGACCACCACGGATGATGAGATCCTTTTTGCGGCCTGTGATGAAGATGCTTCCATCGTCCTGCATGAGGCCGATGTCGCCAGTTGGGAACCATTCATCGGCAGGTGATGCCTCGACTTCGCCAGTCTCCGTGTTGAGGTAGCCGAGCATCTTGAAGGGGGTGCGGACGAGGATCTCGCCCTCCTGCGAAGCGGTCTGATGACTGCCATTTTCAGCGGTGGTAATGAACTCGACTCCAGCGAGCAAACTGCCGACCGAATCTTCCAGCCGTGGCTTGGTGGGCACGTTTCCACTGATGATGAGAAGCTCGGACAAGCCGTAGCTTTCCATGCACTCGACGCCGTATTTGGTCTCGAAGTCCTTCTTCAGTTTCAAAGCAAGAGGCGCGGTGCCGACACAGACGCTTTTGACGTTCGCGCGGCAGTAATCGATGCCCGCCTGATCGCGATCCAAACGCAGCAGCGAGGCCATCATCGTGGGTGAGAGCCAGAGCGTATTTGCCTGATGCTCCAGCACTGGTTTCCAGAAAGCGAGGATGGTCTGCGCGGTGAACGCACAGGAGAGCACCACGCTGCTGCCAGCCATGAATGGGGACATGAGCGTGTTCAGGTAGCCGCTGCTGTAGGCCATGGGCCAGATGTGCAAAAAGCGATGCTCAGGGCCGAACTGCATCGCTTCATTGAAGGCGACGGCATTGCCAAACTCGGAGCGCACGGGATGCACCACACCTTTCGGACGCCCGGTGGTGCCGGAGGTGAAAAGGATGAGCAGTGTGTCGTCATCGTTGACATCCGCGAGCGGGATAATTGATGGATCTGTCGTGCCTTGATCGAAGGTCCAGGCTTCATCGACATCCTCGGGATGGAAGCTCGTCTCCTGTCCGAGAGCGACGCGCAGTTGCTTCAGGGTGTTGAGTTTCTCAGTCGCCTGCAAAACGAGGGAGCGAGTGCAGCGCGAGAAGAGCAGCAGCTTGGCGCCGCTGTGCTGGAGGATGTAGCTGACGTCATCCGTGTGCAGCGCCTGGTTCACAGGCACGGCTACGGCACCGATGAAGAGGCAACTGAAGTACATCGCGGCAAACTCAGCGGAGTTCGCCAGCACCAGGGCGACTCGGTCGCCTTTGCCAATGCCGTGGCTTTTTAGCAGTGCTGCACCACGCAGGCCCCATTCATGAAGCTCGGCGAAGGTCCACGAGCGACCGGTCATCGATTCGATCAAAAACACCCGGTCTCGATTCTCTTCGAAGACGCTGCGGATGCGGTTAACGAGCGTGGTCTGCGACATGAAGGCGAGGTGATTAGTTTTTCTCCGCCATGGCGGAGATGCGTGAGGCGAGGATGCCCTGGCCGGTGGCTTCGATTTTGTTTTGCAGCCATTTCAGGCCTGAGGCGACCTTGCTGAAGCTGAGGTTCACCAGAGTGATGAAGTCCACTGCCTGCGCGCGATTTTGCACGGCCTGATCCTCGCTGAGAACGGTGACCAACTGCTCTCTCGTTACGAGGTAACGTTCCAAAATGCCCTGCACGAGCTTGGCCTTCGGCTGGCGCGTGTTGTCACCAGTGAGGTAAATGTTCACGGCTGGATTGAGTGCTTCAAAGGCGGCCGGATCGAGCGGACGGAGTCGATAGTTCAGGCGGCTGTGCGTGCGCTCATGCCGGGCGAGTTCGAGGAGATCCTTGAGGTCGCGGTCGATGAGCTGGAGGAACTGCTTGGCCAGCGTTTCCATGTAGGGGCCTTCTTCGCTCGCCTCCTGAAGGAACCAGTTGGTGCCCTGGACGTCTTTGTTGAATCCGGCAAACTCGAGGAACATGGCCGAATCAAATCCAGCGAGCCGCAGCACGGCGGCGAGTTCGATCACGGAGAGCGTGCGTTCATCGAGGCGGGAGAGCAGGTAGCCCGCCATGGCGGCGGCACCGGCGGGTTCCGGCTTCTTCGAATGCTGCATGATGTAGCGGACACGCTCCTCGGCGCTCATGCTGGCAAACGCGGGCTGGCTGGCGGCGCGGTGCATGTCATCGGCATAGATCAAAGCCTGCGCGATGGGGTTCAGCGTGTGTGTGGCGGGATGAAAGGTTTCCTTGCCCATGAAGGGGCCGTTGCAAAGCAGGCTTGCCTTGAGGATCGAGTAACAGCGGTTGCCGTTGGCATAGGAGCTGGAGCCAAGACCGACGTAGGCGGTGCCACGACCGGAGAGATGTCGTTCGACGACAACACCGAGGAGCTGCGCGAGTGACTGGAGATTGGCGAGGTCAAAGACGCCGTGAATACGTGTGGGCAGATCTTTGCCGAGTTGCTGACGGTTGAGGAAGCTGTCGATGGCAGGGAAGGTGGCCTTCAAATCCGCGCGGATGGACGGGCTGAGCTTCTGGGGCTCGCGCAATTCAAGATCAGCGAGCACGGCGGCGGCGAGCGCGGCACCGATCGAGGCCTGATTCCACGTGCTGATGGCTGCCGTGTCATTGCGCGGGATCGTTTCATCCAGCATCACGAGATAGCCTGCCATGAGGCCGAACAAACCGCCCTCTACACCGCCACGGACGACGATGCGGCTGCCTTCGATGCTGCATCCGAGCGAGCGCAGGGTGTAGCTCACTTTCTCATCGGCCAGGAGCTGCGCGGTGGTGCAGCGGCGTTCGCGTGCCACATCGCCGAGAGAGTTGGCCAGCAGGTTTTGCAGCTCGTCCGAGCTTTGCGGATTGGTGGGGAAGAAGTAGCCGCCTGAGTCGAGCGCATCTTTGAGCGCACCGGGGTCGCGCTGTTTGCGGTTAATGTAGGTGTGCAGGACGGTGAGAGGCGGCTGCTCGGTTTCCAAGGAACGCAGATGCTCTGTCTTTTCCGCATTCATGAAGTCAGCCTGCTCGTCAGGGCACCAGATGATCAGCCAGCCTTCATCGTCATTGAGTGCGGTGAAGTTTTTGCCAGCCAGACTCACGGGCTTTTTCTGCATGAAGCGCAGCGCTTCATGGAGGGAGATGCCCATGTTGGAAGAAGTGGAGCAGACGATGGGACGTGCGCCGTAAACCTTCCAGATGGCGAGCGCTTCGAGATCGATCTTGGCAATCTCGGCATCGGTGACGGCGGCGATTTCGGCTTCGGAAAAGATCGCGGCGCGGCCTTCATCGAGCGTTGTTTTGCGGGAGCGCAGGAAAGCGAGCGCATCGGCTTTGAGGGAGGCTTTATCAGCTTTCTGAAGTCGGCGCAGTTCCTTGAGGATGTGCTCGCCGAGCAGGCCGAGGCCATTGAAGCACTTCACGCAACTGCCGTAGTCCTTCCAGCCGCGCAGAAAGCGCATGCGGCGTCCGACAGCCAGTCCGGCCAGCGGTGCGTCGAAGATGAGATTGTCATGCGAAGCGTCGTAGGGCAGCAGACCGGCCTGGGGCGGGACGCGGTTGATCACACCGAGTCTGCGGGCGAGATGCACGGTGAAAATCGCCAGGTCCATGGGCTGGAGGGCCTCGGGGTCCGGGTGCTTGCCAAAAATGACAAAACCCTGCTCGGCGGCGACAGAATCATCCAGGCCAGGAACGGTGGTGTGCAGATAGAAAGACTTCGACATGTGTATTTAGCGGGAGAGTGCCGCGGAGAGGCGTTCCAATGCCAATAACTGGGCTGCGATGGCGAGGGAAACGCTCCGCTCGCGGGCAACTTGGAGCATACTAGTGGCAGTGGCAATCATTCGCGTGTCGAGCCTGCTGCGAGCATCCTCAGCCGACCAGAGTGCTCCGCCACGGTTTTGTGCCCATTCAAAGTGACTCATGGTGATGCCTCCCGCATTGACCACCACGTCTGGGATGATTTCGATGCCTTGTTCGATGACGGCGGCCTCTGCATCGGCGGCGATGGGGCTGTTGGCGATTTCGACGATCCAACGGCACTGCAAGTGCGGCGTGAGCGCAGCGGTGATTTGACCTGCCGTGGCCGCAGGGATGATGAGATCAGCCTTGAGGGTCAAAACATCGACGGCGGAGAGCGCGGTGGCATCAGGAAGCTGCAAATCCTTGAAGGATCGGTCCTGTTCCTTGGCCTGCCAGAGCACCTCGGCATCGAGTCCAGCGGGCGAATGAAGTCCGCCGCTGGAATCGCTGGCGGCGACGAGGCGCAGGCCATTTTGCTGCAAAACACGTGCCAGATGCCCGCCCGCGCTGCCATAGCCCTGTACGGCAAAAGTAAGGCCTGCGGGTTGGATGCCACGCTCGGCGAGGACGGCACTCAAAACGGCCCATGCACCGCGCGCGGTGGCTCCTGGTCGCCCAGGAATGCCGCCAAGTGCGGGTGGCTTGCCGTTGATGGCTCCAGGAATGCTGGCGCGGCGTGTTTTGTTGAATTGATCGGCCATCCAGCCCATCACTTGCGCGTCCGTGCCAAGATCGGGCGAGAGAATATCCACGTCCGGGCCGACTTCCTCGCCAAGGGCATCAAGGTAGGCGCGGGCGAGCTGCTCTTTTTCGCGTGATGAGAGTGTGCGGGGATCGACGGCCACGCCACCACCAGCACCGCCATGAGGCAGTCCATTGACGGCGCATTTGAGGAGCAGACGGAAAGCCAGCGCGGTGAGATCTGCCTCGTTAGTAGCTGGGTGGAAGCGCACGCCGCCCTTGGTGGGGCCGAAGCAGTTTGAATAGACAACGCGCCATCCTGTAAATGTTTGAAGTCCGCCGTGATCCATCCGCACCGGCAGCGCGAATCGTCGCACGCTGCGGGGTTCTTGAAGTCTTACGAGCGCATCTCCCGGTAGAGGTGCCAGCCTCAATGCCGCGTCGAACCGTGGTCCACCATGAGGTGGCAGATTGGAAGTGGTGACGTTGTTGTTTTGAGACATGTGCAAATGGGGAAGTGGCTGTTTCGCCGCTTTTTGGCAAGCAAATCATTGCCAGGTGCTCAGCCATGCCAGCGCATGGGCACGCCGTGGGCGGCGAGGTGATTTTTGGCCTCTAGCGGGGTTTGCTGGGTGAAATGGAAGATGCTAGCGGCGGCTACGGCGCTGGCACCGCCGTCACGGACGGCTTGGAGCATGTGCGCATAATTGCCGGCTCCACCGGAGGCGATGACGGGGATTTTCACGGCGGCGGCGACTACCCGGATGAGATCAAGGTCATAGCCCTGCATGGTGCCGTCACGCTCGATGGAGGTGATGAGGATTTCTCCGGCACCGAGCTTTTCTAGCTCGGCAGCCCATGCGGCGGGATGACGACCAATGGGTTTGGCGCTGCTGTGGCTGTGGCATTGCAGGCTACCGTCCGGCATGCGGCGAGCATCGATGCTGGCGACGATGCATTGTGCTCCGAATCTTGACGATGCTTCGCGCACGAGTTCAGGGTGCTCGTACGCGGCGCTATTGATACTCACTTTGTCGGCTCCTGAGCGTAGCAGTTGAGTGATGTGCTCCATGGTGCTGATGCCGCCGCCGACGGTCAGCGGCACGAAGCATTCGGCAGAGAATTCGGCCACGGATTCGTAGTCGGGTTCGCGTTCCTCTGAGGTGGCGGTGATGTCCACGAGGATGAGCTCGTCCACTTCACGGGTGTTGTACACCTTGATGGCTGGCAGCACCGTTCCGACGCGCCGCCAACTGTCGAAGCCGATGCCCTTTACCAGACCGAAGTCCTTCCAGAGCAGGGTGGGGATGACACGAGTCTTCAGCATCGTCAGCGTGAAAGGAAGTTGCGGATGATTTGAAAGCCTGGTCGGGAACTTTTTTCTGGATGGAACTGGGCACCCATGACATTGCCGGCGCTGACGATGGAGGTAAAACCGCCACAATAGGGCGTGTTGGCGAGGGCATGCGCGGCATCGGTCGTGCGGAAGTGATAGCTGTGCACGAAGTAGAAGTCGGTGCCATCTTTGATCCCGCTGGTGAGCGGGTGGGGCCGGGTGAAATGCACTTCGTTCCAGCCGACATGAGGGATGCGTTCGTTTGTGCTGTCGGGATCAAGCCTCACGACTTCCCCCGGAATCAATCCCAGGCCGGTTGTTGCTTCATTCTCATGGCCCTGAGTGGCAAGAAGCTGCATGCCCAGGCAGATGCCGAGCAGGTGGATGTCTGGATTGGTCAGTGTCTGGCGCAGTTTGTCCGGCCAGCCGGCAGCGTTCAGGTGGGCCATGCCGTCCGGGAAAGCGCCGACGCCTGGCAGCACGATACGCTCTGCCTGGTCGAGATCGGCAGGATCGGCCGAGATGCTGACCTCGGCGCCGCACTCCTCGAATGCGCGGCGCACGGAGCCAAGATTGCTCATGCCGTAGTCAATGATGAGAACGTTCACGCGTTGTCGTAATTGATCTTGGTCAGGTTGCCATGGCTGTCTTTGATGAGATTGCCCTTGGCATCCCGCAGGAAGATTTTCTTGTTGGTGAAGCGGTCACAGATTTTGTTGAATTGTTCCTGACTGATCCCGAGCGGCTCGATGATTGCCTCCAGTGGTTTGCCCAGGTAGGTCCATGGATATTTACCATCATGGCGGCGCACCATGTCCTGCGCGTCGGCGCGGGTGATGCGGCCGCGGCGCAGATGCAGACACGCCAGGTCTGTGGCACGGCCGAAACCGAATTTGAGAAACTTGAAGTAGTCGTGGATGCCGTGCTGATGATTGTCGAGGTTCTCGTAATTGACGACGGAGCCTTCAATGGTCGTGGGATAGCTTTCAAAGCCGTGCGCTTGGGCAATGAGGGCGTTTGAATAGCCATCCCATGGCAGGTAGTGCCCCAGAAACAGCCCCGTCACGCCGACGCGCTTAAGTTCTTCATCACTGGGATAGGAATAGGGGATGATGTCTCTCGCGGTGATGCCTTCCAGGCCGATGAGATCAGTCACGCGCAGTCCCAGCATGCCACCAAATTCCTCCAGCCAACGGCGGTCGAGAACGTTATTTTCCGACGCCGCTGCTGGGCCACCGTATTCGTTCTGAGAGTTTTCACCCCAGACGAGCAATGGCACGCCGAACTGGACAGCCGCACGCACCGGGATGGTGAAGATGCCCACATGTTCAGGCCAGGCGATGTCACCCACCTGATCCAAGCCAATGCGGTTGAGTTTGCGCCGC
The DNA here is from genome assembly GCF_046154365.1 of Prosthecobacter sp. GTDB lineage: Bacteria > Verrucomicrobiota > Verrucomicrobiia > Verrucomicrobiales > Verrucomicrobiaceae > Prosthecobacter. Next base: position 51,697 of record NZ_JBJXFV010000009.1, read on the forward strand.
ACGATTGGATTGGGGGTGAACTCAACGTAATCGACTCCCAGGCTTTTGAGGTTCTGGATATTGCGGCGGCCGATGTCTGCCAGATCACAGGTCGTGGACGTGACGCAGAGAGGGTTCAACCCGAGCTGGAGCATGCGCACGACTTGAAATGTGCTGTCCTTGCCACCACTCACAGGAACGATGCAATCCCAGTTGGAGCCATCTGGTCTGCGGTATCTCTCCAGCAACTGCTCCAGTTCACGTTTGCGTTTGTCCCAGTCGGTCTCTTTGCGGTTCTCATAGGAACGGCAGGCGTTGCAGACGCCCTGCTCATCCAGCTTGAGGTCCGGTTTGGTGTCCGGCATTACGCAGTGAGTACAATATTTGAGTGGGTGCATAAAGAGCGGAGAAATTGGAAGAGAAAGGGGATTTACGGCAGATTGGCGCGGGCATGCGCATCTTTCTTCTGCTCGATGTGAGAATTGATGAGTTGAAGTTCCGGATGGCGGGTTACCAGATTGATAATGTCCTGTGTTGTGACGCCGCCACCTTCAGTGGCGAGGGTGTCATAGATTTTCCTGATGAGCGTGTAATCCTCCGGCGTATCCAGCGTCCAGCGGTGCTGGGTGAGGTTGTCCGGCCCTGTGAAGGAGCGCAGATGGAAGATTTCCGGGTTGTTGTAAAAAAACGGTGTCACATGCTCGCGATCATATGTCCGCGTGGCTTCACGGCAGGCCCGGTTCAGTGCATCCATGGTGAAAATCTCGGCGTCCAAACCACGCGGGAAGGTGCGCACGATCACATTGCTGAAATAGTCGATCTGCCGCCCTTCAGTCACTTCCTGGGTGAACGTGGCGAGCATCTCGTCGAGCAGTGTGCCGTCGAAGAGCGGGCAGTCGCAGGTGATGCGTACCACGACGTCCGCCCCAGCGGCATTGGCGGTGGACTGATAACGTGCCAGCACATCGTCGGAGCTACCCCGGAAGCAGGGAGCGCCAATGCGCTCTGCCTCGGCATGCACCGCATCATCGGAGGGTTTGGTGCTCGTCGCCACCCAGACAGAGTGCAGCAGCTTTGCTGAGCGGACCCGGGACACAACCTGTCCCATGACAGATTTATCCCCCAGCGGCAGCAGCACCTTGCCAGGCTGCCGGGTGGAATCATAGCGTGCTTGTATGATGGCAACGATCTTCATGGGTTCGTGATGCTGTGAAGGTGGTTCAGGGAGAGTGGCGTGCCACGTTCGATGTCACAAATGGCTTCTGAGTCAAGCACCTGCTCAAGAAGCCGCGGGTGCAGCCCGTGACCGGGACGAATACAGCGCACGTTGTCAGGTGTGAAGGCTTCACCGGCCTGAATGTCCTTCACGACGAAGAGGGAGCGGCGGAAGGCTTTGCTCTTGGCCTCTTTTTCCGAAATGACGTAGTTGTCGGGCTTGCCGAGTGCTTGTTCGACGATGCGGATCGCGTCCACCATCGCGCGGAACTCCTGCGGCTCCATGCTAAAGGTCGAATCGGGGCCGCCTTGGGTGCGGTCGAGGATGAAATGCTTTTCGATGATGCAGGCACCGAGCGCCACCGCCGCCACGGGCACGGTGTGGCCCAGCGTATGATCACTGAGGCCAATGGGGACACCAAAACGCCGCTGCATGTCCTGGATGGTGAGCAGGTTCATCTCCGCAGGGTCGGCGGGATAGGCGCTGGTGCATTTCAGCAAGGCTACCGGGCCACTCTTGGCCTTTCGCAGCACTTCCACGGATTCTTCGATTTCTTCCAGTGAAGCCATGCCAGTGGACATGATGATCGGTTTGCCAGTGGCGGCCACCTTGCGCAGCAGTGGGTGGTCGATCATCTCAAAGGAGGCGATCTTGTGCGCTGGCACGTTCATGCCTTCGAGAAAGTCCACCGCGCTGTCATCGAAGGGCGTGGAGAAAAAGTCGAGCCCCAGCTCGGTGGCCAGTGCCTGAAGCTTCGGCTGCCAATCCCAGGGCATGAAGGCTTCCTGATACAGTTCGTGCAGCGTTTTGCCGTCCCATAGCGTGCCGCCGGTGATTTTGAAGGGCGGTTTGTCGCTGGCGATGGTCAGTGTGTCCGCCGTGTACGTTTGCAACTTCACCGCGTCCGCGCCGGCCTCCTTCATGGCGCGAATGGTGTCGGCGGCGATCTGAAAGTCCCCACCGTGATTCGCCGAGAGTTCGGCGATGATGTAGCAGGGCTGGCCGGAGCCGAGGGAGTGGGTGCCGATCTTCATTCTTGTGGAGCGCCGAGACTAGCTGCGTTGGCAATGAATTCAACGGACTCCGTGCCGTGCTGCCGTTTTACGACATCTGCGCGCTCAAAAAAAACGCAGGAAAGGGGGTGTGCTTTTTACCTAACCGCGCACTTCGGCGATGTATTCCCGCACCGCACGCAGCGTCTCACCGGCGATATCGGCGTGAGGTTTGGCAAACGGCGGTCGGAACCACGGAAAGCTGCCCAGCAGGTCGGGCGTGACCAAAACCTGGCCATCCGTGCCTGAACCGGCCCCGATGCCGATGGTGCTGGCTTTGACTAAGTCGGTGATCTGTGTGGCGACCTCGGGCACGATGCTCTCCAAAACCATCGCCACGGCCCCGGCTGCATCCAGAGCACGAGCATCGGCGATGAGGCGGTCGATTTGCTCGTTGGTCTTGCCTTTCTTCTTGTAACCGCCTTCCTCCTTCACGCTCTGCGGCAACATGCCGATGTGACCGACGAATGGGATGCCTGCGTCGATAATTGCCCGCGCCTGCGGGATCATCGAAACGCCGCCTTCGAGCTTCACGGCGGACGCACCGCAATCCATGAGGCGTCTGGAATTTAAAACCGCTGCTTCAGACGTGCGGTAGCTGGCGAAGGGCAGGTCGGCGATCACCGGCGTACGTTTGACGCCCCGGCACACGGCGGCGCTGTGGTGCAGCATCATGTCCATGGTCACGCCAGTGGTGTCTGGCAGGCCGAGCACGACCATGCCGAGCGAATCGCCGACGAGGATCAAATCGACGCCCGCGTCATCAAGCATCCGGGCCGTGGGATAGTCGTAGGCGGTCAGCACGGCCAGCTTGGGGCCACTGGCCTTGCGCTGGAGGAGTTCGGCGAGGGATGTCAGCATGGGGTGCCGATGCATCGCCGCCATCGACATGAAATTCAAGCGTGACAGACTCTGTTAGTTTGTGTTGAATGTGAATGCCATCCGGCCCTCCACCCAACTCCATCAACCATGAAAACTCTTCTGACCCTTCTTGCCCTTGCCAGCGCACTGACATTTTCCGCCGCCGCTGCCGAACCGGTGAACAGTGAATGCCCGGTCTGCCATAAAGATGTTCGTCTCATTTTCCACAGCAACTCCAAGGACGGCAAGCGCGTCGCCTTTGCCACGGCGGAGTGCAAAGGAAAGTTTGATCGGACGCCGGGCAAGTACCAGGTGAAGCCGAAGTCCTGAGCCGACGCCGCAGCTCCAGCGGTTGTTCGCTACCGCGAAGCCTTGAGGACGCCTCACCGCACAGATGCGGCTTTAGCGCGCATCTCGCGCATTGATTCGCCGCCAAGGCGTTCTAAAGATACCCACCCATGAACTTCCGGTGCCTGCCTGTCATTCTCGGAGCCACAGCCGCCTTCGGCTTGTCTTCCTGTTTCACCAATTCCTCCGTCGTCAGCCTGAATTACGTGCCGATGCCCCGCCAGGTGCGGCACGGCGCGCCGGAGTTCGCTGTGGGTAAGTTCAAAGATCGGCGTGGCGTTGAGCCGCAGACACTGGGTCATGTGCGCATGCCCATCGGGCCGAAGGTCGATACCCTGCAAACCCGGCTGCCCGTCAGCGATGTGGTGCGCAACGCCTTTGGTTATGGCCTGGAAACACGCGGCATGGTTGCGCCTGATACCAAGGCCCGCTTTATCCTGACAGGAGAGGTCGAGGATCTGCGGGCGCAGCTTCTGGTGCATCCCTATGGGTATGCACGCATCCGGGTGAACGTGCTGGAAGCCGGTTCCGGCCGGGTGCTGTTCACGAAGGTGTATCAAGGTGAGCGCCAGAGCGGTGCTTACCGGCCCGGCAGTGGCTCTCCGGTGCCGGTGCTGCGCGAGCTGACCTCCCGTGCTCTGCAGGAAGCCGTGGATCGTGCGCTGGATGATGTGGAGATGCGCCAGCGCATCGGCGCTGGCGCGGAGGCGCGGCCACGTTACACGCCAGGCATGCTGTGAGGCTCAAATCATCGTCATGCACGACATCCTGACCACCACGGCGAACTCGCTTCACGGTTTCCACATTAACCAGGAGTTGGGCGTCGTTCGTGGCATCATCGTGCGTTCGCGCTCGATCGTCGGTTCCATCGGTGCGGGCATCCAGACCTTGTTTGGCGGCAACATTTCGATCTACACCAAGCTCTGCGAGCAGGCGCGTGCCGAGGCCTTTGATTTGATGAAGCAGCATGCACGCGAACTCGGTGCGAATGCAATCATTGCCATGCGCTACGACGCCACGGAGATCGCTCCGGGTGTCACCGAGGTGCTGTGCTACGGCACGGCGGTGCTGGTGCAGCAGGGCTGATCACTTTGCCAGCGCTTCGTCCAGTACGCGGCCATCTGCGCCGGGGAAGGGGATGCCGAGCAGTTTCGCCATCGTCGGGGTCACGTCGATGTTCTTCACTTCGTCGAGCACGATGCCCTGCTTCACGCCAGCACCGCTGATGACGCAGCAACCGTAGAGGTTTGCATCAAGCTGGAAATGGCCGTGCGCGCCCTTCGGCGGATCGTTCGGGATGATGACGTCGTTGTCGGCCAAAGAATCGGTGAAGGTGTAGCCATCGCCTGCGAGCAGGACGAGATCAGGCTCACGGCCATCCTTGTCGGCGGTGATGTGATGCAGTTTGCTGTCGAAGTCCTTGGCTTCGACGACACCCTCCACGCCTTCCAGCTTCGCGAGTTTCGGCGTGATCTGCTTCAGGATGCTGTCGCGGTTCGCCGCATCGAGCACATAGACGAAGCACGCGCCGCCTTCGGCCATCGCGAAGACCGGCGAGTCGGGCGCGAGGCTCTTGCCGAGCACCGATTTGACAAAACCATCTTGCCGCAGCGCTGCGTTGGCGTTGATGGATTTGGTGAAGGTGACGAAACCGTGGTCGGTGGTGATGATAAACGTCGTCTTGTCACGAATGCCCGCTTCTTCGGTGGCGCGAATGAGATCCGCCACGCGATTGTCCGAGTCATTCGCCGCCCAGTAGGCTTCCGGCACCTGACGACCATGCGCATGCTCAAAGGAATCGAGACTGACGAGGTGGATGGCCAGGAAGTTCGGCTTGTGCTTCTTGATGATGTGCGTGGCGAGCTGCGCATACATGTAGTCACGCTGCGCTTTGCCTGCGTTGCCGAGCTTGCACCATTCCATCTGCTTTTCTATGGGGATGCCCGCGGCACGCGCTTCTTCGAGTAGCGATGGCGTCCCGTACTTCTCAAACAATTCCTGCTCAAACACATCGGGCACCGTCCAGTCGAGCGTCTTGGCTCCGCGTGAGGCGGGCCAGATCACCCCAGCCGTGGTTAAGCCGGCGGTCTTGGCGGCGTCGTAGATCGTGGGTGTTTTGACGATTTCGTCCTTGTTGAAGAGTGGATCGGGAATGAGCGGCACCTTCTTCCGCGTTGCACGGTCGAAGTATTCGTTCGCCAGCACACCATGCTTGCCCGGATGTACGCCGGTGACGAGCGTGGTGTGATTTGTCCACGTCACCGTCGGAAACGAGCACTCCATGCGTTTCGCCCGCACACCGTTCGCCGCGAGCGACTTCACCGCCGGCATGTGGCACTTGGGATCATCGAAATAATGATGCGCCCAGCCGTCGATGCTGACGAGGATGACGTGCTCGCTCGGGGCCGCGTGGATGAGCGATGCGGAGGCGGCGAGGAGAGTGAGGGGGCGAGCGAGCATGGCGGAGTATGCCAAACGGGAATTTCGCCACAATGGTTTCACTCGGAGTCGATGCCCCAGCAATTATTCCAGCCTTTCATGGGATGGGGTACCAGTGCACAAACTGCATCCCGGTTGGCAAATCCAGATTGTATTGAACTCCTACGGGCGGGCGGCTCGAATCAATGATTGCTTTCAAATCGGGAAAGTCTGTTTCTGAATTCATAGGACCCGATACAGAGAGGCACCCTCCATTAGCCGTGAAAGGCGAGATTTTCAGCTTCGCAAACCTCGGGTCCTGATCGAGCAGAGGTTGCAAAGCCGGAATATGTCTTTCCGCCGCTTTGAGATTTCTGATTTGTGGGTGAAAAGGAAATGGGCCGTACACCATGGTGTAAACAACACCTGCCAGACTAATCAGCAGAAGGATGGAGAGAACGGTCCGAAATTCTAGGGAGCTCTTTTTCATGTTCGATGTCGAGAGGCTAAACTCTGCTCACTTGAACTCCTTCCAAATGATTGGGTCTCTTCCCGGACACTGTAGATCATACATGACGCCCACAGGCGGGTTGCTTGCCCGGACAGTTTTTTTCAGGTCGGGGAAATCCGATTCAGAATTCAACGTGCCGCGGATAGACAGCATGCCACCACCGCCAGTGTAAGCATCGGCCTTTACTTTGAAGAAACGAACATCCCGCAGAAACAACGGCTGCAATACCTGAATATGAGAACATGCTGCCCGCATGTTTCTCACTTGCTGCGTCCCAGGATAGCACGTCGCGAGGAAGTAAATGACAGCGGGGCCGATGACAATCGCATAGACATGCCAGGTTATGCTGCGCAACGCGATGCCACAGCAGCGCATGAGGAAGCGCAGGCTGATGAGAGCCCTAGCAGCGAATCTGCTCGAATTGGCGGTGCGTTGCATGGAGTTGAGAAGAGTAAGCCGAACATCGGTACCCTCTTGCTCTCAAATCCAGCCGTCAAGCTGCGGTCTCTTCAGAACGCAGTATTCTCAGCGGCAACAGGCCACCGACTCACTTCCCGACGCGATACAGCTTGTCCTGCGTGCGGATGAAGAGGCTGCTGTCGCTGACGGAGATGCTGGCGCGGACGCTCTGGAAGTTGCCGTTGGGCTTGGAGCCGTTGCCCATCTCGTTCATGCCCAGAAGCTCAAACTTATCGGTGTCGGCCTTGGCGACATAGACTTCGCCCCAGAAGTTGATGCAATAGACTTTGCCATCCGCCACGGTCGGGCTGCTTTCAAACTTGGTCTTGCCACCGAGTTCGCCCGTCCACACGACCTTGCCGGTTTTGGGCTCCAGGCAGCTCAGGGTCTTCTTGCCGCCGTCGAGGACGTAAAATTTGCCTTTGTAGAAGGCGGGCGTTGGCACATCGCTGGTCACGCCTTTGGTTTCAGTCTGCCAGACGGGCTTGGTTTCGCCTTTGGAGTCGAGCGGCATGGCAAAGACTGGCGAGTTCTTCGGTGCGCAGACGATGGCCATGCCGTCTCCGGCGACGGGGGAGGGGACGAGGCGGAAGAACTTGTTGTAGCTCTCACCGGGCGGGTTCCAAGTGGCGATGCGGGAGAATTCTTTGCCAGTGGCCGCGTCGTGAATGGTGAGCGTGTCACCGCCAGAGATCAGCATGAGGCGCTGGTCTTTGTAAGTGGTGAAAACCGGGCTGCTGAAGGCTTCCAGCGACTCCGTGTTGCCGAGGCTGGGGCGGATCTGCTTCCAGAGGTCTTTCCCTGTGGCTGGATCAATCGCGAGAATGTAGCTGCTCAAATCCTTGCCGGGTGTGCCCTTTTCGAACTTGTCCTGGAACTTGAAGGTCTCGTTGCGCTGAAGCACCTGGATGTACAGCTTGCCGCCGTCGATGGTGGGGCTGCTGCCATAGGTCCACTGCGTGGCGAAAGCACCATGCGTCTCTTTGAAATCGCGCTTCCAGACGATCTTGCCGCTGAAATCGCACGCGGCAGCCACGGCGTTGGCGAAGAGGAAGTAAACACGGTCGCCATCCGTCGCCGCAGAAGGGCTGGCGAGGTTGCTCTTGTCGTCCCATTGAATCTCGCTGCCTTCGGAAATGGTGACGCGCCATTTTTCCTTCCCCGTTTCTTTGCTGTAGCAAAGGCCCACGAGCTTCTTCTCGGCATCGATGGGGGCCGTCAGAAACACATTGTCGCCCCAGATGACCGGCACGGAGGCGGAAAGGCCGGGCATGTCCACCGCCCACTTCACGCCCTCAGTGGTGCTGAATTTTACCGGCAGGCCGGTTTCGGTCGAGGAGCCGTCTTGATTGGGGCCGCGCCAGTTGGGCCAGTTTTCGGCGAGAGCGGCGGATTGGAGTGAAAGCGATGCGAGCAGGAGGGCGGCGGGTAATTTCATGGCGGAGTGAGAGAAGCGAATACGCACTGGCATGTCGAGATGTTTTCGCGAATTGATCGCCACTTTGAATCTCCCGACTCTGAATCACTGGCAATCGACCGCCCTCGCCATTCTCGGCGTCGCCGTCGGCTTGGCGCTGCATCTGCGCTGGCATCCGCTACAGCGGCATTGGTCCGATGCGTGGGATTTCGTACGGTTGCGGCCCGCTTTGATCCTTTGGACGGCGGGGGCGATGCTGCTGGCCTCGGTGACTGGCGAGGCAAGTCCGGCATATACATTCGCGCAACTGACTGATTGGCGGGAAGTCATTGTGCCGCTCGCTCGTGATGCGGCGGCGCATCTAGTCGTGCTGCCGCATGCGTTGATCCCGCCGTGGCCGTTTGCGTGCCTCGTGCCGTTGGCGCTGATGTTTCTGACCGTGCGCATCTGGCGCTGGCCGTATCGCTATGGCGAGCGCAAACCTGGTCCTGAGCAAAAACTCGCGCTGCTTGCCGCTACTTTGATCGGCTTTGGCTGGCTGGTGCTGGAGGTGAGCAGCATGAAGCACATGCTGCCGGAAGGTGCCGAGTCACTCAAACTCGGCGCACGCTATGTTTTCACCGCTCTCGCTGCCGCAAGCATGCAGGTGTGGGTCGCTCGCTTCGTCATCGCTTGGGAAAAACCGCAGAACACGGAGGCGGATGGCGATGCGGTGGCGGCGCTGGAGCACACCTTCGCCCGCTGGCAAAGCGTGGCCGCGCTGGCCGGTTTCGATCTGCTGTGGATGAGCTGGCGGCTCTGGCAGTTGAACACACCATCGAGTATCGGTGGCTGGTTCTGGATCGAATTGTTGCTGATTTTCGCGGCACTGCCACTCGCCGTGGCGGCGGTGCCGGGGCATTTTTTCCATCAGGGAGCCGTGGCACTGCGGATTTTGTTTCGTGCGCTGCTCCCGTTGCTCGCGTTGGCGGTCACGGCGTTCGCCTTTCTGATTCTCGCGCATTACGCTTCGGCCATGGCGCATGCGTTGAGCGCGGATTCCCCGCTGTGGCACATGATCGTGCTGCCCTTGGATGCTTTGGTGCTTGCCATGCTGGATTGCTGGCTATTGCTAGCCGCTCTTCTCATCATGCTGCGCCACGGCTTTCCACGTTCTCCTTCCGCATGACCAGCGGCACGCTTTCTCCTGAACAGATCGTGCGGCGGGCCAAGTCGAACCTCGCTTTCGCGCTCGCTTGCCTGCCCAAGGAACGCCGGCGTGACATGATCGCCTTTTATGCCTTCTGCCGCGTCGTCGATGACATCGCTGACGACACTGGCAACAGCGCGGAACACAAAGAGAAGGAATTGAACCACTGGAAGCAGTGTGTCGAAGAAGGCAAGCCCCCCGGCCATCCCGTGCTCGATGAAGTGCTGCTGCTGCCGCAAAAATACGGTTTCCCGCGTGCCTGGCTCGGTGAGATCATCGACGGCGTCGCCAGCGACATCACCAAGACGCGCTACGCCACGTTCGAGGAACTCCTCGGCTACTGCTACAAGGTGGCGAGCGTGGTCGGCCTCGTGAGCATTGAAATTTTCGGCCACACAAACCCAGCCACGCGCGATTACGCCATCAACCTCGGCTATGCGCTGCAATTCACCAACATCATCCGCGATGTCGGCCAGGATGCGCGTGACACGGGCCGCATCTACATCCCGCAGAGCGAACTGCGGAAGTTTGGCGTCCTCGAGAGCGAGATCCTTGATGCGCGTCCGAGTGAACGCTTCACCAAGATGATGGAGTTTCAGTATGCCCGCGCACGTGACTACTACGCTGCCGCCAAAAAGGCGCTGCCGCCGGAGGATCGCAAAAACATGGTCGCCTCCGAGATCATGGGGGCGATTTATTCGCGCATCCTCGAAAAGCTCAAGCGCGAGAAGTTCCCCGTCTTCACCAAGCGCTGCCGCCTCAGCAAGCTGCATAAGGTGTGGATTCTCGGCAGTCACTTGATCAAGGCACGGTTTGGCCGCTGATTCTCACCATGAAACTGCCGAACGGTCATCGTGCTGAGCTGGGCGAAAAGCTGGATGAATATGTTCTCAATGAGGATCATCCACGAGGCAGGCACAAGGCGCGTGTTTTCAAATCAGTGCTTGGCATCACGATCGGCAATTCTTACCTGCTCCAGCAGGCCATTCTCGATGCTGTGGCGAGCTCTGACCAAGCTGTCGAGACAGGCGATCACGGTTTCGGCATGACTTACCGCCTGATTTTTCGCATGGAAGGAAACGGCAGAAGCGCCCAGGTGCTCACGGGCTGGATCGTCGAGCGAGGAACGGACTTTCCAAGACTCACGACTTGCTACATACTTACCGCCGAATGAAACCTGTGATTCACGAGCACGATGTCGTCGCCCTGCTGGAGGACACTCCGGCGGAGCACTTTATCTCGCGCGAGCCGATCACGCTCAAACGCGGACTCGTCGGCACGGTGGTGATGCTGCATGGCGGAGAGGTCTGCGAGGTTGAATTCGCCAGTGAAGATGGATGTGCGCAGGCGCTGTGGCCGATCCCAGTCTCACGGCTCATGCCCATTCATTACCCAGCGCTTGCCGCCGCCTGATCATGGCCGGTCTTCAGGATGTTGATTGGGGTTCAGGCTGCCAACCTGTACTTTTCTGATAGAAATCCCGCTTTTTGTGCGGCTTCTTCGCCCTTAATCCCCATGCGTTCCTTTGCCTTTTTGCTGATCCTTTCCGCGTTTTCCGTGTGTTCCGTAGGCCACGCCGAAACCAAACCCCTCAAAGCCCTCCTCATCACTGGAGGCTGCTGTCACGACTACGCAAAGCAGCACGAGGTCATCTCCAAAGGCATCCAGTCTCGCGCGAATGTGCAGGTGGATGTGATCTGGACGGACGACAAAGGCACGAACCCGCCTCTGCCGGTCTATGACAAGGTGGATTGGGCGAAGGGCTACGACATCATCATCCACGACGAGTGCGCGGCGAGCATGAACAACAAGGAGACGCTCACGCGCATCCTCGACGCTCACAAAACGATCCCGAGCATCCAGCTTCACTGCGCCATGCACAGCTTCCGCACGGGCGAGGATCGCTGGTTCAAGCGTCTCGGCCTGCAATCGAACTCGCACGGCCCGCAGGAGCCTATCGCGATCACGTTTGTCGATAAAGAGCACCCGATCACGAAGACGCTCGCCGACTGGACCACGATCAAAGAAGAGCTGTACAACAACGTGAACCTGTTCGACGCGCATCCGCTCGCGATGGGCAAGCAGATGGTCAAAGGCAAGGCGGTGGAATACATCGTGGCCTGGACGAACGAAAAAGACGGTGCCCGCAGCTTCAGCACGACCATCGGGCACAACACGGAGACCGTCGCCGATGCGCGTTACCTTGATCTCATCACGCGCGGCCTGCTTTGGGCCTGTGACAAGCTTTCGCCGGATTTTCTCGTGCCGTTCAAGGGCGAGAACAAGGTGACGTTTGTCGCTGCAAAGCCGGTGGAGGCTCCGAAGCCAGCGCCCGCGCCGAAAGACGCCACGGGCATCAAGGCGAGCGCGAGCAGCGAGGAGACGGGCAAGAACAACTTCGCCTGGCGAGCGGTGGACAATGACGAAGGCACCCGCTGGTGCGCCAGCGGCCCGGATTATCCGCAGTGGTTGCAGCTTGAGTTGGAGAAGCCACAGACGCTCACCGGCATCGAGACCTCCTGGGAAAACAACAACGTGTATCAATTCAAAGTCGAAGGCAGCACCGATGGCAAAACGTGGACCACGCTCGCAGACGGCAGCACGAACGAGAAGAACGCGCCTTACTCGAATGACTTCGCCAAGGCCGACGGCATCCGCTTTGTGAAGGTGCATGCGCTTGGTGTAAAGAGCGGCGGCTGGGCCAGCATCCGTGAGGTGCGGCTCAAGGGCCCTAACATCAAAGGCATCGCGCCGAAGCTGAGCGCTGAGCAGGAAAAAGCGGCGAACGATCCCCACAAAGACAGCGGCAACATCGTGCCGAAGATCGTCAAACTCACGCCGGAGGCGGAAGCCGCCATTTTGAAAGATGTGAAGGTCGCCGAGGACTTTGAGGTCTCCCTTTTCGCGAATAGCGCCGCCGCGAACTACCCTGTCTTCCTCGCTGCGGAGCCAGATGGCACGCTTTACGTTTCCTCCGACGGAAACGGCTCCGTGGAGCGCAAACCCAACCGTGGACGCATCATCCGCCTGCGCGACCTCGATGGCGATGGCCGCGCCGATGAAACAAGGGTCTTCTGCGAGGTGGACAGCCCGCGCGGCCTCGTCTGGGACCACGACCGACTCTACCTCGTGCATCCGCCGCACCTCAGCGAGTTCATTGATGCCGATCACGACGGCGTCGCCGAAAAGCAGAACATCCTCGTCAATGGCATCGCTTTCGATTTCAAAGATCGCCCCGCCGATCACACCACGAACGGCCTCAGCCTCGGCATCGACGGTTGGCTTTACATCGCGGGTGGCGATTTCGGATTCCTGAAGGCCACCGGCACCGATGGCAAAACGCTTCAGCATCGCGGCGGCGGCGTCATCCGCGTGCGACCCGACGGCACCGGCCTCGAAATCTACTCCACCGGCACGCGCAACATCCTGGAGGTCGCCATCAGCCCGCTGATGGACATGTTCGCCCGCGACAACACGAACGACGGCGGCGGCTGGAACGTCCGCTTCCACCACTTCACCGGCCTCGACGACCACGGCTACCCGCGCCTCTACAAAAATTTTAATGATGAGGCCATCCAGCCCCTCGCCGACTACGGCGGCGGCAGCGGCACCGGCGCAGTTTACATCGACGAACCCGGCTTCGGCGCTTGGAACAACGCCCCCTTCACCTGCGACTGGGGCACTGCTGCCCTTTGGCATCATCAGGTGAAGCCCAAAGGCGCCACCTTTGAAGAAACCCGCAAGCCCGAGCCCTTCATCAAAATGACCCGCCCCACCGACGCCGATGTCGATGCCATGAGCCGCGTCTATTGCGCCAGTTGGAAAGGCGCCACCTTCGGCTGGGCCGGGCCGGATGTGGGTTACATCGTGCAAGTGCGGCCGAAGGGCTGGCGCATCGGCGGAGGTCAGGCTTCCAGCCTGACGACGGCCCGAGGCTTCCAGCCTTCGGCCTCCGATCAAGGCGGGACGCCCCGATCCGCTGACAGGCCAGAGGCCTATCCTCCATTCATCGTCGAGCCGCTGCCGGATTTCGCGAAGGCGAAGGATGAGGAGCTGGTGAAGGTGTTGGAGTCCGCGAGCCATCGCCGGAGGATGGAGGCGCAGAGGGAGTTGGTGAGGCGTGACGCGGTGCAGAAGGAGGCCGTGGCGTTGAGCGGGCTGATCCGTAACAAGGAGTCTAAGGCCGGAGCTCGTGTGGCTGGCATCTATGCCCTGGCTCTGGGGGCCAAGAGGCAGGCGGACTACAATGTTAGCCTGTCGTATCCGCAGAGCCCGGAAGAATGGCAGGTGGTGTTGGCCGCGCATCGCGCCTGGCCCCGGTTTAAAACTGGCGACCGCACCTCGGCGATGTTCAATGTTTCCAACAGCAAGGAGGGCAGCGTCTACACCGACTCACGCATGGCGCTACAGGAGGCCTGGATTCTGAAGCGTCTCACTGACGACGTTGGAGAGGACTCCCAAAAGGCGGCCTATGTGGCGCAATATCTGAACGCCAGCATTGATCCCGTGGCGCGGCATTCTGTCATTCGCGCGCTGGGCATGGCCGGTGCCTTCGCGCATTGCTTTGCCGTGCTTGATGCTCGCGCTGATATCTCGCGCGTAGATGCGGTGACCAGACATGATGCACTCCGAGCGCTAGCGATGATGCACCAGCCTGCGGTAATCACCGGTCTCATTGAGCGTTTCAGCAAAGCAACGGACGTTGTACTGCGTCAAGGAATTCTCTCGGCCTTGTGCCGTCTCCATTTCAAGGAAGGCGAGTGGAAGGGCGATTCGTGGGGCACGCGGCCGGACACGCGGGGGCCGTATTACCAGCCGGAGGCCTGGAGCGAGACGCCGAAGATCGCCGTGGCGCTGAAGGACGCGCTGGCGAAGGCCACGCCGGAGGAAGCCGCCTTCTTGGTGAAGGAGCTGAACCGCAACCGCATCCAGTTCAACGAGGCGCAGCAGCGCATCCTCGAACTCGCGAAGAAGGACCCGAAGGTGCTGCCGGAGCTGGCGGCGCAGCTTGCTGGTGCGGAGGAGATTCCGGCGGAGGCGGTGCCGCTGCTGGTCGGACTCGTCCGACAGGTCGGACCTGTCGGACCGGCGACGCTGGCGCAGGCCATCACCGCTTTGGCGAAGACCGACAGCGCCGACGGCGTCTCTGCCACCCTGGCTGCGCTGGAGCCGCTCAAGAAGCTCCGGGACTCCGGCAAGGACTACGATGCCGCCTTCAACTCCTTCCTGAACGCTCCGAAGCTCGAAAATCATCATCAGCTAATCGAGCAGATCGCGGAGAAGCTGGAGGGCACCACGTCGATTTACGCGGATGCGGCGTTGCTGAACCTGGCGAATCGCAAAGCAGGCAGCCCGGAGTCGATTCAGCTCTCGCAGAAGGCGCTCGACAGAGGCTGGGCGGATGCGAAGCGCCGCAAACAGATCGTGGAAGCGATTGGATTGATCAAACATCAGGCGTCGGCGGGCAAGGTGCTCGCCGCGCTCAATGATCCTGATCCGAAGGTCAAAGCTGCCGCCGAAGGTGCCGCCAAGGCGATGAAGCTGAGCCGCGAGAAGGACACCACGCCGCTGGTCAGTACGCTCAAGCCCGAGGACGTGCTCGCCAAGGTCATCCAGATGAAGGGCGATGTCGCCATCGGCGAAATGGCCTTCACCAAGGCCACCTGCATCGCCTGCCACACGACGAAGGAGTCCGAGCCGCAGAAGGGGCCGTATCTCGGCAACATCGCGCAGACCTACAAGCGGCCCGATCTCGCGCAGAACATCCTCGATCCGAACAAAACCATCGCCCAGGGCTTCGCCAGCGAAGTGATCACGATGAAGGACGGCACGCAGCAGATGGGCTTCATCACGCTCGAAGGGGCGAGCGAGGTCAAGCTGCGCAACATCACTGCACAGGAGTTCACCTTCAAAACCGCTGACATCAAAGAGCGTCAGAAACTGCCGATCTCGATCATGCCGCCTGGATTGGCGAACAACCTGACGCTGCGCGAGTTCGCGTCGCTGCTCGATTATCTGGAGTCGCTGGTGAAGAAGTGACCGTGCGTTGCCGCAGTCCGGCGTGTCCGCGCTGCCTTACTGAGCGGCGAGTGCCGCCGCAGCTTTCGCCTTGGCGACCTGGGCTTTCTTGAGAATCTCCTCGGTGCTCGGCAGGCTGGCGAGGACGTCGGCGGGGATGAAGCCGTCGCCGACGAGTTTGGTGAGGCACTTCTTCCGTTCGTCGAGGGCCTTGTCGGGGCTGCGCTCTTTGCTGAAGCGGGATTTGGCGGCGGCGCTGCGGTCTTTGAGGGCGGAGTAGATGTCGCCGCCGAGGAGCGAGGAGATGTCCACCTTGATCTTTTCGCGTCCGGCTTCGGATTCGTTGATTTCATCGCCGTTGATCGGTCCCGCCTGATACTTGGGGAACATGATGGCGACTTCGGGGCAGACGCGGGAGCAGGCGGGGCAGTTGGTCTTGCAGTTGTCGTTGTTCTGGACCTGGATCTTGTTGGTGTCGCTGACGCCATAGACGTCGAAGAGGCAGAAGCTGAGGCACTGCATGCAGTTGGTGCAGCGCGAGTAGTCGATGACGGGGAACCAGGGCTTCCATTTGCCGGGTTCGTTCATGGGCTTGTCGCCGCGCGATTTGCTGACGAGGGCGACGATGGCGTCGGGGTCGAGGCCGGTGATGTCGCGGGTGTCGATGCTGACGAGGCCGGTGGCGTCTTCCAAAGCGGGGGCTTTACCCTCAAAGGCACCGAGGACGAGCAGGCTGCGGTCATCATGCGGCATGGCGCTGGCTCCCTGCCCACTGCGCGTGACGGTGTAACCTTGATCGAGCAGGGCCATCATCACTTTGGCGCGGGATTCGGCGGGAAGCTGGATGCTGCCGCTGCCTTCGTAGAGGACGACGCGGAGGGGGCGGTGGGTGTGGGTGATCATGGCTCGATGCTGGATGCTGGTTGCTGGATGCTGGAGTCAGAAAGCAGCGCGATGGTGATCTCGGCGGCGGTCTGGGTGCGCATGTTGAGGATCTCGGTGTTCTCGGGGAGAGGGAACCCGGCTTGCTGGAACAGGCCTTTTACGGCACGCGGGTAGCAGGCGGCGATGCGGAGTTTTCCACACGAGGCGATGGCCTGGAGCCGTGGATCGCGATGCGCGGCCATTTCGCAGAGATCTGAGACGGTCTCGAAGCTGGTGTCTGCGGCGCAGAGTTGCTGCAGGACGTCGTTTTTGACACCGGTGGGCACGACCTGGGCGTAGGCGCAGCGGCAGTAGAGAATGGTCGGGGTAGATGACAAGGCGCGTGAAGGGGAGTTCGCGGCAGTTTGGGCGCGGGCGGTGAACTGCGCAACTGCCGTGAAAATGACGAATCACGAATTCCCGAATGACGAGGGGCTACGACGTGGTCTTGCGCTCGACGTTGAGGCCCATCTTGCGGTAGAGCGTGGCGATGGAGACGCCGAGCATGCTGGCGGTCTTTTCGCGCGAGCCGCTGTTGTATTTGAGGGTCTCCTGGATGAACACACGCTCCTGCGCTTTGATGAAATCATCGAGCGGGGAGCCGATGGGGAGCTTGGTGATGCCTTCGCTGGTGGAGGGGGTGGGAATCTCGATCTGCTGGGTGACTTTGGCGGGCAGGTCGGAGGGGCGCACGCGGTCATTTTCGGCGAAGGCGCAGGCGCGCTCGATGGCGTTGCGCAGTTCGCTGACGTTGCCGGGCCAGTTGTACTTTTCGAGGAACTCGACGGCGTTGGCGTCGATGGTCTTGACCTTGGTGTCGGTGCGTTCGGCGAGTTCTTTGAGGAAATGCTCGACGAGGGGTTTCACATCCTCACGGCGGTTGCGCAGTGGGGGGATTTTCAACGGCACGACGGAAAGCTTGTAGTAGAGGTCTTCGCGGAACTTGCCGGCCTTGACGGCGTCTTCGAGGGAGACGGTGCTGGACACGATGAGGCGGAAGTCCGGGCCGCCGGAGCCGTTGCCCCAGCCTTTTTTGGCCTGTGCTTCATCGAGGAAGGTGTTCAACTGGGCCTGAATGCGCGCGGGGAGCTGATTGACCTCAGCAAGGTGGATGGTGCCGCCGGAAGCGCGGTTGAAGATGGCGGTCTGGCCGAACAGCTCGGTGTCCAAAGCGTCCTCTGGCATGGCGCTGCATTGCAGTTCCTTGAAGGTGGCGTTGCTGCGGCGGCTGGCCTCATGCAGCGCCCGGGCGACCATGTGTTTGCCGACGCCGAACTCGCCTTCGAGGAGCACGGGGCTGTCGTTGTTGGCGACGCGGCGAACGATGTCAAAGATGCGCTGCAAGGCGTCGCTGTGGCCGATGAGTTTCGAGGCGGAAGCGGAACGCAGCGTGGTGCTGGGCATGGACGCCGGCGTCGCAGCGGCGGTGCCATTGCGCTGGAGCGCCTGATTCACGGTTTTGATGAGATCGCCGAGATCGAAGGGTTTGGTAAGGTAGTCGAAGGCACCGAGGCGCATGGCTTCGACAGCGGTCTCAACGCTGCCATGGCCGGTGACCATAATGACTGCGGTGTTGGGGAACTGATCCCGGCACATGCTGACAAGGTCGAGCCCGTTCACGTCGCCGATGCGCAGGTCCACGATGACCAGATCGGGCTGCTGGGCACGAATGGCAGCGATGCCGTCGATCCCGGTGGTGCTGCCAAAGACCTGATGTCCCGCTGCTTTGCAGAGCTTGGTCATCAATTCCAGAATGGCGGCTTCGTCGTCTATGATTACTAGTTTAGCCATATTGATTTCGTGAAGTGAGAGGCACAGTTGATTGTTAGATAAGCTAAACGTCTCGCAGGATTGCGTCAATCTCGGATTCTCAAAAAAGAGAATTATCAGGCTTTGCGGCTGCTTTTGGTGCCTTTACCGCTTCTGCATGGCCTCGCGCAAGTGCTCCCAAGCCCGGCGAAAATCCTGCTGCATGACACACAACGCGGCGATTTCCTGATGGACATAGGATGGGGCGTTCGGGATGGCGGCCACCTTTTCCAACGTGCGCAGGGCGCCGTTGATGTCGCCTTGGTTCTTCTGCGCTTGGAACAGATCAATGCCACGCCGGGCATCGGTCGGATTGTAAAGCAGGGCACGCTCGAGTGCAGGGATGTCGCTGCTGGTTCCTGGTGCGGTACGAATGACGGAGGGCAGATAAGGGACCACTGTCTGGCACGCCCGCTGGAAGTCGGAATTGCGGGCGTAGTGCTCGGCCAGAATCCGCCAGCCGTCGTCCCGCCACTTGCGGTTGGTTTCGAGTGCGGAGATGAGCGCCGCCTGGTCACCGTGACGATACCAAACTGTGAAGACCTGTTCTCGTTGGGGCGGGGTGAGTCCTTCAAGATCTGGCTGGTTTTGCACCAGTTTGCGAAAAAACTGCTCAAATTCATCACGGTTCGCAACCCAATTGAGCTGAATGATTTTGAGCTCGTTCGTGTTGGCGAGATCCCATAACGCTGCCTCGAGTTCCGGGAATGGCTCGGCCTTGCTCAATAGCGTGGAGTAATAATAACCGGGCCACCGTAAAAGAATCTCACGCCAGGGAATAATAGCAAATTCGGGGCGATGGTTGAGCCAAAACAAGCCTTCGTGGTAACATAGGTCGGTATAATTGGGGTTGAGGGCTCTCGAACGGGAAAAATCTTCCAATGCAGCTTCCGCCGGCCGCCCCATGCTTAGCAAGACTGAGGCCCGTTCGTAATAGAGCAGGAAATTCATCGGCTTCATTTCGATGGCGGCATTGTAAAGGGGCAAAGCGGCCGCAGGGGAACCGCTAGCGGCAAAGGCTGAGGCTCGCTTGTGTAACATTTCGCTGGCACTGGTGCCGAGCAACCAAGGGCGCCCACTGACAACGGCAAACCAGCAGACCCCGAAGAAGAGAGCAGCGGTTCCTCCGGCCCAATTTAGCAGCTTGGTGCCGCTGCTTGCAGAGAATGGCAGCCGTCTGGGCCGTACTGCGATGCCAGCCAGCAAGGCAATGAGAGAAAAATAACCAAGTCCATGATTGGGAACATCAAACAGGCCATGAACCAAACCGATTCCACAAGCAATGACCGCCGAATTTCTTAGCCGTCGGTCCTGCCGTCGTCCACGTTCCTTTCTCCTGCTGCGGAACCAAGGGCCGGTGACGCTTAAAAACCAGACCACCATAAGGACTGCTGGCAGCACGCAGAGCAGGCCGCCTTCGGCCAGCAGCCAAAGCACATCGCTCTCAGGATGGATGTACATTTCACGTTGATTGTATATTGGGAGAAACTGTTGAAACACGGTGTCGAAGTTTCCAAGCCCGATGCCCACCCAGGGATTCTCCAGGCTCAAGTTCAAGGTATGCGAGTAAATGACAGAGCGTCCTTCAACGACAGTTCCTCCTTCACCACTGCGTTGCTCTGCAAACCGTCTGGCGACACCTCCACCGCTGAGCACTAACAATGTGGCGATGATACAGACCACGGAGATTGTGATCATCACCTTTTGGAAAAAGCCTCTTCCCATCGCGGAAGTGCCCAGCCAGACCGTCATGCCTAGAAATAGCAGCAGCACACCTGCACGGGAAGTGTTGACGAAAATGCAGGCCAGCGGCACGAGAGCGCCCATCGCAAATGCCGCCCATGCGCGTGATTTGCGGCGTTGCGCATCAAAAGCCAGCGCGGCGCATAGCACGCAAACCAGCGCCGCCAGACTGCTGCCATGGTTGCGGTTTGCGAACGGGCCGAAGTAAACATCGCCCCACTCTGGTCGGCGTGGCCACCAAGGTAGGCTGATGAGTTTGAAATTCTCCAGAAGTGACAGCACACACAGCAAAAGACCGCCTACGGCCACCGTCTGAAGCATCGCTCGTCGCTCATCACTGGAGAATCCACGGGTAAGGCACCAGAGCAGCCAAAGTACGCTCAGTGTCATCAAGCACCAGGACTCCAACGTCACCCAGGCCTGAGGCGTCAGCGTCTCTGACAAATTGATGCCCCAGTCCTGGGTCAGTCGTGTGCGCCAGATTGGCCCCCCCCCCTGCCAGGAGGCGGGCATGAAAGCCAGCAGCGGCACCATCACCAAGCTTAGCAGGCACAGACTTGGCCACAACGGCAAGCGGCGGCGCGGAGGAAAGACAATCATCCAGATCGCCATCAAAATGGCCGCCAACGCCTTCGACCATGTCTCGCGGCCAGCGCCCAAAAAACACACCAGCACGGGCAGCAAGGCAAGAATGACTCCGCGCCAAGCTGGACCAGCCAGTTCTTGTTCTCGGGAGCGCGTGCTATCTTCACCGTCCTCATCCTCAATCTCTGTTTCTTCAATGGCAGGATCCGCAGTCTTCATGGCTGCCATATCGGGCTGGCGAGGATCGACTGCCCGCATGCTTTCATCCACCAGCAGCGGGGCGGGCTGGGCAGGGGGCGGAGAAGAATCATCGGACAAAGTCATGTGGAAATGGGCGGGTTGGAAGATTGTTCCAGAAAGTCCGGCAATGCGCCCCATTTTTCCAAGCATCGTTCGAGCGCGGGAATGAATACATCCAATCTTACCTGCCATTCAGCCGCTTCGGTTTTGTCTTGCGGCCGATAAAGCATGCAAAGCCTGCCACACGGCAGACGTAATGCTTCAGCGTGGTGGTTTGTTTGAAAACCGGCATTCAGCTTCATGCGTGTCAGACCATGCCTTAATTGTTGGCAGAAAGCTTCCAGATCCTCGCAGCGCTCCACTTCGAAATCCAGCACACGCCCGTAGGCACGGAAAAACTCTCTTTGTCGCCGCTTTTCCATCACTGCGTCGAGTTGCGCGCGCAATGTGGACCAGCTTTTCACATAGCCCAGATAGCGCGCCGCCCACAGGGCCAGCAGAAAGAAGAACGTTCCTGCCACTGGCAGCGCGATCCCTTTGGTGAGCAGGATGCTCAAGCCCGCTACGCTCAGGATCAAACACACCGTATAAAGCACCGCCAGCGCCCGCCCCTTGCTATAGCCCAGGAGGATCAGTCGGTGGTGAATATGCTCCGCGTCCGCCTGGAAGATCGGCAGCCCCCGCATGCCGCGGCGGATGATCGCAAAGAGCGTGTCCAAAATAGGCACGCCCAGCGCGATGATGATCACCAGCAGCGCACCGATCACCGAACCTTTGTTCGAAGTAAACAGTGACACCGAGGCGATGAAAAACCCGATCAAATAAGCGCCACCATCTCCTAGAAAAATCTTTGCCGGAGGCAGATTGAAGACCAAAAACCCCCCCAGAGCTCCGGCCATTGCCAATGCTACCACCACGACATCGGGCTGGTAGCCATGGTGGCCGATAATTGCCAGCGTCAGGCATAGAAACAGGCCGAATCCACCCGCCAGACCGTCCATGCCATCAA
Source organism: Prosthecobacter sp. (assembly GCF_046154365.1). GTDB lineage: Bacteria > Verrucomicrobiota > Verrucomicrobiia > Verrucomicrobiales > Verrucomicrobiaceae > Prosthecobacter. The sequence continues at coordinate 73,475 of NZ_JBJXFV010000009.1, forward strand.
TCAGGTTCACAATGTTCGGGATGCTCACCAGCCAGATCAGCGTCAGTGGCAGACTCCACCAGCCCAACTCTACAGCCCCCTCACCAAACGGGTTGCTCAGCATGTCGATCGAAACACCCAGTGCGTACAGGATCAAGGCCGTGCCGATCTGCCCGATGAGCTTTACTCTGGCTCCCAGCGGCTTCAAATCATCCACGAAACCCACGCTGAATATCAGCGCATTGCAGATGGCCACCGGCAGCCAGCGGCTCCAGCCCAGACCGCCAATATAACCCGCCACCAGTGAGGCCAGCCCTACTGCCAGGAAGATCGGAGCACCGCCGAGCCGTGGAATCGCCTTCCCATGCAGTTTGCGTCTGGTGTCCGGCTCATCCAGGCCGATGCTGCCGCCGCGCTTCAAAACCCACCAAGTGCCCAGTGCGGCCACCACCAGTGCTCCACAGAAATACCCGGTCATTTCCACCCATGGGACATTGCGTGGAGCCCAAGGTCCCATGTGAATGTCGTTGGGTGCTGGATCAATCATGCGCGGTGGGTTGGGTCAGGTGGGAAAGCTAAAGAGCATAGCCGTTGCAAAATCAACGTTCAACACCTCAGCGCGGAAGAACTCGTTGATTGCATCTTTCCAGATCGCATCTTGAACTTTGCCCCCGCACCCCGCACCATCGCCGATGCTTCACGACACCATCGCCGCCATCTCCACCGCCCTCGGTGAGGCCGCCATCAGCGTCGTGCGCGTTTCCGGCCCGCAGTCGCTGCAAATCGCCTCTCAGGCCTTCAAATTGCCGCTCAAACTCACGGCACGGCAGGCCCATCTCGTTCAAGTCGTCGATGAGTCCGGAAACCCGCTCGATCACGGCCTGCTGCTCCATTTCAAATCGCCCGCCAGCTACACCGGCGAAGACGTCATCGAATTCCACGGCCACGGTGGCGTTCTCGTCACGCAGCGTGTGCTGGATCGCCTGCTCGCCTGCGGTGCGCGTGCCGCCGAACCTGGCGAATTCACCCAGCGCGCCTTCTTGAATGGCAAAATGGACCTCACGCAGGCCGAGGCCGTGATGGACCTGATCCAGGCGCAAAGCACCCTCGCTTTGCGTGCTGCAAACGAGCAGCTCGGTGGTGCTATCGGTCGCGAAGCCACCGCCATGCAGCAGGAGATCATCCCCGTGCTCGCCCACATCGAGGCCTTCATCGACTTCCCGGATGAGGACATCTCCCCCGAAACCGGCGCCGCTTTGATGCAGCGCCTCGACGCCGTGCTCGAACGCGCGCAAAAACTCATCGCCACCTCCGAACAGGGCCGCATCCTGCGCCACGGCGCCCGCACCGTCATCTCCGGTGCGCCGAACGTCGGTAAAAGCAGCCTGCTCAATGTCCTACTCGGCTTCGAACGTGCTATTGTCAGTCCTACCGCTGGCACCACCCGCGACACCATCGAAGAAATCATCCAGGTGCATGGAATCCCTCTCCGTCTCGTCGATACCGCCGGTCTGCGCGAATCAACTGACGACATCGAACGCGTGGGCATCCAGCGCACTGAGCGCGAACTCGACCGCGCCGACCTCGTCATCGAAGTCGTCGATGCCAGCCAGCCCACTGCCACCGCTCATCGCCTCACACTGCCCGATTCCATCGCCAATCGCCGCATCCTCATCCTCAACAAAGCCGATCTCGGCATCCACCCAAGCTGGTCCGCCGAAGCGAAGGCCATCCCGCTCTCCTGCCTCACCGGCAGCGGCATCGAAACGTTGCGCAATGCCATTCGCGACGTCATCGCCACCGCTGGACCACTCGCCGCCGATCACCCCATCGCCATCAACGCCCGTCACAAAGCCGCCTTCGAGCGTGCCGCCGAGCGCCTCCTCGCCGCCAAGACCGCCCTAGAACGCAGCGAAGCCCCCGAATTCATCGCCCTCGAAATCCGCGAAGCCCTTCAAGCCATCGGCGACGTCATCGGCCAGGTCGATGTCGAACGCATCCTCGACGTCATCTTCTCCACCTTCTGCATAGGAAAGTGATTCTCCCGCCGTTTCATCCTCCATCCAGTGCTCAGTAAGCAGTGCTCAGTTCCCAGTGGTCCGGTAACTGAGCACTGAGAACTAAGCACTGAGCACTTAAACCATCTTCCCACCATGAACCGCCGCCACTTCTTCACCACCGCACTCGCCGCCACCGCCGCCTCCCGCCTCAGCGCTCAAACCATCGCCAAAGCCGCCGCTGATCCCGCCTACGTCATCAAAAACAAAGGCATCAAACACACCCTCATGGGCTGGTGCTGGAAGCCGATGGACACCCTCGTGCTCGCCAAGCACGCCAAAGACATCGGCCTCGTTGGCATCGAAGGCATCGACCGCAAATACTACCCCGATGTGAAGGCGCTCGGCCTCGACATCTCCCTCGTCAGCGGTCACGGCTTCACCAACGGCCCCTGCAACCCCAAGTTCCGCGATGAGGTCATCGCCAAGCTCACCGAAGGCATCGACGTCGCCGCCGATGTCGGTGCGAAGAAGGTCATCACCTTCACCGGCATGAAGTTTGACGGCATGGACCGTGACCAGGCCATCAAAGACTGCCTCGACACCTGGAAAGTCGTCCTCCCGCATGCCGAAAAGAAAGGCATCACCCTCGTCCTCGAGCACCTCAACTCACGCGACAGCTCTCATCCGATGAAAGGCCACCCCGGCTACTTCGGCGACGACGTGGACTTCTGCGTCGATCTCATCAAGCAAATCGGCAGCCCCAACTTCAAGCTCCTGTTCGACATCTACCACGTCAGCATCATGAATGGCGACATCGTCCGCCGCCTCCGCCTTCACAAGGACTACATCGGCCACATCCACACCGCCGGCAATCCCGGCCGCTGCGAGCTCGACGAGCACCAGGAGATCAACTACCCCGCCGTCATGCAGGCCCTCCTCGAAATCGGCTACCACGACTTCGTTGCCCACGAATTCATCCCCACCTGGGACGATCCCGTCCTCGCGTTGCGTCATGCGGCGATGGTATGTGACGTGTGAAGTGCTCCGCACACTCCGCGTGCGGCAGTTCCGTCATCGATGGCTGAGAAACTCATCCATTGTCAGCCCGATGTCCTTGGCAATCTGTCGCAGCAGCACTGGCGACACATCTCTGCCCTGATGATTCGGCACCGTCGTGCCGCGTCCGTCAACATGCCGATATTGCATGTGCGATCCGCGCTGCCGCACCAAGGCAAAGCCGAGCGAATCCAGAATCGCACACACTTCACGAGGTTTCAGCACCGGCGGCTTCGGCATGGCTCAGGCGGCGATTAAAATGCTCTGCGTGCCGACAAACTCGGCATCCATGACCGGATCACCATCCTCAAGCAGCATTTCAATCACCTCATGGAGGTTGTGCTGGAGTTCATCCAACGACTCGCCCTGCGAGTGCGCTCCGGCAAACCCCGGCACATGGCCCACATACAGTCCTGTATCCGCGCAGCGTTCAATGACAGCGGTGAATGCTTTCTTCATGCCAGATTCTATCGTCATCCTCTCGCTGCGTCAATCCATGCTGCCGCACATCCTCCCTCCTCCTTGCTCCAAGACCGATGCTCGTTAGCGTTTCGCCAATGTCCCTCGACACCATCCAAAACCTCCTCAATTCCGCCTCGCATCGCTCCGACATCATCGCACGCGGCTGGGTGCGCACAAAGCGTGATTCAAAAGCCTGCTCCTTCCTCGAAATCACCGATGGCTCCTGCTTCAAGGGCCTCCAGGTCGTCGTCGATGCCGGATTGGCTTCCGCCGAACTGCTGCCGCGCATTTTGACCGGTGCTTCGGTCGAAGTGACGGGCGATTTAATCGCGTCACCGGCCGCCGGGCAGAAGTGGGAGATGCAGGCGAAGGAACTGCGCATCGTCGGTGAAGCGGATGCGACGTATCCGCTGCAAAAGAAGGGCCACACACCGGAATTCCTGCGCACCATCGCGCATCTGCGGCCGCGCACGAACCTCTTCGGCAGCGTCTTCCGCGTGCGCAGCAAGATGGCCTTTGCGGTGCATCGCTTCTTCCAGGAGCGCGGCTTTTTCTATGTGCAGACGCCGATCATCACCAGCAGCGACTGCGAAGGGGCAGGGGAGATGTTCCAGGTCACGACCTTGAAACCGAACACGCCGTCGAAGCCTGAGCAGGACTTCTTTGGCCGTCCGACCTACCTCACCGTCAGCGGCCAGCTTCAAGGCGAGGCCTTCGCCTGCGCATTGGGCAACATTTACACCTTCGGGCCGACCTTCCGCGCCGAAAACAGCAACACCACGCGCCACGCCGCCGAGTTCTGGATGATCGAGCCCGAGATGGCCTTCTACGATCTCTTCGACGACATGACACTCGCCGAAGAACAGGTGCGCTACCTCGTGCAGGCCATGTTTGACGAGTGCCCGGACGAACTTGAGTTTTTCAACAAGTTTATCGACAAGGGCCTCATCGAACGCCTCAAGCAGACGCTCGACAAACCCTTCGAGCGCATCAGCTACACCGACGCCGTCGAGATCCTGCTCCAATCCGGCTGCAGCTTCGAAAATCCCGTCGTCTGGGGCGAAGGTCTGCAAACCGAGCACGAGCGTTTCCTGGCCGAAGAGCATGTCAAAGGCCCCGTCACCATCTTCAACTACCCCAAGGACATCAAACCCTTCTACATGCGCCAAAACGACGACGGCAAAACCGCCGCAGCCATGGACCTGCTCGTCCCCGGCATCGGCGAAATCGTCGGCGGCAGCCAGCGCGAGGAGCGCCTCGATGTTCTCGAAGCCTTGATGGCCAAGCAGAACCTCGATCCCGCGAATTACTCCTGGTATGCCGACCTCCGCCGCTACGGCACCGTCCCGCACGCCGGTTATGGCCTCGGCTTTGAACGCCTGCTCATGTTTGTCACAGGAGTTCCCAACATCCGCGATGTCATTCCGTTTGCCCGTACACCGGGGCATGCGGCTTATTGAGAGCATTATGGAACGAAGTTTCAAAGTGCTCAGTGCTCAGTGCTCAGTTCTCAGTCATGCGCTGCGGTGGCTTGGTGGAATACTGAGCACTGAGCACTTGGCACTGAGCACTTTTCTCCTCTTTGCCAGCCTGACTCCCGCCGCCGCCCAAACCGGCCTCACCATTCAGCTCGTCTCCGAGCAAGCCGCCATCGTTCCCGGCAAACCGTTCACCGTCGGCCTCTGGCTCCAGCATGATCGCGGTGCGCATACCTACTGGCGTTTCCCCGGTATTGTCGGCGTGCCGACGCAGATGAAGTGGAGTTTACCGAAAGGCTGGAAGGCAGGCGAACTCGTTTATCCCGAGCCTGAGCGCACGCTCATGTTCAAGATCAAGGCACAGGGCTTTGATCGTGATGTGATGTTGCGCACCGAGGTAACACCGCCCGCGAACTTGAAGGTGGGCGACTCCATCACCCTCGCCGGCCTCGCCTCATGGATGTGCTGTGGCAACTCCTGCCATCCTGGCTCGATGGAACTCAGCCTCACATTGCCCGTCGCCGAAACCGCCGAGTTGAATGGCAGATGGCACAAGTTGCTCGATGAAGAACGTGCCCGTGTCGAACAGACCAGCGATGCCTGGACCTCCAACGCAAACGAAGCGGGTCAAACCATCACGCTGATGCTCAAACCCGCCACCGCGCAGGCTCGCCTCAGCAAAAATCAGCGCGAAGCCGACAAGATCATCGTCTTCACCGAAGACGGCTGGTTCGACACCGACAAACCGCAAATCATCCAGCGTCACGACGACGGCAGCCTGACGATCACCCTCATCAAAGCCGATGCCTATCTCGGCAGCCAGCCGCCGAAGAACCTGCGCGTCATCGTGCGCAACGACAACGGCTGGTTGCAGGATGGCAAGCTACGCTGCCTCCAGATGGCGCCAAAGATCGTGCGCGGAGGTTAGGCCTCCGGCCTGACAATGGACAGAGGCTTCCAGCCTTTTTCCCGGACGAAGGCGGGACGCCTCGATCCGCTGACAGGCTGGAAGCCTATCCTCGTGCGCTGTGGAGCGCCACAACCCTCCGAGGTGGAATACCTCGGCCATCTGGAACCGTGTTCCGGGTGAGAACTTAAAGTAACTGCGTCGCCGTGAGGCGGGGTGGAGAGCAACCAAAAGA